>CAMVEX010000011.1 GCA_947166625.1 uncultured Clostridia bacterium
GTTTTGTTACTTATCATTTTATAACATTTAGAGTCCGTTAAAACGGATTTTCAAAATATTTTTTGTGATTTTTATTTTGAATCGGGATATTTATTCCGGTTTTATTCGGAAATTACAGTAAACGAGCGCAAATTCGATCACGGGGGCTTAGAAAACCGGGATTTTTATACTCAGATTCAAAAATCGCGAGTGAGATTTTTATATGATTGAGCGAGAAAATGCGAGAAAAAGCGAGATTGTGAATTATAAATTAAAATTTTGAAAAATTCTTGTTGACATCACCGATTCGTTGTGATAATATATGCAGGCAACAAATAAAGTTTTGGAGGAAATACTATGTCCAGCTATATGCCTAAAGCGGGCGACATCACCCGTAAATGGTATGTGATCGATGCAGCAGGCAAGCCCCTCGGCAAGGTCGCTGTTGAAGCAGCCAACCTTCTTCGCGGCAAAAACAAGCCCACATTCACCCCGAACGCAGACTGCGGCGATCATGTTATCATCATCAATGCCGAAAAGGTAGTTCTTACCGGCAAAAAACTTGAGCAGAAGAAATATTATCATCATACCGGTTATATCGGCCATCTCAAAGAGGTCAAATACGGCACTCTCATGAAGACCAAGCCCGAATTCGCCGTAACAAAGGCTGTTAAGGGCATGATCCCCGATACGACCATCGGCCGCCAGGCACTCACCCGTCTTCGCGTGGTTAAGGGCGCAGAGCATCCTCATGCCGCCCAGAAGCCCGAAGCCTGGGAATTTTAAGAAAGGGAGGCTATAAATAATGTACGAATCCAATTATTACTACGGCACAGGCCGCAGAAAGAGCTCGGTTGCCAGAGTCCGCGTTTATCCCGGCACAGGCAAGATCACTATCAACGAAAGAGATATAGACGATTATTTCGGCCTTGATACTCTCAAGCTCATCGTTCGTCAGCCTCTCGCGATCACCGACACCGCCGAGAAATTCGACATCGTTTGCAGAGTTGCAGGCGGCGGCGTAACCGGTCAGGCAGGCGCGATCCGCCACGGCATCGCCCGCGCGCTTCTTCAGTTTGATGAAGAGCTCCGCTCCCCTCTCAAGAAGGCAGGTCTTCTTACCAGAGACCCCAGAATGAAAGAGAGAAAGAAATACGGTCTCAAAGGCGCCCGCCGTGCACCCCAGTTCTCAAAGAGATAAAATCGCAAAAATTTCAGCCCCGAAATTCGGGGCTGTTTTTTATTTGCCGATCAACCTGAAGATCCGGGAAATACCGGAAAAGGCATTTTTTCTCAATCGGATTTAACCGCCTGAACATACTCTGTCGGCTGTTTTTTCAGCTTTTGTTTCATTTTTCGCGACTGAATTATGAATATCACTGCAAGAGGAATATCCGCGAGAAGCCAGGCCGCCGGGGGAGCATAAAAAATCGCGTTTAAGCCTATTATTCTGCTGAATATGAACGCGACGGAAACCCTGCCCGCAAGCTCTCCCGCTCCGGCTATCATATTTGAGTAAGTAAATCCGAGCCCTTGAAGCGAATTTCGCAACACAAAAAGAACGGCAACAAGAGAATATCACTGAGCTATCGCGAGGATGTACCGCTTTGAAATACGCATTATTTCCGGATTCGGCTCTTTCATAAACAGCGACACGGCATACGGACCCGCAAAATAGAGAATGAGGCTCATTACAGCGCTCAGCACAATATCGAGAATAAGTATTTTCTTAACAGAATCAAGTATGCGGTCATACTTCTCCGCTCCGTAATTCTGCGCCACAAAGGTCTGAGTGGCGACGCCGAGACCTGACAGCGGAATATTGGTCAGATTCTCGACCCTGTTTGCCGCCGTGATGCCGGCTATTACATTCGGTCCGAAAGAATTGACTGCGCTCTGCAGGCACATTGAGCCCACCGATGTGATCGTAAACTGCATCGACAGCGGAACACCGAGTTTGATCTGATAAGCGGCGGTTTTGAAATCAAGGCGCAGGTCGCCGAGCCTGATATCAATGCTTTTATTGAATTTGAAAACATAAATACCGCACAGAATTGCAGGCACCGCATGAGAGATAAGAGTCGCCGCAGCGGCGCCCTCAACTCCCCAGCCGAATTTTGCAATAAAAAGCAAATCAAGCAAAAAATTCGTGATCACGCTGACAATAAAGAAATACAGCGGTTTTTTGCTCTCACCCACCGCTCTGGCTATCGCGGTAAAATTATTTGAAAGCATCTGGATCGGAACTGCGAAATAAAGGATATTGACATAGGCCGATGAAAGACCGATAATCTCGTCCGGAGTGCCGATAAGACGAAGAAGCGGATCGGATATGATATGCGCCGTCACCACAATTACACAGCCGATCATAAGCGAAACCGTGATGCTGTTTCCGGCGAAATGAGAGGCGCGTTTAATATCGCCTGCGCCGAAGCAATGCGCGACCGGGATCGTAAACCCGGCCGTAAGCCCGAGAGCGGCACCGATTATAAACGAATTTACCGAGCCGACATTTCCTACAGCGGCAAGAGCATCGGTGCCGATAAATCGCCCGACGAGGATATTATCAACAAGATGATAGTTGTATTGCAGCAATGAGGACATCATTATGGGAAAGGCAAATTTTATTATGATTTCGAGTATATTGCCCTGTGTCATTTTAACATTTTTATTCATATTACACCCGCAGCAGCCGTTTTCCGTTATTATATCATACGGCATGATCGTGTCAATGATTTATCCGCACTAAATCGGCGCTTATCCGTCAGATTTTCATAATTTTGCCGTTAAATCTGCAAAGATCATACGGATAAAAAATTATTTTGTCGGCAAGGGCTGTTTCGGCTCCCGCCCTGTCTTGAAAAAAGAGCGGGATGTGGTATAATGAAAAAACAAATCGAGATTTGCGGGGGTTACTGCATGGAATTCAGAAGAATATTTGATACGATTCCTGAGCAATTCGACAAGTTCAGGCCGAGATACAGCCAGGAATTATTTGAGTACCTGATAAACTACGCAAAGATCGGCCCGGAGAAGAAAGTTTTGGAAATCGGACCCGGAACCGGCCAGGCCACGGACCCGATCCTACAAACGGGATGCGATTATAACGCTATTGAGCTTGGAGAGCATCTTTATGCAAAGATGCAGGAGAAATACAACCAGTTCTCCAACTTCCACATTGTGAACGATGACTTCATCACCTGCGATTTTGGGCAGCAGAGATTTGATTTGATCTATTCTGCGGCTACCATTCAGTGGATTCCTGAAGAAATTGCTTTCTCAAAAACTTACGAGCTGTTGAAGCCTGGCGGAGTTTTGGCGATGATGCTGACAAGAGCAGATTACAAAACCCCAAACATGGAACTCTATGAGAGAATCCAGAAATTGTACGATCAGTATTATAAACCGGATATTCCCTATACACATGGCGGCTTCAGATATGAAAATGCGCAAAACTATGGCTTTACAGATTTCGAGGAGCATGATTTTTACGGGAGACGTGTGATGACCCCCGATGAATATGTTTCTTTCTGCGGCACGCATTGCGATCATATTGTGATACCTGAGCCATACAAGTCAGCATTCTTTGATGGACTCAGGAATGTGGTTGCAGAAAATGGCGGCAAGGTAATCTTTGAGGACACCTATGTCCTGTATCTGACAAGGAAACCGCTGACCCCATGAAGCGGAAAGATAATAGAAAAACTGGTTTGACAGAACGACAAATTCCGGTTTAACGTATTGACTGCGAAGAAAGAATAAAGCAAACCGGGAATGGTGAGACGAAAATGAAGATTTTTATTATCGGAGGTCCCGGGAGCAGAAAGACTTATCTTGCAAAAAAGCTTTCCAAAGAACTTGGTATTCGGCACTATGATTTAGATGAATTACAATCGGATGCGATTCTCAGACATACGGTATCATTTATGCTGCTAAACACAATTCAAGAGTATCATCACAAAATGAGACCTTAATATACTCGGTGAAATGATTTATAATAGCAGCAGAAGCTTCTGAATAACCATAAAAGGTGATTATATGATTGAGAATGTGTTTTTTGAAAATCTTAAAAAATATCGACTTGCGAGAAATATGACACAGGAAAAAGCGGCTGAGAAACTCGGAGTGAATTCACAGACGGTTTCACGGTGGGAATGCGGAACAACATTACCGGATGTGCTGATTCTCCCCGAAATTGCAAGCCTATACGGTGTGACGGTTGATGATTTCTTCAAGAAGACTTCCTTCGGCTATGATGATTATGCACAACGTCTTTCTTCCGTTTTTGAAAACAGCCGCGACCCGGTGGACTTTATGCGTTGTCGGGAGGAATTTGCCAAGCAGATAAGAAACGGAAATATGTCTATATCGGATAAATGGCAATATGGCTGGATTCATATGGTTATGATGAATTACTGCAGGGATGTTGCTCTTGAATGGTATCGGAAAGCAGTTGATGACGACCCTGAAAGTAATCCGAATGAATATTCGATCGCCTGTATGCACAGAATATGGATGTATTTTCTTTTGAAAAGAGAAGACGAGATAATTGCGGAATGCAGGGAGAAGGTGAAAAACTCACCGAATGATCCCATACATGCTGACAATCTTCTGATCGCGCTCCTTTTTGCAGAGAAAACGGAAGAAGCATACGAATTCTTTATATCTGTGAAGGAAAAATACCATAACAACTGGCATCTGTTCATCCACGGAGGCGAAATATGTGAAAAACTCGGCAGATATGATGAGGCAGAGGCATATTACAAAGCAGCGGGTGAAGCAGGAACATATTTTTGTGATGACCTCGACATGCTCGCAAATCTTTACAATAAAACAGGTGAATACGAAAAAGCAAGCGAGTGTTATTTAAAGATGTCCGAAATTTACCTTTCACGTGGTTTTGACGTGGAAGCTGAGAGAATGAAATGTTTTGCAAATGAGGCTGTAAAAACATAAAAGGATATTTATTAAATTCTATAGAATCATATCAATAATTCAGGTTTATCAACCGTGTAAAATGTTGAAATTACGGAGGTGAAATTATGAATCACTGCGGAACGCAGACAATTGAAACCGAAAGACTGATTTTGAGAAGATTCTCAACCGATGACGCACCGGCTATGTATAAAAACTGGGCGTCCGATCCTGATGTGACAGAATTTCTGACCTGGACTCCGCACCGCGATATTGACGCAAGCAGGGCCGTATTGAAGGAATGGATACCCCTTTACTCAAAGAAAAACTATTATCATTGGGCTATCGTCCTCAAAGAACACGGAAGCGAACCGATCGGAAGCATCTCGGCAGTTGATATGAATGACAATGTTGATATGGTCCATATCGGTTACTGCATCGGCAAAGAATGGTGGCATCGGGGAATTATGACCGAAGCGTTAAACGCGGTAATAGATTTCTTTTTTGACGAGGTCGGAGCAAACCGCATTGAAAGCCGTCACGATCCGCGAAACCCGCATTCCGGCATGGTTATGAAAAATTGCAAAATGAAATATGAAGGCACTATGCGAAGTTCGGATAAAAACAATCAAGGTATTTGCGATGCTTGTTGGTATGCCATTTTGAAATCGGAAAAGTAGTTTTGAATAGCATAATAAATTGAATGCTTATGCCGCTCACTGTTGTGAGCGGCTGTTTTATACTTTGCCTTTGTTTACTATTGCCTTGTCGGCGCAGATTTATGTTATGATAAAAAACTGACACCGGGAGTACCGATGTCAGTTGAGTGGGTATATTTACTTAGTTAGGGAGTTCAGGACGCTTTGCCGGTTTTCTGGTCAATGCTGATGATAAATCTGACACTTGATTCAAGCCTTGAAACATCGTTACCGGAAATATCATTATCCAAATCAAGATCTGAGGCCTTTATCAAATATTTTACTTGATTATCGCCGGACCATAATCTCATTCTAACTTCATATTCCAAACGAGACGCATCATTACCTGAAATGTCAGTATCTCCATCTATATCACCGAAAATTACGATATAGAACTGCTCAACTACGGAATCATCAACATTATCAATTACTTTGATGATGGCTCCGGTACCCGCTTTGCCGGCACTGTTGAGTTCTATTTCATATCTGCCGTCGCCTGTTACTTTTACATAATCGGCAATCTCAGCTTCGGTGATATTTGCTTTAAGACCATATACATAATATGTCTCATAACCTGCAGCATCATAACTTTCAGCATTAGGCTCTTTGATTTCGTTTACACCCGCAGGTGTAGCCGCGAGGGCGGTATTGTATGTTTCAACTACTCCGTCTCTCTCTATCATAGCGGTGCTGTTCTCATCCTTCGGAACAAGCTTGACCGCTACTCTGTCATAAATCGCATAGAGGTTGATTCCCTCTGCGGGAACCGTTATCTGATCGCCTGCCGCGTATGCCGTGCCTTCGCCGTCTGCCTGAGTATTCCACTCTTTGAAGGTGAAGTTTGCATATTCGGGCGCTGTGATATCAGACAGGCTGATACTGTCACCGGTATCAAAATATCCCGATCCGTCAAGCGGAGCATCGGTATCATATTCACCAAGAGGTGTGCCTACACCGAACGCATAGAAATTGACTGCATTCTTGACAAATCTGAGATCTCCGTCAAATACGGGATCCTGCGAGGTGCTCGTGCCCCAGTTTGAATCTCCGGTTTCAAGAGAGGAATATCCGAGAATATCAAAGGAGAATGATTCTCCGGGCGCAAGCTGGATCGAGGAATAATTGACTCCGTCAACCGAGAATGTTGCAAATCCCGTGCTGGCGGTCCCCGACGCAGTGATCGTGGCCGTGTATCTGACATTATTCTCAAAATTATACTTACCGTCAACCGGCTCGATCACGTTGCCGTCCTGATCCTTTACAACGAGCTCGGTCTTGTAGTCGGCGGTCTTTATGTCAGCCGTTTTTACAGCCGCGTTGGCCGTAAACCAAGCCCAGGTGACGCCGGTCAGGCATATCGCACAGCAGATTATCATCACGACCGACGCCGTGATGCTGCCGATAAATACGCTTCCCTTCTTTGCCGATTTGTCATTTGGTGAGAGTAATTTTTTCAATTACCATCCCTCCTTAAATGAATATGTGTTCTCTGCCGAAATTATTGTTAACTGAACTTCTTACGGAACGAGGATCATTTCATATATCCCGCATAAAGCCCGATCAATTTGAGTATATCATCAAATGTGAATTTGCCCTTTTCAACAGCAACCTTCAGATATGCTCCGTTAAATCCGACAAATGTATCGTAACTTACATAATCTTTGAAGACGGAATAATCATAGAGCCCGTACTGCTTCACATCCGCTTCAAACTGCTTTGTGTCATAGCGCATCTTGCCGCCCATATCGATCCAGTTATAGAATTTATCGGGGGGAGCAACAGTGAGCATATTCTGAGCGAAAGCGTTTGAATTCTGAGAGGATGTTATCGAATAAGCGACTGTATATTCTTTCGTGGTATATGCGTCAACGAGCTTTACTTTTTTGATTTTGCCGTTATCGCTGAATTTGACAAATTTATCGCCAGCGTACTGAGTGAAATTCTCCTGTGTGAGATAGATATATCTGTTAAGAGTGTAGTCAAACACGCCGTGATCGGCAATCAGCCTGAGAACGGTTCCGTCGTTGAATTTAAGATTGAGGACATCATAATAATCCTCTCCGTGATTTACGAGAAGGGCAATATCTTTGCCTTCGGTTTTACCGGTAAAGAAATTATATGACATGATCCTGTCATCAAAGGTGATTTTTTCTATCGGCTTCCGGGAGCCGTCGGCCAGAGTGATCATCGTACCCGGAGCGAAACAACCGCCGCTCTCATAAGTCATAGCGCCGAAATCATATCTTATGTAGTAGTAGTAAGTCGTTCCGTCATTGGAAACATAGTGATACTGAACAAGATGGTTGCTTGCGGCGTTATCTTTTTCTATATCATTTGTAGTGTAGCAAAGACCGTTGTTGTTTTTGCCGAATTTATAATACTGCGCATTCAGCGATCTGCCGTAGGGCTGATTTCCGTAGGCGGCGCCGTTTGCGTAGCCGAACACAGCCGAATCGGGGCCGTTTGCCTGAGCCTGACCGTGAGGCCAGGTAGTCGAGCCGGCATTGTAGGTGTATTGAGCCGCGCCGGTATCCTGGTTATAATCTTTGATATTTATCGCATTGAAAACGGGAGCAAAATAATATCCTTTGCCGGAGCTGTACGCAGTGTTTCCGTTGCTTTCGGTAGCGGGAACGGAAACTATGGGATAATAGACCGTCTGTCCGCCGGCAGTCGTTGAGCCGAAGTTAGTGCCGGTTGCGGATATATCGGGCATAACATAGGTTTTATTATCTGCGCCTATAACCGTCTTTGCGCTGTTTGCCCAGGTGCCGACATAAGAGAACTCCGCGTAGTATGTTACGGTTTCGGGCTCAACGGCGGTCACGGATATGTTGACAACACGGGTATAGGGAACCGTCACCGTATGGAGATCATCATCGGAATTGTAGAGATACTGGTTTACATCATTGCAGGTGTAAACGACCTGATATTCGCCGCTTTCGGCAAAGGGTATCACGGAGCCCGTATAACCGGTGCCGTTCATGGTTACGGTGTAATCCAGTGAAGAGCCGTACTTCTGAGCGGTAAGGATCATGGGATCCCAGTTGAATGCCGCCGAACTGTTTGCTTTATCAAACGAGACGATTACTTTGCCTGTGGCGCTGTCATAGTAGCAGTAATTGTTATCGCCCGCCACCTTCGCTTTATAATTCTTTGAGGTATAATCAAAGCTGAAAGAGGGCTCGGTATAATACTGACCGAGTGCGGTGGGAGTGTAGCCGGGATATGTAAGCATATCTGCGCTGCCCGCAGAAGACTTCGCGGTGTAGAGAGTGCCTTTCTTATTGAGGGCTTCCTTTTCGATAAAACCGTAGTTGTTTGAAGTGTTATCCGTTAAAGCTGACTGCGCGTCTGCCATAGGAATACTGCCGGCAAAAGTAAAAAACAGTATTCCCATATTGACATATTTTGTGCCGCCGCTTGTGAAAGCGTAGTTTGAATCGTTATAAACGCTGTTTACGATTGACGAATATGTGCTCGGAACATCGCTCTGCCTGAGCCAGTTATATTGCTTTAAGCTCCCTTCAATTTTCAGGGTGCAGGATGAGGTAGCGACATGGACTCCGAGACCTTTCAAGCCGTCTCTGACGGATGTCGAGGTCGTGCAGTTTTCAAGAGTGACATTGCCTCCCGTAACTCCGAGATTTGCCATAGCGCCGCCGCTCAAGGTCGTATTTTTAATGAGAACGCTGCCGGTACTGTCAATCAAGACCGCGTATCTGCACTCCGAAATATGAGAATTATATATGTTGGCGTTTCCTGTTATCCAAACACCCGGAGCATAGCCTTCGTTTTCAATGCCGTCGGTAACGAGAGTATCATAAACCCGCCCGTTAAGAACGGCGTTATCTACAGTACCGTTGCTGATATTCAGATAACCGTTAACTCCCGCAACGCTGCTTCTTGTATCGTTGATACAGAAGCCGTTGCCGTATATTGTTCTTCCGCCTGAAAGCGTATAAGTGGATGACACATTGATATCATCGAATAAAACCACGCTTGAGCCTGTCGGAAGACCGGTTTGTTTCGTCGCGTTTTTGGCGCCGACCACCTCAAGATTGAGCTCGGCCTTGGGCTGACCGTCATAGAGCATCGTCACCTTGATAATGCCGTTGCCGCTGAATTTGAACTTGCCGGAGGATAAAACCTCGGCCGCGGTCGCGCCGGTGCCCGGGGTGAAGGTAAGGCCTACATTTTGAGTGCCCGCGATCCTTTCTCCGGTGAATGACAGAAGGCTGCCGTCAAAATCGGCGGCATAAGCCTTCAGGGCAAAGATATTTAATGTGTTTGAGGAGGAGGCTTCGGCATCATTCACATAAAAGAGCTTTGAAGCCGCCACACTGTCACCGTTGCCTACTCTGTAAAGATAACTGTCTGAATTGGGCAGTGCGATTTCGAATTCGCCATCATACTCGGGATCGGGCTCTTCGGCGTAAGCCGCGGCACAGATTTTGAAGCCTATATTGTTGATCCTGTTATTATTTTCATCGAGGGTGCCCTGATATTCGTTGCCCGCCTCGTGCTTCATGGTGAAAACAAGGGCGCAGGTTGAGCTTGAGCCGCTCGCAAGCTCAAAATCATTCAGGATATTCGGGATCTGGAAGCACTCGCTGAGAGTCCCGACATATTCTTTTGAATTTAAATCAGCGATATTTCTACAGAGATATACATCGATCACATTTCCGATAGGATGACCGGAAATATAGGTGAGAGCATCGATCTCATTATCGGGAATATCGATTCCGAGGTTGCAGTTAAAATCATAATCTCCCGCATTTTTTATTTTGAAGAATCGGGTCTCCGAATGATCCGGCTCCCATTTAACATTGCCGTCAAGAGGAATCTCATTGCCTGTTACTTCGACGCTTTTCCACTCTTCCGTATCGGGATCTGAGGACCAAAAGAGATCAACGTCAAAAGTACTGTTTTCATTTCCGCTGAAAAAATTGCGCCCGAAGACGGTAAATCCGTTTTGCCTGCGCTCAAAAGTGGAAACAGCGAGAACAGACGAAATCAAAACCAGCGATATTATACCGAAGATAAAATTTCTTTTGGATCTTTTCACTATGGCTCCTCCTTTCCCGACGGTGATCAAAAACAATAAATCTTTATTACCTTTGATCACCGTTCACCCCGGTGAGGGGGTGAACGGATTACAGATCAAAAAGATCAGAATGTGTAGGTGTAAGTGCCTGCGGTGATGTATTCGCCGGTTTCAACGCCGTTGACTCTCTCAAAGAGACGAAGCTCAACGGTCATGGTAAGGCCGGAAACATCGGAAGCCGCGCCGCAGCTGAAGTTGTTGACTCTGTCACAAACTTCTGCGTAGGTGATATATGCGCCTCTGGAATCCTTGAGAAGTCTGAATTCAGCGCCTGCCTCGATAGCGGCGGGATTTGCAAATGATACCCAGTTGCCGTTATCCCATTCATCATAAGCGCCTGCGAGCGTAACAGCGCCGGCGGCGATATCACGGTCAAATGATACGACGAAATCAGCATTCCAATCGGCATACTCTGCCTCGGGAGCGCCTGCAACAGTCTTAAGAGTGTAAGCTGTGTCAAGAGCTACATCGGTAATCTCGGAAACGTCGAGCTCCTGAATAAGACCTACAACCTCTGCATAGGTTGCTTCGTCGTTATCCTGAGTTGCATAAACGGCGATGGCAATACCGTCAGCGGTCTTGTCCATATAGCGGTTACCCGCGTTTTTATCCATTGAACCTGCGAGCTGGATAGCGGCGGAAGTTTCGCCCGAAGCAAGTCTGCCCTCGAATGAGGTGGCCTCTGCGCCGTTTACGGTCCAAGTGATAACATCGGCAAGCTCGGAATCACCGTCAATACCTATGACGTTGATCTTATACTTGATGTCGCAGGTGCCGGTATTCTTGAGGTAAACATCCTCAACCGTATAGCTGCAGCCGGGTTCCCAAAGGACTTCTTCGCCGTCATTTACGCCGACAAATGAAAGGGTCTTGCCTACGAGAGTTGCGTCACTGTCATCAACAAGGTCAATGTAAAGGTTGCCGGATTTAACTGTGTTGACAAGTGATGAAGTGGAAGTTGACCACCAAGCGAAGGTGGTGCCAAGAAGCATTACGAAGCAAAGCGCAAGAGAAATAACGCTCGCTGTCAATGCGCTCTTGGACGAAGTTTTCTTGAACATAAGAAATTTCTCCTCTTCAAATTATTTTCAACCTTAACGGTTTGAATTACAAGACTTATGCTGCGGGGTATTCTGCCTGTTCCGTGGTCTGCTTTGCGTAAACGGTGATGCTGATTCCGTCAGCGGTTTTCCCCATAACGGAATTGGGTGTGTCGTGCTTCATGGTGCCGACGAGAACAACGGGGACCTTAGCCGCTCCGGCGGCAAGAGTCGCTTCATAGCTCTCAAGGTCAACATTCTCACCGTTGACTTTGACCGACCAGTCGATCCATTCTCCGAGATCACCGGAGCCGTCTATGCCGGTAACAACGATTTTATATTTGAGATCGAGGTCGCCGTTGTTTTTGATATAAACAGTTTCAAGGGTATATTCGCCGTCGGGCTGCCAAAGCAGATCCGAGCCCTCAAAATCGACAGTACCGCCGACGATAGAATTATCGGAAGCATCAACAAGCTCAACATCAAGGGTACCTGCCTGGATGGTGTTAACATTTGTTGAGGAGCTGTCATTGAAAACAGCGTATGTAGCTCCGATAAACATTCCTACAGCCACGGTAAGAGCCAATACACCGGAAACGATTGACCTTACGGATGATTTTTTGCTCATTACAATACTCCTCCTTTCTCAAATTTTTTATTGCAAAAACGCCTGAACGTTTACAGGGTTACAAACCTGAGTTTATTCTTTATCTTCATTTCCCGGAGCGTCGGAACCGCCGAGCTGCTCTCTGAGCGCCTTTATCTCGGCCATCATCTCTTCCGTACGCTTCTTTTCGGCGGCAAGCTCGTCTCTCTCCGCCTGAATCGCATCGGACTGCTCTTTTTTATATTGCCTGAAAGCTTTGACGGTGCTTATCCCCTGCAACAAAATAAACAGCATAAACGGGATAAGGATACAGCAAACATATCCCGGAACGGTTTTGAGAAAATTGAAAAATCTGCCTACCTTGGGAATTCTGAACTGATATTTGCCGACTACGCTGTAATAATCGACCACGGTCTGATCATCGGTATCGGTAGAGGTGCCGTAGGTCACAAAACCCGGATCGCCCTCGGCTGTGGTAGTGAGGCGGCGGATTTTATGGGTGACGGTTTCGCCGTAACTCGCGCTGTCTCTCGAAACGAAGCTGATGATATCGCCCTCTTTGAGAGTGGAGGGATCGACCTCTTTGACAACGGCAACATCGCCCGCCTCAAAATCTGTCGCCTTCATCGAATCGGAAAGAACGACGAAGGCCTTATAGCCGAATATACTGCGGTCATTCTTATCAAAAACCTTGACCGAAACGAAGGTAAACACCATTATCGCGACCGAGAATATCAGGAGGATCCAAGTGATAACGGATCTGACGGTATCAATGCCCTTTTTCATTGCATTCACCTCGGGGAAATAATCGCAGGCGGGGCTGCGGCCGTGAAATATAGAATACAAAGCCCGGCGCAGCAAAATCTCATTTCCGCCGCGCAGCAGTGTAAGGAAACCGGGTAATCGGATATAAAATCCAAACTTATATTCCAAGATAATATTCTGATTTAGTATATCACGGCAAAAAAAGTTAGTCAAGTGTTAGTTTTTATGATAGATATTATAAATCTAAAAAAGTATGATGATAAACTGTTGATTTTGACGCATAAAAAATGCCGCCAAGGCGGCATTTTTATTGAAAAATTTTACATTCTGTTTTGCAGCGGAAAAATAAAGGAAAACAAGCGTTTTATGAATTCCGAGATTTTGTTTATGAATGTGGCAAAGGCGCTGAGTCCGCGCGGCTGAGGCGATCCCTGCCCGGGGATGAAGACGTCTCTGTCTGAAACATCGGAATCAATGAGAAATTTATCGGTCAGCGGATAGAGCAGTTTTTCGGCGACCGCATAGGAATTCTCTTTTTCGGAACCGACTGCCCTGAAAAGCAAGCCGAGTTCATTTGTGTCAAGAGGCGATTGAGCGCCGATAATTTCGAGCAGCAGGTTGAGGTTTTCTCTGCCCGCGCGCGAGAGGATATATTCGAGGCCGGTATTTACGCCTTTTATGAATATCTCGGCTTCCGTATTTGAGGCGGAGGGCAGGTTTTCATCCCCGTAATAATGATTTGCGACAAGCGCGCTCGCAAGCTTGATCAGCGAGCCGTAATCGGATCGGGGAATGGTGACGCCCTTTGATTTTGCGAGCTTTTCAATGCTCACCGCCCCGTCACCGGAATTATAAATCGGCATATTCAAAGCGTCATTGATCGCATTGAAAAGGATATCTATCTGATCTGAAAGCGCTCCGTCACCGGCCTTCAGCTTATTCTTTATGAAATCGGGAGAGGTGTATCTGAGTATCTTTTTTTCAACCGAATATCTGAAAATGCCGTATGCGTAGCCTTCATAATCGGTTTCAAGCATTTCTCTCTGCGCGGAGGTATAGCCCGGGATAAGCGAGGATGTATCGCATTCCCCGATTTTTTTCATCTTTATATCCGCTCCGCCTTCAGATAACGTGACGCGCCTGTATTCGAGAGGATAAGACGACAGCGCGGTGGTAAGTATATCATAGACCTTTTTGCCGTTTGAGCCTGTGAATGAGGCGATATCGTTGCCGTGCTCGTGACCCGTGAAAACATATTCTATACCCCAGCGGGTGAATTTTTCAGCAATCCGCTCGCTCCCGCGGACTATAAAATCTTTCATCAGCAGTTTGCCCATATACAGATGCTCAAGGAGCGGATGATGCATCATATATATGATTTTTTTGCCGTCACGGGCAGCCGCATTTGCCTGCTCCTCTATCCAATTCAAAAGCGAGGCGGTGATCCCGTCGCCGTCGTTACCGGGATCATTTGAATCTACCGCTATCAGGCGGTAATCCCCGGCGACATCCGCAGTGTAAGAAGCGGTGGAATCATGGACCGCCAGAGCGCCGTCATACCCGAAAGAATGATAATACTCTTTGAACTCCTCACGGGTCGAGCGGAAATAATCGTGGTTACCCGGCACAACATATACCTGTATCCCGGTTTTGCTCTCAAAATCCGAGAGCAGAGACGCTGTGAATCTGTGCTGAGCTTCGTTTCCGTTTCGGGTGAGATCGCCGGCAATGAGAATGAACGAAGCCCCTTCATCGGCGCTGTCATTCAGGAATTTTTCGGTAAGAGAAGCCGCCTGGTCATAGAGATTCCCCGAGCCCGAAGCCTGAAAATAAAGCTCGCTTTCGGGATAGTTTATCTCAAGCTCGGTAAGGGTGTTTTCGATATGCATATCTGTTCCGACGGTGAATGTGACCGAATCATCATCCGCGAAGGCGTAAAGCGAAGCGGCGAGAATGCCGAACATAAGAATCACAGTAAGCAGTATGGAAATCGGTTTCAGACAAAATCTTTTTTTCATATTATCTTCCCTTTCTCCCGCTCTGCGGGAATGCAGATCGCGACTTATATATAATGTACTTTATCAAAAAACTGTATAAAACGGGAAAGGCTTTGAATTTAATATTGAATACTCTCTGCGGCGCGGGCAAATACTTTCGCCGTCCTGATATCCGCATCCTTAAAATGATTGCCCTCATTCCATTCGAGGCTGCAATTTATGCCTTCGGAGCACAGAATCGAGCTGGCTTCTCTGATACGGTCGCCCACGGTCGCCGTCACGGGATTTTTTGTCTTTTCCTCTTTATCCCCGAGGCTGAGGCAGACGCCGGCGCAACGGATTTCGCCTTCCCGCATAAAATCAACAAAACCAGGAAACCATACCGAAGGAGACGCCGCCGCGACCGCGGAAAACACATCGCACCTGTAAGCCGACCAAACGGCAAACAGCCCCGCGAGAGAATAACCGCCGATGATATACTTTTTATTTTTATCCGAACAGAGCTTAAGAATTTCCTTCAAAGTATTTTCCGCGCCGCCGCCGAAAGGCTCTTTGCCGAATACCGCAGGCGCCGCCCAAGGGGAAAGATCATTGTTCCAATCCTCGATTTTTACGGCAGACAAACAAAATTTTTTATCTGTAAGGCGGCTTATTTCTTTTATTTCATTTTCAATAAGCGGCAGATCACGGCTGTCCACGGGCTGAATAAGCATCAGCGGAGCCGCTGCATCACCGTATCCGTAAATTTTCACTTGACATCCCTCGCCACATGGTTTCAAAATAAAAGCAGAATATCCGGTAATATGATTTATTATATCATACGACGCAGTATTATTCAAACATCTTTTGCCGGGATGAAGATCTGATCTCACGATTAGGCCACAGGCGGTGGTATGCGGGTTCGGCTTGTGGTATAATGGAAAAAATTGTAACGTTTTTTCGTTTTTTCAATCTAATGAGTGAAGGGCGGTGAGAAATTGACCGAATTTGAAACTGTATATACGGATTTCAGCGATTTCATATACAAATATCTTCTGAAACTTTCGCAAAGCCCTTGTGTTGCCGAGGAGCTGACGCAGGAAACCTTCTTTCGCGCATACATAAATTTTTCCTCCCTCAAAGATAAGGAGCGGGTTTCTTCGTGGCTTTGCAGCATAGCGAGAAACGCTTTCTTCGCATACCTCAAAGAGCAGAAAAGATATGACGGTTTCGCGGAAGAAGCCGCCGTAGCGGGCGATGAAACGCCTGAGGAGATAGTGATCAGAAAAGAATTATCCCGCCGCGCCGAAGAATGCCTGCGCCGGCTTGAAGAGCCCTATCGCGAGGTCTTTATGCTCAGCGTTTTCGGTGAAATGTCTCTGAAAGAAATAAGCGAAATATACGGAAAAAGCGAAAGCTGGGCAAGGGTCACTTTTTATCGCGCAAAACAAAAGCTCAAGGAAAGGATGAATCAAAAATATGGATTGTAATATCATAAAGGATCTGATCCCGCTTTATATCGACGGATGTTGCAGCGAAGAAAGCGGAGAAGCCGTCAAAAATCATATTGAAAACTGCCCGGATTGCAGGAACACATACGATTTAATGCTGGGAGAAATACAGCCCGAAAAGGTTGCAGCCCCTCTCCCCTCCCCGGTGAAAATAAGGGAAAGGACGGCGTCGGTCTTGCAGTCGGTCCTGATGTTCATTTTATTCGGGCTCATTACTTTCGGCGTTGCAAAAGAGGCGGCCGTGCCGCTTGGATGGGGCAACGGATTCTGGGCTTTTTCTCTCGTTGTCCCTTCAACGGGATTTATGCTCTCGCTCGCAAACTGGTATTTTGTGAGGCAATATAAAAGCAGAAGGATTTTTTCCGATTTTTCCTCAATGATCACCTTTTTACTTTGCGCAACCACTTTTGTGTGGACGCTGTATCATTATGAAATCGGCTTTACCGGCTTATTCAATTTAATTCGGAACGCGGCAAATACAGGTTTTATAAACTCTCTGCGCGCAACGGGCGGATTATTCGGGATTGCCCCGTGTGCGGCTCTGACCGTTTTATTCAGCGTGTTATCAAAAACACTTTCAGATATTTTTGCAAAAATGCTCGGCAAGGATTGATCCGTTATGTCCGCATTAAGAAAGATCATATACATACTTTTGTATGTGTCGGAAGCGTTTTTACCCGCCGTAAATCTGACCGGAAACAGAGTTGATACGAATTATGTCATCTACTGCTCGATCTGCGCGGCAATCGCCGTATCTGCCGTTATAATGCGGCAAGGGCGTAAAGAGAAAAAGAGCAAGATCAAGAGCGCTTCTGACTTATTATTGATACCCGTTTCGTTTCTTAATTTTGTGATATGCCTCTTTGCTGTTGACTCTGTCGCAGTAACCGTAATTATGTTTGTCTGTTTCGGCAGCTGCCTGATAATATCATTGTCAAACAGCGGTTACAAAGCGGTCAAATACAGTTCCGCAGTTTTGACAATTCTTTTATTGATACCGGTATTCATTTTCCTGCCGTTTAAGTTTTTCGGAAAGACGACGGTCGTATTAACGGTCGCTTCGCCGTCGGGAAAATATTATGCAGAAGTGACAGACATAGATCAGGGCGCTCTCGGCGGGCATTCGGCAGTCGATGTGATCGAAAGAAAAATATCGACTCCGTTTATCACCGTATCATCCGTAAAGCAAGAAGTTTATTACGGGCCCTGGGGGCTGTTCAAGGATATGGATATACACTGGAAAAGCGATTCCTGCCTTGTAATAAATTCCGCGGAGTATGACATTGATAACTGAAATATCAGATACTTCAAAACACGCTGCTTCAACGGGCGAAAGCAGAAACAATCCTGCCGGGTGACAGGATTGTTTTTATATCGGGGTAAATTTTCGCCTTATCTGTATCCGATCCAAATCGAGAAAAACATAAGGCCTATGCTCATCAATATCTGGAGTGCAAAAAGTTTCCAGCTGAATTTTATCCATTTGCCGTAAGAGATATTCACAAGCCCTATCGCGATGATGATAAGACCGCTTGTGGGATAGAGCATATTTGTAAAACCGTCTGCCATGCAGTATGAAAGCACGAGCGTATTGCCCGAAATGCCCACAAGCTGGGCAAGCGGAGCAACTATCGGCATGATCAGAAACGCTTTTGCGGTGCCCGATCCGATAAAGAACTCAAGCAGCGCCACAAAGACAAAGATGATCAGTATCGCTTTGTAGGGAGATACGCCGTTCATCAGCCCGTAGAGCTTATAGAGAATGGTGTGAACTATCATACCCTCCTGCAAAATATATGTGATGGAGAGAATAAAGAGGATCAAAGGCAAAGCCGGCGCAATGGTCTTGACTCCGCGCATAAAGCTACCGGCGACCTGCCTGCCGCTGAGCCCCGATTTAAGGCCTGCCGAAATACCGCCGAGGGTAAAGAGCAGCGCCATGCCGCCCATTGAAAGATAGCCGTTGAGCCCGATGATGAAATCGAGAGCGATGCATACGAGGGCGCCCGCCATAAATCCGAAAAAGATAAGAGAGGATTTTTTTATCCTTTCATCCTTCAGCACGCTTTCGGTATCTTCGAGCCTGTATTTTTCGCGCATTTCTTTATCGGTCTCAAAGCAGAGCGATTTTTCGGGATGCTTCTCTATTTTACGGGCATAAATCATAGTGAATGCAAGGAGCAACAAATATGAAAGAGCAAACATCACAAGGCGCATCCATAATCCCGAAAATACGGGAATGCCCGCAAGCTTCTGCACCGTGACCACATTAAAAGGATTGAAGGTAGCGGCGGCGAATCCGAAGGCGATCGCGCCGAAACTCATCGTAACGCCCACCAGCGAATCCCAGCCGAGCGCCAGGGCGATCGCAACGGAAAGAGGCACGAGGGTAATGGATTCCTCCAAAATTCCCGCGATGGATGAAAGCGCCATAAGGGCGAGGATCATAACGCTCATAAGGACATATTTTTTTGCCGAAAAGCGCTTTATTATCACCGCCATCATATATTTGAGCACACCGACCTCATCAAGGATGAGGAAGGTGCCGCCGAGAAGAATTATAAACAGGACTATCGCTATACCGGTAGTGATATTTTCCGATGTAAAAACAAGTATCGGCGAGGCGATTATCTTCCATACGGGCAGGCGGAAATCAATTTCGTGATAAGTGCCGTCGATAATGCTTCCCGCTTCATCCAGCTCATAAACACCGCGGGGCACAGTCTGAGTCAGCACACCTGCCGCCGCCATGATCACGAGCAATATCGCACAGACGCCTATAATAGTCTTGATATTCAGCTTCAATCCGGACCCGTTATCGCCAGTTTTTGTCTTTTCTTCCATATTTACCTCCGGTACTCTCCGATACGCGCAAAAATGAATATTTATACCGAAATTATAAAAAATATACAGCGCCGTGTCAATAGATTTGTTAAATTTATACCGTATCGCTTGACTTTTTTACTCTTAAATGATAGATTATATTGTATTATCCAAACTATCAAGGAGACCCGAAATGCTCAGATTCAAAAAGTTTACGGCTGTTTTGTTTATACTGCTGATTTTGACGGGTAGCGTCGCGGTGAGAGCCGCGGTGTATGATTTGTCGGGCACGCTCTCGGTCAATGCGGTATTTTACAACGCCGACGGAAAAAGTGCGGATCGCCTTTGCGTGAGCGACTCAGACAGCATCAGGGCAGATATACATTTATCCTCCGATTTCCCGGTGGGCAGCATGGCGTTTGAGTTTATGTATAACAGCGATATGCTCGAGCCCGATACGCAGACTTTTTCGCAGGAGGACGGTTATCAGCTCATCCTCAATAATTCCGAGCTCGGCGGCGAGCTTTGCGACGGCAAAAAGAATATACCTGCCGGTATGGATACCGACGGGATAGGCTCGTTTTTTATTAAAATCACCAAATTCAAAGCACAGCGATATGATGATTATAACGCATTCTCAGTATATTTCAGAGTTAAGCAAGGCGCTCCGGAGGGCAGCGAATCTCAGTTCACCGTAATCCCGGGCACGGTGATGAATCCCGAAAACGATATATTGCCCACAGAAGCCGATTACGTGATAAACCCCGACGCGGTCGGCAAATCAAGCCCGCTGAACTGGAGAGATTATATCGCAGCCGCCGATTATTATCTGACCGTTGAATCCTCGTCCGGCACCCTTCTCAATTCTCACACTCCTTCGCCTTTTGTCGTGGAAAACTCAACGGAATCCACCTGCAAAGACGCGGGAACTTATGATGAGGTGGTTTACTGCTCCGTATGCGGCAAAGAGCTTTCAAGAGAAAATAAGACAAAGGGGCTCGGAGAGCACGTTCCGCTTCCCGCGGCAAAAGAAAACGAAACGCCCGCATCCTGCACCGCGGGCGGCAGATATGACAGTGTGACGAGATGCGGGATATGCGGCATTATCCTTTCAAGCGAGAGCGTGAATACCAAGGCTCTCGGCCACAGTTTCACACACTATTCATATAACGGCGACGCGACCTTCGGCTCAGACGGCACGGAAACCGCGAAATGCGACCGCTGCACTGTGACGGATACAAGGACAAGATCCGGCTCAAAGCTTTCGGAGCCTTATATCATCACCGAATCATCAAAAACCGTTGACTACCGCTCGATAGTCACCGTGACCGCAAAATGCGATAACCTTGACGGCAGATATGCCCTCGCGATTTATGAAGGCGACACTCTGCGCGCCAAAGGCGATAACAGATATGTTTCATACGGCTTAGGCGAGCTCAGAAGCGGCAGGGAATTCAATGTGAGGATCGTTGACGCAGGCGGCACTCCGCAAAAGAACGCCGCGGGCAATGAATTCAGAAGCGGCGTCAAGGTGAATGTCAACGCAGGATTTTTCAAAAAAATCATAGCATTCTTTAAGGGACTTTTCCGCATTCTTCCCAAAGTGACGGTAGGTCCGTAAACCGAATATACCGAAACCCGCCCGACGGCGGGTTTTTTATTAAGCAAAAGCAGAATATTAACCGACAGATTCAAACGAAATTATCTTTTTGCGGTAACAAAATCAGATAAAAGTGTTGCGTCGGAAATAATTATCGTATATAATGCAGATACGGCATTTTGAAAGCGTTTAATCTGTATGCCACGGAGGAAAAATGAAAAAAATAATATCCGTTTTGCTTGCCGTTACAATGGCTTTTTGCGTTTCACTGCCCGCCTTTGCGATGAGCATTGATGAGGGCGTGGATAAGCTGCGCACTTTGTGGGCGCGCGATAACGGGCCGCTTGTCAACGGTCACGATATTGATTACAGCTATTATTCACCCGTTGCCAACGGTGCTTCTGCCGATAAAAAATATCCGCTCGTTATCATAATGGCGGGTGCGCTGGAGGGCTTGATAGAGGGCTTTGAACTCACGGCGAACGCTCTCGCGAGCTGGACGGCGGATGAATTCCAGTCAAAATTCAACAACGGCGCGGCGTTTCTGCTCATAGGCAGGGCTCCCGAGGAGGATGAATTCTATTGGGATTCATCGGTGATAACTCCCGCATTCAAAGGGGCTATTGATGATTTTATAAGCAAAAATCCGAATGTGGATACAGGCAGGATCTACTGCATAGGCTGGTGTCTCGGCGGAAACGGTTCGCTCAACCTCTCGACCATGTATCCCGATTTTTTTGCGGCGTCAATGATCATGTGCCCGAGCAGGGGCATCACCGCGGGCGAGGCGGAGATACTTAAAGATAAACCCGTATGGATCATGGGTTGCAAAAGAGACACCTATGTTTCTTATCCCTTTGTTATCCTCAAAAGCTGGGAAAATCTCAGGCGCGCAAGCAATGACCCTTCAAAGATCCGCCTGACCGTTTACGATAAGGCTCCCGGGGTCACTCTCGCCGACACCTTCCCATTCATAAACAATCACGATGTTTGGACAAATGTGGCTTATGATATGCACAGCGGAAACCCCGAATATGAGGGCGAAAAAACCGTTGACGGAAACGGGAACGAAATAATCTCCCCCGAGGTGATCTCGTGGCTTAATTCATTCACTCTCGATAACTCGGCGGATACATCGGGCAAGCTGCCGTCACGGCTTTACAAATTCCTTGTCGAAACCGTAAAAAACGATTTCAGAGTGGTGCTTATCAAGCTGATCCTCAGATTCCTCGATACATTCGGCTATATTGACCTCTATTGATAACAGACAAAAACCTCATTTCATTATAACCTCACGAAGTCCGGCTTGTATTTTCAGACAGCCGGGCTTCACATTTTTCAAAAAATTGTATCTCCGATGTAAAAACAGATTGACATAATCCAAAAGAGAATATAAAATGAAAAACGAGGTGATAAAATTGAAAAAACTTCTCTCACTGGTATTTGCCGCGCTGATAATATTTACCTGCTGCGGTATCAGCACCATCGCCGCCAACGCAGGCGGGACCGCCTATTACATCGATTCAGTCAAGGGCAGCGATAAAAACAGCGGCAAAAGCGCCGCAAAGGCATGGAAAACTCTCGCAAAAGCTTCAAAGATCCGCTATAAAAAGGGCGATAAGATCCTCATTAAGAGGGGCACCAAAATCAGCGGCAAATTTGTGGGGGCAGGCTACGGCACAAAATCCCTGCCGATCACGATCTCTGCCTACGGCAAGGGAAAAAATCCCGTTTTGACCCAGAAAAAAGACGACTATATCCTTTATTTCAACGATATTAAATACTGGACGATCAAAAACCTCAGTTTCAGAGATTCTCTCAGAGCCATTAAAATAGACGCGGAAAACGATGTTGATGTCACGGGCGTAAAAATTACCGCCTGCGATTTTTCAAATATCTCAAATACCGACAGCAAGGAGCTTGACGGCGCCCCCTGCATATTTGCGGATAACGGCAGTTCCAAAGCATTGATAAAGGATATGGTGATATCAAATATCAAAATCACCGATTCAGGCAGAGGAATTGAGATAAAGGGTAAAAACCGCGAGAGAGACGACGGAGCCTTTGTGAGCGAAAAGGTTTCATACAGCAAAAATATTCTTATTGAAAATGTAAACTGCTTCAATTTACAGTATGACGCGATAATTCTCGGTTCAATGCGCGATTCCAGAGTCCGAAACTGCCGCCTCATCAACACCTGCACCAAGAATGATTTTGCCACCGCTCCCGTGTGGATGCATCACTGCGACAATGTGACGGTGGAATACTGCGAAATTTCGGGCGCAAACGGTCAGCTTGACGGCATGGCGATCGACTTTGACGGCTGGACGATAAACAGCACCTATCAATACATATTCTCACACGATAACAAGAGATTTATGAGAAACTGTCTCTTTGACAGAGAGACACGCAACAGAAACAACACCGTTCGCTACTGTCTGAGCGTAAACGACAATGAAGGCGTATTTGACTACCCTTCATTCGTTATTCCGAATGAAACGAGCAATTTCATTACCTCCATGGAAGGCTTTAATTTCTATAATAACACCATCATCAACGGAAACCCGTATCTCTGGATAAATATCAAGAGCGCCAACGTGAAGAATAACATCTTCGCGAGCGACAGCACTCTGAGATCGGCAGGCAAAGCGCTGATGAACGGATTATCCTTCGGCGTAACAAAATCCGGCAATGTAAATACCACGGTCAAAAATGCGGGATTTGTCGGCGGCGACCCATACAGCATAAAATCCTACATGCTCACTCCCGATTCAAAAAATATCGGAAAGGGCTGCTTTACGGATGCTTCTTGCGCGAATATGCTGAAGATACCCGTAAAATAATGTATAAACGAAGAACGGGCTGTCACATTGAGTGACAGCCCGTATATTTTATCTCAATCGGCTTTTACGGACTTTAAACAGGGCGGAAATCAAATCTATCGGGAATCTGAAATTGACGGTGATCGAAGGAAATCTTGAGGTATAACCGAGTTTCTTCGCGATAAATCTGCCGACCTGTGTGTTTTTGACGTGTGCTCCGTCTTTGACAAGCTCATCGGAGCCGAACAATCTGAGCGGAACATCGGCGTTTGTGTGATCGCCCGTGGTGTATTCAAATTCGCCCGTTCCGGCGTTTTTGGTGATACCGCCCGTTTCGTGGTCAGCGGTCACTATGACGATGGTGTTGCCGTCTTCTTTTGCGAATTCCACGGCGTTTTTAACGGCTTTATCAAACTCAACGAGCGATTTCATCATCCCTTCCTTATTGTTGGAATGGCTGTTTTTATCTATATGAGCGCCCTCCACCATAAGGAAAAAGCCTTTGCCATTCTCAAGCTTTTCGATGGCGAGGGAGGTAAGCTCGCTGAGCGGAGCGTCGTCTTCACTGCCGGTTTCATAATATATCTTGCCGCTTATCGCGCCGAAGCTTCTCTCGCCGTTTTTGATCCCGGAGAGCTCATCCATCGAGGTCGAATAGGTCCAGCCCGCTTTTTCAAAAGCCGCTTTATCTGAAACGCCGTTATCCGCCGCCCAAATAAGATCAAGGCCGCAATCGACCTGCTGAGCGGTGATCTCCTCGGTCAGCTCTCTCTTATACGTATGAACGCTGAAGCCCGAAGGAGTGGCGCCCGAATTCACATCGGAGGTCACGATCCCCGCGCGCTTGCCGAGAGATTTTGCGACCTGGCTCACATTCATATAATCGCATATTGTCGCGCCGTATCCGTTTACAAGGACGGAGAGAGTGCAGAGATTGCTGTTAAACGAATGAAGTCCGCAGGAGAGGGCGGTCGCGCCCGCCGCGGAATCCGTAAGGCCGCTGAGAGAATCCGTTATCGAATATCCCTGATAGGGCAATTCATCCATAGCGAGAGATACGCCGAGCTCAGATTTGGTCCATTCAAGCGAATTTTCGCCCATTCCGTCGCCTATCATAAGGATAACATTTTTGACATCCTGCGGAATAACTATGGCAAACGCCGGCGAAATGCAGGAAATCAGCATTGCAGCAGAAAGGATCAATCCGATAAAAACTGAAAATTTTCTTTTTTTCATATATACCACTCCTTAAAAATCAGTTTTTGCCTAAAAATTCATAAAGCAGAGAATCACCTTCAAGATAAGACCTGTCAAGCACTCTGAAACGTTTTACCTTCTCAAGCAGATTTTCTGCCATTTTATCATAAGGCGTCCCTTTCACGCGGTCAAGCAGTTCCATAGCCTCGCAGGCGAGCAGGCCGACCTCGCAGGGATGAAACGAATCGAGCTTGATATCCGCGTGGTTTCTGAATGGGAAAATATAATTATCCTCCCCCGCCATTACGCTTTTCCAGCTTGCGAGGGTGCTCTCGGCGTCGGTATCTCTGCTGCGGTTATCTCTGACGATACGGCGCAGGAGCCTCAGATTTCTCTTGCGAAGCATTATCTCACCGTCTGAATCAAAAATACGGGTGGAAACGCTCACATAAACTCTCGCCATGGCGTCATTGGGCAAAAAATCGGTGATTATGGGATTAAGACCGTGGATCCCCTCAACTATCATCACTCCGTCTTTGCCGAGGCGGATATTATTTACCTGCTTTGACCGCGTCTGGATCGAGAAATCATAGACGGGCAGATTGCTCTCGCCGCCGGCGATCAGCTCGGTAAAGCATTTTTTGATCAGCGGGATATCAAGGGCGTCTATGCTCTCAAAATTATAGGAGCCGTCTTTATTGAGAGGGTAATCCTCACGGTTTGGCAGATAAAAATCATCGAGAGAAACGGTATAAACTTCACAGCCGTTTTTTTCTATAAAATCGCCCAGAAGCCGCGCGGTGGTCGTCTTGCCGGATGAGCTCGGCCCCGCCAGCATTATCACCTTTTTGCCCTTGTCAAGAAGGATTGTTGCGGCGTCGGAAACGGTTGAAATATAATTCTCGTTGCACTGCTCGATGAATCCTTTCGGATCGGCTTTTGACGCTGCGTTTATGATACTGAGATAATATTTAGTCATATATTCACCTGAAAACAAGAATTTTATTTATGAATGAGTAAAAGAATCGCCTTATCGAATCAAAGAAATCAAGTATCCTTGCCGTCAGGGTATAATCTTTGCCCGTTTCGGCGGAAACCTTTTTGAGCGATTTGTCGGAATAATTATAGCGCATAAACTGGCTCCATTTTACGGTAAAGACAGTCTGCTGTTCGGGGCTTGAAGCAAGGTCAAGAATGAATTCTGCGGCATCGCCCGAGTAAGGATAATCTACATGCGCCATATCTCTGATAAACCACGTTTTATCGGGAAGGATGCAGGTGGAGGCGTCGATCTGACCGTCTGCCGAGAGATAATTTATATCCGTATACAGTTTCTGTTTGTAATCCCCGCCGAGAGTTTTGCCCAGCGGAGCGACCGTCGCGCCGCCGCTCGCATATTCGCAGTCTATAAGGAAATCGTTGTTGCTTTCGGTCACCTTCTTTGCCACGGGGACCCCGCGCATATTATACTGCGCGGTCACATACACATTTGTATCAAAAAGGGCTTTGTGGAGAGTGTTTGAAAGATTGCCCTGCACATTTGTATGATAATAATCGATCCTGTCGGCAAGGATCCTGCTGTCATTATCGCGGAGCATATATGCCTTGTTCTCTTCAAAATCCGCCTGCGGAGAGAGAGCCCAAAGCCCGGGCATATAGCCGAAAACGGGTATCAGAAGCTCATCGAATACCCTCTCGCCGGCGTTTGCAATGAGAGTGTTGGCAAAATCCGTGATCTTGCCGTTGAAGCCGTTTTCCGTCAGCCCCTTGTTGAGATAATCGAGGATCTTTTCAAGAGTATCGTTTCTCGCGAGGCTTGAAACTCTGTGGATAAGCGCCTCGATATCGACCTCAAGTCTGCCGCTGAAAAGCTCGCCGACTATTGAGGTGCCCTCGAATGCGGTGGAGCAGAATTCAACGGTATCTATTTCACCTGAGCCGTATTTTTTGAGGTATGAGCTCACTATCGTTCCGCCCATGCTGAAGCAGAGGAGCGAAACTCTGTCATAATCATCAATGGTTTTAACATTTTTGATGAATCGGTCGAGATCCTCTGCGTGCTTTAAGGGATCAAGCCGCCAATCGTAATTGAAAAAATAGGTGTTTTCGATACCGAATCTTTCAATGGCAGCTCTGACGATACCCTCTTCGTCCTTATCTTTTTTGAGGAATACCTTTGCGTTTTCTCCAAGACGGCCCTCAAAAATATCGGTGTGAAGAGGATATTTCGATTCGCCATCTTTATCGCAGGCGATTTTTTCAAATACATTATAAGCCACGGGTATGATCCTGTCCGCGAGCCTGTCGGCGTCGCGCGTAACGATGTAATTCATCACATCGGGCAGTATATCCGCAACAAGCTTCATGATGGTACCCGTTGAAAGCGGCCACACCTGATTATCATTTTCATCATAGAGCGGGAAGGTATTCATACCGCTGACTATGATATAAGCGGTCTTATCCCCGGCGGCAAACGCGGGAACACAGAGCGAAAGCCCGATAATCAGGCAGAGAACAAGCGAAACGATCTTCTTTAACATATCATTCATTTCCCCCGGCAAGATTTATAATGCGATAATACCACATTCCGGCGCAAAATGCAACGGTCAGCGATATTGACAAAACGGGAGCAATGGTATAAAATTCAGGTATATTATTAAAAGGAGATGCAAGAAATGAAAAAGACACTCGCACTCATTCTCGCCCTCGTTTTGGCGGCAGGCGCAATATTTGCCCTCGCATCCTGCGGCAAAGAGAAAAAATCTCTCATCATTGCCGTGCCGAACGACACCACCAACGAAGCCCGCGCGCTCATCCTGCTTCAGGAAAACGGCATAATCAAGCTCAAAGACGGCGCAGGTATCACCGCCACTGTCAACGACATCACCATGAACCCTCTGAATATCGAATTCAAAGAGGTCGAGGCGGCTCAGATACCCAACATTCTCCCGGATGTTGACTACGCAGTTATCAATTCAAACTACGCGATCGCTGCCGGTATGAAACCCGCGGAGGAATCGCTCCTTATCGAAGGCGCTTACTCGGCATATTCCAATATAGTTGCCGTAAAGAAGGGCAATGAAAACAGCGATAAGATCAAAGCGCTCGTCGCCGCCCTCCAAAGCAAAGAGGTGGCGGACTATATTGAAAAAACCTATGACGGAGCAGTGATCTCGGTGGTTGAAAATCCCGGTGACGGCTTTGACCCGAGCGTTGATTATTATGCACTCAAGGGCACCGAAATCACCGTAGCCGCTTCGCCCGCTCCTCACGCCGAAATCCTCGAGGTGGCAAAAAACATACTCGCTCAGAAGGATATAACCCTCAAAATCGAGGAATTCACCGATTATGTTCAGCCCAACAAGGTGGTTGACAGCGGCGAAATCGACGCCAACTACTTCCAGCATTTCCCCTATCTGGATGATTTCAACAAAGAGCAGGGCACCGACCTTGTAAACGCCGCCGATATTCACGTTGAGCCGATGGGCCTCTACGGCGGCAGACAGACCGATGTTTCAGCCCTCGCGGATGATTAAAAACAAATCAGGCAAATATCAAAAAGGGAAGCCCTCGGGCTTCCTTTTCTTTTATATCATTATATTATCCGGACTGAATCCTGAGTTTATAGATCTCGGTGATCCTTTCGGGGAAATTGCCAAGCTTTTTTTCAAATTCTTTGAGTGACCTTTTGCCGCATCTGCGATCAAGAAGGGCAAACATCACGATCACGGGATTATCGCTCGCAAGGCTCGCCTTGATCGGATTGCTCCTGTAAAACTCAAGCGCCGAAGCAAATTCGTTATCGGTATATTCGCTCCTTTTTTCGGGAGGGATCCGTGAAAGAACATTGTGAAAGCCATCCCAATATTCGAGCCTCCCGCGGGGCTCATTATTATCTTTAAGCCCGTTTTTTATAAAATATGAATTGACGGTTTCCCACGAAAACCGCTCAAATAATTTCCCGTCGGTATAAATTTCAAAAATTTTACAGCCGTCCATATTCGGGTAGGCGGTGCAGTTATATCTGACCCGCCCGCGCAGGGATTCGCAGAGCATTTCTTCCTCAAGATAATGCTTCATCGCGGACCACGAGCCGAGAATCTTTGCCATGTTATCTCTCCCCTCCGAGGGGGTCGCCGATAAATTTTATCTGAGCCTCTGATCTGATGACCATCACCGACTCCTGCTTAAAGAACGCGCACAGATCGCCCGCGATCTCGTCAATGACCGATTCATCCACATTAAGCAGGGTGAGCGAGAGGGTGCGCTCCTCGACATAGCTGCCGTCCTCATGAAAATAGCCGCCGTTTATCAGATTGACGGAAAAAGCGACATGATAACTGTAACAGACATTTTTGAGGACGGACATATATTTTTCGGTCGAGAATTTTTGCTCGTGAGTGTCGGCGTCATTGAGCCCCACATAGATAGTAAACTGCTGAGTAGATGCCATATTTTCTCCTTGCCCTGTTTACGGGATCATCGTTTCAAAATTTCCGCTTCTGAGAATTCTTTTGAGGTCTTCATTTGTCTCTATTTTTTCATCCGTCAGTATCCCTGAAAATTTCTCATGGGTCGGTCTGTGAAAATCCGTGCCCGAGGTCCTGACGGCAAGGCCGTGTTTCTCTGCCCATTCACGGGCTTTGGCGTTATTTTCATCGCTCTCTTTGCTGTTATAAATCTCACAGCCGTCAATGGATTCTATATCCGGCAGGAAGGGAAACATCCTGAAGGGATGAGGCGCGATGACAAGCAGATCGTTCGCCTTCGCGATTTTTGAAAAACGGCGGGCATACTTAAAAAGCAGATTGCCGCAATTCTCTATGAAATCTTCGCTGATACCATAGACGAGATAATCTATCGGGCTGTTCCAGCCCCGAAGCTCCATTCCGAGCAAAACGGTGAAATCATCGCCTGCGGCTGCCTTCGCCTTGCGGTATCCGCGCAGGAATTTCTCAGCCATACGCCGGCTGTTGAAAATCTCACATTCACGGAATGTCATCTGAGAATAATGATCCGTGATAACGACCCCGTCATATCCTTTGGATCTGTACAGAGCGACAAGCTCATCGGCGGGGGTCTTTCCGCATCGGCTGGTTTCATCGGTATGGCAATGAATCTCGTATTTATATTTGCCGTTCTCCATCAGAAAACGTACCTGCTTCCTTCCGTTTTGTTGAATTCGGCGTAGGCGCCGGTCTTGATATTTTCCATCCAGGCTCGGTTGTCGAGATACCATTTTACGGTGTATTCGATCCCCTCTTCAAATTTTGTGAGCGGCAGCCAGCCGAGCTCGGAACTGATCTTTGAAGGGTCGATCGCATAGCGGCGGTCGTGACCGGCTCTGTCCGTTACGTAAGTGATAAGCTCCTCGCTTTTGCCGAGGATAGCGAGAATCGTCTTGACGACATCTATATTTCTCTTCTCATTATGGCCGCCGACATTGTAGATCTCGCCCTCTCTGCCGGAATGGATGATAAGATCTATCGCACGGCAATGGTCTTCGACATAGAGCCAGTCGCGGACATTAAGCCCGTTGCCGTAAACGGGCAGGGGCTCATTATCAAGCGCCTTTTGAATCATAAGCGGTATCAGTTTTTCGGGGAACTGATAAGCGCCGTAATTATTTGAGCATCTTGACACCGTGACGGGTACGCCGTAGGTCCTGAAATATGCGAGCGCAAGCAAATCGGCGGACGCCTTTGATGAAGAATAGGGGCTCGACGTATGAATCGGCGTTTCTTCGGTAAAAAACAGATCGGGGCGGTCAAGAGGCAGATCGCCGTAAACCTCATCGGTAGAAACCTGATGAAATCGCTTTACCGGGTATTTTTTAGCCGCGTCAAGCAAGGCGGCGGTGCCCATAATATTCGTTTCGAGGAAAACAAAGGGATTTTCAATGGAGCGGTCAACATGGCTCTCCGCCGCGAAATTGACTACAACATCAAATCTCTCTCTCTCAAACAGAGCGTCAACAAGGGCTCTGTCCGAAATGCCGCCCTTCACAAATCTGAAATTGCTCTTTTTGAGAGCGGAGCCGAGGTTTGCGAGATTGCCCGCGTAAGTGAGGCTGTCAAGGCAAACGAATTCATAATCGGGATATTGAGAGAGCATATAATTCACAAATCCGGTGCCTATAAACCCTGCTCCTCCCGTGATAAGAAGCTTCATTCCTCATCATCCTCCTCATCGTCGGGATCGTTATTCACAACCGTGACTATTTTTTTGAAATCCACGCTGTCATAAAGCTTCTTGAAGCGCACCTTCACGGCATAGGCGGTATCGCAGTTTTTGCAATAAAAGGACGCTCTGAAAAAATTGCAGCTGAATCTCCAAGGCTCCGTAAGCTCGCAGCGGGCGCCGCAGGAATCGCAATAATGCTCAAGCCTCTTTTTATCTATGAGCGGATTATCTATGTTTTTGAGGATCTTCGCTTTGAAAAGGAGGCGCGAATAAAACTCATCGTTGCATACTCTGACCTCTTTTTTGAAACTGTTTTCATCATAAATTATCTCAAAAATATCCGCGGTGAGCATGCTGTCGCCGAGGGCTCTGTGATGAGTATAGATCTCGGGGTCGATGCCTATCTCCTGGGCGGCGGTTATCAGCCCCGCCTGCTGATCGGCGCGGCGCTTTTTTATGCGCTGAAAATACTTTTGCAAATCGCAGTAATATTTGAGAAACGGCACCGTTTCCACTCCGCAAAAATAAGAATAATTCTCAAGCAGAGCCCTGATATCGCCGTCTCCCCAGCTCATAATGACGGTATCATCCTCGCCCATCCACTTCCTGAAGAGCGAAAAAGCTTTTGTGAACGGAACTCCCGTTGAAATATCGTCATTTGTAAGGTGGGTGAGTTTTTTGACGGAGCCGCGCAGTTTCCTGCCTATCTGGGAGCGGACAATGCAGGAGAATGTATCGACCGTATTAAGGCCCTCATCAATCTTTACCGCTCCTATTTCTATTATTTCATTTACGAATCCGGAGGTCTTTTTTGAATATGCGTTATTCCATTCAAGATCAATGACAACGTATTGCATAAAAATCAAACACTTTCAATGAATTTAATGAATTGAGCTTTGCCGGTTTCGTCCCTTGAGAATACGCCGCATTGCTCAAGGATCGCCGAGAAAACTATACCGATCTCTTTTTTGAGGATTCCGGTAATATTCTCGGGGGTGATGTCATATTTTGATTTTATCATCTCAGCCCACTGTGCATGCTTTGAAAGGGCTTCATCGGCCGCTATATCTCTGCCCTCAAGCATAGCCGCTCCGAGAGCGGACATCTCGCCTTTGAGGCGTGACGGAAGCACGGCGAGACCCATTACCTCGATAAGCCCGATATTCTCTTTTTTGATATGATGATATTCGGGATGAGGATGATAGTATCCGTCGGGATATTCTTCGGTCCGTATATTGTTGCGGAGCACGAGATCGAGCTCAAATTTGCCGTGTGCGAATCTCGCTATGGGGGTTATCGTATTATGAGGCTCCCCGTCTGTTTCGGCAAAGATAAAAGCGTCCTCATCCGTATATGAGCGCCATTTATTGAGAATTTTTTCTGCAAGCAGGGTGATCCTCCCTGTGTCTTCGCCCCTGAGGCGTATGACAGACATGGGCCATTTCACTATACCCGCCTCGATATCGTCAAAGCCTTCAAAAGCGACAGCGGTTTCAACGGGCGCCTTCGCCATGGCAAAAGTATAATTGCCGCCCTGAAAATGCTCGTGAGAGAGGATCGAGCCGCCGACTATCGGCAAATCGGCATTTGAGCCGACGAAATAATGGGGAAGGAATTTGACAAAATCAAAAAGCTTGTTGAACGCACTGCGGTCGATCTTCATGGGCACATGCCTGCCGTTGAGGACGATACAATGCTCATTATAATAAACATAAGGCGAATACTGCATAAACCAATCCTCGCCGTTTACCTTGACCGGGATGATCCTGTGATTTTCACGAGCGGGGTGATTGACCCTGCCGTAATATCCCTCATTTTCTATACAGAGCTGGCATTTCGGATAGCCGGATTGAGCCGCTCTGCCCGCGGCGGCGATCGCCTTGGGATCCTTTTCGGGCTTAGAGAGATTTATCGTGATATCAATATCGCCGTATTCCGTGGCCGTGACCCATTTCATATCATTTTTGATACGATATTCTCTGATATAATCCGTCTTTTTGCTGAAATTATAATAGAATTCGGTCGCTTTGGCGGGGGACTGCGCATAATTCTCACGGAATTTTCCGATGACCCACGACGGTCTCGGGGTCAGAGCCCCCATTATCTTGGTGTCGAGCAGATCGCGGAATACCACGGAATCTTCGCACACGCCCCTTTCGCAGGCGTCATCGAGAAGGGTGCGAAGTATCTCTTCAAGCGAGATCTCTCCGACGGGCTCCTCATATTCAAATCCGTCGAGCGACAGCGCTCCGATAACGGAATTCGCCGCGTAGATTTTATCCTCGGGCGAAATGAGCCCTTCTTTGAGCGCGTAATTTATAAGTGCTGTTAAAGCCTGATTAACTGTCATATTTTACCCCTGAATACCGAAAAGATTTATAAATGAATTTACGATCGCATACACGGCCGTATATACCATACTTACAAAATTATACATACCCGCCTGCCTGAGAAGCGGCCCGAAAAAGCCGAAAGGCGATGAATCAAGCGGCGTCTTTGCATCCGATGAAACGAGCTTGCCGTCTGTTTCGGGGATCTCTCCGTTAAGCAGAGTGAATGGAATCACTCTTTCTCCCGCCGGTGTGAGCGAGCCGACCGCCGTATAGCTTATAATGAGATTTATCCGCGAATTGCTCTTTTCGGGCACCTTGCCGCTGAACGGTATCTCAACGCTTTCGCCCGCTTTGATGAGCGTAAACGGCTTGATATTGAATCTGATATCCGCCCCGTCGCAAACGATCCCTTTGAGCAGCAGATCCTTGCCCGTTATCGAGAGATTTTTGACGATCAGCTTTGAATCACTGCCCGAAAGATAGCCGTCGGGGCTCACATCAAATGAAGCGCCGACTGCATTTGACGGATTTGTGGATGTGAAAAACTGCGGATATGCCGGATCGGAATATACATCCTTTATCTCATCCGTGAGAGTGAGCGTGATCATCAGATCCCTCGTGAATTCGTCCCAATAGGTCATTCCGTGGAAAAGCCCCGAAACAAACCAGGTATGGTCGGGAAGGTAGGCGGTCGAGGCATCCACCGTCATTGACGGCGAGAGCTTGTAACGGCCGCCGCACTCGTTTTTCTGAACATATCCGTCGGGATATCTTGTGCCTATATCGGTGCAATCGGCTCCGGTAGAAAACTCGGTGGCGATGATGGCGTCGCCCTGAATATTGCTGCCGGTGGTCATATTTATATCCGTGCCGGCGATTATGGAAACATTCATACCGTAATCGTCGATACATTTCTGAAGCTCCGTGAAGAATGAAGGCATAACGGTATAATGCATATAGTCGCTCTTTCTGATAATCTCGGCGTTTGCCTGCTTATCAAGCCATTTATCCTTCATTTCTTCATAGATCGAGGTCGGGCAGAAATCCCAAAGGCTGCCCCAATGACCTGCGATATCAAAAAGATAGGGAATGAGTTTGTTTATGACCTCATCGAGAAATCCGAGCTGCTGCGCCTCAACAAGCCAGTGATAATCGTTTTCCCACTGCATACCGTGCTCGATAAAACGGATGAGATTGAGCTCATCGAATTTTACATCCTCGCGCAGTATATCATACACGATGCCCGCTCCTCTGATCGCGGGGACGGTAAGGCAGGCGTTTTTTACATCCTGCTTGCTGCCGAAGAGGGCGAGATATGTCGCGGTTATCTGACCGCCGTGGCTTACGGCGAAGATATTGACCTTATCGCTCCGGCTGTATTCCTTGACCTGCTGAATATATTCATCAAGTCGCGTCGCGCAGTCAACGGCGCCCATACGCCAATCGCAGGTAAAATTATAGAACTGATCGCGCCCGACATACTTTCTCATTTCACGGGCGATATCCTGCTCAAACTGATACCTCTCATCGCCGTATTTATCAAGCAACACCTGTGAATTTGTTTCCTCGGCGCTCTCTACAATCATATCCACATTGTATTTACTGCTGCCGTCGTCATTGCACGCAAGCTTTCCGAGGATCCCGGGCAGCTCCTCGCCGACCGTCTTTGCCAGATAATCGGGCATACCGAATACTGCCGCTCCGAGCCCAGCGCCTATCTTTGCTATTCTTTGAAGCACGAGCTTCAATATGGCGTCAAAATCAGGGTGCCAGATCTGCTCCTCGGTGCCGTCATCGCCGATATATTTAAGGTCTGCGGCACCGTAACCCGTGACAAAGACTATCGGAAGATCGGTAACATCCGATTCATCTGAAATCGCATAGGCTCCCGCCGCGAGGCAGGAAAACGCCAAAGTAAATACAAGTAAAACCGAAACCAGTCTCTTCAAATCATCATCCCCAAAACTGAGTTTATTCGGCTGAATTGTTTTTCAGCCATTCTACTGTGTCTCGCAGAGATTCCTCCGCGCTTCTCGGTTTGTAGCCGAGTTCATCCGCCGCCTTTTGATAAGAAAAATCGCAGTTTTCGCAAATTTTATTTATCGAAAACGGAGTGATTACCGGCGGCCAGTGCATAGCCTTGAAAAACAGAGAAATTTCGGGGCAGAGATGCAAAAGTAAATTTTTGCTCATTTTCATCTTGGGAGGATTCTTGCCGTTGATCCCGGCGAGGATCGAAATGAATTCATCGACCGTCAGTTTTTCTCCGCTGAGGAAATAGGATTGGCCTCCCCTGCCCTTTTCGGCGGCGGCGATCATTCCGCTCGCCACATCGCGGACATCCACAAAATTATAAGCTCCGAAATCAAGGCTCACAACAAATATGCCCTTTTCGTAGAGATTTATCATCGTGCAGACGCTGTTGTTGTGATAGATATCATCGGGGCCGGTCACACAGCTCGGCTGAACGACAACGGTCTTGAGCTCGGGGCAGTTTGAATCTAAAACAAACTGACTCGCAGCCGCCTTTGATTTGCCGTAGGCATCGGCCACCGAATCCGGATCGAACCGGTCGAATTCCCTTATGGGATGCATATCATCGGTGACTTTAATGCAATCGACGGATGATACAAACACAAGATTTTTAACGCCGCACTTTTTACAGGCCTCTACAACATTGACCGTGCCTTCGTAGTTGACCTTCCATACAAGATCATCTTTGGTGCCGGTGATATCTATCATACCGGCAACATGATAAACCGTATCCACCCCTTCAAAGGCTTTAAGAAGATACTCCTTATCTCCTATATCTCCTAGGCACTGCTCACACCCGAATTTATCCAGCTCGGGATGCGGCTTGCGCATGGAAAGCCTGACCTCCTCCCCTCTTTTTGTAAGCTCGCTGACCAGAGAATAACCGATATAACCGTTCGCTCCGGTCACAGCGGATAATGTCTTGCTCATAATATACCTCACAAACCGGGCTTCAGGGAAGCCTCTTACTTGAATATTTTTTTAAGCCATCTTACACATAAATCAAACCAGATATTGCAGTCTTTATTATATTCGACCTCTTCATCCTTTCCGTAAACCGTATCATCCGCTCTCGAAAATCCGTGCCAGCCCTGTGAAAAGATATGCATTTCAAACGGGATCTTATACTTATCGAGAGCCTTTGCGTATTCGAGAGAATTGATTATCGGCACGCAGTCATCCTCGCTTGAGGCGAAAATAAAGGCGGGCGGAGTTTTTTCATCCACTTCGGTGTCAACTCCGGGAATCGGCTCCGCGAGGATCTTGCCTATTTTTTCGAGAATACACGGATAGCCGAGTATCTGGGCATTGGGCCGCTCATCGCTCATGGTCGAAAGAGCGGCGGTGAGATGCCCTCCCGCGGAGAAGCCTATTGCCGCTATCTTTTGCGGATCGATACGCCATTCCTCAGCGTGCTCGCGGATGATCTTCAGCGCTTCGCGGGCGTCATCAAGCGGCCTTGGAAATGCGCTGTTTTCTTTGAGCGAATATCTGAGTATGAACGCCGCAAATCCGCTTCCCAGAAAGCCGAACGCAACCGGCTCGGCCTCTCTGTCGGAACACATATAATATCCGCCTCCGGGGATTACAAGCACCGCGCTTCTCTTATCGAGATAGGGCATTTCGGGCGAATAATCCGGTAAATACGCGGTAAGCGTGACATTTTCATTTGTCAGATTCAAAACAAAATTCTGCATTTTACACCTCAGTAAGAGATTTTAAGGGTCTTGATCTCAAACGGCTTGAATGTGAATACGGATGAATCCGCCTCGCACTTGACCTCTTCAAGCATATTTGTTATCTCGACCTTCTTTGCGCCGTCAAAAATGCTGACGGGGCATGAGGTGTAAGTACCCTCGGCTTCATAAAGCCTTGCAATAAATGCTTTTTCACTGTCCTCGCAGGGTTTTATCGACTCGACTATGATATTGTCGCAGGCGGGTACGATGAGAGGAGTGAGTTTATAATCGGCAGAGCCCGTAACGCAGGGAACATTCAGCTCATAAGCGGGCTGAATGACGCTGCCGGCGCTGAAGCCGCCGCTGTGGGGCATAAAGGAATAAACCGTCTTATGAAGGCCGTGGTCGCCCGTAAAATCGGGTCTTGTGCCGCCCTTATGGAGCGACAGGCGGAGGTTTCCTCCCTCGGCGCTGATGGCATATTTGCCGTCATTCAGGATCGAAACGCCGAATCTCGTTTCGGAAAGGTCGGTGTATTTGTGGTTTACCACCTCAAACTTCGCCTTCTCGACGGAGTTGTTTCTCGTGGTGGGTCTGAGAACATTGCCGTATTGGATCTCAAAACGGGCAAAATCGCTCTGAACGGTCGTGTCAAACGCCGTCTTGAGGAATCTGTGATCGTCATTCCAATTCATCAGGGTATCAAATCTGATCTCGGATCTGTCGGCAAAAATTATCATATCCTGACGGATCGAGGATTTGGGAGAGATGCTGTATTCGCTTCTGATGATAACTGCCGCCTCGCCCTGAGAAATTATCTTTCTCTCGAGGAGCTTTGAGGTATCTCTGAATTTCAGCTCAAGATCGGCGTCTATATCCCAGTTATCCCATGAATTGGGCAGATCCTCAGCCATGATGAAGGTGTTGAGCGCGTAGCCGTCCTTTGATCTGAGCTCCCTGCCCGTCGCCTTGTCGATATAGGAGGAGATATATCCTTTAGCGTCAAATACGATATCCGCGTAGGCGGTGGAAACGGAATTATCGCTGACTTTTATCTCGCCGTCATCCGGGCATTCACCCTGAATGAGGTTGATGACTATGCTAGAGAATGCGGGCACAGTAATGCCTGAGAGAATGAGGATATCCCTGCCGTCAAGGTCGGTATATCTCTGCTGTTTGCAATCGCAATCCGCCTTGAGCCCTTTTTCGCACTCGATGAAAATAGGATCGTTTCTGTCGAATGAAAGAGTATTGGTGACCGAAACGCTCTTTGTTCCCTTGCCGACCGCCTTACCGATAAGCTCTTTGGCGCAGGAAATGACCTTGCCCGTCTGTTCGAGAGAGAGACGGTGGGCGGAGGGGATGCAGGTGCCGGGAAGGAGATCGTGGAACTGATTGAGCAGCAGATCCTCCCAGAGAGGATGCGTCAGCTCATCGGATGCGGCAACGCCACCGACGACCGCTCCCGCCACGGTAAACAGCTCAAGATCGCGCAGGGCAAGCTCCGCTTTCCTGTTATTGCGCTTGATATTATGCTGATTGGTCAGGGTGCCTCTGTGAAGCTCAAGATAAAGCTCGCCCTTGTAGGTCGAGGGATTTTTGACATCTTTTTCGAGCTTCTTCATAAAATTGCCGACTCTCATATGCTCCGATTTCGGGAGCCCGTTGAGGTCTTTGATCCTGCGTGACATTTCGACCATTTCAAACATCGGTCCGCCGCCGCCGTCGCCGTAGCCGTAGGCAATCAGGCGCTCTTTGGTAACGCTTCTTTCTTTGAGCGATTGACCGTGAGTATTGGGCCCGTCAACAACATGGTTTATATCCTCGGGGCAGGGCCACATATGAGTTTTGTTAAAGTGGGTAAATACCTTGGTGCCGTCTATACCCTCCCACCAAAAGGTGTCATACGGGAAAATGTTGGTATCGTTCCAATCTATCTTTGTGGTGCAGAAATAATCGACGTCACAGCCCTTCATTATCTGAGGGATAGCCGCACTGTAGCCGAAGGTATCGGGCAGCCAGAAGGTGTTTGAAGTGAAATTGAAATGCTTTCTCGTAAATCTCTGACCCCAGAGGAACTGCCTTATCATGGATTCGCCCGAGGTGATGTTGCAGTCACACTCAACCCATACGCCGCCGTTGGGCTCATATCTGCCCTCGGCAACCTTTTCTTTGATACGGTTGAAAAGGGACGGATAATGCTTTAGAAGCATATTGCCGTGGCAGGCGGATGACTGGACAAACATATATTCGGGATACTGCTCCATAAGCGAGAGCTGATTTGAATAAGTCCTCGCGCACTTTTTGATGGTTTCCGTCGATTTCCAGAGCCACGCGGTATCCATGTGGGAATGGCCGATCAATGCAGCAAACGGAGCTTCTGGGCCGTTTTTGACGGCGAGCACCTCTTTGAGGAAGGGATGAGCCTGCCTGAGAGCCTCTCTGAAGGTCTCATCATCCGTATCTTCGTATGAATAATAAACTCTCTTATGCACCTCAAGCAGAGCGTTGATGATGTCGCCCTTTCTGAAGGATTCTTTCGGCAGAGCCTCATAAAGCTCGTTTGCCGTCATAAGATCGAAGTAAAAATCATTTATGAGCTCGTCTTTTGTGCAGATATCAATTCCTTCGTAAGTATATCTGTAATCGAGGACGGGTCTGTTTTCAAGAGGAGCGCAGCCCTTATATGAATGACCCGAATAGACCTCAATGGCTATTGAAATTTTTTCGCCCGCTTTCGCATTCTTTCTGAGCAGGTCGCAGTAATGATTGCCGTGACCCGTAAACACGATCTTGGTATTGAAAGTGCCGAAAGGCTCACCGTTTACCCAGAGCAGAGATTCATACCCCTTGGTATGAGGCATTATGAACAGATCTTTGCCGTCAAGCTCTGCGGGGACGGTATATTCCGCCTTAAACCAGCAAAATGTTTCCTCTCCTCCCCATTCGGAGCCGACGGGAGCGGGGATAAACAGCGAATCATCTGGAATTTCATAAAGCCGCTCGGCGGTTTCATATTTGATTATGTCGCCGATCTTATCCTCCCTGCGAAACAGAAGCGGATCAAGGAGCTTTTCAAAGCGGGTCAGTTTGCCGAACATTCTTTCAATTTGTTTTTCGGTGAGCATTCACATCTTCCTTTCCGGTAATTTATTCAAAGGGCATACGCGCATACAGATTCCGCAGACTGCGCCTCTGCCTATTTTTTGAAACGCGTGTTTCATATATTCGCTGCATTTTTCGGGGTCAAACATCTCTTTCCTGCCGACTCCCGGCAGATAAGGCTTGCCGGTGATCGCGCCTGCGGGGCAGGCCTTGACGCACTTATCGCATTCTCCGCAGAGATTATATTCAAGCTCGCTGCCGGTCTCGAGGGGGCAATCCGTAAATACGGTCCCGAGCCTTACGAGAGAGCCGAAATCTTTATGGATAAAAAGCGAATTTTTGCCGACGGTACCGAGCCCTGCAAGGCAAGCTCCCTTTTTATGGGAGTATCTGCCCGAATAATTCCAGCCGTCTTTATTTATGCTCTGCGAAGCCGCGACCGTGATATATCCGTAGCCTCTGCTTTGCAAAAACAGCCCCGCCTGAAGCAAAAGGCGGTCGATAAAGGCGTTTACGGTCCTGTAATGATTGAAATAGGTGTGGGTCGGCGCCTCGTCTATCTCCGCGATTATTTCGGAAGAAAGTCTCACGGCTATACTGACGCCGTATTCCATTGCTCCGTCCGGGCAGGTAAAGAAGCCTACATCGCTCGCGCCGTTTTGAAGCAGATATTCTCTGAGTTCTTCGGATATACTCATTTTAACTTCGCCTCAAAGCAGAGCCAGCCGCCGCTCTCGTGCCTTTCAATCACCTCAAGGCCGTTTGCCTCAAAGGCGTCGAGCACATCCTGCTCGCGCGGAATGATAATTCCGGATGTGATAAAAACGGCACCGTCATTCATATATTTCCCGATATCCTTGCAGAGCATTATGACTATATCCGCAACGATATTTGCGGTGATGATATCGAATCTGCCGCTCACATTATCGGTCATCGAGCCCTGCATAACGGTATATTCCGGCTCGGTGAAGCCGTTCATCCTTCCGTTTTCCCTCGCGGTTTTTACCGCAAGAGCGTCGATATCCACCCCTACCGCTCTGTCTGCCCCGAGAAGAAGGGCGCTGACGGAGAGGATCCCGCTGCCGCAGCCTATATCGAGCACCGTTTTGCCGGGAAGCGCATATTTTTCAAGAGATTCAAGGCATTGACGGGTGGTGTCGTGGGTGCCGGAGCCGAAGGCAAGACCCGGCTCAAGATGAAGCACCGCTCTGCTCCCTGCGTCATATTCATCCTCCCACACGGGGCGGATAAGCAGCCTTTCGCCCACCGGCATGGGCTTGAAATACTTTTTCCAGTTGTTTTCCCAATCTGCGTTTTTACAGATGGATTCGTCGATTTCATAATCTATACCGACATTTTCAAATCTCGCCTTGAGAAACGAAACGGCCTCCTGCGGATTTTCCTCCGGGGATATGTATATATGAACGATCCCCTTTGATCTGTCTTTAGCGAGAAGATCCTCATCGATCAGATCTATATTTGCGATCTCTCTCGCTTCCTGCTCAAGATTCCTGTAATCCTCGATATAGATGCCGTAAGGCACGGTCATTGAAGCGATATCACCCGCCGTATCAATGAATTCGCCGGGTACGGTTATTTTTATTTCGGTCCAGTCAGCCATAATATACCTTCGTCAAATCAGATTTACGTCGCCGTCATTTGAGCGGCCGTGGTTATAAAGCGGGCGGTTATCAAGCATTTTTATCTTTTCTGTGAATTCTCCGGGCTCGACCTTGAAGATCGCATTTGAAAATTCATACATTTTGGCGTCAAGATCATCTATCGCAGAGAGCGCCTGCGCCTCAATGGTCATCGGATATTTCGCCGCTCCATATTCAGGGATACCGTGATGAGATATGAGCATATGCTCAAGCAGCATTATCGTATCTTCGGATATACCGAGATTTTTGCCCTCCTCGGCGATCTCGATCGCGCCCATCACAAGATGGCCTACAAGGTTGCCCCTGACGGTATAATCGCCGGGGACTCCCGTCGGGGCGGAATCTATCTCGCGGATCTTTGCGATATCGTGGAGTATCACGCCTGCGCAGAGGATATCGTGATTGATATATGTATAAATCCCGCAGACCGCCTGCGCCATGCGCAGCATGGTGAGAGTATGCATAAGAAGCCCGCTTCTTATCGCGTGATGAAGCGCCTTGGCGGCGGGCCAGTAAATGAGCTTTTCACGGTATTTTTCGAGAATGACCATAACGAGCTTTTTGATCTCTTCATCTCTGAAATCTATCACGATCTTTTGGATCTCGTCATACATCATTTCGCCGGGGAGCACCGCCGACGGCACATAATCATCAATCACCACACCGTCTTCGCTCTTGACGTGGCGCATCATATCGATTCTGAACTGCCTGTCATTATTGAACGGGACATAATCGCCCCTGACCTTGACAAAATCAAAAACATTGAATACAACGCCCGGCTTCTCATGATAATCCCACCATTTGGCGTCTATATCTCCGCTGCTGTCGGAAAGCTGAAGCGAAAGGTAGGGCGAGCCCTTTGCCGTGATTTTTTTCTCGACGGATTTTATGATGCAAAAGCCGTCATATTTCCCCATTGAATTCTGAACGAAATTCATATAAGCCACCTCTTAAACAGAATATTTTTCAAAGTATTCCGTGTATATCCGTTTGAATTCTTCGCTCTTGGTCTTGAATTCTCTGAGCGAGGAATGGATATTTATGTTGTAATCGGTCAGATCGATAACGGCACCCGCTATGTTGGAGCAGTGATCCGATGTCCTCACAAGATCCGTGAGAATATCCGCCCAGATATATCCGCTCTCTGCCTGGCATTCACCCGAACGGAGCCTGACTATATGATTTGATCTGAGACGCTCTCCGATACCGTCTATGACCTGTTCGAGAGGCTCAACTCTCTTAGCGGTTTCGATATCGTCATTCACAAAGGCGATATAGCTCAGAGAAAGGATCTCCGATACGGCGTTCGTAAGGATTTTAAGATCTTTTTGCGCCCCGGCGCTGAATGTGATCTTATTGTTTCTCGCCTCTTCGATCAGGCGAAGGATATTTTTTGCATAGTCTGCGATCCTCTCATAATCACCGACAGCGCGCATAAGGCCGGTCACCGCGGCGCTGTCTTCATCGCTGATATGATAAGCGCTGATTTTAATGAGATAAGTTCCTATGAGATCCTCGTATTTATCGGAGCGCTCCTCATCCTCAAGGATCCCTTTTGCCCTGCCGGAATCATAATTCTCCGTCAGAGAAATTGCGTCATTCATAGCCTCAAGGGCAACGCTCGCCATATCAACGGTAAGCAGCCTGCTCTGCTCGATGGCAAGAGTGGGAGTCTGGAGGAAACGGTCATCCAGCATCCCGCTGAGCTCTTCACCGGTATTGCCCGGAATGATTTTGACAACCGCTTTTTCGAGGAATCCGCTCAGCGGCGCCATAATGAACATTGTGATCACATTGAATACGGTATGGACGAGCGCTATGCCGTATAAAGTCCCCGGAGCATTGAATAAAGCGGGGGCAAAAATCAATTTGACAATTTCAAACACTGTTATAAGCACGGCTGCACCCGAAACATTGAAGAGAAGGTGGGCGAGTGCCGCGCGTTTTGCGCTCTTTGAAGCATTGAGCGATGATAAAATCGCCGTGATACAGGTGCCTATATTCATACCCATGATTATCGGTATCGCCTTGCCGTAGGTCATACTGCCCGTCGCGGAGAGCACCTGCAAAACTCCTATCGCCGCGTCACTCGATTGGATCACGGCGGTAAATACCGTGCCCGCAAGGAGCCCTACAAATGGGGAATCAAACGCGGTGAGCACGCTCTGAAACTTTGGCATTGCCGAAAGACCGGATACGGAGGATGACATGGTTTGCATTCCGGTCATAAGCACGGCGAAGCCGAGCAGGACGGTGCCCGTATCCTTCTTCTTTTGATTTTTGCCGAACATATAGAGCGCGACGCCTATGAACGCGAGTACGGGAGAGAACGAGGTCGGCTTAAAGAGCTGAATTATCACATTTTCGCTGCTGATACCGCTCAGAGAAAGCACCCACGAAGTCGCGGTGGTGCCCACATTGGCGCCGATTATAACATTGATCGCCTGAGAGAGCGTGAGAATTCCGCTGTTAACAAAGCCGACTATCATAACCGTAGTGGCAGACGAGCTTTGTATCAGCGCAGTGATGCCGATGCCGGCAATTATGCCGCCGGACTTGCTCCCGGTTATTCTGCCGAGCATACTTTTAAGATTTGGGCCGGCCCTGCGTTCGAGCGCTCTGCCCATAACGCTCATTCCGAAAAGGAACAGGCTCAGGCCTCCGATGAATGACAAAACGTCAAATAAGGTCATATATGCAAACTCCGAATCATCTGTGTTTGCTCCTAAAGGCAAAGAGGGAAAGAATCGCTTCGGCCTTCGGAGCCGTCATTTTTGTTTACCCTGCACATCGGGCACACAATATCAGTCTGATTTTATCATATAATATTAAAAAAGTAAATAATATTTATTTCGTCTGCGGCACTTCAAGCGGCATATTTATCCTTGCGCCGATTCAAATACCGTGTTATAATCGTGCAGTAATTCTTATGGACTGATACGGAGAAAAAATGAAATCAATCGAAAATAACAACGGAATATTACATAAATTTATTGGCGACAGAGCGTTTTACAAGCGGGTGCTCGCCGTAGCCGTGCCCATAATGGTGCAGAGCGGCATCACGAATTTCGTAAGCCTGCTCGATAATATCATGGTCGGCAGAGTGGGCACGGAGCAAATGAGCGGCGTCGCGATAGTGAATCAGCTTTTGTTTGTATTCTATCTCTGCATTTTCGGAGGCTTTGCCGGAGCCGGTATTTTTACCGCGCAGTATTACGGCGCAAAAGACGATGAGGGCATCCGCCACACCTTCAGATACAAAATATGGCTCGGCGCGATACTCGTGATCGGCGCGGTAGCCGTTTTCGCTCTTTTCGGCAGGGAACTAGTCGGAACTTATCTGAACGGGAGCAATGACGGCGGAGATCTCGACGCGGCGCTCGGCTATGCCCTTGACTACATGAGGATCATGCTCATAGGTCTGCCCGCCTTCGCCGCCGTTCAGGTGTATGCAAACACACTTCGTGAATGCTCGGAAACGGTGGTACCGATGAGGGCGGGAATTGCAGCGGTCGCCGTAAATCTCATATTCAATTATCTGCTGATCTACGGCAAATTCGGCTTCCCCGAGCTGGGTGTGAAGGGAGCCGCGACCGCAACGGTAATATCGAGATTTGTCGAGCTGTCCGTAGTGGTGATCTGGGCTCACACCCACAAAGAGAAATGCGGATATCTCCGGGGCGTTTACGCCACCCTGAAAATTCCCGGCAGGCTCACCGGGAAATACTTTCTGACGGGCGCTCCCCTTCTCATAAACGAAGCTCTCTGGTCCGCGGGCATGGCTATGCTGACCCAATGCTACTCCGTGAGAGGGCTCAATGTAGTCGCGGGGCAAAACATCGCAAGTACCGTTTCAAATGTTTTCAATGTGGTATTTTTTGCCATGGGCGACGCCATCGCGATAATAATCGGTCAGCATCTCGGAGCCGGGGATTTTAAGCGGGCAAAAGATGAAGATAATAAAATAATCGCATTTTCGATTTTTACGGCGACTGTTGTCGGCATATTGATCTTTGCGACCTCGCCCCTTTTCCCGAGGATTTACAACACCACTCCCGAGGCCAAAAGGCTGGCTATGCAGTTCCTCATGGCGCAGGCGGTATTCACTCCGCAGATGGGGCTGCTTCACACCACCTATTTCACCCTTCGCTCGGGCGGAAAAACGGTGATCACATTCCTGTTTGACAGCGTATTCATGTGGGCGGTCAGCGTACCCGTTGCGTTTATCCTCAGCAGATTCACGGGTATGTATGTGATATGGATCTTCGCTCTCGTGCAGGCGGCAGATCTGATAAAATGCATTATCGGAGTGATCCTCGTAAAAAAGAATGTGTGGATGAAAAACATAGTTAAATAAACGAACTCACGGGTGATAAAAACCCGTGAGTTTTTTCATAAGATTCAATTCTGGTATCTGAGCGGAAGCTCAAGGCCGTTTGCCTCAAGCAGCGCTTTATCCGTAAGTATCTCTTTCGCGCTGCCGAAAGCACAGAGCCGCCCTTCATTCAGAAGCATAACCTCCCGGCAGGTATCGAGCACAAGATCGAGATCGTGTGACGCGATGAGCTTAGTCTCGCCGAGCGAATTCAAAATATTTATGAGCATACGCCTGTTTTTGGGGTCAAGCGCCGAAGAAGGCTCGTCAAAAAGGAGTATTTCGGGCTCCATGGCAAGGACGGTCGCTATGGCGGCAAGCCGTTTTTCCCCGCCCGAAATCTTATGATTGTAACGGTCGCGAAGGTATGAGATATTCAGCTTCCCGAGCACTTCATCAGCCCGTTTTCCGGCTTCCTCGCGGCTCATTCCGTAATTTACGGGCCCGAATATCATATCATCCGAAACTTTGGGCATAAACATCTGATTATCGGAATTCTGCATCACATAGCCGAGCATTTTGCGTATCCCGGGCAGATTTTTTTTGGCGACTTCGACAGAATTCACCGTGATCCTGCCCTCAAAGGGCAACAGACCCGTCAGAGCCTTAAACAGCGTGGTTTTACCCGCGCCGTTGGCACCGATTATCCCGACTGCTGCGCCATCTTTTATTTCAAAATCGAGCGAGTGCAGAGCGGGCGCGCCGCGATCGTAAGCTACCGTAACATTTTCAAATACAATCATTATTATCTCCCAATAAGGCTTCCGAGCGCCTCGGTCAGGTTAAAAAATCTCGCCGTAAAGATAAGGGCAATCACCGCCGCTGAAATCAGCCATGAAACTGCGCCTCCGGACTGCGGGCGGGTATATTCAAATTCGCCGTTAAATCCCCTTAACACCATGCTTTCATAGAGCTCGTTTGCCCTGTCGGAGCTTCTGAGAATAAGCTGGCCGAGAAACGACCCCCACGCTCCGACGGCTACGCCTCTGCTTCCGGGGGAACGCAGGCTGTAAGCGCAGCTCATAACGGACACCTCATCGAGCATAACGGAAATATACCGGAATGTGAGCAAAAGAAGAGATACGAGCATTTTGGGGATATGAAGCTTTCTGAGCGAAGCGCATATATCTTCTATCTTTGTCGTGGCGGCAAGCAGGAAAGACGCCATCAGAGAAAATACGCCCTTCATCATCAGAGTTATCATTGATACAACGCCGCCGCTTATCCGCAGCGAGCCGACGGTAAAGAGTATTTCCCTGTCAAAAACCGGATTGAACAGCCCGACCGCACATACAAGCGGCAAAATCATCCTCAGCTTGCGAAAGCAGGTAAAAACGGGGATAAGCGCGAGCTGATAAGCTATCACGGGAAACAGAGCCATCACGGCGAGCGCCGAAAAATCATATTTCCCGAACGAAACCGTCACCGCTATGTAGGTTACGGTAACGGCGAGCTTTGAAAGAGGGCTCATACGATGAATAAACGAATCTCCGTGAGCGAGATTTTCAGCGCCGGCCAGTTCACGGCTCGCTTTTTCAGCTTTATTCATCGAATTTCACCCTCCTTATTTCAATTTGATTTTTTCTTTTTCGCGGCTCTCTTTCTGAAAAAACCGCCCGCGAAGCAGACTGCGGCGGCGGCGATCGCCACCATAACGGAGCCGACTATACCCGATACGCTTGTGCCGGCGGGATTTTCGCTATCCGAAGAGAAGGCGTAATCGGGAAAGAACGAAGTTTTATTCTGAATTTTTTCCGCTCTTTCGGCGGCTTTGCTCTCAACTCCGAAATTCTCTTCGTCAAGCCCCATATTCTCGGAATAACCCGATTCGGAATTTCCGAAAAGAGCCCATTCAAGTCCGTCGGGGTTGCCGCTGGCGAGAAGCGAAACGCCTCCGCCAACTATCAGAGCGACCGCGGCAATCGTTATCAGCACCGCTTTTACGGAGCCTTTTGACCTCTGCTCATCGGTAATATTTATATCTTTGAGAAGCGAAGGCCTCGCCTCGCATACAAAGATGAGTATCGCGCTTGTAATAAGCCCTTCCACAGCGCCTACAGCGAGATGTATCGGCTGCATAAGCATAAGGAAAGAGCCGAAAGGAAGCTCCGTAATACCCGACAGCGAAGTTTCGAGAACGACCGAAAAAGCGCCGAGCTGAAGGGTGATCACACATCCAAGCATTGAGGCAAGGATTATCTTGACTCTGTTTGCAGATTTGACGGAGGAACTCATCATTTTGCTTCGCATGATCGGCCGGTAAATCAGGAAATACCCGACAAAGCATCCGTAAAACGCCATATTCCAGATATTCGCCCCGAGTGCGAGCAATCCTCCGTCCGCAAAGAAAAGACATTGGATCGTCAAAATCACGATCATGGACAAAAATCCGGCGTAAGGCCCGAGCAAGGCCGTCAGCATCATTCCTCCGCACAGGTGACCCGACGACCCTGTGCCCGGTATGGCATAATTTATCATCTGACCCGCAAATACGAGAGCCGCCATTACCGCCATGGTCGGCAGTTTTTTATAATTCGGCTCCTCGCTGAGTTTTTCTTCCTTTTTGAGTTTGTAAATCGAGATCCCGGCCGTGACCGCCGAGGCGGCATACATTACTCCCGCTACCTGAGGGGAGAGCAGAGCGTCTGCCATGTGCATAATAAAATTCCACCTTTCCGAAGCGCCTTATCAAGGCTGTTGATTTGTCTCATTCAGGCTCTTCAGAATCTCGGCAATGGACACGCCGCTTTCCGCTGCAATGCGGGAAATATCATCGTATTCGTATTTTTCCTTTGTAACTCCGAAACCGCTCGATATTTTCTTTCTTATATCGCCGTATCGAGTAGCCACCGATTCTTCGGTGCGGCTCAGAGTATATCTGACGCAGTCGGATTCTCTGATGCCGATGGTAGATGTATGCCTGAAGATTGCCGAAACGACGGCGTCGCGTTTTTCGCGGCTGCACAGAGCGCAGAAAATAACTCCCGGCCTGTTTTTTTTCATCCCTGCGGGGATGGTGAAAGCATCGACTGCTCCCGCCTTGAAGCATTCGGCAAGTGCAAAGCCGATTTCCTCTCCGGTCATATCATCTATATTGCATTTAAGCTCGGTTATCGAGCCGGTTTCGCCCTCACTTTCGCCGTAAATCGCTCTCACACAGTTTGCGGCTTCAAAATCTTTCTTTCCCATTCCGTAGCCGACGGCCTTGGCAGAAATTACGGGCATACTGCCGAATTCATCCGCAAAATATCTGAGCAGAGCCGCTCCCGTAGGAGTGCAGAGTTCCGATCGAATACTCCCCGAATATGCAGGGATCCCTTTGAGGATATTTGCGGTCGCAGGAGCGGGAACGGGAAGTATCCCGTGAGCGCATTTCACCTGACCGCTGCCCGTATTTACCGGGGAGGCAACGACCCTGCAGGGCATAAGCCGCCTCATAAGAAGGCATACCGCGCCGATATCTGCGACTGCGTCGAGAGAGCCGACCTCGTGAAAATGAATATGGCCGACAGGCACGCCGTGCGCTTTGCTCTCCGCCTGCGCAAGAATATCATAGACCGCCTTTATATCATTTTTGATTTCCTCATTGGTATTGAGAGAGTTTATTATTTTTACTATATCATCGGGGGAAGCGTGACGGTGATGGCCGTGATCATGGTGGGAATGCATATTTTCATCCTCTTCACCAACGTGAATCCTTACGCTTATATGAGTGCCCTTCACGCCGCATTTAACGCTGTCTTCGGCGATATATTCGACCCCTTCAATCCCGAGAGAATTAAGCTTAGACAAAGCTTCCTGCCTGTCGGGCATCAATTCATAAAGCGCCGCCGTGAGCATATCCCCCGCGGCTCCCATGGAGCAATCAAGATAAAGAGTTTTCATTTTTAACCTCCATGTGGTTTATCATCCCGGCGAGATAGCCCGCTCCGAATCCGTTATCTATATTGACCGCCGCGACTCCGCTCGCGCAGGAATTGAGCATTGAGAGAAGTGCGCTCAGTCCCTCAAACGCCGCGCCGTATCCGACGCTCGTCGGCACGGCTATGACCGGGCAATCGGCAAGCCCGCCTATAACGCTTGCGAGGGCGCCTTCCATACCTGCTATGGCAATTATCACGGAGGCGCTCATTATTTCATCCAGATGGGCGAGCGTGCGGTGAAGCCCGGCGACGCCCACATCATAAAGCCTCACGACCTCATTGCCGTGCACCTCGGCGGTAACTGCCGCCTCCTCGGCAACGGGGATATCCGAGGTCCCTCCCGTGGCGATGACTATCTTGCCTATGCCGTCGGGAGCGGGGATCTTTCCGATTATTCCCGCCCTTGCCTCGCTTCTGTAATCAAGCGGATGCGCCTTTGCAACTTCCTCGGCGCTCTCGGGAGAAAGGCGGGTGATCAATATGGTTTCAACGCCGTTTTTGAGCATTGTTTCAGCGATCCCGATGATCTGATCGGATGTTTTTCCTGCGCCGTAAATGACCTCGGGCATACCCTGCCTGACTTCTCTGTGAAGATCGACTTTTGCATAGCCGATATCCTCAAACGGCTGCTTTTTGATCTTGAGAAGAGCATCGTCAACGCTTATCTCGCCGCTTTTTACCTTCTCAAGGAGCTCTTTCATTTCACTTTTCATTTTTCCCTCAAAAAATACGGGCATACAGCCCCCTTCAGGGAACCGTATGCCTTCATGACACTGTTTGAATTTGAGTTTGACGCGGCTTCTGCCGCCTGCGACGGCTTCCTGCCGACCGCCCGTATATATTAACATATACTTTTTTGAATTGCAATATCCGCAGGCAAAATTACTTAAAAATCCGTTCATTTTCCGTTATCACATTTTTAAGTTAACATTAAGCCGGGCAGGATATAATCCTGCCAACGAAACAAACAGGAGGAATAAATATGAAATACGAAAATATGAACGGATATGACAGATTCTACGCGGAAGATTACACACGGCAGGATTCACAAAACGAGCCCCGGTATGTAAAATACCGCAAAGCAAAAACAGAGAGAAAAACGGGCAAAAGGATCATCGCCGTTTTGTCTGCGTTGATTCTGATCGCGGGCATTTCGAGTTTCGCTTACAATCTCGGTAAAGAGAATTCGGGCGATACATCATCGGTTTACGGCAGCTCGGTGACGGCGGAATCCGTAGGCTATTCGCCTCTGACATCCGGTGATGAAATGACGGCATCGCAGGTCTATGCCGCAAATGTAAACTCGACCGTCGGCATCACGACGCAGGTAAATCTGAATTATTTCGGATACCGCACCTCAGCGGCGGCATCCGGGTCGGGAATCATAATCACGGGCAGCGGATATATCGTGACCAATTATCACGTGGTCGAAAATGCTTCGCAAATAAAAGTGACGACCTATGATAACACGAGCTATGACGCGCAGCTGATCGGCTATGACGAGGCAAATGACATCGCCGTGCTGAAAATCAGCGCTTCGGGACTTACGCCCGTGACGCTCGGCGATTCGGATTCTGCGTCGGTGGGCGATGAGGTCGTTGCGATAGGCAATCCGCTCGGCGAGCTTACCTTCACGCTCACAAAGGGAATTATCAGCGCGAAAGACCGTGAAGTCACATTCTCATCGGGAGTGACAATGAATCTCATCCAGACCGACGCCGCCATAAATTCGGGAAATTCGGGCGGAGCTCTCTTTAATATGAAGGGAGAGCTTATAGGCATAACCAATGCGAAATATTCTTCATCTTCATCAACCGAATCCTCGGTGGATAATATCGGCTTTGCGATCCCGATAAATTCCGTAACGGAAATAATCTCGGATATAATCGAGAACGGTACAAAATCCGATGTAAACGCCCAAAGCGGGAATGATTACCGGGGCGGAGGCTACTTCGGATACGGCGGCTTCGACCGCTCACCCTACTCAGGCTGAAGCGAACAGAATTAAATTTTAAGGCGGCTGTCACATTTGAGTGGCAGCCGCCGTTTTTGAATATTGTTATTTTACGCTTGACCAGCTGAAATGATCCGTATGGAGCAGATCGTGCGCCTTATGTGAGAGCGGGGAACCGAAAAACTCCTCATAGACCTTATTCACCGCAGGATTTTCGTGAGAAAATCTTATGGGATTGTTTCTGTCTATTTCATAGAGCTGTTCATCTCTCTCGCCTGCAAGCTCAAAGCCGTCGCATATAGGCTGACCGCCGCCGCCTCCGCAGCCGCCGGGGCACGCCATGATCTCAACGAAATCATACTGAACCTTGCCCGCTCTTACGGCGTCAATCAGTTTCCTCGCGTTTCCGAGCCCGCTCGCGACCGCAACCCTGAGCTTAATGTCATTTACGGCAAACTCCGCCTCACGCCACGGCCCGTTAAGACCTCTGACCGCTTTGAAAGCGTCGGGGTCGGGATTCTTGCCCGTCACAAGGAAATATGCTGAGCGAAGAGCCGCCTCCATAACGCCGCCCGTTGCGCCGAAAATTACCGCGGCGCCGGAGCCGTCGCCGAGCGGAGAATCAAACTCCTCCTCTTCAAGCGCGGAAACATCAATGCCGAAGCTCTTTATGAGCTTAACGACCTCTCTGGTGGTAAGGACTTTATCAACATCCTTTGAAGCGGAGCCGTTTATCGTTTCGATATCGCACTCACTCTTTTTTGAGGTGCAGGGCATTATGGATACAGAATAGATCTTTTCGGGATCGACACCGATTTTTTCGGCAAAATAAGTCTTTGTAACCGCTCCGAACATCTGCTGAGGGGATTTCGCACTCGAGAGCATACCGACCATATCGGGATATTCCGTCTTTATGAATCTGACCCAGCCGGGGCAGCAGGATGTGAACATCGGGAATTTATTTTCATCGCGGTGATTGAGTTTGTCAATAAATTCGCTGCCCTCTTCCATGATTGTGAGATCGGCCGAGAAATTAGTATCGAAAATATAATCAAAGCCTATCTTGCGAAGGGCAGCGACAAGCCTCTTGACGCTCGCCTTCTCTCTGGGAAGCGAAAGCTGCTCTCCCCACGCCGCACGGACGGCGGGAGCGATCTGAACGACGGTTATCTTTTCCTTATCGAATACGGCATTCATCACCTGCTTTGTATCGTCTCTCTCATAGAGAGCACCGACCGGGCAGTGAGTTATACACTGACCGCAAAGCGAACAATGCGAGCTTTCAAACGGAATGCCTCCGGTAACGCCTACTCTCGTATGAGTGCCCGTTCCGAGCACATCCCAGATACTGAGGCTTTGGATTTTGTCACAGACCTGCACGCATCTCATGCATTTTATGCATTTTGAATTATCCCTGATAAGAGGAGAATCGGTATTCCACTGCATTTTGGGCTTGGTAACAGGATAGGGGTTGATGTCGATCCCCATTTCCTGAGCGAGCGTTTGCAGGGTGCAGTTGCCGTTTCTCACGCAGGTGGTGCATTCCGTATTATGCTGAGAAAGAATCAATTCGAGATTCACTCTTCTTGCCGCTCTGACCCTTGCGGAATCGGTATATACGACCATCCCCTCATAAACGGGATTGTTGCAGGCGGCAAGCAGTTTTTCTTTGCCTTCGATCTCAACAAGGCAGATACGGCACGCGCCGATCTCATTTATGTCCTTGAGGAAGCAAAGGGTCGGTATGCGGATACCCGCGGCTTTTGCGGCTTCAAGGATCGAAGTATTCTCCGGCACGGAGACCTTAATGCCGTTTACAGTCAAATTTACCATTTATAGCACCTGCCTCCCCTGAAAATTCCATATCCGAAGTGGTCACAGCCGAGGCATCTCGAGCATTCCTGCGCCGCCTCTTCATCGGTCATACACTGCTCCATAAGATCAAAATCGCGTTTCCTTTCGTCGGCGGCGCGTTCTTTCATCTTAACTCTGCCGCAGGGCTCTCTGTCAAGCAGAGAGGGAGCCGGAATATCAAAATCAAGCTTTATCTCATGGTCAAAGCCGAGGTAAACATCTATGTTTCTCGCCGCGACCTTGCCGGCGGCTATGGCTTTGATAACCGTCGCGGGGCCTGTCGCGCAGTCTCCGCCGCAGAAGATCCCCTCCGCGTTTTCAAAATCGCATTCATCGCTTGAAGCGATGGTATCCCATTTGAGGGTAAGGCCGAATTCACCGAATTTTTCGCTCTCGATCGCCTGACCGATCGCAACGATGATTATATCCGCCTCAAGTCTGACCTCGGGAGCCTGCGAAGCGCTGACGCCCGGTCTGCCGTCTCTGCCGATCTTGCCGATTATCTGGGGCTTGCATACGAGATATTTCGCTCTGCCGTTTTCATCCGTTTCAATCGAAACGGGCGCCATCATGGAAACGACTTCGCAGCCCTCCGCAATGGCTCCTTCGATTTCTTCGGCGAGGGCTGTCATATCCTCCTGCCTGCGCCTGTAAACGATACTGACACTCTCGGCGCCGAGACGGACAGAGGACCTCGCGCAGTCCATAGCGACGTTGCCGCCGCCGATGACGGCCACTTTTTTGCCCGTGAAATCGGGCTTTTCGCCGTCTCCGATTTTTCTCAGAAGCTCTACCGCCGAGGTAACTCCTTCGCTGTCTTCGCCGGGAATTCTGAGCTTTTTATCTTTGTGAGCGCCTATGGCGACATAGAGCGCATCAGATTCTTTTTCAAGCTGCTCAATGCTTATATCAGACCCGATATCCGTATCAAGATGAAGCTTAACGCCCGTCTCGAGGATAACATTTATCTCATCGGTCAGCGTTTTTTCGGGCAGGCGGTAATCGGGGATCCCGTAGCGGAGCATTCCGCCGGGATAATGCCTCTTTTCATAAACATCTACATCGTGACCCATGAGGGCAAGATAATAGGCGGCGGTGAGCCCCGAGGGACCCGCGCCTATGACGGAGATATGCTTGCCGGTTTTGGGCATACACTCCGGGGCGGGGACATGACCCGCTTTTTCTGCGGCATATCTCTTGATACCTCTGATGTTGATCGCATCGTCGATAATTCCCCTTCTGCACCCCATTTCACAGGGATGCTCGCAGATAAGGCCGCATACGGACGGGAAGGGATTATCCTTCCTGATAAGCCTTACGGCGTCTGCATATCTGCCGGCTGAGGTGAGGGCGATATAGCCCGGGATATCCACCTGCGCGGGGCAAAGCGAAGCGCAGGGCACCGGCTGTTCTTCTCGTGCCGAGCAGCATCCGCTGCCGACATGGCTCTCATAATCACTCCTGAAAGCCTTGACGCTCTTGAAAACAACCTCTCCGGCAGTGTAGCCGATGGCGCAATCTGCGCTGTTTGCGATAACCTGAGCGGTCTGCTCGATGAGGTTGATATCCTCCTGCGAGCCTTCGCCGTCGAGGATCCTGTCATACAGTTCGCTCAGCTTCTGAAGCCCGACTCTGCACGGCGTGCATTTGCCGCAGCTCTGTGAAAGGCTCATTTTGATAAATGACGCCACGGTGTCCACAGGGCACAGACCCTGCTGAGCGGTCGCAAGCCTTGAGCTGACCCAAGCGGACATCCGCTCAAGTTCAAGGGTGTTGCTGCTCTTTTTTGTAAGTGATAACCTTGCTATTGTAATCATCCTTCCCATACACGATTTGCAAGTGTTCGGCTTATTTTACCATAGGCGAAGGCGTACTTGCAATACATATCGGCATTAAATTTCAAGATAAAAAAGAGACCCGTCGGACGGGTCTCCGGATATTTTATTTGCCGAGGCTGTCGGTGATCTCAACGGTCTTTGTCGCATTGTAGCATTCAAACATATCGACCGCACCTTCGGGCACCGCCTTTTTGGTAAGAAGGCTCACCACGGGCACGATAACAAGGCCGCCGACCATTGCGATAACGCCGGAATACAGCGAATTTTTGAATACGAATGAGAAGAAGGGGCTCGATGAAACATCAAGAACTCCGAGCGAAACAAGGAGCTGGACGATCTCAAGACCGACGCCGAAGATAAACGAGCATACAACGCCGGCTTTTGAAGTCTTTTTCCAATAAAGTCCGTAGAGGAAGGGGGCGAGGAATGCGCCGGCGAGAGCTCCCCACGAAACGCCCATCATCTGAGCGATGAAAATATTTGCGCTGTTTGCCTGTTTTATTGCTATCAGTGCGGAAACAACGATGAATACAACGATAAACACTCTCATGATGAGCATCTTTTTCTTCTCTGCCATCTCTTTCTTTGCAAGAGGCTGGATGAAATCGAGGGTTATGGTGGAGCCGCTTGTGAGGACGAGCGATGAAAGGGTGGACATCGACGCCGAGAGAACAAGCACGATAACTACCGCAATAAGAATAGGAGTCAAAGTGGAAAGCATTGCGGGAATAACGGCGTCAAAGCCGTCAACAGGTCTGCCGGAAGCGGGATCGACCGCTACGCCCTTGCCCGCATAAAGTCTGCCGAAACCGCCGAGGAAATAGCATCCGCCGGCAACTATGATAGCAAAAAGGGTGGAGATTATGGTGCCCTTCTTGATAGAATCTTCATTTTTGATGGCATAGAATTTGCCGACCATCTGGGGAAGTCCCCAGGTGCCGAGCGAGGTGAGCATAACGACAAAGAGCAGGAAGAGGGGCTGAGGGCCGAGGAAGGAAGTGAATCCGCCCGCCTCCCAGGTGCTCCCGTTTGCGGTGACGGATGGCAGCGCGGAGAGAGCCTTCATAGCCTCCATAATTCCACCGTTTGCCTTGAGCACGGCGAGAATTACCGCAACAATACCGACGAGCATGATGATTCCCTGGATGAAATCGTTAGTAGCGGTCGCCATATAGCCGCCGACTATGACATAAACGGCGGTGAGCAGCGCCATAATAATTACGCAGACGGCGTAGGGAACGCCGGGATATGCCATATGGAACAGCCTCGAAAGACCGTTATAAAGCGACGCGGTGTAGGGAATAAGGAAGATGAAGGTGATCATCGACGCCGCAACTTTGAGACCTTTGGATTTGAATCTCGAGCCGAAGAAATCGGGCATGGTGTTGGAGGATAGGGACTGGGTCATTATCCTTGTCCTTCTGCCGAGAATGCTCCACGCCAGAAGTGAGCCTATAAAGGCGTTGCCGAGGCCTATCCAAGTGGAAGCGATGCCGAAATTCCAGCCGAACTGGCCGGCATAGCCTACAAAAATAACTGCGGAGAAATAAGAGGTACCGAACGCGAACGCGCTGAGCCAGGGGCCCACGGAACGGGAACCGAGGACAAATCCGTTGACGTCGGTGGCGTGCTTTCTCGAGCGGATGCCGATAAAAATCATCAGCGCAAAAAAGCAGACAATCAAAGCTGTGGTGATAATCATGGTCGGGGTCAAAACAAACACCTCCGTTTACTCATTTGCGGACATTCGTTTGCGCCTGCCCGCTTTATAAAATTCCAAGATATTTTATCACCATTGCAAAACAGTGTCAAGAATTTTTGAGCCCGCCGAGGTTACAGATATTGCCGAATATGTGCTGACGAAACACCGATTAAATTTTTCGCGCGGATATTGAAAAAAACATATCAATTGTGTATAATATCGGCAATCCAACATTCAAGCGAGGTGTCACCATGAGAAAAGAGACAAAATGCATAGAGGGCGGCTACAACCCCAAAAACGGCGAGCCGAGGATGGTGCCCATAATCCAGAGCACCACATTCAAATATGATACAAGCGCCGATATGGGCAAGCTCTTTGACCTTGAGGCAAACGGCTATTTTTACACCCGTCTTCAGAATCCCACCAACGATTATGTTGCCGCAAAGATCACCGCTCTCGAAGGCGGCGCGGCGGGTATGCTCACATCATCCGGTCAGGCGGCGTCATTCTTTTCCGTATTCAATATCGCGAGCGCGGGCGATCATGTAGTCGCTTCGACCGCGATCTACGGCGGCACTTACAATCTGTTTCATGTAACGATGCGCAAAATGGGCATTGATTTCACTTTTGTCGATCCCGAATGCTCCGATGAGGAGCTTGAGGCGGCATTCAAGCCGAATACAAAAGCGGTTTTCGGAGAAACGATAGCCAACCCCGCGCTGATAGTATTTGACATTGAGCGATTCGCCAAAGCGGCTCACGCGCACGGAGTTCCCCTCATCATAGACAACACCTTTGCCACACCGATAAACTGCCGCCCCATTGAGTGGGGAGCGGATATCGTGACTCATTCCACCACAAAATATCTCGACGGTCACGACGCTACCGTGGGCGGAGCGATAGTTGATTCGGGCAATTTTGACTGGCTTGCCCACGCCGACAAATTCCCCGGGCTCTGCACTCCGGATGATTCCTATCACGGGATCACTTATGCGGAAAAATTCGGTAAGGCCGCTTATATCACAAAGGCCACCGCTCAGCTTATGCGCGATATAGGCGCGATCCCCTCGCCCATGAACTGCTATATGCTCAATCTCGGGATAGAATCGCTTGCCGTCAGAATAAAGAGACACTGCGAAAACGCGCAGAAGGTCGCCGAATTTTTGCAGGCAAACGAAAATGTTTCTTATGTTACATACCCCGGTCTGCCCGGCGACAAATATTATGAACTCGCTCAAAAATATATGCCGGACGGCACCTGCGGCGTAATATCCTTCGGGGTAAAGGGCGGCAGGAAGGCGGCTGAGGAAATGATGAAGCATCTCAAGCTCGCGATAATCGCCACCCACGTTGCGGACGCTCACACCTGCGTGCTCCACCCGGCGTCAAGCACTCACAGGCAGATGACCGATGAAGAGCTGCTCGCCGGCGGCGTTAAACCCGATATGGTACGCTTCTCGGTAGGCATTGAAAACGCCGACGATATCATCGAAGATCTCGCTCAGGCGCTCGAAGCAAGCAAAAATATCTGATAAACGAAAACAGCTTTTGAGAAAGGAGAAGTGTTATGAAGTACGAATGCCCCTGCGGATACATCTATGACCCCGCGATCGGCGATCCCGACGGAGGAATCGCTCCCGGCACCGCTTTTGAAGACATTCCCGAGGATTGGGTATGCCCCGTATGCGGTCTTGACAAATCCGCTTTTACCCCTGCCGAATAACCGACCTGAGCCCTTCGCAGAGCGGAGGGCTTATTCTTTCGGCAAACAAAAGCGCAAAAACATTTTTTCATAATAATCTTGATAATCGGCGCTTGGGTTGCTATTATATTTACAGTCTATTTACACTGGCGGTGATCCATTGAAAGAAATAAATATCCACGCCTCTCCTTCGGATTTTTCAAAGGCGGGCAGTTTCATTGAAGGCGAGCTTTCAAAAAACGATGTGAGCAGGCAAATAATTTCGGAGAGCACACTCGCTTTTGAAGCGATATTCAACGATATTATAATGAAGGGCTTTTCCGAAGAAACGCAGATAAATGTGAGCGTGAGAAAAAGCTTCGGCAATCTCGTTATAAAGATCGCTTTCCCCGGGCAGATGTATATACCCATGAGCGGAGAATCGCCCGAGGAATCGGTTGAATATAAAATCATCAAAGCGTATGAGGATAAGCTTGACTACTCTTACCGCTCATCCTATAACATTATCCATCTGACGGTAAAAAGAGGATTCAGAAAGCATATCGCTTTCAGCGCGGCGGGTTTTGCCGCGGCTCCGCTTATCTACGCTGTTATGCTCCGCACTCTGAGCCCCGAAATCAGGGGCGAGATCCTGACCAACGCGATCGTGCCGGTCGAATCGCTTTTCACAAACGCGATGCTTATGATAGGCGCGCCGATGACCTTCTTTTCTCTGCTCAAAAACATACTTGAAACATATATTATTTCGGAGCGAAGCTCGGTCGCACGAAGGCTTCATTTCAAAACTTTGCGCACCTCGCTGGCGGCGGTCGTGCTCGCCGTCCTTTGCAGCTTTTTTGTGCGCGCCTTTTCCCCTTATGTGATCGGTACATTCGGCAAAATATCATTATTCGGCTCGGAGAGCAGCCTTACAGAGATCGTGTCTTCAATCGTGCCGCCGTCCGTATTTGAGCCATTCACTTCAATATCGCCTCTGCCGCTGATAATTCTTACGATACTCATATCCTACGCGCTCTGTTCGGCAGGCAGATATTTCGATAAGCTCAAAAGCGCGATCGACGCTTGCTACACCCTTTTTTCGCGGATGCTCAATCTTGTGATGTATTTTTTGCCTGTTTTCTGCTTCACGGCGTTTATGGATATTTTGCTCGACAGAGGTTTTGCGAGCCTCAGGGGAGTGGCGCTCTGCTGGGGGGCGACGGTCGCCGGGCTTATCGCCGTTTCCGTTCTGTATGCAGTCCGCCTGAAAGCGGCGGGGATAAAGGTGATCAAATTTACATCCGACATTAAAACGGTGATCAAAGAAAATATCAAGATAAATTCCGCTATTGACGCGGTCCCTTACAATATAAGACAATGCTCGCGAAGGCTGGGAATAGACAGGGGCTATCTTGAAGAGGCTCTTCCCCTGCTCGCTCAGACAAATCTTGACGGAAACTGCTTTATCCTGATGATGATCTCGCTTCTCATAATCATCTGCTCCGGCACCTCGATAGTTTTGTGGGAATATGTACTGATCGCGATGCTTGTGGTTTTCCTCTCATTCGGCGCTCCGAATCAGCCGGGCTCAATACTTATAGGCACGATAATAATAATCAACTATCTGAATGTGCCGCGCCTCATCCCCGTCGCAATTTACTGCGAAGTTTTGCTCGGCATAGTGCAAAATCTGGTGAATGTAGTCGGCGATATAGTCATGGTATCAATTGAATCGGAAAAAAATCTAAAAAAGACAAAGGAGCAAAAAAATGTATCTTAACGGAATCATCTACAACTACAGCAGTTACGCGACGACAAATCCTCCCACAAGCTCGGTGAAAGAATATAATCTTGCGAGAAAAATCGACGGCTCGATCGCCCTTGATACATCGGTGGGTTCCAACGGTGCGATATGCCGCAAAACATTCTCCGTACCCAAAGAAATTTTTGATGAGATAACTTTGCTTTTTGAATCCGAAAATCTTATGCAGGCAATCGCGGATAAGCTGAATTCCGAGCCAAAGCCCGTGCCGCCCGCAATGGTCGGGGGTATGGTTTCGGAATCCCTCTCCTTTATGGCGGACGGAATGATAATAACCCTTTTAAGTATTCCTCCGCAGGCGCGTGAGATCATAAACAGACTTTCCGGCGCGGCAGACAGATGCGGAGAGCCTATATTTGAGAACGACACAGGCAAGGATAAAATCGCCGAAATGCTCTCCAATATAAATATGGCTCAGACGATTCTGAATCAATCCAAAGAGAAAAAATCCGCTCCCTCCGAGCCGAAGCCTGCCGAAGGCGAATGGTTTTGCACAAACTGCGGTCATAAAAACTCCTCTGCCAAATTCTGCGTTGAATGCGGAGCACAAAAAAGCATATAATCCGGCTTAACGGACGTAAAAGAGAAAAGCATATCCAGGGATTCATTTTTTACCCGGATATGCTTGTTATTTCGTTAAATTCACAGTTTCGCGGCGGCAAAGCCGATACATTCTCTGCCCCGAATCATATCGGAGGTGTCGCGGGCGTTGAAATAAAGCCGCAGCTCATCGCCGTATTTTACCAGATGGCTCGCATAGACATACTGACGCATCCACGCCCTTTCCTCAGAGGGCTCAAGCAGCATTTTGCAAAATTCAAAATTCAAACCGTCCGCCGAGGTGAGAAGCATCACGGCGGATCTGCTTTTTCCATCCTGCCTGAAAATACCGTTTTGTATCCCGATATACCCGTCTTTAAGCCTGTAAACCTTGAGGCATCCGCTGCAAAGATTGAGATGAGGATCATCTTTATCGGGTCGGATGATCGGCTTTTTTGCGGCTGCATAATTTTTATCCGCTTCACGGCTCTCGGCAAAGCTTATGAAAGTGGGCTCGCAAAATCCGCAATCATCGATATATGTGAGCCCGCACGAATAATATAATCGGCTGATTTCGCCGTCTCTGAGATAAAACGGATTTGAAATCGAAACGCCGCGCTCACTTTTTTCATAATCTCTTGTATGAGTTATAACGGGATAAGGTTTGCTCCACGATTTGAGATCGGGGCTCTGAACGGCGTATATCTCCGATTTCCACTTTGCCGCGTTGACAACATTCAAAGCGTTGAAAATCAAAGGGCGGGTCCTCTCAAAAAACAGATAATACCTGCCGTCGATATAATTTATATCGGGTCTCATGGCGCGTGAAACCACCTTGCCCGCCTTTTGAAACGTTACGCCGTCTTTGCCGGAAAAATGCCACACACCGAAGGTGGTATGAAAGAAAATATGCCAGAGCCCGTCGGGGCTTAGGTCGGGCGTCAAGACAGACGGATCCGCCGCCACAAACGAGCCGTGAAAAGGCCTTATGACAGGGCTCAAATCCGTCACCCGGAATTCGGCCTGCGCTATCTGATTTATCGTCAGGTTTTTCATAATCTTATCACGCCCCTGTTGATCTTACACATTGATAATACATTTTCGGAGCCTCCGTGTCAAGACAGACAAAAAGCAAAGAAACCGCCGCTTCGGATGATTTCTCTGCTTGTAAGATGGTATATTCAAGGGGGAGTTGGTAAATTATTAGGTCGGGACATAATCGGAGAGCGAAAGAATACTCTCTGTATCACCCGAAGTAATATAATCGGAAAAACCCTTCACCGCAGGTGTTTTTGCTCCATCCGACCTGAAAACAATGAATAATTCTTTTTTACTGTCTTTTGAGCCTCTGCCGAAGATTTGTGAAGTCAATCCCGAATTCACTTCATCATCCGTAAGCGGCCGATCCGTAAAAGCTGCATCGGATCTTCCGTCCGAAACCGATTTGACGGCGGCATCGGAATCCGAATAATCAAAAGTAAACTTGATCCCCTTATTATCCAGCTTGTAGGATTCACACAGCATGCCCGTCACTTTTTCAAGCGAACCGGCAGCCGAAATTCTGACGGTAACGGTGTCATTTGATTTGCCGCATGAAGTCCCTATAACCACGGCAAAAGCAAGCAAAACCGTTACGGCAAACATCGCTTTTTTCATTTTTATTCCCTCTTTGATTCGCCTGATTCTGCACAATCAAGCGAAGTTACACCTGTTACACCAATAATTTAACACACGTTTTTCCCAAAATCAAGACACTCGGTACACATTTGCAAAAAGTGTAACGGCAGTTCTGTTTCGGAATAAAAAACAGGGCCCCGAATCGGGCGGTTTGCCCTTATCCGGAAGCCCTGATATACGATTTTGAAATCGCGTTTATTTAAGCATACCCGTTTCAAATACGGGTTTACCGCCTTTGAAGAATACTCTCGGCACGCGCTTATTTATCCTGCACGGAAGCTCGTAATTGAATGAGTGGGCGGCGTTTGAAACCTCTTCCATAGAGAGAGTTGCTCCGCCCTGCGAGCCTACGAGCGTTACCTCATCGCCGGGTTTGCAGTCAATACCGGTCACATCGACCATAAACTGATCCATACATACCCTGCCGGTGATGGGAGCGAATTTGCCGTTTATTATTACCTTACCGATATTTGAGAGGCAGCGCGGGTAGCCGTCCGCATACCCGACGGGTATCGTGGCTATCACGGTATCTTTTTCCGTCCTGTAGGTCGCGCCGTATGAAATCTCTCTGCCCGCTTCGAGGATCTTGATATGGCTTATGAGCGTTTTCCACTGCATCACCGGTTTGATCTCGAGCAGAGAAGCATCGACCTCATCGGAGGGATAGAGCCCGTAAAGGATTATCCCCATTCGGCACATATCAAAATACTCGTCAAAATTCATTATTCCCGCGGAGTTGTTGAGATGCTTCAAGGGGATTTCAACACCTCTCCCGGCGAGCATAGCGACAAATTTTTTGTATCTTTCACGCTGAGCCTTCGCTCTTGTGAGATCGGCTGAATCGGCGGTGGCAAAATGCGAGAAAAGGCCTTCCGCCTTTATATTCGGCAGCTTTGCCGCGCGGGCGCAGATATCCGCGCTCTCTTCGGTGATCTGAAAGCCGATCCTGCTCATTCCCGTATCAATGCAGAAATGGAACGGCACGCACTTGCCCTGCCTTACCGCCTCATCGGAAAGAGCTTTTGCATCTTCAAAAGTAAAAATCGGAATACGGATGTCGTATTCTACGATCTTTTCATAATCAAACGGAAAAACTCTGCCGAGGATAAGAATGGGAGTTTTAATTCCCGCAAGCCTCAACTCGACCGCCTCTTCCGTACACGCCACTCCGAAAAAATCGGCCCTGCCCTCGAGATGCTTACCTATGACCGCGGCGCCGTGGCCATAGGCGTCCGCTTTGATGACGCAGAGTATCTTTACTTTGCCGCCCGTCTTTTTTCTCACCGATTCATAATTGAAATCTATCGCGTCGAGATCGATCGCGGCATAGGTTCTGTGACTTATCATTTTATCGCCTCTGAAAGTTTTACTGTTTCTATCCCGTTCTCTTTGAAAGCGAGATTCAGCGCCTTGACAAAATCGAGAGCCTTGGCGCTGTCGCCGTGGACACAGACGGAATGAGCTTCAAGGCAGATATCCTCTCCGGTGTAAGCTCTCACTCTGCCCTCTTTTACCATACGGATAACTCTCTCGATAGCCTCGTTTTCATCGGTTATCATCGAGCCCTCAAGAGTTCTCGCCCTTAAAGTGCCGTCCGCTTCATAGGCTCTGTCTGCAAAGACTTCGCTCGCGTATCTTATACCGACCTGCTTTGCCGCTTTGATCATTTTCGAGCCGGAGAGAGCGAGAAGAATCAAATTGCTGTCATAATCCCTGACAGCGTTCGCTATGGCGAGAGAAAGCTCGTGAGACTTCGCAGCCATATTATACATCGCCCCGTGAGGCTTGACATGCTCAAGTTTCACGCCCTTCGCCTTCGCAAGCGCACCCATGGCGCCTATCTGATAAAGCGTAAAATCATATACATCACGGGCGGTCACATTCATTTTGGTCCTGCCGAAATTCTCTTTATCGGGATAGCCCGGATGAGCGCCGAGCGCCACTCCTTCGGCCTTGCAGAGATCTATGGTCTTATCCATAAGAATACTGTCGCCGGCGTGAAATCCGCAGGCAACATTTGCGCCGGTGATAAGCGGAATTATATCGGCGTCACAGAGGGCGCCTTCTCCGAGATCGGAATTGAGATCTACTTTATACATACCGTCACCTCAATATTTGAGATTGATGTTTTTTACATCCGTAATGAACATATGGCCGGGAGAATGAGTGATGGCAACAGGGGGCTTGCTCTGCATCACGGCATTCTGCGGAGTAACTCCGCACGCCCAGAAAACGGGAACTTCGCCCTCATTGACAGTCACGCTGTCGCCGTAGTCGGGCTTCATAATATCGGAGATACCTATCGCTTCGGGGCTTCCGATATGGACGGGGGCTCCGTGAACTCTCGGCATCGACGCGGTGACATTCACCGCCTTTACAACAAGGTCAGCGGGAATGGGTCTCATTGAGACGACCATATTTCCGTGGAATTTGCCCGCACTTTGCAGAGCGATATTCGTATTGAACATCGGCACGTTTTTGCCCTCTTCGATATGGCGCACTGGCACATCGGCTTCAAGCATTTCGCTCTCAAAGCTGAATGAACAGCCGATAAGGAAATACACAAAATCATCCTGCCAGAATTCGGTAATATCGGTCACTTCTCTTTCGAGGACGCCGTTTTTCCAGATCCTGTATTTCGGAAAATCCCTGCATATATCGCCGCCGCTCGCCATTGTTTTTATCTCTTTTGAGCCTACATCGCCCACCTCGAGTATCGGGCAGGGCTTCGGATTTCTCATACAGAAAAGGAGGAAATCAAATGCGTAATCCTTGGGCAGAATGCAGAGATTCGCCTGAGCGTAGCCGTTGCACATACCCGATGTCTGAAAATCTATCTTGCCTTCACGGATAAGTTTTTTCACTTCCTGCGGATGCATTTCGGAATAATCCATAACTACCTCCCGGATAATTCTTCAAAATATTTCAGTTCTTCCGCCGCGAGCACTTCCGCCTCCTCGACGGTTTTTTTGACGAATCTGATCTTATCGCCGGGGCGCGCCTGCGCAAGCTTCGGCAGATCGGCTGATATAACGGTCGCTATCTTTGCATAGCCGCCCGTCGTCTGATGATCCGCCATAAGAATGATCGGCTTGCCCGAATTCGGTATCTGCACCGAGCCGAAAACGATGCCGTCCGAAATAATATCGCTGCCGTTTTCGGCAGTCAAAGCGGGGCCTTCGAGCCTGATGCCCATTCTGTCGATTTCAGACGTGACCGTATATTCTTCGCCGAAAAACTTATTTAATTCATCATCGGAAAACATATCGCTCTGCGGGCCAGGAACGGCTCCGACCGTTATTTCTCCGCCGAAAACGGGTCCGTTTACGCTTTCGCCCTCTTTTATATCCTGTGAAGCGGCGCCGGTTTCGAGAGTATCATAGGTTTTGAGCTTCCTGCCCTCGTAACCGCCGATACCGATCTTAAGATTTGTGGAGGCGCTGCCCATCACAAGGGAAACTTTGAATCCGCCCGCGACGGCAAGATAACACCTGAGCCCGCTCTTTGCGGAGCCGATGGTGATAATATCGTCTTTATCCGCTTTATAAACCGTATTGGTTTTTATTTCGTTTTCATTGAGTTTGATCCTGAATTCACCGCCGGTTACGCAAAAATAAGTTTCTTCGGTAAACCAGGCGGTAACGCCCTTCATCATCATTTCGATGACCGGAGCGTTGAGATCGTTTTTAAGCAGGGCATTCGCAAGTTTCATTGAGTGACGGTCCATCGCTCCGCTTTGGGTAAAGCCGTCTTTCATCACTCCGAATCTGCCCGAATCCTGTATCAGCGACAGAGCGCCGCCCGTGATTATTTCAAGCATTACTCCGCCTCCGTTATCTCGGGTGTGTATTCGCCTCTTCTTACAAGCTCGCTTATCCTGTCAAATTCCTCGGAAGTGACGGAATAAAATTTGATACGTTCACCCGCCCTGTAGAGGATCGGCGCCTCTCTGTGAGGATCGAATACCTTGACGGGAGTTTTTCCGATAAGCTGCCATCCGCCCGGGGATGCGACCGGATAAATGCCGGTCTGGTTGCCGCCGATCCCGACGGCTCCCTCAAAAATCTCAAGGCGCGGGGATTTGAGGCGCGGAGTCGCGAGCCTTTCATCCATACCGCCGAGATAGGCAAAGCCCGGCAAAAAACCGAGCATATATATAAGCATGGGCTTTGAGGTATGGAGAGCGATAACTTCTTCGCGTGAAAGCCCCGTATGAGCGCATACATTTTCCATATCCGGCGAATACTCCGGCTCATAGCAGACGGGAATATTGCAGATAACAGACTTACCCGACCTGCCGACCTGCATACCGCCGATCAGCTCCGCGAGCTTATCTTTTAATTCTTTCGCCTTGATAACGGAACAATCATACAAAACCGTAAGGGATGAAAAGGTGGGTATCAGCTCAATAATGCCCGGGATCGCGCTGCCCTGCAAAACCTCGGCAAGAGCGGTGACATATCCGTTTATTTCATCGCTTATTTTTTTTTCAAACTGAACTGTTATCGCCGTATCGGCATTCGGCAGAAATTCATAATACATCAGCCGAAAAATCCTTTCCTGATCGTATTGTCAAACCAATGCTGAGTTTTATCGGTAACCGTAGGCGGATACTCTATCAAAGCTTTCATAAGCGACACCATCGGGCAGTTAATGTTTTCGCCGAAGCCGTCAATAAAAGGCCTCGCCTCGCCGTACATATCGAGCATACCCGCTCCCGCCGCCGCTTCCATCACTTCGGCCTGCAGTGAGGCGTCATGAAACAGCTCAGGTTTTTTGAGGATAAACGCGGTCGCCGCCATAAGAGCGTTGCAGCCCCAGTCGGATACGGTCGCCGTGATGATATTATCCGCCGCGGTGTCGGCAAGGATACCGAAGCCCGTGCCCGCCTTGCATCCGCCGAGCTCGGCGTAAGGGATATATTTTCTGATATGCTCCTCTATGGCTCCCATACCTATCTCGTTGCCGAGATCGCCTATTGAGAGATTCCATACTCCGAGCTCTTTGCACTTATTGAAAAGCACATCGAATTTCGCTTCGCAATCTGTGGTATTCACACCGGTGGCGTTGTGAAAATATCCGTTTTTATTGCCGCCGGGAGCCTCGTTGGTAAAGCATACGCAGGGCTTGCCGTGAGAAAGGATCTCATCCGCCTGCTTCGGCGCATCAGCCTTGTTTTTGGTAAAATAAATTACACATGCGGTATTTTCGCCTATGGAGTCGATATCATTTACGATTTGCATACCGAGGACTTTGCTCATCGCCTTAACGGCTTTGTCGCACTCCTGCGGGATTATCATGACGGGCTTTGCTCCGAAGGCGTTGATGAGGAATTTTGCAAATACGGTGGAGGAAATAATACCGTCGGTCTCGGCCTCATTCCACGGAACAAGGATGAAGCCCGTGAGTATATAGACCAGACCGCCTTTTTTGACATTTGCGATAAGGCCTTTTGCGGCGTGGGTCGAAGTCGGCTCGCCGGTAAATTTGCGCGAGCCGTCATAGAGAATACGGCAGACGCCGTATCCCCTCGGGTCGAGATTCATGATATTATCAAGGTTTTCGCCTATGTTGAGAAGCGTCAGTTCCTCTCTGTTCATCATTTGATACCCCGCTTTATTCAGTTTTGCACTGCTCTTCAAAATCGGCTACGAGAGCATCCTGGATTTTTTTGAGCATTTCGGGAGCCTTGCCTCCGACGGACTTGCCGTCAACATGGGCGACGGGAATGCAGAAGGAGCCGGTAGAATGGACTATGACCTCATCCGCATTCATAAGCTCATCGAGAGTGTATTCTCTCTCTTCGGTTTCATAGCCGAGTTTTTCTGCGAAGGCAAGAAGCCTGATCCTCGCGGTGCCGGGCAGGATCTTATCATCAAGGGGATGGGTGATGACCTTGCCATCCTTAAAGATCGAAACATTTGAATGAGCGCACTCCGTCACTATATCGCCTCTGTGGAATATAGCCTCTTTGCACCCGGCTCTGTCGGCGGCCGTTGCGCCGAGCACGGAAGGGATCAGATTGAGGGTCTTGCAGTTGCAGTAAAGGAACCTTTTATCTTCAAAAGTAATGACATCTATCGGAGTGTAGGTATCCGCCACGGGCTGAGGGGTAAGAGTGACCCAGAGATTTCCCTTCATATCGGCGTCGTAAATATGATTTCTCGGAGCGCTGCCTCTTGTGCACTGCATATAGACAAACTGATCTCCGTCGTCAACCTTCAGCACCAATTCCGCGAGAAGCTTCGCGAGCTCATCCTTCGGGATCGGGATATTTATTTCGAGAATCTTTGCGCTGTTGTAAAATCTGGTGAGATGATGGTCAAGATCGAAAATTTTGTGATTATGGGAATAGGTGGCGTCATAAATGCCGTCGCCGAACCAGCTCACTCTGTCGATCATCGGGATTGTCATGTTTTCGATTTCATCGAATTTTCCGTTGTAGTAGCCTAAAGTTTTCATGCAGATCACCTCATAAAAAAGATTTATCGAATTCTTGCTGCCGAAAGCAGTATTACAACATAAATTATATAACTTTCATTTGAAATGTAAAGTAGGTAAACAAATATTTTTTCATCTTAAAAGGAAAAATCCCCCCGCCTGAAACAGGCAGAGAGAAAACAATGTGTAAAGCATATATACTTTACAAATATTAAATCAGGTCGATTATACTAAACCGATTTCTATTATTTTATAAAATAAAGCAGTACATAATAATGATGTGTGTAAAGTTATATTGCTTTATATATTCTACACCCCGGTCAGGTCTTTTATTACTTTTGAAGCGATGAGAAGGCCCGCCGCAGAGGGCGCAAAAGCCGTGCTTCCGGGCAAATCTCTTCTCGGGGCGGCGGCTGATCTTTCCGCCTGAGCGAGAGAGGGATCGGGTCGCCTCGGCTCCTCCTCCGAATAGACAACGGTGAGAGAATCTATTCCCCTCTTTTTGCATTCCTGCCTCATTACCCTCGCGAGGGGGCAGATTTTCGTATCGTATATATCCGCTATTCTGAATGCCCCGGGGTCGAGTTTATTGCCCGCTCCCATGGAGCTGATGACCGGCACTCCCTCATTCTTCGCTTTGGTTATTATCGCGAGCTTTGCCGTCACGGTATCTACTGCATCCACTATATAATCGAATTCACCGAAATCAAAAGTATCGGCATTTTCGGGCAGGAAGAAGCAATCTCTTATCCTAACGCTGACATCGGGATTTATTGAGAGCATTCTCTCCTTCATTACCTCTGTTTTGGGTCTGCCCACCGTATCGACGGTCGCGATTATCTGGCGGTTGATGTTGCTTATCGAAACGGTATCGCTATCAACGAGCAAAAATCCGCCCACTCCGCTTCTCACAAGCGCTTCGCAGACATAGCCGCCCACTCCGCCGATCCCGAATACGGCGACCTTTGAATTCTCAAGTTTTTTCATATTATCGCCGCCGAGCAGCATCTGAGTTCTTATAAAACGGTTTTGCATATTTCTACCGCCTTCATTTCACGGCAGCGCGGCGCTTTATTTTCGCAGCCGCAACGCCTTTTAACAATACACTTGAACGATCGGTGAATCAGTTAAGATTCATACTCCCCATTCTGTATCCCGCTATATCGAGCGAAACATAATCAAAGCCGAGTTCACGGAATTTTTCATAAACAGTCAGCCTTGTTTTTTCGCTCATAAATCTTTCAAAATCCGCAGGCGGAAGCTCAATACGCGCGGACTGCGAATGGATCCTCACACGGTACTGGTCAAAGCCGAGATCAAAAAGGATCTGCTCGGCTCTGTCTGCTTTTTCGAGATTTTCGCGCGTGATCGTATCACCGTAGGGGAACCTTGTGGCAAGGCACGCAAAAGACGGCTTATCGGCAGTCGGCAGGCCGAAAATGCGCGAGAGAGCGCGTATTTCGCTTTTTGTCAAATCCGAATCTCTGAGCGGAGTGAGAATTCCGAGCTCTTCCACCGCTCGTCTGCCCGGTCTGAAATCCGAATCATCGTCTTTATTCGATCCCTCGGCAACATATTCCGCGCCGTTTTCGCGGGCAGTTCTTTTTATCAATTCAAAGAGATTTTTTTTGCAGATATAGCAGCGGTTTACAGGATTCTGAGCAAATCCCTCAAATTCAAGAGGGTCTGTTTTGAGGATAATATGCCTTATCCCGTTATCCCTGCAAAATTCTGCCGCCTCGCCTCTTTCTCTGCCGGGGCAAAGGGCTGAATCGGATGTGACGGCAAACGCTTTATCTCCGAGAGCATCCTTTGCCGCGTAAAGAAGAAACGCAGAATCCACTCCCCCCGAAAACGCGACCGCAACGCTGCCGCAGGCGGAGAGTATCTCTTTGAGCCTGTCATATTTTTTCAGCAATTCTTTATTATCCATATAACTCCGAAGCAAGCGGATAAAGCTTGAGATATTTGCGGTATTTCTTCTCATAAAAATCCGCAAGGTCCTTATCGGGATGTATGATCTCTTTCACATTGCAAAATGATGGGGAAATATCCTCGCCGCATCCTGCGGCCGCGAGAATGCACGCGCCGAGCACGCCGCCGTGCTCAAATTCGGGCAATTCGATATCAATGCCGAGTATGCTCGCGCAGAGTTCCACCCAAAATCTGTTTTTTGTGCCCCCGCCGCATATCTTGGATTTTGTAATATCGACTCCGAGATTTTTGATTATCTCGATATTCTCTTTAAGCGAGAACGCGACTCCCTCAAGCACTGCGAGAGCCATCTCCTCACGGGCGGTATTCATCGAAAGAGCGGCAAAAACTCCCCTGACAAGGGTATCATTGACCGGAGACCTTTCGCCCATCAGATAGGGGAGAAAAAGGACATCGCTCCTGCCTGCGTATTTGCTCACATCGAGATCATAACCCGATTTAAGAATATCCTCCACCCACCATTTCTGACTGCTCGCTGCGGTCAGAGTGCAGGCGAGATAATGGTATTTGCCGTTTGCCGAGCAAAACGAATGGATCGCATTCTTTTTGTCGCAGTTGAATTTATCGGAGCAGACAAAGACAGTCCCGGAAGTGCCGAGAGAAATATTGCAGTCCCCGTCATTTACGGTCCCCGTTCCTATCGCGGAAGCGGCGTTATCGCCCGCCCCGATGATAATTTTAACATCCCGTGATATGCCGAGCTCATCGGCAAGTTCGCCTTTGAGATCGCCGATACATTCACTGCTCTCATATACTTTCGGAAGCTTTCTTTCCTCTATATGAAGGAGGGAGAGCATTTTTTGACTCCAGCATCTGTTTTGAGTATCAAAATACAGGGTGCCGGCGGCATCGGATGTATCGGTCGCAAAAACTCCGGACATTCTGAAGGCAACATAATCCTTGGGAAGGCAGATTTTTTCGGCTCTGTCAAAATTATCGCGTTCGTTATTGTAAACCCAGAGAAGCTTTGGCGCCGTGAATCCGGCAAAAGCTATGTTTCCGGTGTTTTCAAGCAGGAAATCCCTGCCAACCTCTTCATTGAGATATTCGGTTTCTTTGATACTCCTGCCGTCATTCCAGAGGATGGCGGGTCTGATGACGCGGTCATCCTTATCGAGCATCACGAGCCCGTGCATCTGCCCCGAAAAGCTTATCGCTCTGACCTTGCTTTTATCAACGCCTGAGATAAGCTCCTTTACGGCGGCGACGCTTTCGCGATACCAATCATCGGGATCCTGCTCGGACCATCCCGCCTCGGGCATACTGAGTGGATAATCTCTTGAAACGGTATTAATTATTTCGGTTTCGTCGGTTAGCATCGCCTTGACCGACGAGGTGCCGACGTCAATTCCGATATAAAAGCTCATATTCAGCACCAGGGATTTTCATCGGCATATCTCACGTTTGCCGGCTGATTATAGGCTATATCGGAAATGCCGAGATATTTGAATACTTCATAAAGATATTTTCCGCAGTGAGAGAATGCGACCGCGCCGTGATGCGGAAAACGGTTTTGAATAAGGACATGGCGATAGAATCTGCCCATCTCGGGGATGGCAAAAATTCCTATGCCGCCGAATGATCTCGTCGCCACGGGCAAGACCTCGCCCTGAGCGATATATGAGCGGAGGTTGCCCTCGCTGTCGCACTGAAGGCGATAGAATGTGATATCGGACGCGGCGATATCGCCCTCGAGAGTTCCGCGGGTGAAATCGGGCTCGCTGCCTGCGGGCTCAAGAAGCCTGTGCTGTATGAGCTGATATTTTACGCCGCAGCCGTCGCACATCTTGCAGCTCGGGGTGTTGCCGCAATGGAATCCCATAAATGTATCCGTCAGTTTATAATCAAATTTGCCTTCAATTTCAGAATCATATATATATTTGGGAACGGAATTGTTGATATCGAGCAGAGTGACGGCGTCGCCGGTAACGCAGGCGCCTATATATTCGGAAAGAGCGCCGTAAATATCTACCTCGCAGGCAACGGGAATTCCGCGGGCGGCAAGGCGTGAATTCACATAGCAGGGCTCAAAGCCGAACTGCTCGGGAAACGCAGGCCAGCATTTATCCGCAAAGGCGACATATTTCCTGTCTCCCCTGTGATTCTCAGCCCAGTCAAGAAGCGTAAGCTCAAACTGAGCCATACGCTCAAGCATATCCTCATATACATTCGCGCCCATCTCTTTTTTCATATCCGCGATAACTTCGGGGATTCTCGGATCTCCCGCATGCTCTTTGTATGAAACAAGCAGGTCGAGCTCGCTGTTTTCTTCTATCTCAACGCCGATTTCGTATAATCCCTTGATCGGTGCGTTGCAGGCAAAGAAATCCTGCGGACGGGGACCGAAGGTGATTATCTTGAGATTTTTGACTCCGATTATCGCCCTTGCGACGGGGATAAACTCTCTTATCATATCGGCGCACCCCTGAGCGTCGCCGACGGGATATTCGGGAATATATGCGCTGAGCTTGCGCATACCGAGATTATAGGAGCAGTTGAGCATTCCGCAGTAAGCGTCGCCTCTGCCGTCGATAAGATCGCCGTCACCCTCAGCGGCGGCAAGGCACATTGAGGGACCGTCGAATTTTTTAACAAGCAGGGTTTCGGGAGTTTCGGGGCCGAAATTGCCGAGAAATACCACGAGAGCATTGACTCCGTGAGCGTTCACATCGTCTATCGCCTTCTGTGCGTCGGCTTCGTTTTCAACGGTAACGGGGCATTCATACAGCCCTTCACCGAAAGCGGAAACGATATTTTTCCTGCGCATTTCGGAAAGCCCTATCGGGAAACAGTCTCTTGATACGGCAATTATACCGAGCTTAACTTCTGGAATATTCATACATCTTTCTCCTTGAAATTTATTTCATATTTTTTCTTCATGGCATCGCGCGAATCAAATCCGACATAGAATGAATATTCATCCTCAAGATACCATGATTTGTTTTCCGGATCATAGAATTTCAGGTCTTCTTTATTTACGGTAATCTCCGATTTTACGCTCTCGCCGGAAGGGACAAAAACCTTTTTGAATCCTTTGAGAAGCTTTACGGGATGGTCTCCCGCAGCGCCGGCATAGACCTGGACTGCGGCTTTGCCGTCACGGTTTCCCTTATTTTTAACGCTGAAAGAGACTCTGACATTTTCACCGTCATCCTTTACGCCGACTCTCTGACAGGCAAATTCGGTGTAAGAAAGCCCGAATCCGAAAGGATACGCCGGCTCAATATTCTCTTTATAAAAAAGGGTGTAGCCGTGATAATAGCCGTATGTGATCTTTCTCGTTTTGTCACCGGGAAACAGAAAACCGGGATAGTCCTCTTCTCTCTTCGCCATCGTAAACGGAAGATGACCTGACGGATTCGCTCTGCCGCTGACGAGCTGAGCCAAGGCGTTTCCGCCCTCCATACCGCCGTAAAACGAATGGAAAATCGCATTTACCGAATCTTTCCATTCTTCGATTATATAAGCCGAGCCGCCGATGATATTCACTATCACCTTTTTGCAGGTGGCGCAGGCGTGGCGTATGAGCGCGACTTCATCCTTCGGGATCCTGAGGGAATATCTGTCTCCGCCCATTCCCTTCTCCTGAACGGAATCGCTCTTTGAGAAATTGGCGAGATTCTCCCCCTCCTGCCTGTAATCGCTTCCGACGCACACTATCACCGCGTCGCATTCCTTAAGCTCCGTTTCGGCTTTGGTAAGCGACAGTCCTTCGCAGAGGACGACCCTGTCTTTTCCGTAAACATTACAGAGCCCTTCGTATGGAGTTACGGTATATGGCGCGCTGACGGAGCTTGAGCCGTGATCGCCCACATTGATTTTATCGGCATATCTGCCGACGATCCCGATTTTTGAAGGATTCTCAAGCGGAAGCACGCCGTCGTTTTTGAGCAAAACAGTTCCTTCGAGAGCCGCCCTGAGAGCGAGCGCGGTATGTTCCGGCGAGCAGATGACTCTCTTATCCGTTTTACGCAAAGCGGGAGTGATTTTTATAAGCCCGCGCAAAATGCTTTTTACGGAATTATCTATATCATCTTCGGTTATTTTGCCCGTTTTGAGAGCGACGGGGAGCAAGGCGTAACGCATCTTTTGCGGCATCTCTATATCGAGCCCCGCTTTGAGAGCTTTGGGAGCGTTGCGCACACCCATAAGGAAATCCGAGATCGTGAAGCCTCTGAATCCCCACTGATCTCTCAGAATATCCTTGAGCAGATAACTGCTCTCACAGCAATGATCGCCCCTGAAAAGATTATACGCGCCCATTATCGACATAGCTCCGGCGTCAACACAGGCCTTGAAATGGGGCAGATAGACCTCGTGAAGAGTTTTTTCATCGCAATCAACATCCACATCAAAGCGGATGTTTTCAATGCTGTTAAGCGCATAATGCTTCGGGCAGGCGATCACTCCGTTATCCTGGACCGCCCTTGTCAGAGCCGCCCCCACACGAGAAAGAAGGAACGGATCCTCACCGTAGGTTTCCTGCGCCCTGCCCCACCTCGGATTGCGGAGCAGGTTGATACAGATACCGGCAAAGTAATTGCCCTTGCCGGCTATGACCTCTTCGGCCATGGCGCAGCCGATTTCATATTCCAGCTCATCATCAAAAGAAGCGCCCCTCGCCATGGAAACGGGAAAACAGGTGCTGTTGCCCATAACCACTCCGCGCGGGCCGTCGGAAAACGCGACCTCCGGAATTCCGAGCCGCTTCACTCCGCCCGCAAGGCAGGGCCTGCAATTATACTTCTGCCCCTTTGTGATCAGGTCAAAGCCGTTTCTGAGAAAGAATCTTTTGCCCGAAAGCATAGAGAGCTTTTCGTGCAGTTTCAATTCGCCGCAAAGCGAAGCGGCGACCTCTTCAAGCACCTCATCGCAGGGATTATCTCTGTATGTTTTGACCACAAAATCAAAATCCATTCTCTGCCCCCTCATAATGATATATACGAATATATAATAGATAAACGGATTGTTTTTGTCAATGACTATCGCCGATTTCAGCGAAAAAACGAGCCGCGCAAGCCCATAATTTCAAAAAATTCTTGACAAGGTGAAACGGCTATGATATTATATTTAAGCATTTACGGAGAGATACCGAAGTGGTCATAACGGAACGGTCTTGAAAACCGTCGTACTCTTACGGGTACCGTGGGTTCGAATCCCACTCTCTCCGCCAGTAAAACAGCAGGTTTCAATTTAATATATAAGCTTAACGCTGCCATGGAGAAGTACTCAAGTTGGTGACGAGGCGCCCCTGCTAAGGGCGTAGGTCGGGTAACCGGCGCGGGAGTTCGAGTCTCCCCTTCTCCGCCAAACGATTGTAATCCGAACTTTTTGCTCAAAGCGGGCGAAACGTTCGGATTCGTCGTTTCTACAGAAAGCTTAAAACGGTATTCTCGTTGAAATAATAAAAAAACGCGCAGTCGTCGGCACCTTAAAACCGGCGACTGCGCACATTTCATTTATGAGACTTTTGCAGCCTCTGCATTTCCGCTTTTCCATTCTTCAAAAGCCTTTCTGTTGTCTTCGGACTGGTAGAATCTGGATATTTCCGGTAAGAGAGTATAAACAAACTCGTCAATTACAGAATCGGGAATGCGATTGTCATTTACATCATAATTATTATTTCCTTCCATTTAGATTTGCTTTGAATGATTTTAAACCGCAATCATTGTCATAAGCATTTACCTCCTTCCCTCGTTATTTTTGTTCGGCGCGGTAAGCTCAGATATTCAGTTGTAAAATCATAGCGGATGTTGGTTTATCACCTCATTTCTTTTTGTTTTGGATTTTGTCATCTTTCAAGAGAATGCGGTTTCGATTCTCTCGACATTGCCGAATACATTTTCATAATCTCGGGCGGAATATTTAAAACGAGCGATTTAAGCTGCTCATATTCCTGCTTGAGTTTACCCATTTCAAGTCTTTCATTGACGCTGATCCGGCTTTTCTTCTTGAGATCGGCATTTTCTTCCCGCATTTGTCTCATGGTTTCATCATAAACAGCAAGCTTTGAAAGCAGATTGGCTCTGTCTTCCATATACTTTTTGATAAGATCCTCAGCATCGGTTTTGCCCTGTTTCATATTCAGAACGCCGATTCTCTCAATTGCATCCACAATCTTTTCAGCCTGTTTGTTCAGATTCTTAGCTCTTTTGTAAAGCTGAGTCGGAATATATGTTCTGCCCGTAATCTGACTGCTTGTGCCTCTTTCGAGTTCTGGATATTTCTTTGACATCCAGGCGTGATACATATCCTGCCAGTAGGTCAGCTTCTGTTTATTGCCGACAATCTCTTTTGCGGACAGTCGGTGATCCTTCGTAATAGGGACAAAACACAGATGCATGTGCGGAGTGGTTTCGTCCAGATGAACAGCAGCGGAGATAATGGTTCCTTCGGTAAGATGCTTTTTGTAGAAATCCAGGGCGTGCTCAAAGAATTCTCTGATTTCCTTTTTGCTCTTTTTCTTGAAGAATTCGTTGCTTGCAGTTACAACAGTTTCCACCAGAACAACACTGTCTTTACGGGTGCGGCACTTATGAATTTTTAAAAGAGTGTTGATTGCATCCCTGTATCCGCAGTGAAGACCTACAAGATTGTAGTTATCCTTTGATTTGCTCAGATCAATATCAGGATTACTCTTGTATTCCGCTTTGGTTCTTTCGTTGTGTGCTTCTATCCCGCTGACAGCAGAAGACTTGTGTTTCTGAAAACGCATGATTGCATACTTCACGGTTAACACCTCCCTTCATAAATATTTTGATTTGGTTTATTTTCGCCTTCTCCGCTTATCCTTATCAGGAATAATCGGAAAAAGCGAAATTTTGCGTGACACCGTCAAGAATGGGTTTGTGACATTTTCATTACTGAATCATTTTGCATTCCTTCTTTCTTGATAAAATTAAAGACACCGCGTAAGAAAATGAGACACAATGACTCATCCTTCTCACACGATGCCGTATAAACCGATTTATGTTCCTCTTCCTATAGAGGAGTCAAACGAAAAACCGCAAACCGCAGTTATTTAAGCGATTGTTGTAATTCGGCTTTGAGATAAAACCACGATTTACTCCGAAAATGAAACGGGTATATTGGTGCCAAATCCGGCACCAGCGTACTTTTTCGGTGCCAGTATTGGCACCGTTTTTGCATTTCCACTACCATTTATATTCCTAAAACTTTTCATAAAACTGTTGAAAACTCTGCTGCCGCGGATTTCATATTGTATCAATACCCTTGAAAATGCAAAAAACATTTGTTCTGCGGAACGGGGGTTTATACGTCCTTTGCCCTCCGAGCCGAAACACGGAATTATCAAAACCGGTATTTTCACGCTGAAAACCGATTTCTCAATTCCGCCGAAAAACAAAAATCCCGGTCTTGCCTTTTGACGGGCAAGCCGGGATTTTTTCGCATTATGAGCGTAAACACTACGCTGTTTTTCGACTCTTTCGGGCAAAGGTCTAACACACTAGACTTTGCGGGACGCAAAATCGTGTGCCAAAGGGGAAGACCGAAAAGCAGTTGTTGCCGCGACAACACGCTTTTCTCCTTTCCGTTCCCCTTTTGGATTACCCTCGGCGATTGAAATCAACAAAATCGCTGTTTCTGATTTCAATCGGAAATTGCCTGCTGTTTCATATTGTGTCATATTGGGTTGCCGACAATTCACGTTTTTGATTGTTACATAATTAAGTGGTTTGTTATTCGAAAACTAATTATTTTGGATATGTAATTCAATGTAGATTTACTTATAGCGTTTTTTGATTTCTTTTTAACTGTGTTATACCGCCTGTCGGCGAAGCATGAAAAAACATATTCTCTCCGTTTATTTTCAATTGTTTACCTCGATATAATCAGCATTACCTACTTTATAGGAGTGTTTTTTGTTTGAATATTCTTCCCGGTTTACAATATGCATGATAACATTTATGACACCGCCGTGAGTAACAAGTATAATGCTTTCATTATCAGTTTTAATGAGATTATCCCAAGCGGTTTTCACTCTTTCATAAAACTCTTTCGGACTCTCGCCGTTAGGGTATTGCTGTTCCCATTTGAGGTTTTTCCAGAAAAGGTCGGGATACAGTTTATTGGCTAAATTATTGTCCATACCGGCTAAATCACCGTTGTTGACTTCTCTGAATCCTTGATTGTATGCAATTTCAAGATTAAGGTGATTTGCCAGTATTTCCGCAGTTTGTTTTGCCCTGAGCAAATCACTTGAATAGATTATTTCGGCGTTACATTTACTGGCTTTCAGTTTTTCAGCTAATCCCAGCGATTGTTTAATTCCTTTGTTTGTCAAAGGATGGTTGCTCCATCCGCCTCTTACCGTGTTATCGTCTGCACCGTGCCTGACAAGATATATCTTCATCCTGTTATTCTCCATTATATTCATGTGCATTGTGTTTCAATTCTTTTCAGCTCGCCAATGACCCGCTCTCTGCCATATTCGGTCTGATACCAGTTTTCTCTGCTTATACCGAAGCCGTCAAAAGTAACAACCGTGAAATCGACATCGGGAAAATACATCTGATATAATAACTGACAGCGTTTTGCGTGAAAGGACTTGCAGACAATCAATGCCTTGTGTATCTTCAAACCGTTTTCATCAACGACGCGTTTTGCAAATGCGGCATTTTGCTTTGTATATCCCGATTCCCGTTCGCCGTAAACATCCTCTTTGCGCACACCTTTTTTCAGAAGAATATCCCTGTAAAAATCATATTCGGTTTCATATTCCGGCAACGGAAAGTTGTCACGCTTGACGCTGTATTTGCCGCCGATAATAACGGTATCGGCAAAACCTCTGTGATATAAATCCGCAGCAAGCCGGGCGGCATCGGGCAATGACCCTCCGACAACAAAGATTGCGTCTGCTTTACAGGGCTCGGTTCCGATAAAAATATAATCTGTGATTTCCTTGATATTCATATAATTATTCTATTCAGTCAAAGAGCTAATGTTTTCGGCACTCTCGTATCAAAAACCACTCCGCATACTTTTGACAGCTCTTTTCTGCTGCGTTTATTTGTTTTCCATGTGGAAATGTTTGCCATTAAGTCTTTGATAAAGGCGTTGAAATAATAATCTTTGAGTTCTTCGGTTCCGAGAAAAGAATAACCGTTTACCGTCACAGGGCTGTTATTCAAAATACATTCTCTGAGTTCATAAATCGAAAGCTCCCTGCCGTTTTCATTGCTGAAATAACAGTTAAACGAAGGGTCGAGAGCGACAAATCTGTTTTCTTCCTTTAACCAAACATTTACAAGAAAATGACTGCCGCCGCCATTTGACACACAGCAAACGGGCAGAGCTTTTATTCCGTAAGAATTTAGAATATCCGTAAGCGAGATTGCTTTCGACCTGCAATTAAGAGCTTTTTCATAAGGCAAATCAAAAGAATTCGGCAAAATCTCAACGGCATCATCAGGCAAAATATTTCGTGTTGCTCCGCAATAATATGTATGCTCTGTCAGATAGCTCATTATTGCAAAAGCGTTCTCTTTATCCGACAAATCCGCAGAATACGGGAAACCGTATTTTTTGCATAAAACATGGTATTCCGAAATAACGCAAAACAGTTCATTCTGTTTGGCTTCGGATTTAGCAGTATTATCTGTTACGGTCAATACCTGCGGTTTATAATCATCGGCACACTTTTTCAAAAATGCCGCGTATTCTTCTTTTGAAGAAATCAGCTTATTTCTGCAATCAAACCGCGTTTTGGCTCTGCTGATGCGAAAAAACAAATTCATTAGCTATTATCCTTTACATTCCGTCTCATAACGGCTTATACCATTTCGGCACGACGTTTTGCAACTTGTCATACCAGTCCATAATATCCTTAGTTTGATTTAGCATGGTCTGAGTTTCTCTCTCCCCGAAGCCGAGTGCCCAAGCGGCGGTGCCGAGCGTGTTGCTGCAAATATACAGTAACAGCAGTTCCCAGAATTCCGGCGGGACACCGTTTTCAAAATACCCGTCTACCATGCCGGAAGCAAACAAGGGCGAGGCCTGCGCGCTCCATACAATGCGGTTGAATTCCTCCCACGGGTCTCCGAAATCAAAGCGGTCGAAATCAATAATCTGTAATGCACCGTTTACATCAATCATCATATTGCCGATATGATAATCCCCGTGCTGAAAACACTGCGGGCGACCATGTAGCAAACTGCGGTTATTTTCAAGATACCGCAACATTGCCGTATCGCCGTCGAATTTGATCGGGCACGCAGCATACATCTCGATTTTTCTGTCGATTTTGGCGTTAAAACGCGTTTCCCAATCCGGCTGATCCTGTGGCGCAGGGATTTGGTGAATTATTCTCAGTATTCTTCCTGATTCCAAGCCATATGCGTATTGCTTTGTGTCCGGCAGCGTCGGGATGACCTCTTCTGCATCCCGTCCGTCAATCCAACTTTGCAGAATATATACGCCTTCTTCGCAATCCCCGTATTCCAAGGGTATACACATGGGCACGCCCAGCGCCGCGACGGCCTGTTGCATACGGAAGCAGTCAGCGCGGTTGGCGGCTTTCTCCTTCGGCGTAATCCGCAGGAGATATTTTGTCCCGTTCGCCGTTGTTACACAGTATTTTTGATCACATGACCAGCCCTTGTTTATGGTGTCTTTTGAAATAAAATCAATCATAGTTCTATCGTCTTCTCCAAAAAACCAACGGTAAACGGCAAATGCTCAAAGCGTCTTGTGCCCGTGTGAATAAATCCGTTTTTTATATACCAGTTTTTGAGCGTAGTATTTTCCTCTATTA
>CAMVEX010000012.1 GCA_947166625.1 uncultured Clostridia bacterium
GTTTTTGTGGGATATTGAACTCAAAAAGTGTTGCACTTAGTTTGACAAATCACTACTGCTGTTTAATTACATATTATCTATGATCGAGGCTGCATTATCGGAATTGTTGCTGATACAGAATACGACACAGTTGCCGTAAGTGAGCAGGGCGTTTGCGTCGATTTTGGGGACCTGCGCAGGGCCGTAGCCAGACCACTGATCGTGAAGATACTGAACTCTTGCCTGAACAGCCTCTTTGACGGAGGAAACGGCGTTTTCATCGGCGCATTCAAATACTGCTATCTCGTCGGCGCTGCCTGCGCTGTTGTCAATATAATAGCTGACATTGACGATCAGCTCCTTATCAATCCCGTAAACATCATAAACTCTCTCGGGATCAAGCACCTTTTCTACCTGACCGTCAAACTCAAGACCGTTTGCAAGGGCCTCGGCTGTTTTTTCGACATCAAGAGAATTTGCCTGAGTATTTCCGCCGCAAGCGGCAAGAGAAAGCACCAAAGCCAGAATAACTGCGATAACAATTGATTTTTTCATACCTGTCCTCCGTTTTATCACATATTGTCTGCGACAGTCCGTGCCCAGACCATACAATAATCTTTTAAAAGATGAGCGCCGTCAGCCGAATAGCTTTCGGGAAGATAACCGTCGCTTCCGGTAATATCAACGCCCGCTTTGATATATTTGCAATTTTCTTCTTCGGCGATCTGCTCGATAATACCGTTCATTTTAATCAAAGCGTCTTTATTATATCCGTAAAGATTCTCATCGGATTTTGTCTTTGAAATAGGCAGGGTCGAGAGAAGAATTATCTGAGCTCCCGGTACCTTTTCGCGCGCGGCGGCAATGACCTTCTTATATTGGGAAGTAAACACTTCCATACTGCCCCAGCCGCATTCGTTATCACCGAACATTATGAAGATTTTATCAAACTGCTTACCGTCAAGCTCATTGATGACCGGGACTTTTCTGCCCTCGCTCGGATCGGTAAACACGGTATTGACATTGAGAGAAACTTTTGCGTAAACATTCTTTGCGATGCCGTAATTGCCGAGGGCGAGAAGCCTCGAATTACCGATAAACGCACAGTTGTCAAAGCAGGAGAAATCCGTATTTATCGAAGAAGGGTCAACAAGCGAATACTCGGATTCGGTAACCGAAACGGATTCAACAGGGGAAGGCTGCGTATCCGCCGTATCGGAAGCCGAAGAAGATGAGGTTTCGGGGTCATCCGCAGGTTTTTTTACGGCGTGAAAAACGCAGATAAATATAACAAACGCAAGAATTACAAAAACAACGCCGACAGCGAATTTTTTAACGCCGCCGCTTTTATCATTACTCATACATGGCCTCAAAAATGCTGAAAATCTCAAGGCGCCGCTAAAACGGCAACCTTGCACATATTACTCTACTACTTTATATATAAGTATTCAATTTACAATATATTACAAATAAGTAACAAAAGAATTACACGGGAATTCTGAGCGGTCACGGTTTGAGGATACCGCTCTCGACAGAATTTTTGACAATTCCTGTGACGACCTTCCAAAGTTCGGGGGCCGCATCCCTGATGACGCTCATTCTTTTGAGTACGGCAGGGGCATGGACATCCCCTTCTTTCCAGGTATGTCCGCCGGTAAAATAATTATGGATCAGCGGCTGAATCCTGTCACAGACATTGGCAAATTGCGCCTCGGGAGTTTCTTTCGCCTCAAACTCATCCCAGAGAGAACGGATCTCGTCGCGGCAATCATCGGGAAGAAGCGAAAACAGCTTATCGGCCGCATTCAATTCACGCTCTCTTTTATCCTTATGGCCTTCGCTGTCATAAGCGAAGGTATCGCCCGCATAGACCTCAACGAGATCGTGGCAGAGGGCAATTTTGATTACTCTTGAAACATCAACCGTTTCGCTTGAATATTCACTCAAGATCAAAGCGAACACGGCAAAATGCCAGGAGTGCTCCGCATCATTCTCACGCCTTGAGCCGTCAATCAAAAGAGTGCGCCTGAATACATTTTTCATTTTGTCGATTTCGACAAGAAAGCCGAGCTGTTTCCTGAGCCTTTCATTATCGAGAAATTCAAAATCAGCCATTTTTTCACCGTTTATTTAATCAGTTTTGAGCGCAGCTTGCGCATCGATTTCATGGTGCGGGTGGCAAAATCAACGAATTTATAGCCTGCTTTATCCATTATCAGATCCGCCTCGCCCATAAACTCGATATAATCATTGCAAAAACCCTTTTTGAATTTATAGATGCCGTGGAGCGGATTGTTTTCATCCGGGTAGCCGCCCCTGAAATCATACCAGTTGCATCCCTCTTCAATAGCCCATTTTATCATAGACCACTGAACGAGATAAGTCGGCATAAGATTGCGGTGTTCGTTGGAACTTGCGCCGTAAACATACCATATTTTATCGCCCACGTGAACATCGAGGGCGCCCGCAAGAAGCTCATCCTCATAATAAGCAAAATAGATCCTGGCGTCATCGCCGAAGGCATCCATGATCCTTTCAAAATACTCGGTGCTTCTGATAGCGAAATTATCGCGCGAGCCGGTTATGAGCATAAGCTTATGAAAATCGCCGCAGGCTTCTTTGCCTTTGATTTCTATCCTTACACCCTTACGCTCCGCAAGCCTTGTATTATATCTTGTCTTGGAATGAAAGCCTGCCATTACCTCCTCCTCGGTTTTGCCCTCGAGAGGAAGCCTGAAAATATACCTCGCCTGAACGGTATCGAAGCCTTCGCCGTGTTCGCGGAAGGTGAAACCGAGAGATTTGAGTAAATCAATATATTGCGTGTTATCATTGGGAGTGTCGGTATCTATTTTGAAGGTATAAGCCTTATTTTTTTTGCCGAAATCCGATACGGCTCCGATAAGCTCGGTGACCGTTTCTTTATCGGTGAGGTCGCACACGGGGCCTCTGGGCGCATACATCATTCTGAACGGAGTATAAGGGATTTTACGGATAAGCACTCCGCACACACCTTTGATCTCACCGGAATCGCCGCGGCAGATAAAACCCGTCCAATCCCATTCTTTTTTGACCCTGCCCCACATGGAGGTCTGCATCATGTGACCTTTCGGGTGGCTTTTGATAAAAGAATCGAATTCACCGGCTTCATTTATCCTGACTGTTTCTATACTCATTAAGCAACTCCCCGGCTCTTGATAAGAGAGCCTCTTTTTCATTTTTGATTTTATTATCCATGACTTCATCAAGAAGTATTCTGAGCACTTCGCCGAGACTGCGTGAAGGCTCGAAGCCGAGCGAGATGAGATCGGCTCCGTCAACGGCAAGGTCTTTGAGGGTAAAGCATTTCTGCTCCGATATTATCTGCTCAAATATTTCTCTTGCGCGCTCGTTTTCGGAAAGGAATTTCGGCGTGAGGAAAGAATCGAGGGCCGTCACATCGGCTTTGCGCACCTCGTAAAGCTCACGCACGGTATCCTCGCCGAGCTTTCCGATATATTTCTTAAAAGTCTTTTTGCTCATTTTTTCGGGCATCAGCCCGTGATTCTCCACAAGAGTGCAGACATGTTTTTTGAGCCTGTTGGAGGCTTTCATATTGTTGAGGATCATACGGGCGATTTTAACGCTTATCTCTGCGTGACCGTAAAAATGCCCGATCCCGTTCTCATCAACCGTCTTTGTATAAGGCTTTCCGCTGTCGTGAAAAAGCATGGCGAGACGGAGTTCACAATCCGGTCTGATATTATCGACCGCGTGGAGGGTATGATTCCAGACATCGTATCTGTGAGCGGGATTTTGCTGATCGAGATCTTTCATCGGCTCGAGCTCGGGCATAACGGTAAAGATAACATCACCGAAAGCCGAGAGAACTCCGGCGGCGTTTTTACCCTCAAGGAGTTTACAAAGCTCCGAAAAAATCCTCTCATTTGAAATTAATTTAAGTAACTCTCTGTTTTTGTGAATCGACTTTTCGGTTTCACTGTCTATCTCAAATCCCAGAACGCTCGAAAAACGCAGAGCGCGCATTATCCTCAGAGCGTCTTCGCCGAATCTTTTATCAGGGTTGCCTACGCATCGGATGATTTTATTCCGGATATCTTCCGTTCCGCCGAAAAGATCCGTGATCCCCTTCACGGGGTGAAAAGCGAGGGCATTGCAGGTAAAATCGCGCCTTGACAGATCATCCTCAAGCCTGCCGGTGAAAATTACGCCATCCGGCCGGCGGCGGTCCGAATAATCTCCGTCAATGCGAAAGGCTGTTATCTCATAAGGCACGGAATCGGAGATAACGGTGACGGTACCGTGCCTGATACCGGTTTCTATACACCGGAAACCCGAAAAGACATTTTTTATCTCATCGGGCTTGGCGGAGGTGGTGATGTCAAAATCATGAGGCTCTTTGCCCATGACCATATCTCTGACCGCTCCGCCCACGGCATAAGCCTCAAAGCCCGCTTCATTGAGCATATTTATTATCTTTACGGCGCCGGGCGGTAAAGAATAATTATCACTTACTCCCATGATTTCCATACATCGGGGCAGTAGCCGACCGTACTCTGTCTGCCGTTTCTGACGATGGGAGTTCTGAACAACTCCCCGTTTTCCAAAAGCTTCTCAATTTTAGCCTCATAAGGAACATATTTGATGAAGCTTTTTTCGTATGCCTTGGATTTCTCGTTTATCAATTCATCTAGCGAGCCGACATTCGCGAGCACGCTGCTGAGCTCGCCCTTACTCAGACTTTTTTGGCTGAGGTCGATAAACTGAAACCTGATATTTCTCTCTTTGAAATATCTCTGCGCTTTTTTAGTATCAAAGCATTTGTTTGATCCGAAAATCTGAATATTCATATCAATAAGCCTCAAATTTTGAAATTGCGGCAAAGCATCTGGCTTTATTTATCCTGAGCTTGAAATACCTTGCTCTTATCTCATCAAAACGGCAGATGCGTTTATAGCCTATAACGGTTTCGCGGGCAAGGCGTTTCCACTTGCCGTCTGCCATTACAAAAAGCTCAAATTCCTCTATCTGCTGACCGGTGCGGATATGCTCGCCGAGAACTATTTTATTGATATCATATTCATCGCCGAGGTCGAGAGTGAGCTCCGCCCCTTCGGGGTCGCCGCCGGAATGCCAATATGATTCATCGGAGGGCTCAAGAATTTTTTGAGCGATATGATCATCGTCAAGATGGCGGTTATCCGTCATTACGGAATCCTCGGCAAGATTCTCTTTGAAATCAATATCGAGCTGGGCGCCGAGGGACAGAATCACCTCGACATCCTTCTCATTGATCTTACCGGATGGCATAGGCGGAATATTGAGAAGAAGAGACGCGTTTGCGCCGACGGAATTATAATATATCTCGGTAAGTTTCGCGAGAGATTTTACGGTGTATTCATCAGAATCGTGATAAAACCAGCCTTTGCGCAGAGAAACATCGACCTCGGCGGGGTACCATATAAGCCTGTTGCAATGCTTTATCGCCTTCCTGCCGCCCAGATCAAGCTCCGTGGGATTTATCTTTTTGGGAGGCTTTGTAACAGACGGATCTGCCGCGGCGGCGATCCTGTCTGCCTCGCTGTAATAATAAGGCACAACGCTCCATTCACTCTTGCGGCAAACTCCGGCTTCATTCCCGCACCAGCGGACATCGGGCCCGCAGATATGGATGGTCGCATTCGGCTGATACTTTCGGACTGTGTCAAAATATCGCTGCCAGTCATACTCCTGCTTTTTGCCGTGTTTACCCTCACCGCAGGCGCCGTCAAGCCAGACGCAGAAAAGATCGCCGTAGCCCGTGAGCAGTTCGGTGAGCTGATTTACATAAAAATCATCATAAGCTTTACCGGTGCCGTAGGAATCCTCGTGGCGATCCCACGGGGAGAGATAAATTCCGAATTTAATGCCGTATTCCCTGCAGGCATCCGCGCATTCTCTGACGACATCGCCCTTGCCGCCCTTCCAAAGAGATGAAGCGACGGAGTGATCGGTATATTTACTCGGCCAAAGGCAGAAGCCGTCATGATGCTTTGCTGTGAGTATGATGCCCTTCATGTGAGACAGCATACAGAGCCTCGCCCACTGCCTGCAATCAAGCTCCTCCGGGGCAAAGAGCTCGGGGTCTTCGTTTCCGCTGCCCCACTCGGAATCGGTAAAAGTGTTTATGCCGAAATGCATAAAGGCGTAAAATTCATTTTTTTGCCATTCAAGCTGCCTCTCGGACGGTTTAATCGAAGCGGCGTATTCTATATAATCGGGATATTTTTTCATAATGATCTCCATAAAAACATACTGCATATATGATAACATCTTTCGGTAAATGTTTCAATATGATATTGACTTTATTTTTGAGGTAATTTATTATAATGAAGGGTGATAAAATGAAATATTGTGACTATGTAAACGTCAAGCAGGGCTCGGATTCAACACACAGATTTTCAAACGGAAACACTCTGCCTCTGTGTCAGCTTCCGTTCGGGATGACGGCGTTCGCGCCGCAGACGGCGCAAAACAGTTTAAGATGGTATTATCAGCCCAAAAGCAGGAGCTTTGACGGCATAAGGCTCACTCATCAGCCCTCGCCTTGGATAGCGGATTACGGAGCCGTTTGCTTCATGCCGCAAAGGAAGCCTCTCAACATAACCGAAGACAGGCGCTGGTCGGGATTCAGACCGGCTGACGCTGTCTTAAAGCCGTATTATCTCAAATACAGCCTGCTGAGATATTTTGCTGATATTGAGATAACGCCCACCGAGCGATGCGCGGTAATGAAGCTTACATTCAAAAAAGACGGCGGGAACTTTTTATCCGTCCTCCCCGTTGACGGAAAATATTCATATAAGTTTTCCGCAAAGAAAAATACACTGTATGTGACGACAGATCAGAATATGGGCGGAGACTGCAAAAACTTCTGCGAATACCTCGTGATAAAATTCCCGCAGGGAAGCGTTGACACAGATGAGATTTTCACGGGCAGGGCCGATACGCTTAAACCGGGGAAATCTATAACCGGAAAAGATACCGGAATACACATCGGATTAAACGGCGATAAAACCGAAATCAAAATCGGCGTATCATACATTTCATTTGAACAGGCTCAAATCAATCTCGACAGAGAAATCGGAGATAAATCTTTTGACGAGATCTGCGCTCAGGGCGAAAATATATGGGAGGAATATCTCTCGAGAGTAAAAATCAAGCCCGTTGACGAAAAGCAGTTCAGGACCTTCTGCTCCTGTATGTACAGAGCGTTTTTATACCCTCACAAAGCGTATGAGACCGATTCTCAGGGAAACGACATACACTACTGCCCGCATACCGGAAGCGTAAAAGAGGGCAAGAGATATACCGATAACGGATTCTGGGACACATACAGGACCTGCTATTCATTCTATTCTCTCTGCGCAAAGGATGAGCTTAAAGATATGATCTCATCTTTCATCAACGAATACAGAGAGAGCGGCTGGCTTCCGAGATGGCTCTCAATAGGCGAGCGCGGATGTATGCCGAGCACCCTGATAGACGCCGTTATATGCGACTGCGCGAAGAAGGGCTTTATATCTCAGAAGGATCTGAAGACCGCTTTTGAAGGAATGAAAAAACACGCCGAAAAAGAAGCGGAGCAGGATTATTTCGGCAGAAACGGCGCGAAGGCATATTCAAAGCTCGGATATGTCCCCTGCGACAGGCAGAGAGAGAGCGTGAATCTCACCCTTGACGCGGCTTACGGAGACTGGTGCATTGCCGAAATCGCAAAGATGCTCGGCGACGAAAAGGCCGAGAAAAAATACCGCGGGCGCTCAAAGAACTACGCAAATCTGTTTGACAAAGAAACCGGATTTATGCGCCCGAAATATTCTGACGGAAGATTCAGAGAGGATTTCTCTCCGATCGGCTGGGGCAGAGATTATACCGAGGGAAGCGCCTGGCAGAATTCATTCGCAGTGCCTCACGATATCGAAGGGCTCGCGGAGCTTTACGGAGGCAAAGAGAAATTCCTCAAAAAAATCGATGAGCTTTTTGAGACCGCTCCGGAATACGAAATAATCGGCTATAACGCAGAAATACATGAAATAACGGAAATGGCAGCCGCAGACTTCGGTCAGTGCGCCATATCGAATCAGCCGAGCTTCCACATTCCCTATATTTACTCCGCTCTAGGTGAAACCGAAAAAACGGCATATTGGGTTAAAAGGATATGCGAAGAAGCGTTTTCTTATGAGGATGACGGGTTCCCGGGGGATGAAGACAACGGGTCAATGGCGCTTTGGTATATCTTTTCCATTCTCGGCTTCTATCCGTTCTGCCCCGGAAAGCTTGAATTCGTTAAAGGAATAAAGCAGGTGAAATCCGCTGAAATTCTCGGCAAAAAAATAGATACGGAGAGCATAGAGGGCAATATAATACCCTATGACTATTTTATATGAACAGAAAACTCACAAATAAGAAAAACTATCCTCCCAAATGCGCTTATTGCGCAAAAGGCAGGCTGTCACCGGACGGAGAGAGCGTTCTCTGCCCCAAAAAGGGAATAACATCGCCTCAGGACAATTGCCGCTCTTACAAATATGATGTGATGAAAAGAATACCGGAAAAGGCGCCGGTGATCAAATCGGCAGACCCGAAGGATTTTGAATTATGAATTATAAAAAAGAATTTGTATGCCAAAAGATGCCGACCCTGAACTGCCACGCTTCAACGGTTTTGCCGCTTGATAACGGAGACACTCTTGCTGCCTGGTTCGGCGGCACAAAAGAGGGAAACGACGATGTGAATATCTGGTATTCACTCAGGCACTCCGGCGAATTCTCAGAGCCGAAAGAAATAAGCGTATCAAAGGATCTCCCCCATTGGAATCCGGTATTGTTTCAAAAAAGCGAAAACGAGATAATTCTGTTTTTTAAGGTCGGCAAAAAAATACCGAAATGGAAAACATATTATTGCATTTCATCAGACGGCGGCAAAACTTTCGGCGAGCCGAAAGAGCTTGTGATCGCAGATAACAGCGGAGGCAGAGGTCCGGTCAAGAATAAATGCATAAGGCTTTCAAACGGCAGAGTTCTGGCGCCCGCTTCAACGGAAAATCACGGCTGGCGATGCTTTGTCGATATATCCGACGACAACTGTGAAAGCTGGAAAAAAGGAAAATATATCAAAACGGAATCCGCATTCGCACCTTTTAACAAAGGAAACGGATACTGCTCAAACAAGACGGCGATGATACAGCCGACGCTTTGGGAAAGCGGAGACGGTAAAGTGAGCATGCTCACAAGGACATCGTCGGGTAAGATTTACAGAAGCGACAGTGAAGATTACGCAGAGACCTGGTGCAGGGCATACCCCACCGCTCTGCCTAATAACAACAGCGGTATCGACGCAGTCGCCGCGCCCGGCGGAAAGCTCTTTTTGGTATATAACCCCGTTGGAGATAACTGGGGCGAGCGCTCGCCGCTTGTGCTCGCAGAATCAGACGACAACGGTAAAACCTTCAGAGAGATCCTCACACTTGAAGAGGAGAAAAAAGACAGCGAATTCTCTTACCCCGCAATAACATACAAAGACGGAAAGCTTTATATAACCTACACCTGGGAAAGGCTTAATATAGTTTACGCCGAGGTCGAGATATGAAAAACGGAGTCGCCCGAAGGGCGGGTATTCATAAAACAGTAATGCCTCAAAAAGCGATCTTTGCACATCTTGTGCAGGCATTCCTCCTCGAAATACAGCAAGTATTCCTCGTCGTCAAGGCCTGCAAATCTGCACAAATCTCATCTTTTTGAGGTGCAAAGCAGTTTTCTCGTGAAAAATAAGCCGCAGAACAAGGAAGGCTTGCGAAAGCATACTTTGTGTATGGTAAGCAAATCTGACGATGTTCCGCGGCTTTAGTTTTCCGTGAAAACCAATACTGTTTTACGAATACCCGCCCAAAGACGGCTCCGTTAATTTAAGATTTTCTTAAAGAATACTCCGCAAACATCACTCCCATGATCGGTTCGGAAAATTTAAGCTTCGCCCTGCCGCCGGGTATCAGTTTTTTAGGGACATGATATGAGGCGCAGACAAATCCAGGTTTACAGTATTTTGACGTATAATCCTCATCGATTTCTCCGAATTGAGAGCCGAGGTAAATATCCTCTCCGTTTACGGAAATACGGTGTGAAACTACGGCGGGATCGGTTTTGTCAAGATAAGTAATCCTCAGCACATAATCGCTTGAAGGATCAAGCCCGTCAACGGTATGCTCATACACAAAATTATCAAAGATATTGAATAGAGCGGTCGGAAGGGTGCCGTCATTTATATCGGGGCGGTCGCCCGTGAAATTGAAATAGGGCTCGCCCTCCTGCTTTTCTTTAACTGTATCGAGAGCGACGGAAAAATAATATTCACCCTTCCCGACGGTATTCCTGCAAAAATAATCAAGAAGCCGGCGGGCATCGGCGCAGTTTTGCGCCTTATGGATAAGCCATTCTTTATCTGTTACGGGAAGGTCGATCGTATCAAGCACGGCTCCCCTCTCGGGATTATCGGCATAATAATGCTCAACATCGCTCTGATAACCGATAAGCTCAAACAGAGACGCCGCAAGCTTATCAATTTCGGCTCTGAGTTTTCTGCAATCATCCGGCAAACGGGTATTGAGGATTTTGACAGCCCCTCTTAAATCATCGAGAAGAAGGCGCTCTTTCGCCTGCGAGATCAAGGATAAATCAAAGATAAGTCTGCTTTTAATATAATAATCACAACAAGCTCTGAAATAAAGCATCAGAAAACGCCAGTTGCAATTTAACGAATCGAATGAACGGGAAAGCGCAAGGCATAATTCATAGGCATAATCAATGCTTTCATTATTTTCGGGGGCTCCCTGCCAGTTTTTTTCAAGCGCGAAAACAAGGTGGGAGATATTATCTGTATCGGTGCCGAAGAAAAACGCCCTCGCGTAGTCAGCGACCGCTTCTTCGGCGGAAATATCGGGATCGTATTCGAGGGCGGACCAGAGGAATTTATTCACATCATCCGTAACGCCCTCGGAATAACTGACAGAGCCGACAAAATAACGCTCCGTCTCCTTAAACAGTCTGAGGTATTCAAGCGGTCTGGGATTTGCGCACTCCCTGCCAAGGCAAGTACAAAGCGCGTAATTCCAATCATTTTTATCATAATGAACTGGATATTCGCACCTGACATTGTGGGTGATATCGGGATAAAAGCGAAGCGGGAAAAGCTCCGACAGCTCATCATAAAGCCTCTCAACGGGCATAGCGTGATTGGGGCCGTAAATGACACCGTCGATACCGCGCGGGTCTTTTTTGATTTCGGAAACAAATCTTTCGCCCCAGCCTTCAAACTGATGAGGCGCCTGAGCGGAAACATAAAGGCGGGCATTGGAATGAGCGCTCTTAAGCGAGGGAGAAATTGCCCGGCATCTCGATAATAATTCGTGAGCATCAAGATCGCCGGGATCACCGCCCGGGATGAAAAGATAATCGAGCCTTGATAATTTTGAATATAATTCTTTTCTTTTTTCGGCGGCGGACCGATCCGTTTCGCCGTTATAATTCGGATGCCAGAGAGATATATCGAGATCGAGCCTGTCAAGAGCATCGGCACTTTTTATCAAAAACTCTCCGCCGTCATATTTCATAAGTGGATTTTTTGAGGAATGCTCGGGGTCAAACGGGATATGCTCAATGGTATTGACCCCGAAATACATTAAATCGAGGTAATATCTCTCGTAATCATCATAAGACCAGGCGTCATAAGTATTCGGAGTGGTCCTGTATCCGAGCTGATGACCTCTGATCTTTTTGTATGGCGAATAAGAGCCTCTGATATCACATACGAGGCGCAGACCGTTATCGGTTTTTTCGCATTTTCGCAGGAATCTGCCGACGCAGTAAAGAGCGCCTCTTATGCCGCCGGAAATGAATCTGAGCCCATCGCCGAAAGATTCGATTTTATATTCGTCACGGCCGAAAGAGGGATCGGTTTCAAATATTATATCTGCATCGTTTTCGGATGACGAAATAAAGGCGATATTGCAAACGCGCTTATTCAATTCCATACAGAAATGCTCCGCTGCATGATCTGACGGCGGAGCGCTGCTGAAAATTGCCACTCTATCGAAATTCAAAAAATCCTGATACAAAGCAATCAACTCATTTATGATAAAGTTTTTTTGTCTGATAAACGGGCTCGCAGGTGATATTTATACCGAGCTTTCTGAATACATCGAGATCGACCTGTGAGAGAATGACGGTGGAATGAGCCTCGCTGCCCTTGATCTTATCTATCTGGCTGAGGGCGAGCTTTGCAACGGGGCTTGTATTCGCGCTCATAGAAAGGGCGATAAGCGTCTCGTCAAGATGAAGCCTCGGATTATGATTTTTAAGTATATTGACCTTGAGCATCTGAATAGGCTCAATAATGGAGGGAGCGATCATCAGAAGGTCATCGGGAAGCTTTGCGAGAGCCTTGACGGCGTTGAGAAGAGCCGCCGAGGAGGCGCCGAGAAGCTCGGAGGTCTTGCCGGTAACGATTTTACCGTCGGGAAGCTCGATGGCGACCGCAGGCTGATTATCCGTCGCCTCGCTCTTTTTGAGGGCGACATTAACGACCGCTCTGTCATCAACGCCTATGCCCGCCTGATGCATAAGCGAAACGATTTTATCTATCGCGGATTGCTCGCCCCTGCCCTGCTTTTTATCGCAGAGGGCGGCAAAATATCTGCGGATGATCTCATTCTTGGAAGCCTCTTTGCAAACCTCATCGTCACTTATGCAGTAGCCTGCCATATTAACGCCCATATCGGTGGGAGATTTGTAAGGGGATTCGCCGTTGATTTTTTCAAAAATGGCATTGAGAACGGGGAAAGCCTCAACATCCCTGTTATAATTGACGGTAGTGACTCCGTAAGCCTCAAGGTGATAGGGATCTATCATATTGACATCGTTAAGATCTGCGGTAGCCGCTTCATAGGCAAGGTTTACGGGGTGCTTGAGCGGAAGATTCCATATCGGGAAGGTTTCAAATTTGGCGTAGCCCGCTTTGACTCCCCTCTTATTGTCATGATAAAGCTGTGAGAGGCAGGTCGCGAGCTTGCCGCTGCCGGGCCCGGGGGCGGTAACGGCGATAAGAGGACGGGTGGTCTCAATATATTCATTTCTGCCGAAGCCTTCGTCGCTGACTATAAGAGGAAGATTATAGGGATAGCCTTCAATGGGATAATGAATAAAGACCTTGACGCCGAGAGATTCAAGCTTTTTCTTAAAAGCTATGGCGGACTGCTGGCCGCTGTATTGAGTGAGCACAACGCTGCCGACATATAAATCGGTGGCGCGGTAGGCGTCTATAAGGCGCAAAACATCGGTATCATAAGTAATGCCGAGGTCTCTGCGGATTTTGTTGCTCTCTATATCGCCCGCATTGATAGCGATGACAATCTCAACATCCTTGCTGATTTTTTTAAGCATCTGAAGCTTACTGTCGGGGGCGAATCCCGGTAAAACTCTTGACGCGTGCATATCGTCAAAAAGCTTGCCGCCGAGCTCAAGATAAAGCTTGCCGCCGAATTCGCTAATCCTTTTTGAAATCATCTCAGACTGCCTGGTGATATAGGCGTCATTATCAAAACCGATCTTATTCATTTTGCACCCGCTCCCTCAAAAAAATTACTCTTGAAATTATATAACAATATTCACTTCATTTCAAGACTTAACGGCAAAAAATATTGATATGAACCACAATATATGGTATAATTCGGCTCAAAGGATGTGATTATATGCGGTTCAGATACCCCGATGAATTGATAAGCATTCCCGGCGGCGATGATTCGGAATTGATATTGGAATATGACGAACACAGATGCTCGGTATATATCAAAGCCGGAAAAAGCCCTGAATTATTTGAACTTATATGGAAACTGACGCCGGATGAAATAAGGCGGGAGCCCGTCAAGGTTCTCGGGGACGCGTGGGAGAGAAGCTACGGCGACCTTGAATGGAAATCACCCGAAGCCGAAAGACCTCTGCCCTGGTATTTCGCGGTATCAAACGGGAGCGACAGCCTGCCCGACCGCTCGGGAAGATTCACCGAATGTTTCGGGGTGATGACGCAGCCGGACGCCTTTTGCTGCTGGAAATATTCCGGAGAAGAAATAAGGCTGCAGATAGATATAAGGAACGGCGGAAAGCCGCTTCACGCAGAAGGGAAAACGATCCGCGCCGCCGATATAGTATTTGCGGAATACAGAGATGTATCGGCGTTTGAAGCTCTCGGATCATATTGCGCCGAGATCTCCCTCGCTCCGCTTAAAACCGGCCGGATAATCTACGGCTCAAACAACTGGTATTACGCATACGGTCAGACAGATTTTGAAGAATTCATTAAAGACGCCTCTCAGACCGCCGGTTTTGCAGAAGGATGCGAAAACAGACCTTTTGCAGTCGTTGACGACGGATGGCAGATAAATTCTACCAACCCTCCCTGGACGAACAATGACAGATTCCCGGAATTGACGCGTCTGTCAAAAGAGATTAGTTCAAAAGGCGACGAGCCCGGTATATGGGTAAGATTTTTATCCGATGAGCGTTTTGCTCTGGATCTGCCCGATGAGGCAAGGCGGGGCAAGGATAAAAAATATCTCGACCCGACCCATCCCGCGGTAAAGGAACATATAGTATCAACCGTTAAATTACTTGTTTCAAGCGGTTTTAAGCTGATAAAGCATGATTTCTCGGCTTGTGACATCCTCGGCGGCTGGGGAAAGGATATGGGCGATTCCGCCGTCTGCTGCGGCGATGGATTTTTTGATAAAAGCAAAACGACGGCTCAGGTAATCAAAGAATTTTACCGGCTGATCCTCAAAAATGCTGGAGAATGCCTGATACTCGGCTGCAACACCGTGAGCCATCTGAGCGCGGGCTTGGTCCACGCTTACAGAACGGGTGACGATACAAGCGGAAAAGAATGGGCAAGAACCCTGAAAATGGGAGTAAATACGCTCGCCTTCCGTTTGTGTCAGAATCATTCATTTTATATCTGTGACGCGGACTGCGTCGGGATAACCGGGCTGATAGATCACAGGCTCAACAGAGAATGGCTGAAGCTCCTCTCGATGAGCGGCACTTCTCTTTTTGTATCGTGCAAGCCCGATATCCTCAATAATGAAATCTCCGGGGATATCAAGAACGCATTCAAATCCGCCTCACGGCAGGAGGATATATGTGAGCCGATCGACTGGATGGAGACAAAAACTCCTTCAAGATATATGATAAACGGAAAAGAAATCAAATTTGAATGGGAGTAAAAATATGAAGATACCGGAAAGTCTTATCAAAAGGACAAAAAAATACGCCGATAAAATCGGCAAATACAGCCCCAAGCTCTCAGCAATGTATGAAAAATGCTATCTCAGCACCATTGAAACCTGCATGGAGCGGCTTGACGACGGCACCGTATTCCTCTGCACCGGAGATATACCCGCAATGTGGCTCAGAGACTCAACAGCACAGGTATCTCACTATATTCCCGCGGCGGTAAACGACGAAGAAACAGCCGGGATAATCAAAGGAGTAATAGCGAGGCAGAGAGATTATCTGAAGCAGGATCCATACGCCAACGCTTTCAAGAAAGAGCCCGATGAAAGACAGATCCACAACGATCTGCCGCCGAATATCCCGATAGTATGGGAGAGAAAATATGAGATAGATTCCCTTTGTTATCCCATAAGGCTGACATATCTCTATTACAAGGCGACCGGTGACAGAAGCGTTTTGGGAAGCGATTTTATCGAGAGCGCCGAAATCACGGTAAAGCTGTGGAGAACGGAGCAGCATCACTTTGAAAAATCGCCTTACAGATTCACAAGAAACAACTGCCCCTATCATGATACCATTCACAACAACGGGATGGGAAACGAGGTTTCATATACCGGGATGACCTGGTCGGGATTCAGGCCGAGCGACGATGCCTGCGTTTACGGGTATCTTGTAGCCTCAAATATGTTTGCCTGCGTTGAGCTCGGGCATCTGACGGAAATGCTCGAAGACATAAACCATGATAAAGGCTTCATAGATGAATGCAAAGCACTCCGTGACGATATCGAAAAAGGAATAAGAGAATATTCGATAGTCAAAGACAAAAACGGAAACAGTATTTTTGCTAACGAGGTTGACGGCAGAGGAAACAGTTTCTGCTATGACGACGCCAATGTTCCGTCTCTTCTCTCCGCCCCTTATCTCGGCTACTGCGAAGCGGATGATGAAATATATCTGAATACGAGAAAGTTTATTCTGAGCAAAGATAACCCCTACTATTATACGGGCAAATACGCAAAGGGAGTAGGCAGCCCTCACACGCCGGAGGGTTATGTATGGCATATCGCTCTCTCAATGCAGGGGCTCACAAGCCGCAACCCCGATGAAATAAGAGAGATATTGAAAATGCTCGAGACCACGGACGCGGGGACCCTGCTGATGCACGAAGGCTTTAACGCGGATGATCCCGAAGAATTCACGAGGCCATGGTTTACCTGGAGCTGTTCCCTTTTTGCGGAGCTGTGTGAAAAAGCCGTAAATGAAGGAATAATCTGATCGGATGTATTTATTTTAAAAAATTAAAAAAAACACTTGCAAAATGCGAAAGTATGTGATAATATAATGTGCGTTCGGAAGAACGCTGTTTGCTGCTATGGCTCAGGTGGTAGAGCGCATCCTTGGTAAGGATGAGGTCGGCAGTTCGAGTCTGCCTAGCAGCTCCAGCGCGGGAAGTCTTGTAAATCAAGGCTTCCCGTGTTTTTTATGACAGCAAGTCATTTTTCCAAAACCGGATATAAACTTCGTTCAGAATAAATTAAATATTTTAACCGAAACTTGATTCCGAAAAATTTTCAGAGACAAATATAACGGTTGAAAGAGAAAACAGCAGTCTGCTTTTGACAGGCTGCTGTTGTTTATATTTTTCAATTATTTAGCATAAAGATTTATATGAATCTTAATGCGGTATTTTACGCATTTGCCGTTTCGGATTTTTTCTTTTTTATGATAAAAATCAGCGATGTGAGCATAAGCGCAAGACCGCACGAGGTAAATATCGACGTACCGATCCCGCCGGTTTCGGGAAGCAGGCTGCCGGTCCTGTTTGAAATGCGTATCGTCTGCGCGGGGGTATCGGTAATATCCTGAACAACGGTCACGGAATAAACGCTCTGAGTCTTTCTGTATCCCGCAGGGGCTTTGATCTCTTCGAGATAATACACTCCGCAGGGAAGCGCCGGAGATTCTGCGGCGCCGTTTCCGTCCGTTTTAAGCACGAGATCTTCGTCTCCGGCTTTTACGGCGGCGGCGGTAACCGTTTTATCGCCGCATTTAAGGGAAACGGTCTGCGTATCGTTGATGCCTGCGGTACGGTAAACCTTAAACTCCGCTCCTTCAAGCAGTTTTGATTCATCCCCTTCTTTATATTTGATGATCGAGAAGGTGCCGCTGACATTGTCGGGGATAGTAAGTTCGGGAATATCATCGGGTGGGGTCACGGGTTTATTCTTGGGATAAACGGAAACTATATCGGTAAATTGATCCTGCGTATTCTCGACAGGCATCGGGATCGTGATATAAAACGGAGGAGCCGCCTCTTCAACCTTTGAAGGATCATAGACCTCTTTGACAAGATATTTACCGTTTTCAAGTGACAGCGCGGCATAGCCCGTATCATCGGTAACGGCGGTGCCTGCCTTGTTTGCCTCAACGGCATAGGTATCTACATCCTGCTGTGAAGGCTCATCGCCCGACGCGCCGTCTGCTCTGAATACATCAAACGAAATTCCGGAGATCGGAAGCCCGTCGTCAGCGGAGCTCTTGAAAATTCTCAAGCCTTTTTCTACATCATTATTGAATACGAATTGCTGTTTTGCTCTGATCCTGACGGGGCCTTCGGTAACACCGACAAGCGACTGTGAAGCTTCTTTGCCGCCCTCCGGCTCATAGAGATAAACACCCTTTGCCACATTTTGAATGCCCTTTGTCTCGACCGTTACGGTATCACCCGCTTTGGCGTTGACGGTCATGGGATACCTGCTCTTGGTATCGGCGCTGACGGTGAATGAATCGGTAGTGACAAAATTACCCTCTCCGTCATCGTGACCGCTTTTTACGACGATTTCAATATCGTCATCTGATTCAAGCTTGCCGTTAAGGGTAACATACATTCCGACCTCATAAGTATCGGACGATCCCTGAGCAAGCTCCGCTCGAGTGACCTCGACATTTGAGATAATAAGCTGCTCTTCGGTCGCTTCTTCGCCGTCAAGATTAAAGAGGAAATAAACAAGATTATTCACCTTATAGGCGGAATCATCGCTGTATGATCTGCGGTTTCTGGCGGTGCTCCACCAATCCCACAATTCATTTTTGTAATTATGGATGGGGGTCATAACTCTCTGGGTCTCAATATCAAGAGTGCCGCCGTAAAATACGGCATCTTCGATCCTCTCTTTGCTCATATTGGAATATGCCCAGATCGCCATCTGAACGCCGCAGATAATATCGCTTCTGTTAAGCGAATCAACAAAATCCGGGTCAAGACCTTTTGCCTTGAGACCCGCTTTCATCTCGTCGATCGACACAAACGGATATGAATTCTCAACGATGGCGCGGATATGCTTCGCGGCGGCATTGCTGTAATGGGAGCCGTCTTCAAGATTGAGGAGCTTATAATGAGTGCCGTCAACGGGCATAACCTCAAGATCGCAGCAATAGGTCAGATCGTAGTTATTGCCGCCGTAGCTATAGGGGCCGTCGGGAGTCCATGTATCGGAATCTCTTTCAGCGGTGTTTGTGACGACAATAGTGGCCGGCATATCAACGCTCGGCGAAAAATGCGAGCTCAGTTCATAGACGAGATTGCGCGGGAAAATAACTTCATAGCAATATTCGTCATATCTTCTGGTGATATTTTTGGTGATATTAAAATTATATTTGGTGGGAAGTTCGTCATTCAGCTTTGCGACAAGCTCCGCCGATATCTGTGACTTCTGGGTATCGGTGAGCGCCTCATAAGCTTCTTTTGCCTCACGGCGGGCTGCGAACATATCGGCAACATAGCTCTCATATCCGTTTCTCGCAGAAGTATGCTCGGCAACCATATCGGGATTTGAAGCATCCCAGTGGCCTGAAACGGTAAAGGTCGCCCTCTTGCTCTGCATCTGCTCAAGGGTATCTATCGCCTCAAGCTTTGAGATAACATCCTCAACAGAGTTATCATCCGCCGTAAACGCAGTCGGTACGGCGGCGCAGACAAAAATAAGCGCGGCAATGAAAGCCGCAAAAACTCTCATACACAGTTTTTTCATCGGGTATCCTCCGTATTTTGGATATACTTTTTATCTTACATCATACAAAAAATATTATATTCTGAATTCACAATTAAATCAACGGTAATACTGCACAATAAATCAGCCGCGGAATAACGATTTGATAACGATATTGTGACAGTAAAAAAGCTTACGGAGCCGAAATGCTCCGTAAGCCGGGAAAATATATTTGATCAGGAAGCCAATGTAAAGTTTTGGGTGAAATAATAATCTTCATAACCCGAATCTTTATAATCCTCGTGCCAGTCGTCAAGGAAGGGCTTGAGATTGGGGACATCATCGGCATTTTTGCCCATATATGTTAACGAAATATTTAATTTTTCCGAAACAACGGAAGATTTATCGGGATCGGAATACTCTTTATAGCTGACGATCGTAAAGCCGTATGCGGTCGTGGTCTCGCCGTCATCCGCCGTAAGCTTGCCCTGATCGTTAAATGAAAGCTTATAGATCTTACCGCCGGCATTCATACCGTTATCGTCAACGGTCACATCGCCTTTTTCGCTGCTCCAAACACCGTAAAGTGATCTTAAATCCATCGGATTTGCCGAGACGGAAGCGGCGGCGCTTCCGGAATTATCGGCGCGGTATAAAATCTGAAGGGCGGCGGAATAGGATGTGCCCATACCTTCGGCGCTCTCAACGGACATCATATACAAAACGTCGCCGTCGATCAAATATGAATCGTAGGCAAGGGTCGGAGTAAATTCTTCGGTACCGTCCTCATTATGAGTTACGGTTTCCGTTTCAACGCAGAGGACAGAAAAACCGTCATTTTTGAGGCAGGTATATTTAATCTCATTGTCAAAAACGCTGCCGTAATAATCGGTTTTTGTTTTGAGAACACCGTCTGAGCCGAAATCATACCGTGTTTTTGAATCGGCAGAGAGCCATAAACCTGCAAGGTCCGAATCGAGTTCGCCATCCGTAACATCGACAAATTCATTATATTTGTCAACGAGCCCGAGGTCTTTCTCGGTGTTATCAAGCTTATTTATAAGCTCCTTATAATCAATTATCTGAGGCTGCTGTGTTTCTGTAACATCGTTTTCGGTCCGATCGTTTTCATCTGCTTTGCCGCCGCATGAAACGAGCGAAAACAGGATGGCGAGCGAGCAGATAAGCGAAACGACTGTAATAAAACATTTTTTCATAAACATAATCATCCATTTCTTGAGGCTCAATCGCCTCTGTGATCGAATACGCGCTGAGTTTTCTTTTCGGATCGCGGAAGAGTATTTAGAGATACGACCGCGACATTCGGGGTGACATTGAGTCTTGATTTGAACAGGGCTTTTATGGTATCCGCAGTGGCGGAGAAATCAACTCTGCCGTCCGCTTCGACGGTAAGCATGATTATATCTCTGTTTTTTGATTCGTCATGGGCTATATCTATCTTATATTCGCTTGAAACGCCGTCAACAGTGCCGAGGATCTCCTCGACCTGGCTCGGGAACATATTCACGCCGTGAACCTTGAACATATCGTCGCTTCTGCCCTTGATGGTATCAAGCCTCGGATATTCTCTGCCGCAGGGGCATTTGCCGGGGATTATCCTCGAAAGATCGTGGGTCCTGAATCTGATAAGCGGGGCGCCCTCTTTTACAAGAGTTGTAATAACGATCTCGCCCTCCTCGCCGTCGGGAAGAACTTCGCCGGTCACTGGGTCTATGGTCTCGGTATAGAGGAAATCATCAAAAATATGCATACCCGTCTGCTCGGAGCAGTTGATACCGATACCGGGGCCGTATATTTCGGTAAGGCCGTAGATATCATAGAGCTCGATACCAAGCTCTCTTGCGATATAATTTCTCTTCGCGTCGCTCCAGCGCTCCGAGCCGATAACGCCTTTTTTGAGTTTGATCTTATCTTTGATGCCTCGTTTATTTATTTCTTCGGCAAGAAGAAGAGCATAAGATGAGGTGGCGCACAAAACGGTCGAGCCGAGATCCATCATCATCTGAAGCTGTTTTTCGGTATTACCGGGGCCCATGGGAATAGCCATTGCCCCGAGCTTTTCACAGCCTGCCTGGAAGCCTATGCCGGCAGTCCAGAGGCCGTAACCGGGTGTGATATGAATTCTGTCTTTTTTGGTGATGCCCGCAATTTCATAACATCTCGCGAACATCTCCGCCCAGTCTTCAACATCCTTGGAGGTGTAAGGGATAATAACGGGTTTTCCCGTTGTGCCCGAGGACGAGTGGATTCTGACGATGTCTTCATCGGGAGCTGCTTGAATGCCGAGAGGATAGGCGTTTCTCAAATCAGCCTTATCGGTAAAGGGGATCTTTTCAAAATCTTCGGGAGTTTCAACGCCGGTAATTCCGGCTTTTTTATAGATCTCGCTGTAATAATTGCCGCTTGCAATGATTCTCTTTATCTGCCTGTCAACAAGTTTTAACTGTTTATCATTGATTTTCATTGTTTATCTCCTCATTTCCCTGCGTTTTGACCTGCCTCATACCCTGCGGTAAACGCTTTTATATTGGCTTCGACAAATTTTTCGGGCACGCGCTTTTTGATCTGTGAGAGCAGAGTATCTTTTGATATACCGAGCTTTTCGCTTCCGGCGGCAACACCGAGCATAATGATATTAAAGAATTTTTCGGAGCCGAATGGCTTACAGATCTCTCTGCTGTTTACAAAAATACAATCCCGTTTTTTTTCAAGATATTCTGTCATAACCGCGCTCTCATATCCGCTCGGGGAGAGCGACTCCGTAACGGGTTTGGTAGGAGCGGTATTAACTACGGCGACGCCGCTTTTATCAAGATATTTAAGATTTCTGACGGCTTCGGCAGGCTCAAAGGCGAGCATTATTTCTGCGCTGTAAAACGGTATCAACGGAGAACGGGCTTCGCCGCCGATACGAACATGGCTCGTTACGCTGCCGCCGCGCTGAGCCATACCGATGGTTTCGGCGGAGTGGACGGTGTTGCCCTCCTGCATAGCCGAGGCGGCAAGTATTTTGGAGGCGAGCACGGTACCCTGCCCTCCTACGCCGCATATAATGATGTCTTTATTCACTTTTCGCACCTCCGATGGCGCCGACCGGGCAGATTTCACCGCAAAGTCCGCATCCCGTACACAGATTTGAGTCAATGACAACACTATTCTCAGCCGCAACAAGAGCGGGGCAGCCTATTTCGCGGATACATTTTTTGCATTTTATGCATTTTTCATTATCAATAAGGCATTTGCCCTGAGGCTTTGAAACGGCGATGCAGGGTGATTTGAAAATTACGGCTCTGACTCCGCTTTCATCCACCGCCTTTTTAACGGCTTCGACAGCCCTTGAATGATCGAGCGGATCAACGGTAACAACGCTCTTAACTCCGATACCCTCAAACACCTTCGCAATATCGACCTTATCGACAAAATTGCCCATCATATTAAGACCCGTTCCGGGGTGGGGCTGATTGCCCGTCATTGCGGTGGTAGAATTATCAAGCACACAGATAATTATATCGGCTTCGTTATAGACTGCGTTGACAACGCCGGTCATACCGGAAGCAAAGAAGGTTGAATCACCGATAAAGCCGAAGCAAACCGCATCATCGTGAGTATAGCTGAAGCCCTGCGCCATCGTGACGCCGGCGCCCATACAAAGGCAGGTATCGACCATATCGAGAGGCATTGCGTTGCCGAGAGTATAGCATCCGATGTCTCCGCAGAAAAACGCCTTTTTGCCTTTAACTGCCTGTTTGACGGCATAGAACGACGCTCTGTGGGGGCAGCCCGCGCACAATACCGGAGGCCTGACGGGAAGATCGGGCATATCCGAATCGGCTTCGTCAGTGTCGGAGGATTTACCGAGAAATGCGTTTATTACGGTTTCGGAAAGTTCCGCGCTGTTTTCGCCGTTATGAGGCACGCTTCCGTCAAGCTTACCCGATACTTTGATATCAAGATGATATTTACCCGCAATTCTCAAAACCTGCTCCTCGATATAGGGGCTGAGCTCCTCGACGCATAAAATCTCTTTTACGCCGTCAAGCGAATCCAAAAGGAATTTTTCGGGGAAAGGAAACGCGGTAGCGATTCTGATAAGCTTGACGCCGGACGAATTTTTAAGGCACTCGCCGACATAAGAGAAGCTGACGCCCGAGGTGATGACCGCCTTCTCTCCCCCGCCCGAAACGCTGTTGAACTCATAAGCGGAAAAATCATCGGATATTTCTTTATTACGCTCCTCGATCTTACCGTGATTGATATAGGAAAGGCGCGGGAAGATGACCCACTTCTTTGAATCCTTAATGAATCCCTCATATTTTACGGGCGAAAATGAATCGGGAACATCTATCGAAGCATAGGCGTGACATACCCTGGTAGTAGGTCTGAATAAAACGGGAGTATGGTATTTTTCGGAATAATCAAATGCGTCGCCGATCATGGCGAAGGCTTCCTCGGGGGTTGACGGATCAAATACGGGGATCCTGCAAAAATCGGCGTATCTTCTCGTATCCTGCTCTGTCTGGGAGGAAATGGGTCCCGGATCATCGGCGCTGACAATGACAAGGCCGCCCTTAACGCCGACATAGGCTGCGGACATAAGCGGATCGGACGCGACATTGAGCCCCATCTGTTTCATCGTCACAAGCGCTCTCGCGCCGCTGTAAGCCGCGGCAACGGCAACCTCAAGAGCCGCCTTTTCATTGACGGACCACTCAAGATGCACGCCTTCGTGAGGATATTTTGAAACAGTTTCGATAATTTCGGAGGATGGAGTGCCCGGATAGCCCGCGACGAGATTTACGCCCGCGGCAAGAGCGCCCAGAGCTATCGCTCCGTTTCCCATAACATATTCTTTCATTTACTCACCTCAAAGGTCGATTGGATTTATCAGATGCGGATACCGTTAGTTAAAACGGTTGCGACAAGATTACCCGCACCGTCTGAGACGGTAATTTCATAAAAACAGGCTTTTTTGCCGCTTTTGAGGCATTTGCTCACGGCGACAAGCCGTTTATCCTTTGGCATACCGATATAATTTATCGTGCTTGAAACGGTGACGGTAAGCTGCCCCGGAGCATTGGTCGAGACGGCAAAAGTAAAATCAGCGAGGGTAAATATCGCGCCGCCCATAACGCTGCCGTGAGCCGCGACATCATCATCGGTAATTTCAAATGAACAGACGGCGCAGCCTTCGCCCACCTCGTCGATGGTGATGCCGGTTTTATAAGTCGCAAATCTGTCCGCAGCAAAAAATTCTCTGGTTTCTTTAAGATTCATATTATTTTCTCCGTATCCCTATGCCCGAAAACGGCACAAAAGTTACTGAAATTATACTCTTATTCAATAAAAAAATAAAGACTTTTTTGAAATAATTGAGAGAGCAAAGACAAAAGCCGCCCGGTAAATCCGAGCAGCTTCTGTCAGAAGGATTGTTTATCACTTAAAAAATCTGAATTTCTTTTTGGTTTCTTCCGAGATATCTGAAGATATTATCTTATATCCGGTTTTGTCGATGACTTCTTTAAGAGCCTCGAAATCAAGCGGAGATTCGGATAATATTTCCGTGATGCCTTTGGAATGAGAGGATGTGACTTTTTTAACTTTGAAATTATTCCTGACGGCGTCATTGATATGAGCCTCGCACATGGAGCACATCATACCGTCAATTTTCAAAACAGTCTTTGTCATATTATCACTTACCTCCCTGAGTATTCTGAGAGGGGTGGCATTTGCCTGCCATTGCACAATGAGCGCAGTTATTGCCGCAGGTTGATTTACCCTTTCTCTTATCTTTTATCAGAGAGCGGATAACTCCGGCCACGATAAAAGCAAGCACAACGCACACGAGAATTGTTCCGAGATTGGCACTTAACCATTGAAGCATTATTATCCGCCCCTTTCTTTAAGTCAAATTATCATTACTTTGCCGAGCCTTCGCCGTTGGCAAGAGTGGTAGCTTCGTGATACTTCTTGATAAAGAGCATATAAATAATTCCGCAGAGAATAGCGGCGGCGACGATTATGCCGATTATATTTGCGTTGCCGGTGAATATACCGCCGAACTGATTTATCATAAGAGCTATCGCATAAGCGAATCCGCACTGATAAGCAATGGCAAAGCAGGTCCATTTTGCGCTGTTCATCTCGCGTCTGATAGCGCCGATAGCGGCGAAGCAGGGCGCGCAGAGAAGATTGAAAACAAGGAAGGAATAGCCGGTTACGCCGGTGAATACGCCCGCAAGGGTCTGATATACGGTGCCTTCTCCGCCGCCGTAAAGTATGCCCATGGTGCCGACGATATTTTCTTTTGCGACAAGGCCGGTGATTGAAGCAACAGCCGCCTGCCAGTTACCCCAGCCGAGAGGAGCAAAGATCCAGGCAAACACATTGCCGATCTTAGCAAGGATCGAGAGATCAAGCTCTTCTTCGCCGAGCATTCTGAAGCCGTCGGCAGTGAAGCCGAAATAGGTCGTAAACCATACAACGATAGTTGAAAGAAGGATTATTGTGCCCGCCTTCTTGATGAAGGACCAGCCGCGCTCCCACATTGAGCGGAGAACATTGGCGACGGTGGGCATATGATAAGCAGGCAGCTCCATAACGAAGGGAGCCGGGTTGCCCGAGAACATCTTGGTCTTTTTAAGCATTACGCCGGAAATTATGATCGCCGCCATACCTATGAAATACGCCGAAGTGGCTACCCACGCAGAGCCGCCGAAAATAGCGCCCGCGATCATGGCGATAAAGGGAACCTTAGCACCGCAGGGAATAAAGGTGGTGGTCATAATGGTCATTCTGCGGTCGCGTTCGTTTTCGATAGTTCTTGAAGCCATAACGCCGGGGATACCGCAGCCCGTGCCGATAAGCATGGGAATGAAGGATTTGCCCGAAAGGCCGAAACGGCGGAAGATACGGTCAAGCACGAATGCGATTCTCGCCATATAGCCGCACGCCTCAAGGAACGCAAGAAGCAGGAAGAGAACAAGCATCTGGGGAACGAAACCGAGGACCGCGCCGACACCGGCGATAATACCGTCAAGGACAAGGCCTTTGACCCAATCGGAAGCATTGAGCTTATCAAGCAGTCCTTCAGCGAGGACGGGAATACCGGGGACCCATACGCCGTAAGCGGCGGGATCGGGCTCTTCAAAGCCGTTTTCTTCAAAATATTTAACGGCGTCAAGGTATGATACGCCGATAACAGTCTCTGCTTCTTTCTTTGAAAGCTCAGGAACCTCGGAGAAATAAACGGTCATATCATCGACCGCGAGAGTCTCTTCATCCTCAACGGCAACAACGGATGTTTCGGGGCCGGTGACCGCTTTCATCTCGGCAAGCGCGGATTCTTCATCAAAATCCTCTGCTTCGGTATCAAGCTCAACATAGGCATTGACCGCATTCATAGAATCCGTATATTCCTCAGAAGCGTCGCTGTAGGCTGCTCCTCCGATATGGAAGAGATGGAAACCGTCGCCGAAAAGGCCGTCATTCGCCCAATCGGTAGCCGCGGAGCCGACAGTTACCATTGAAATATAATAAACAAGGAACATTATGATTGCGAATATCGGAAGACCGAGCCAGCGGTTGGTAACTACTTTATCGATTTTATCGGAGGTGGTGAGGTTGCCTTTATTTGCCTTCTTATAGCAGCTCTGAATCACTTCGCCGATATAGACATATCTCTCATTGGTGATAATGCTCTCGGCATCATCGTCAAGCTCTTTTTCCGCAGCCTCGATATCGGAATTGATATGAGCGAGAGTATCGGCGGGGATATTGAGAGACTCAAGCACCTTTTCATCACGTTCAAAGATCTTGACCGCATACCAGCGTTGCTGCTCCTCGGGCATAGAATGAACAGCCGCCTCCTCGATATGAGCGAGAGCGTGCTCAACAACGCCGGAGAAAGTATGCTGAGGAACGGTCTTTGTGCCCTTCGCAGCCTCTATCGCAGCCTCGGCGGCCTCGTTGATACCGGTGCCCTTGAGAGCGGAGATCTCAACGATTTTGCAGCCGAGTTTTTCGCCGAGGGCGTTTATATCGATCTTATCGCCGTTTTTCTTTACTATATCCATCATGTTGACGGCTATTACAACGGGGATACCGAGCTCGGTAAGCTGGGTGGTGAGATAAAGGTTTCTCTCAAGATTGGTGCCGTCAACGATATTGAGGATGGCATCGGGTCTTTCGTTTATGAGATAGTTTCTCGCGACGACCTCCTCGAGAGTATAGGGAGACAGTGAATAGATACCGGGAAGATCGGTGATCGTGACACCGTCATGTTTTTTAAGCTTGCCCTCTTTTTTTTCGACGGTAACGCCCGGCCAGTTGCCGACAAACTGATTTGAGCCGGTAAGGGCATTGAATAACGTAGTTTTACCGCTGTTGGGGTTGCCCGCAAGGGCAATTCTGATATCCATACGAAACATCCTTTCAATATCAATCAAAGTTAGTTTCCGCTAACTCAAATTCCAAAATAAACGGCGTATGCCGGGTAAAAGAAGGATCATTCGACCTCAACCATTTCGGCATCCGCTTTACGAAGCGACAGCTCATAATTGCGAACGGTAATTTCAACGGGATCGCCGAGAGGAGCGACCTTGCGCACATAAATCTGAACGCCGCGGGTGATTCCCATATCCATTATGCGGCGCTTGACCGCGCCTTCACCGTGGAGCTTGACGACCTTCACGGTTTCGCCTATTTTGACGTCTCTGAGTGTTTTCATCTGTATATCCTCCTTGAGCTTAAAATACAATCAAAATGAATCAGACCATTATTCTTCTTGCTAGATCTTCATTTATGGCAATGCGGGATTCTTTGACCTTGACAATGACATTCCCGCCGAGTCTGTTTATGACCGTGACGGGCGATCCGACACAGAAGCCGAGATCTTCAAGATGCTTTTTGACCTCGGGGCTGCCGCCGATCTTTTTTATGATAATTTCCTCGCCTTGATTAGCTACATGCAAGGGCAGCATAATACCATCTCCGTTCCGAAACGGGCTCGGTTAGCACAGGCTAACGGGATACCCTAAAATAAACGGCGCATACGCACCTCATTTCATCGTCAATATTATAGTTATCTTATGCTAACTTGTCAATAGGGAAATTAAAATTTGTATAAAATTATCAAATTAAATTTTGAGCGGAGACATTTATGGGCAAAAATACAATATTAGAGAAGAGAGAAGAGAGAAGAGAGAAGAGAGAAGAGAGAAGAATGAAGAATGAAGAGTGAAGAATGAAGAGTGAATAGTGAAAAGAACAAAAAGAAAAGCCGCTGACGCGACTTTTTTGTCTGTTGCTCTGAAGCGCAACTTCGGCAGATTCTTTCTCAAGCTAACAAGTGAAATATCCGGCTTATGCCAAATGTGATATGATTTGCAGGAGCAAAACGTTATATTTTTCGCTGACGCGAAAAGTGAAATTATATTCGCATACAAAACTGAGCACAGCGCAATATCACTCGGCGTAAGGCGAATATAACTGAAAAATCCCCATCATAAGATGAGGATTTTTCTGGTGGAGACGCACGGGCTCGAACCGTGGACCTCCTGCGTGTGAAGCAGGCACTCTGACCAGCTGAGCTACGCCTCCGTATTATATCAGACACCGGTCGATCGGTGTTGTCTAATGTATTTTACCACAAAATCGGAAATTGTCAACGGTAAAATGTCATAAGATTTTTTATCATACATTTTTCATTATGATATATCCTAATCCGATTATTCAATTATTCCCGCACAATACTATTGACAATTTATCTGTTAAAATGTAAAATATTTTCAGCTTTAATCAGCAAAAAAGCGAAAGGAAGAATGCCGTATGAAACAGTTAAAAATCGGTATCATCGGCGCAGGGCGCATCGGATCGCTTCACGCGAAATCAATAGCATACAACGTTCCGACTGCGACGGTCGCGGGTATTACCGACGTTAGGACCGAAAATGCTCAGAAGGTAGCGGCGGAGCTGAATATCCCGAAGGTATATGCGGATTATAAAGAAATGCTCGCCGACCCCGAGGTAGAGGCAGTCCTCGTCTGCTCATCCACCGACACTCACGCGGACATCGCCATCGAAGCCGCGAAAGCGGGCAAACACATTTTTTGCGAAAAGCCCGTTGACCTCACTCCCGAAAAGGTGCGCGCGGTAATCGCCGCGGTAAAGGAAGCCGGAGTTAAGCTCCAGGTAGGCTTCAACCGCCGTTTTGACCACAACTTCGCCAATGTGAGAGCGATGGTAAACGACGGAAAAATAGGCGACGTACACATCATCAAAATCACTTCAAGAGATCCCGCTCCCCCGCCGGCGGAATATTCGGCGGTCAGCGGCGGTATGTTCCTTGACATGACGATACATGATTTTGATATGGCGAGATTCCTCGCGGGCGCGGATGTGACCGAGGTATATGCCAACGCGACCTGCCTTGTTGACCCGGCTATCGGAGAAGCGGGCGACGTTGACACCGCGGTAATCAGCCTTAAATTTGCAAACGGCGCCGTAGGCGTTATAGACAACAGCAGACGCGCGGCTTACGGCTACGATCAGAGGATCGAAGTATTCGGCAGTAAGGGCGCTGCGGTCGCTTCAAACGACACGCCCACAAATGTGGTATTCATGGGCGAAGACGGCGTTGTAGCCGACAAGCCCCTCTATTTCTTCCTTGAAAGATATATGCAGTCCTTCAGAGATGAAATGCTTCAGTTTGTTGACGCCGTTCTCAACGACAAAGATACTCCCACCAACGGCGAAGACGGTCTGAATTCGATACTTATCGCTCTTGCGGCAAAGAAATCCGTCGCAGAGGGCAGACCCGTTCTTGTGAGCGAAATCAACTGAAAACACAACATTACAGGCGCTCTGTCTCGCGGCAGGGCGCCGAATCATAGGTGATGATATGAAAATACTCGGTATTATCCTTGCCGTAATCGGCTGCCTTATCGCATTGATATTGCTGCTGCTTATTTACGCGCTCATCAGCGGAGCGTTCATCCCGAAAAATCTTAAAAACGTGAAGAAAAACAGCTCTCCCCTCTTTGCAGAAGGAAAAGCTCAGATAGGCGCGCACAGAGCCGGAGCCGGCATCGCCCCCGAAAACACGCCGATGGCATTTGATATCTGCCTAAACTCGGAGGATTTCAAGGTGCAGGAGCTGGAATTTGACCTTCACATGACAAAGGATGAGAAGCTGATAATCCTCCACGACCCGACTCTTGACAGAACTACCGACGCAAAAGAGATATACGGCCGCGATAAAATATTCCCGAAGGATCTCACTTTTGATGAGATCGTGAAACTGAATCCCGGAGAGAGCTTTGTAACCGACAGCGGAGAAATGCCGTATAAAGGGCTCAGAGGCGAAGATATTCCCGAAGGGCTGACGATCCCCCTGCTCGAGGACATAATTGATAAAATAGAGGCTCACGGCAAATATCTCTACAGCATTGATATAAAAGACAGCGGCGAAACCGGCAGAAAGGCCGCCGACGCACTTGTGGCGCTGACAAGGGCAAAGGGAATAGCCGACAGAGTAATAATCGCCACCTTCAACAATGATATAACGAGGTATCTGACAAAAAAATACCCCGACGCACAGAGATCCATCGGAGTGTTTGAAGGAGTATTATTCTATTTTGCCTGCGCATTCAACATAAAGCTCAATAAAGATAAGCTGCCGTTCAAGGCAGTTCAGCTCCCTGCGAATCAATTCAAAATAATAAGGCTCGGCACAGAGAGATTCATAAGATACTGTCACAATCTCGGCATCGCCGTACAATACTGGACCATAGACGATATTGACGAAATCAAGAGGCTGAGCGATATAGGAGCGGACTGCATAATAACGGATATACCCGATAAAATGTATAACCTGCTGTATAAATAAACAAAAAGAAGAGAGCCGCCACAGAGTGACGGCTCTTTTGAATTTACGCAAGCTGTCCGAAGATAGCAAGAATATTTGAAAGCAGAGAGCTTATCTGGGAAAGGTCAATATTAGCAAGGAATTTCTGCACGATATTGAGGATTCCGGAAGCCTCAAACTCACCGAGAAAACCGGTCAACTGCTTTGCAAACTCAAGTGCCTGAGTGATGAAACTTGCATCCATTGAAATATACCTCCGTAAAAAGTTTTAGGTTTTCACCTGCGGTTATTATACAATATATTGTATAAAATGTCAACTTTTACAATATGTCAAATTTGAAATTTGACTGAATCAAGCCGTTGATGCGTTCACGCAGATAGAGCAGGAAATCCGGAGAATGAGGATAATCCTTGAATGTAATATCTCCGAGAAGTTTATCGGCCGTTTCTTTATCCGTAAGGGATTCGAGCAGTTTCAGGGCGGAAATATCCTGCATAGCTTCATAAAAGACCTTCAGGCGCAGGGAGCAGATCGCCTCGCCGTTTTTGCCCGGATAAACGGAAAAGGAATCGCCCGACGGGAAGCTGCCGCCGGCATCGGTGACCTCATAGGGATCGATATGTTTGAGGGAATATTGGGTATTGTAAAAATTATAACCCCACTGTAAAAAGCCTTCGACGGAGTATTTGTAGCAGAGAATACCGAGAACGCGGTTTCTGACGGAGGGCATAGCCATAAATCTGTTCGGCACATTCTCGTTGCACTGGCCGCAGCAGTAATAGGTCCAGAAATGAGGCACTTTACCGTAAAATTTCCCGGCGCTGTTGACATTCGGAATCGGAATATCGACAAAGCCTTTTTCATAAAATTCATAATCGGAGAGGGCGTCGATAATCGGGAATTCGCCGAAAAGATTTTTGATAAACTCCGCTCTGTAGGCGTAGGTTTCGATATGGTCGGAATCCGGCTCGTCGGAAATATGGAAAAAGACGGAATTTTCAAGAGAATTATCACGGATGAATTCTTTTAAATCAGAGGCAAAGGCGGTCAGGAAACGCTCATAACTCTCGCTGTGAGTCTCCGTTTCCCAGCCGAAAATTTTCCTCCGGACACCGTCCGCACCGGTCGCGATGATTTTGGGAGCATGCTCGGCGCCCCACTGGGTAAAGAAATGGCTCATTTCAAAATAACGGATACCGAGGCTTCGGCAGATATCGACCCACTTTTTAAGGCCGCTCAAATCAAAGCGCCACGAATCGCCCGCTTCGGTGACTCCGACAAGCTGGGCGGTGGTCCTCTCGCCGCCGACGGCGGTATCGAGAGCCGGTGTAAAAAGCGGGGTGAGGATGCAGTTCATCCCGTGCCTTACCGCGGCAGAAACAAAACTGCGAAAAATATCATAAAATTCATCCGAAAAGGCTTCGACACCGTAATAATCGCAAATCGCATCGCAGTGAAACCAATTTGTATAGATAAGCGTCTGCCCGGGCAAATCGGCGGGGATGACATTCACCGAAACTTTTCTTGTTTCGGCTCCGACAGTGATTTTCATTTCACATTTGCCCGAAATACCGGCAGGCTCAAACTCAAACCAGAATGAATACCACTTGCCGCTTTCTGCATTGACGGTATCGTCGGGAACGAGGATATCGGGATACATCCCCGAGGTTTTTTTAATGAAAAAATCATCGGAAAAATCAAATGCGGCAAGCCCTACGGGGACATCTTTTACAGAATAAACCGTAACATAATCCGAATATGCGGGCGATACACGCGCTTTGATTTCTCCGTCGGCATCCGCGCAGAATGCCGCCTGGAATGAGAGGCGTTCATTTTGAAAAATCGAATATGAACACCTTTCTTTCGCTTCGGGCTCGGTATCGGAAAAAACTTTTTCGAGAGAGGACAGGATCTTTATTTTCATACGATCACCTTAAAAAACCGCCTGTGTGAATTCACAGGCGGCAATATGAGGAAAATTTATGCTTCTTCTTTGATATCGGAAGTGCAATGCGGGCACTTTGTGGCCTCGATCGCGATCTCGCTCTTGCAGTAGGGGCAGACCTTGGTGGTCGGAGCAGCTTCCTCAGCGGGCTTCTTGACCTTGTCATTAAGCTTATTGATGGCCTTGACAATGCAGAAGATAACAAATGCCATAATGATGAAATTGATTATCGCACTGATGAACACACCGTAAGAAAGAACATTCGCGCCCGCTTCCTGAGCGGCGGCAAGAGTAGCATATTTATTACCGTCAAGCGAAACAAACAGATTTTCAAAGCTGCCCTTGGTGATGAGACCGATAAGGGGCATGATAATATCATTTACAAGAGAATTGACTATCGCCTGAAAAGCGCCGCCGATGATAACGCCGACTGCAAGGTCGATAACATTGCCTCTCATAATAAATGTTTTGAATTCGCCGAAAAATCCTTTGGTTTTTTTCATAAAACACCCTCCTAATTAAGTTGACATTATTTTATAATATCAATTAAAAAATGTCAACACCTTCAAGATCAAAATCGGGAATAAAAATTTCGCTGCTTGAGGCTTTGCTTTGAAGAAAAACATTATTGAAGCCGAGAGAGAATATCTTATCGGTAACGATCTTATATTCTCTTGAAGAGAGCGGCCTGTCGATCGGAGGCATTTTTACGGCGGCGCCGCAGGGAATATACTGGCGCATAATACTGATATAAGCATCAGAGCCGAATTCATCGAGGACGCGTGAAAAAATCGAAACCGCCTGGGAGATATTGCCGGGCAGCACCATGTGGCGGATAAGCACCCCTCTTTCGGCGATACCTTCGCCGTTAACGCAAAGATTCCCGACCTGACGATACATTTCTTTAACGGCTTCAAAGGCAATTTTGAAATAACCGGGCGCGGAGGAATATTTTACGGCAGGCGAATCGTCAAAATATTTTATATCGGGAAGGTAGATATCTACAAGCCCTTCAAGCATCCTGAGGGTTTCCGCCTTTTCATAAGAGGATGTATTATAAACCACGGGGATCGGAGAATGATATTCTTTAAGCACTTTTGAAAGCATGGGCACAAAGTGTGAAGGAGTGACAAGGTTGAGATTATGAACTCCCTTGGAAACAAGGTTATCAAAAATTTTCATAAGCTGTGCGGGAGTTACATCTTTGCCGAAACATCCGGAGCTGATATTATGATTCTGACAGAATACGCATCTCAGATTACATCCGGAAAAAAATACGGTGCCCGATCCGTTTACGCCGCTTATCGGCGGCTCCTCCCAAAAATGAGGGGCGGCTCTCGCTACCCTGAAGCTCTCGCCTACGCCGCAGAAACCGGGAGATATATTTCTCTCGGCTCGGCAGTTTCTCGGGCAAATATTACAAATCAAGATGATCACCTGCATTCAAAAATCGCGGTTGAATTCACAACTGTGTTATAGTATAATAAGTATCTATACAATTATAAATACTTGTTTACACACTGTCAACAGAGGAAATATGATAAAGAGAAAAACATTGCTGACGGTAACGGCGCTGATCCTCGTCCTCGCGGCGGCAGCCGGCACGATAATAGGCTTGAAATTAAGAAAAAAGCCGGCAGAAAGCGGCACGAGCCCTACCGTTTCAGACACAAGCGGCGAAACCGTAAATAATCGGAATACGGCAGGCAGAGGTGAATTAAATCTGCCCGTTTCGGCTTGCGCCGTCATTTTTTCTCCCTCTGATTTTGAAAATGAAGATTACGCAAACGAAGCGGCGCAATCCGGCTTTAACACAGCCGTATTTGACTACTCCGCCGATGACAGAAAGCAGATATTGACAGAGATAGGCAAAGCGTCGGAGACATTTGAAGCCAAAGGAATAAGAATAAGCGAAAAAGACGCAAACGATGATTTCGGCGAATTTGAGGGCAAGGCGGATTTTATTATCATTGCCCTTGACGAAAACAGCGGGTCGCACATTTTTTCAAATGAATCAAAAGAAAAATTCGGCTCTTTTTATCTCGGGCTTGAGGCGCCGGATCCGCTTGAGATAAGCGATGAAATCAGAGAGATATTTGAAAGCAACACCTTTGATTTCATATTTGTTTCACAGCATCACGCGCTGATAGACGAATTTGAATCAATGCTTGATTCCTGGACGGAATTCCCCGCAGATCTCTGGATATGCTTCAGCACAAAGGGTCTCAATTCGTTTTCTGCCAGAGATTCGACGGATTTTATCAATATTCTCAAAGGGTTTGAGGATTACAGCCGTTGCAGGCTGATAGCCTTCTCATCATATTCGGATATAAGCTCCGCAAGATCCGCCCCCGCTCTCGCGGTAAAGAACTATATCAAGGACCGTGAAACGCATTTGATCTCAAAGGAATTTGAGATAACGAATTACGCCGGCACGGATATAGTAACGGATAAGCCCGTAATAAATCTGAGAGGAACGAGCAGCCCGCTCTATGAGCTGCTTTGCAACGGCAAAAAAATTCAGACAGCCGAAAACGGCGATTTTACCGTTGATATTGATCTGAAACGCGGCGAAAACAAGGTTGAATTCCTTCACAAAGGCAAAACGTTTACATACAATATTTCATATAATATCACGCTGATAAGGAGCGTGTCTCCGTCAAGCGAGGTGACCGTACCCGGCTCAATGGAGGTCGATTTCAGCGCGGTCGCTCTTGACGGCTCCGATGTGACTCTGACCTTTAACGGCAACACATACAAAATGCAGGCAGTCAGCGACGAAAATGATGACGATTCGGAAAAGATCTCGGGATTTTCGACATACAAAGTAAGCGTCAAAATGCCCTCGGGCAAATCGGCTCAGCAAAAGCTCGGCGCTTTTAAAGTGACCGCGCGAAACAACGGAATCACGCAAAGCAAAAGCGGGGCAACCGTAACGCTCTCGCCCGCAGAAAATGTCAAGATAGAAAAGGTGAGGACGACCGCCGCAAGAAGAAGCGCTTCGACCAAAACAGAGACTCAGACCTCCTCTCAGGCTCAGAGGACAACGGAAGAATCGCTGACTGTTTCCGAAAGCGATATTCAGAGCGGTATATCCACAAGGGTAAGCCACGGAAAAAACGCGAGGACAACGAGAACGACTTCAGCCCCACGAAATCGTTCCTCCTCCGAATCGGCTTCCGAGCAGACGCAGGGAAACAACGGCGGCAGATTGCAGCGATTCTCTTACAGCGAAAATTACGGGCTCGGTAAAGCAAAGCTTGCCGAAATTACGGAGGATTATGTTGAGGTCTTTCCCGGAGGAAATCTCTCCCCTCTCTCAGCTCCCGAATGCACCCCGTTTCTTAAAGGAACGGTCGATTACATAACAGGCACAGCGGTGATAGATTCGGACAGATACTGCTTCCTGAATTCGGGATATAAAGCGCCCGTTACAAGGAAAGAAAACAGCGCAAACGGCAAGGTCACATTCACTAACCTTAAAATGATCGACGGATATGTGATGCCTTCAAACAACATAAATATCGTTTCCTGCGTTACCGAGGGCGGCAAAACCCGTATAAAGCTCGATATGAACAGGCGGGTACCCTTTAACGCGAGGCTCACCGGTCAATCATACGCGGATAACGGCTTCGGAAGGCTCTGCAAGGTAAACACCGTTGACTGCAAAGGAATAAGATTCACTTTTTATGATACGGTAAAGATCACCGGCTCTCTTGATTTTACGGGCTCGCTGCTCGGAAAGGGCTCAACAAGCGTTTCGGGCGATGAAGCGGTATTGAACATAGCATTCGCAAAGCCCGGCAAATTTTACGGCTGGCACTGCGAATATGATTCGCAGGGTTTCCTCGTCATCACAATTAAAAGCAAACCGTCATCCATAAAGAATTATACGATAATGATAGACGCGGGTCACGGCGGAGTGGATACCGGCGCCTCCTGTGCGGTTTCATCGGGGACCTGGAATGAAAAGACGCTGAACTTCTCCATCGCTTCAAAAATAAAATCAATGCTTGAGGCGGAGGGCGCATCCGTCATAATGACAAGGAGCGCAGACGGCTATATGAGCCTGACCGCAAGGAACGAATATGTAAGGAAATATCACCCCGACCTGTTTATTTCAGTACACTGCGACGCGGCATCTTCATCCGGCGCATACGGCACGACCGCATATTATTACCGGGCGTTTTCGCAGCCGCTCGCGAAATATGTTCACGAATCCATCGTTTCGGCATACAGGAATTCAATATATGCGGGAATGAAAAGAAGCGGCGTTGACAGAGGCGCGCTTTTCGGAGCATACAGAGTGACAAGGGTAGAGGAATGCCCGTCGATACTGGTTGAATACGGATTTGTGACGGAAGCCGTCGAATGCAGGGCGCTCCAAAACGCCACAAACAGGGATATTCTCGCAAAAGCCACCGTAAACGGAATAAAAAAATATATCGAAAACAGTTAAAAATCTATAACGGAGGAACCGTTTTATGCCGATAAAAATACCAAACGAACTGCCGGCGACCAAAATACTGACACGCGAAAATATATTCGTAATGACAGAAACCCGCGCCATGACGCAGGATATACGCCCGCTTCAGATTTTGCTGCTCAATCTGATGCCCACAAAAATAGATACTGAAACTCAGCTTTCGAGGCTGCTCGGAAACACTCCGCTTCAGGTGGAGCTGACGCTCCTGCACACCAAAACACATAAATCAAAAAACACGAGCGAAGAGCATCTGCTTTCATTTTATCAGGTATTCGACGATATAAAAGAAAGATTTTTTGACGGTATGATAATCACGGGGGCGCCCGTGGAGCAGCTTGAATTTGAACAGGTGGAGTATTGGCACGAGCTTTGCGAGATAATGGAATGGAGCAAATCACACGTTCATTCGACCTTCCATATCTGCTGGGGAGCGCAGGCGGCGCTGTATTATCACTTCGGCATCAGGAAAATACAGCTTGAAGAAAAATTATTCGGCGTTTTTCCTCACAGGGTGGAGCATAAAAACAGCATTCTTGCAAGAGGGTTTGACGATACTTTTTATCTGCCTCATTCAAGGCATACTTCCGTTAGCCGTGAAGATATAGAAAATGAGCCGGCGCTTAAAATCATAGCCTCCTCCCCTGTTGCCGGAGTTTCGCTGATGATGACGAAAAACGGCAGGCAGATATTTATCACCGGCCACGCGGAATATGATCAATATACGCTTGATAAAGAATACAGGCGCGATCTCATGGCGGGCAAGCCCATAAAATGCCCGGTCAACTATTATCCTCACGACGATATGACACAGCCCCCGAAGGTTATATGGAGATCGCACGCAAACCTGCTTTATTCAAACTGGCTGAATTATTTCGTATATCAGTCAACGCCCTATGAGCTCAAAGACATCAATACGGAGACGGGCGAAAACTTCGCAGAATAATTTTTTATAAAAATATAAAATAAATGTTTACTTTTTTGTTTTTATATTATATAATGTAGCGGAGGAAATATATTTTGAAAGGAGAACTACTATGCCTGCTTTTACCTACGAGATAGTGGAAACCGTTGCAGTTCTTTCCGAAAACGCCAGAGGTTGGCGCAAAGAGTTGAATCTTGTAAGCTGGGGCGGACGCGATGCCAAATATGATATCCGCGAATGGTCACCCGAGCACGACAGAATGGGCAAAGGCGTTACACTCAGCGATGATGAAATGAAGGCTCTTGTTGAGGCTCTCAAAAAAATGTAATGCTCCCCTGTATCGGCACGATCTAAAACATTAAATTTTAAAGGACTTGCGTTTTTCGCAAGTCCTTTTTTGCCGTCTTATATATTATGCGTTTTCTCTGTATTTTTTGCGCACGAATCTGAAGATGAGATAAGCGATGACAAGGGCAAGGAATACGCCTATGCAAACAGCGTATTTTGCGGTCTCAGCGGTCATTTTTTCCGCATCCGCTCCCGGAGCATCATCCTCTCCGCCGAAAAACAGAGCCGAATAGGAATTGGCGGACGGGACATAATTCTTCACATCATCCCAAAGTGTGCTCATAAGAGCGAGAGTTTCGGGAGACATATTTCTGAAAAGCTGAGTTTTGAAGGAGCCCTCCTCGGGATAGAGAAGCTCATCCTCATAATAGGAATAATCGGGATCGGTATATACCGCTTCGTTGGGGCTGCCGTAGCAGATATATTCTGCATTTGCAAGGGCTACCTCGGGCTCATTGAGAAAATCGAGATAAAGCTCCGCCGCACGCTTATTTTTGGCGCCTTTGAGGATACAGGCGGCGTCAAAGAAATAATTCACGCCCTCTTCGGGATAAACGAAAGCAAGATCGGGATTGTTATCGTGCATGGTGAGATAATCGCCGACATAGTAGGGCGCAAGCGCAGCCTCGCCCGCTTCCATTTTAAGGAAAACCTCATCGTTTACATAAACGGGAGAAACGGTCTTTTGCTCTTTGAGAAGAGCCGCAGCGGTCCTCCACGCTACATCGGATTCCATATTATAATCCATACCGAGAATGCTCTGCGCTATCGCAAAGGCATCACGCGGATTGTTAAACATAAGAATTCGGTTTTCATACTCGGTATCCCAAAGGGCTTTCCAGCTGACGGGCGCCTCTTTTACCATAGAGGTATTATAGATAAGCCCGACATAGCTTACGGTATAGGGAATGGAATATTCATTCTTGGGGTCATAAGAAAGGTTTCTGTATTTTTCGGGGATATACTTGAAATTCGGGATATTGTCAAAATCTATTTTTTCGAGCATATCTTCCGCTATCATACGCTCAATCATATAATCGGAGGGTATGACCACATCATAAGATACGCCGCCGCTCTTAAGTTTTGAATACATCACCTCATTATTATCATAGGTGTCGTAAACGACCTGAATGCCGTATTTCTCTTCAAAAGCGGCGTTTACATCAAGGGAACCGTCTTCACCGTCCGATATATATTCGCCCCAGTTGTAAACATAGAGTTTTGTACCTCTGAGGGATTCTATATCGTCATCGCCCTTTGCCGCAAAAGCGACGCTGAGGGGCGCAACACAAAACGCAAGCGCAAGCAAAAACGCGAAAATCTTTTTCAATTCTGTCACCTCACACTGACTTTTTGGCTTTTTCGTCGCTCTTTTGCTGAACGACATTATAGATGATAAGCAATATCAGAATACTTACGAATATAATTGCCGAAAGGGCGTACATATCGGGCTTGACCCTCTTTTTGGTCATTGAGAATATGACTATCGGCAGAGTCTGGAAGCCGGGTCCGCTGGTAAAATAGCTGATAATGAAATCATCAAGCGAAAGAGTAAAGGACATAATAAGCCCGGTAAGAACTCCCGGCATAATGGCAGGAAGAACGACCTTGAAGAAAGCCGAAACGGGTCTGCATCCAAGATCCTGCGCCGCCTCTGCGAGATTTTTATCCGTCTGCCTGAGTTTTGGCAAAACGGTCAGGATAACATAAGGCAGATTAAAGGTAACATGGGCTATCAGCATAGTACCGAAGCCGAGAACGGAATCTGTCCTGATAAGCTTGCCGATGAATACAAAGAGAAGCATCATCGAAACGCCGGTGACGATCTCGGGATTGGTCATTGGGATATTTGTGGCAGCCATGAGCCCGGTACGGAACGGGCCTTTTCTGAATTTTTCAATACCGACCGACGCGGCGGTACCGATAACGGTAGCGAGAAAAGACGAACATACCGCGAGCACGAGCGTATTTCTCAAGGCGGTGATAGAGGCGGTATCGTGCATTATCAGCTTATACCACTGGACGGAAAAGCCCGAAAAAACACTTGTGGAGCTCGACGAATTGAATGAGAAGAGAAGCAACACCAATATCGGGGCATAGAGAAACAAAAATATGAGAAAAGTATAAATTCTTGAAAACGCTTTCATATAATCATCTCCCCCTCTCCTTCGGAGAAATGATTCATGATCGCCATACTGATAACTATAAGCACCATCAGCACGAGCGACAGAGCAGCGCCGAGATTATAATTATAAGACTGCTGGAACTGCCTCTCGATAACGTCGCCTATGAGGTCAAATGAACCGCCGCCGAGCTTCTGGGAAATATAGAAGGTACTGACGGAGGGAACGAAAACCATCGTGATACCGCTGACCACTCCGGGAATGCTCATCGGAATTATACAGCGGCGGATAACATTGAAGGAATTGCCTCCGAGATCCTGACACGCCTCGACCATGGAATAATCGAGCTTTGCCATAACGGAATAAATCGGGAGGATCATATAGGGCAGGAAATTATAAACCATTCCGAGAATAACGGCGCCGCCGGTATTTATCATATGGATAGGGTCAATACCGAGTTTTCCGAGGAATGAATTGATAATGCCCGTATCCTGAAGAAGAGCCATCCAGGAATAGGTCCTGATAAGAAAGCTCATCCACATAGGGAGCATAACGAGCATAACGAAGGTACGCTGAGCCTTCTCGCTCTTTTGAGAAATGATATAGGCGAGAGGAAAAGCGATGACAAGGCAAATCAGAGTAGCGACAATACCGAACCATATAGAACGCAGAAAGGTCGGCAGATATTTGTGAAGGGTCTGAATATTAAGCAGAGTGAAATCGCCCGCAGAATTCGTAAATGAATAATATACGACAAAGAAAAGCGGAGCGATAATGAACAGAGCCGCCCAGACGATATAAGGCGAAGCGATGACCCTCGAAAGAAGAGCGGAGCGTCTGTTCATTCCTCTTCCTCCTCTTCTTCGGGATTTGAGAGCTCGTCAAACTCTTCGCTGAACGAACTGTAATCGCCGAACATACCGGAATATTCGGATTTTTTCATGATATGGATGGCGTCGGGCTCGATGAAAAGCCCAATCTGAGCGCCCTCGGCAACATAATCGGTGGTCTGTATCATCCATTTGAAGCCGCCGATATCGACGATGATCTCAAAATGGACACCCTTGAATGTGACTGAGGTGACAACTCCCTTGAGCATACCCTTATCGGGAGCAACAACATCGACATCCTCAGGCCTGACAACGACATCGACCGCCTCGTTTTTATCAAAGCCCTTATCGAGACATTCAAATCTGTGGCCGGAGAAATCAACGACGCAGTCTTCGATCATCACGCCGTCAACGATATTGCTCTCGCCGATAAAATCGGCTACAAAGGCATTCTTGGGCTCATTGTAAATATCTATGGGAGAGCCTATCTGCTGGATGATACCGTTATCCATTACAACGACGGTATCTGACATAGAAAGAGCCTCTTCCTGATCGTGGGTAACATAGATAAAGGTGATACCGAGGCGCTGCTGGATATTTTTAAGCTCGACCTGCATATCCTTGCGCAGCTTTAAATCGAGAGCTCCGAGTGGCTCATCGAGGAGAAGGACTCTCGGATGGACCGCAAGAGCACGGGCAATGGCGACACGCTGCTGCTGGCCGCCCGAAAGAGAATTTATATTACGTTTATTGAAGCCCTTGAGGTTAACAAGAGCGAGCATTTCTTCCACGGTCTGCTTGATCTGCTTTTCGGGAGTTTTCCTTATACGGAGACCGAAAGCGACATTCTCATAAACATTAAGATGGGGAAAAAGAGCGTAACGCTGGAAAATGGTGTTGACCTGGCGTTTATGAGGAGGCAGAGAATTGATTTTTTTGCCATCAAAAATAACCTCACCTTCGTCAGGCTCTATAAATCCGGCAATGATTCTCAGGGTAGTGGTCTTGCCGCAACCCGAAGGACCGAGCAGAGTTATAAACTCCTTATCACGAATGTAAAGGTTAAGATCTTTGAGCACCTGATTATCCCCGAAAGAAACGGAGATGTTTTTGAGATCGATGATTACGTTGTTTTTCAATTATCTAACCCCTCTCTTTTTACGGAAAAACATTTCCTTTATTGATAAATAAATATATTGCAAAGTAAGCGATTTGTCAACAGTTTTTGAAAAAAACTTGAATAAATTTGAAAGCAAATTGAAAATGCTCCGTTTTTCTCGCTTTTGCTCTGTTTTTCTCATTTTTGCGCAAAAAAGCACCGTACAAAAGTACGGTGCCCGAAAGGGATATTATCAGCCGATCCTAAAGATTTTGAGGATATATCTGAAAAACAGAGAAAGATAGAGCATTATCTTTTGCATTCCGCCCGTTATTTTATCCGAGAGAGCCTGAGCATTTGAATGCTCCGCCCCGTAGCCGGGTAAGCTGTCGTTATTATCGGAAAGGGAATCTCTGTCATAAGCGAGGCCGTAAAGCAGAGGCGAAGCAACAGCGAGAATGAAATATTCGCCCGCCGTAACGGGGCCGACGGTCTTTGCTGCCGCTTTGGTGAAATCCTTGCAAACAGAATCGGTGCCGAAATTTGAGAGGATCTTATTTGCGGCTCCGAGGAAATGCTTATCGTTTACGCTTGACAAATCCTCAAGGAGCAGATAATCGGCTATTTTGAGGATCAGCGTAACTTCAACGGAATCGAGAGCGAAAGGCTCGTCACCTGCGTAATGATAACCCACGACCTCCGTTGCGACATCCCAGCCGTTCTCATAATCACTGTCTGGAATATCGATATTATATTCTTTCGCCTTTTCTTTAAGACCGTTTTCGCCGTAAAGAGGCATTGCGAGAATATCCGTAAGTCCGCCCACGGCATCAAAGACGAGATCGGCATAAAATGCATCGCTGTCGATACCGAGCTTTTCGGGGGTGAGCCCGAGCCACAGGCGATATCTGATGCCCGCCTTGAAAAACTGCTTGGAATATTCGCCGAAATCCGCTTTCATCAGAGAGAGCTGCTCGGGAGTATAGCCGGAAACTCTTTCGGTGAGGGCATCGAAATCAATGCTTTCTATCTTCCTTTCGGAATAAGTGACAGTATCATCTGAAAACTCGACAAAGCGGTATGAAAGCGGATACATTGTGCGCGATGTGGTGGAAAAATCGGCAATCGTATTACCGAGAGCGCTCGTGTATGAGATAACATCGCTGCCGTGCTCGTGGCCGGTGAAAACAATCCTGATACCGGCATCCGCAAGCTTCGCCGCAGTCGAAAAATGATTGCGGACTATGAAATTCCTGCTGAGGATCCGCTGGAGCGGCATATGATCGAGAAGGTTATGATGCATCATCAAAACGGGATATCTGCCGTCTTTTTCGGCTTTTTCCGCCTGCTTGACTATCCAGTTGACGCGGTCTGAAGTGAGCCCGTCTTCGGTGGATTTTGAGGGATCGCAGCTGTCGGCGGCGATAAGCCTGTATTTTTCGCCGAGGTCGGCGGTATAGGAGAGGTTGCCGGGCATTGTTTCAATAGCTTCATTGAAGCCAAATTCATAATAAATTTCACGGAATCTTTCATTTGTGATGTCTTCCGCTCCGGCGCCGGTATCGTGGTTTCCGTTTATCACATAAACAGGCTTCCCTGTTTCCTCTTCAAAACGGGCGAGTTTTGAGGCAACATCAAGATGCTCCTGCTCGATCCTTCTGCCGTTATCTGCAAGGTCTCCGCTGATAAAAACATATTGGATCGCGTCGTCTTCGGCGCATTGTCTGAGAAACTCGTCGATAATAAATCCGCTCTCATCCTCCATTGCGGCGCGCCTGTTGGCATAGAAGAAGATTTCATCGTCTATATCGCCTTCTATCTCGTCACGCGGGATATTATAATGAAGGTCGGAAGCGACGGCTATACCGATTTTTTCATCCGCGGCAAAAGCGTTGAAGGAAACCGATAATGCTCCGAAAACGATCAGTGCGGAAAGTAATGCACAGACAGCTTTTTTCATATCATTCAACCTCTTTGACAGAAATTAAAGATTATCTCCCGTTTTGACCTCATAGCCGTTATCCTTCGCGAATTTAACGGTTTTGGCGTTGGCTTTGTTAGTCCACAGGACAAAGGTCTTGGTAGAATTTTCAAAAATCGAAGCCGAGAGAGAAACATCGCCTCTGATCGTAACTACTCTGAGCTTGGGGCAGTTGCCGAAGCAGCGCTCGCCGTAGCTCTCAACCGATTTGGGCACATCTATCTGAACGAGATTGGTGCAGAATGAAAATGCGTCGGCTCCGATAGTCTTGAGACGGGAGGAATAGACCATGAGAGCGATATGGATATCGGACTCTTTGAACGCTCCGTCTTCAATGGTTTCAAGCATAGCGGGGAATTTGACCTCGCTGATTTTTTTATTGCCCGCAAAGGCTTCTTTGCCGATAACGGTAACGGGAGCCCCGCCGAGTTTATCGGGGATCTCAAGCTTTTCCTGCATATCGTGGACTTCATACTTGACTATAGTCGCGTTGCCGTCTTCTCCGATAACATAACTGAAACCGTCCTGAGTGACGATATCCTCGGGCTTATACTTTTCGCCTGATCCTTCGCTGGGCTTATCCTTGCCCGAACAGCCGGCAAAAAGGGAAACGGCGATAACCGAACATAAAATAAAAGCGATAATTTTTTTCATACAGATAACCTCCGTTATATTACAGACCTGCGCGGGCAACGTTGCTCTGATGCTCTTGCCAGGTTTCGGAATAATGATAAACACCGTCGGAATCGGTCACAAAGAAATAATACGGAGTGGATTCCGGATAGAGCGCGGCTTTGATCGAGGTAAGCCCCGGATTATTTATTGCGCCTGCCGGGAGCCCGTCACACATATAGGTATTGTAATTCTCACAATAGGTATAATAAGTATCCTCATCAAAATAGGGCTTTACGCTGCCTTTGAGATAAGAAATGGTGGCGTCACACTGAAGCCGCTTGAAATCGGGGCTGTCAAGCCTGTTGTGGATAACGGACGAAACTCTTGCCGCTTCACCGCCTCCGCCCGATTCCTTCTGGACCACAGAGGCGAGAGTGAGTATCTCATCCATACTGTAGCCGAGCTCACGGGCTCTCGCTTTGAAATCATCATTGAATCTCGACATCGTGTTTCGCAGAAATTTCTTTATCACCGATGATACATTTTCATTTTTGTAAAAATCGTAAGTATCGGGGAAAAGATAACCCTCGAGCAAAAACGCTCTGTCACCGGGATTGCTTATTTCAATGCCGAATTCTCCGAGATATTCTGTTTTATCCGCTTCGCTGCGGAAATCCTCGGCGGAGCACACTCCGTTTTTTTCGAGCCTGTCGGCAATCTGAGAAACGGTGAAGCCTTCGGGGAAAGTGAGCCTGACGGTATTACCCGAATCCTCCTCTGCCGAATCTGACACTCCGGAAGGATCTTCTGCGCCGCTCTGAGTCTGATCCCGCGAGCCGCTGCCGGGCATCGCGCACGAGGCGAATATGAGGATCAGGGAAACGGTCATCACGCAGAATACAATAAAAATTTTATAATTTTTCATAATTATTTTATACCACACAGCGTTTTTTAATTCAAGGAAAAAGATGTGAACAAATCAGCCGTAGAGCAGAGGGATGGCGTAAGTGAATCCGTCATACTCGGAAAGAGATTCGATGGATTCGGGAGAGATCACGGAAGAATCGTAAACCGTGATGATCTGATTCTGATAAACAGGCATTTCAACAGCCTTTTCCATAACGGCGTTGAGCAGACCGATCATCAGCCCTTTTTTATCTGAATTGCCGACCGCGCCTCTGATCTTTTCGGTGAGAATATCAATGGAGCCGTCCGAAAGGCCGGTGAGATTTTTATCCGCTCCGCTGTGCCAATAATCATATTTATCGCAGGTGCCGCCGTCAGGAATACGGGCGATCCACAAATCCGCTTTGCCGGAGGCGGCAGCCTTCGCGAGCCCCGATTCATCGGCTGAGACAACGCTTGTTTTAATACCGATATTATTGAGCCTCGCCGCCATTTCTTCAGCCAGTGCCCTCTCATCGGAGCCCTCGGCGCCCGTGCAGTAGAAATTGATTTTTTCCACCTCTTTTGTCAGCAGGGCGGTGATCGTATCTCCGCTGTAATAGGGGGAATTCACATTGGGATATTCCTCAAAGCGCACGCTCAGGGGCATATAAACTTTGGTATAGTGGCTGCCGTAGGTTTTATCGAGATAATCATAACCCGCACAGACCTTCATTATCTGCTTGCGGATTGAATCATTTTTAATGCTCCTCGTATTGATAAAGAGCGAAACATAGCTTTTATCATCGGTGAGGAAATATTTGCAATCCGACCCGTTCAGCTTATTAACGGAAGCGGTTGAGGCAAGAGCCTCGGAAACATCCGCCATACCTTTGAGCACACACTGCGCGCCGTCTCTCTCCGGAGTGATGATATCGAGAAACTCAAGCTTTGAGAATGACGGAGCGGAATATCCGCTGCCGCTGTTGAATTTAAGTTCTGCCTTTTTGGTATCGGGATTGTAATTTGAAACATAATAAGGGCCGCACCCCATCGAAAGGGTGGTGAAATTCTTGACCGCTGATGCGGAGCCCTTGACATAATTCACCGTATAAAACGCCTTTGAAACTATCACGGCGTTGAGCTGAGATACGGCGTTGATATTACGTGAATTATATGTGACGGTGCAGGTGCAGTCATCGATCCTGCGGATCCCTTTTATCTCGGTGACATCGGCACCGTCTTCATAATTCTTTTTGATATAATTTTTTATCTGTTTTTCTCTGTCTGCTTTTTCACCAAAGGCGGAAAGAGCCGAGGACCAGTCTTTATCATCATAATAGTAGGCTTTAATGCCCTCAATATCATTGAGATAAAAATCGGAATAAACACCGTCATAGCTCGCATCTGCGCAGAAATAATAGAAGAAGATCACATCGTCTATCGTGACGGGGGTTCCGTCCGAAAAGCGCAGACCGTTCTTTATGGTGACAGTGTATTTAACCTTTTTTTCGCCTTCAAATTCGTAAGAAATGCTACCCACGGAATTTATCAGCTTATTGTTTTTGCCCACACGCTGAATAGTGCGGAAAACCTGGCCGTTAACGGCTTTGTCACCATCCTGCGTTGCGTAAAACGGATTGAAATTGCCGCTCAATGACCGGGTGGCTATCCTGAGAGTTTTTTCGCCCTTCTTTGAGGAGCCGCAGGATGAAAAAACAAGAGAGGCGCAAATCAGGATACACAGCAGAGAATAAAATTTGGATAATTTTACAGACATAAGCATTACCATTCATAAAGGCAGAGACGAGCTCTGCCTTTTTAATAAAATATCAGTCTTTGAAGCCTTCAAAGCCCTTGAAAATAGCCTCGGTATAAACATTGTTTTCGCTCTTGCTGTGGAGAGGATACCAGACCTGAGCAAAGAAGGGATTGATTTGGGCTTCGTGATCGTAATCCCAATAGAACTTCTTGCCCTCGCAATCGGTCGGGAACTCCTGCGGGCACCAGTGGCCGCCTCTGAGGACGAGGTTGGGGCTCATCATAAACTCATTGCCTCTCGCGCTCTTCCACTTGATGGGAGTATAGAAATCAACATAATCGGATTCTGTCGCGAGGCATTCGCCGCCTCTGAACTGAGCCGCCTTTTTGAAATCCTCTATCGTGAGCTCCTCGACGGGCTTGCTCTCATCATAGCCGTGATCGAGAATGACAACATCGGAAGCGGTGGTCTTCTTTGAGGGGATCTCGATCTTGAATTTATCCCAGGTAGTGGGCAGAGCGTTATACTCCTCCATTGAGCCGTAATACGCCGAAATCCTCTCGGGGACCTGATTTTTGATCCACCACTGAGTGCCGTAAATCTCTTTATTGGCAAGAGACTTCATAAATGTATTTTTAAGAATACCGGCGATGGGCTTTGCAAGGAAAGCGAGCTTGAAATAGGGCTCGACATGATTCATGAGAGATTTGAAATACTGCTTGACAGGGATGTTTGCTCTGAAATGGCAGTATTTCTCGAGCTCGTCGCCGTCATAATACCACTGGCCGTGGAAATTGCGGGTGATAAACCAGTTGGGCTGGAACATCTTTTTGGCGGAGCCGATGCCGAGAGTACCGAGAAGGAGCTCTTCAAACTCAAAATTGGTGAGCCTGTATTCTTCGCCGGAGCCTATATTATAGAATCTTCTCCAGAATTCTTCGGGGATATCGTCGCCGCAGACATTGACCATAAGCCTTGCAGAATCCTCAACGGTAGCCCATTCAAGAACGCCGTTAATGGGAACATGGAACATAATGGGATCCATATTTTTAAGGATATCGGCATAGAGGATGCCCGACTGACGGCAGGATACCCAGTATTTAAGGCCGCTCTCGGCAAAGATCTCTTCTGCGATAACCTTTGAGCAGGCATAATGATCGTAGATACTGATTTTGATGGGATCGCCGGTACGCGCCCAGTGGATGGGAGCGTTTCTGTCGCCGGTTTCGGCAACGGTGCCTATATAAACGACCTTGACGGCATCGGGGTTGGGCTGAGCCTTGACAGCCTGAACGATATTCTTTGCAGCCGTGGTATTGGTGACAACGGTCTTGGTGGGATAATAATCCGCAGAAGGAGACACCATACCGCCGATATGAAGAACATAATCTGCTCCGTCAACGCCCTTTTTGATGTCATCATAGTTTTTGAGATCGCCCCAAACTATTCTGACGGAAGGATCATTGAGGTATTCGGCAAACATCTTTCTGTTCTTATCACTGTCACGAAGGAGAACGACGATGTTGAATTCATCTTTATGCTTGATGAATTCAAGAAAACTCTGGTGACCCATATTGCCGGAAGCACCGGTTAAAAATACTGTTTTTTTCTGTGACATTACTTTCCCTCCAAATTAAATGAACAAAAAATTATTATTTATAATAACATTTTATCTCAAATAAATCAATATATTTTTGTATAAAAATACAAATTATATGCCTAATGCCGTTTTAATCGAGTTTTCAACGGTAATCATCGCCTGCATTTCCATTTTGTTGCCCTGAGCAAAAGAGGAATCATCACACACTCTCGATTTTGTAAGCATATCGACACCGCGAAGCGAGAGATGATATTTTGCATTTACGGGATATTGCCTTGATTCGACGGTCGAGGCAAACGAGAGGAAGTCGGCGGCAAGCTTTACCTTTTCACTGTCTTCATTGAAATGCCCGCAGAGCCACGCATAGATCTCGGGATGGAAATTTGCCATCACTCCCGAATAACCTGCGCAGCCGAGCTTCAGCGACTCAAGCAGAGTGGCTCCGTTTGCATTGAATATTTTAAGACCCGTGCCCTCGGTCGCTTCAAGCTTTGCCTTTATCATTTCGATCCGTGAGCAGGTATCCTTTATGAACAGAAGATTCCCGATTTCGCAGCATTTCGCGAGGGTTTCGGGCTGCATAAGGCGCTTATAAGGATAGGGACACTCATAAATCCCGAGACCTATCTCGGGAATGGATGAGACGAATTTTTCATAATTTTTGAGGAATACCGTATCATCCTCATCCTCTTTCGCGAGCCTGTTGGCGATAAAAACATAAGCGTCTATACCGGTATCTATAAAAGCATTCGCCTCGTAGATCTGGCGGTCAATATCATCCGCCGTATGGCCGGAGGCGACAATGCTGACCCCTTCGGGCTTATGCTCCATTATGAATCTGAGCAGTTCGAGCCTTTCTTCAAATGAGAGATAAAATATCTCGCTCGACTGACATATCGCAAAAATGCCCGATACGCCGTTATCGGCGTAAAAAGAGAGAAGCTGCTCGACAGCGCCGTAATCTATCTTATTATCCGCCGTGAAGGGAGTGAGCATGGTGGGATAGACGCCCGGATTGATATTTTTGATCATTTCTTTAACCTCTCAATCACATAATTTCTGACCTCTCCGGCGAGATAAAACGAGCCGCAGACGATCACCGCGGAATCCCCTTCCTGATTATCTAGCGCATTTTTTACGGCTTCGACGGGATCGGGAATACATTCGGTTTTTATGCCCGAACGCGAAGCCAGATCCGCAAGCTCTTCGCTTGAAAGAGCGCGGGGAACACCTGCTTTGGTCGCTGTAAAAGAATCAAAACACGGCAGCACGGTTTCAAGATATTTTTTATAATCTTTATCTGCCATTATGGAGCATACGGCCGTGATGCGCCTGCCGGGGATAACGGAATTTATATAGTTTTTAAGTGCCGAAGCGCAGTCTTCATTATGACCGCCGTCAAGGATCACAAGCGGATCGGAGCTTATGAGTTCAAGCCTTGCGGGCATAACGGAGGCGGCGACACCGCGGGAAACCGCATCATCTGAAATATCAGGCAAAACCGCTCTTACTGCTTCAACGGCGGTAACGGCATTAAATACCATGTGTTCGCCGGGCAGAGGCAGAGTCAGATATAATCCGCCGTAAGTGAATTCATTGCCCGAAACGGAAAGCCCTTTGATTTTGATTTTATTGACATCGGGAATAATCGGCACGGTTGAATTTCTCGCGCAGTATCCCTCAATCACCCCGGATACTTCGGGGAGCTGATAAGGATAGGAAATCACCTTGACTCCCCTCTTGATGATCCCGCATTTTTCCGCGGCTATCTTCTCGACGGTATCTCCGAGGATCTCGGTATGGTCGAGAGAAATGCAGGTAAGCACGCATGCGAGCGGCGAGGAAACGACATTGGTGGCGTCAAGCCTTCCGCCGAGGCCTGTTTCGAGAACGACATAATCACACTTGCGCTCTGAAAAATAAAGGAAAGCGACGGCGGTGATGAATTCAAATTCAGTCACTTTGATCTCATATTCCGAAGCGGTATTTTTGACGATGTCGGCGCGATCGGCAAGATCCTCTTTTGAAATCATTTCGCCGTCAATCTGGATCCGCTCACGGAAATCGGTGACATAAGGCGAAATATAAAGCCCGGTTTTGTAACCTGCCGCTCTGAGGATATTTGAGCAGACGGTGCAGGTCGAGCCCTTGCCGTTGGTGCCTGCGACGTGGATTATTTTTAATTTCTCCTGCGGATTACCGAGCTTTTCGCAGAGTTTTGAAATTCTTTCAAGCCCCGGCATAATGCCGAATCTTTCAAGAGAATGGATATATTCAAGAGATTCATCGTAATTCATAAATCACCGTAAAACAGCTTTTGCAAAAGCTCGGGACAGACTAAATCCTTCACTTCTGCAAAAGCGTAATCAATTATTTAACCGAGCTTCGCAATACTCTCTTCGAGCATGGCGATCTTTTCCGCATATTTTGCGGCGGCCTCTTTCTGAGCCTCGACGACCTTTGCGGGGGCTTTTGAAACAAAGTTTTCATTTGAAAGCTTTGAATTCACGAATTCGAGATCCTTGCGGACTTTTTCGAGCTCCTTGCCGAGACGGGCTTTTTCCGCCTCAAAATCGACGAGATCGCCCATCGGGATATAGATTTTCGCATCCTCGGTGACGATGCTGACGGCTCCTTCGATATCAAAGCTGTCACCGACCTCGGTCCCGGAAGCGCCGGCAAGCCTTGACATAAAGACTCCCGCCTTCTCAAAGGTCGATTTATAGGCGCTCGCGATATATACTTTCGCCTTCTTTGAAGGAGCGACATTCATCTCCGCGCGTCTGTTTCTCACGGCGCGGATCGCAGTCATGATCCTGTTCATTTCCGCTTCTTCGGAAGCGAAATCGAGATTTTCATCATATTCGGGCCAAGCGGAAATCATGATGGATTCGCCTTCGTGAGGAAGGGTCTGCCATATTTCCTCGGTGATGAAGGGCATAAAGGGATGAAGCAGCTTGAGGGTACCGGTGAGCACCCATACAAGAACACGCTTTGCATTTTCGGCTCCTTCGCCGCCCTGCTGAAGTCTTATTTTTGCAAGCTCAATATACCAATCGCAGAAGATATCCCAAATGAAATCATAAAGCTTCTGAACGGCGATACCGAGCTCGAATTTTTCGAGATTATCGGTGATGTCTTTGGCAAGAGTATTGAAAAGGCTTATCACCCATTTATCTTCAAGGGCCAGATTTTCGGGAAGGGAGGTTTCGATCTCCTCTTCTCCTATATTCATCAGAACGAAACGCGCCGCATTCCAGAGCTTATTGGCAAAGTTACGGCTTGCGCCGACCTTTTCATCGGAGAAACGCATATCGTTTCCGGGGCTGTTGCCGGTAGCGAGGGTAAATCTGAGGGCATCGGCGCCGTATTGATCTATGATCACAAGCGGATCGATACCGTTGCCGAGAGATTTGGACATCTTCCTGCCCTGAGCATCTCTGACAATACCGTGAATGAATACGGTATCAAACGGCTGTTTGCCCATATGCTCAATGGAGGAGAATATCATCCTCGCGACCCAGAAGAAGATAATATCATAACCGGTAACGAGGGTGCTTGTCGGGAAATAATGGGCGAGCTCGGGAGTATTATCGGGCCAGCCCATAGTTGAAAACGGCCAGAGAGCGGAGGAAAACCAGGTGTCGAGAGTGTCGGGATCCTGATGCACCTTGCCGCCGCACTTCGGGCAGCATTCGGGAGCTTCTCTCGAAACGATGATCTCGCCGCAATCATCGCAGTAATAAGCGGGGATCCTGTGACCCCACCAGAGCTGGCGGGAAATACACCAGTCTTTTATATTTTCCATCCAATGGAAATAAATCTTATCGAATCTTTCGGGGATAAATTTTGTCTTACCGCTCTTGACACATTCGATCGCGGGCTTTGCAAGGGGCTCCATTTTGACAAACCACTGCTTTGAAACTCTGGGCTCAACGGTGGTATGGCAGCGGTAGCAGGTGCCGACATTGTGGCTGTAATCTTCAATCCTGACAAGCGCGCCCTCAGCCTCAAGATCTTTGACGATAGCCTTTCTCGCCTCGTATCTGTCCATACCGGCGTAGGCGGGATAATCGGGGGTGATGTGCGCGTCATCGGTCATCACATTGATAACCTCGAGATTATGGCGAAGACCCACTTCAAAGTCGTTGGGGTCGTGGGCGGGAGTGATCTTGACAACGCCCGTACCGAAATCCATCTCAACATAATCATCGGCGACAACGGGGATTTCTCTGTGGACAATCGGGAGGATGACGGTTTTGCCGACAACATCCTTATATCTCTCATCATTCGGATTGACCGCGACGGCGGTATCGCCGAGAAGAGTTTCGGGGCGGGTCGTGGCAAGCTCAAGATAACCGCTTCCATCCTTGAAGGGATAGCGCAGATGCCAGAAATGACCGGGCTGATCCTCATACTCAACCTCGGCATCCGAAATGGATGTAAGGCAATGGGGGCACCAGTTTATAATTCTTTCGCCTCTGTAAATAAGGCCTTTTTCATAGAGCTTGCAAAACACCTCGCGAACGGCTCTGCTGCAGCCCTCGTCAAGGGTGAAACGCTCTCTGTCCCAATCGCAGGAGGAGCCCATCTTTTTGAGCTGCTGAATGATCCTGCCGCCGTAGGTCTCTTTCCACTCCCACGCTCTTTTGAGGAAAGCCTCTCTGCCGATCTCTTCCTTTGTGATGCCTTCCTTTTTCATAGCCTCAACTATCTTTGCCTCGGTGGCTATGGAAGCGTGATCGGTGCCGGGGAGCCAAAGGGTATCATAGCCCTGCATCCTTCTCCAGCGAATGAGAATATCTTGCAGAGTATTATCAAGGGCGTGACCCATGTGAAGCTGACCTGTGATATTCGGAGGCGGAATAACGATGCTGTAGGGCTTTTTGTCATTCTCGACCTTGGCATGGAAATACTTGCCCTTTAACCAGAAATCATATATGCGATCCTCAACATTTTTGGGATCATACTGCTTGGCGAGTTCTTTTGCCATTGAAAAATTCCTCCTGAAAATAAAATAAACCCGTCTCTTACATGAGACGGGATAACCCGCGGTACCACTCAAATTGCCGCATCTGCGGCCTCTCTGAGGCATTAACGCTGCCGCACGGGGAAGGTCTAATAACCGACGGGCGGCTTTCTTCTTCCCGATTCGGGGGCTACGGACAGCGAGCGCTTTTACCGGCTTTCACCTGCCGCCGGCTCTCTGAAAAAACGGTTTCGCCGCTCTCCCCTTCACAATCTTTACTGCGTGATTTTAGCACAAAGAAATAAAAATGTCAATAAATATATTATAACAAAAACTTATGAAATGCCCGAAAAACAACGGAGTAGAGGATCACTGAAAATGCAGAGTGAGAAGCCTCACGATAGCCGTTATCAAAATACCCGGAACGGTGCCGAAGGAATCGACAAAATAATTATAATCAATACCCGGCTCATTTATCACGGGATCTGTTTTATCGGTCAGAGCGCGCTCATTGAGGAAGCCGAGCATGGCTTTGGCTATGGCAACATTCCCTTCGGAATCGGGATGCGTGGAATCCGCCGCAACAAGCTCACCGTGGCCGTTAATAACGCCGGCGATATCAAATATCTCAAATTCTCCCGGATTGCTTTTGAGAGCGCGGTCAAGAGCTTTGTTTACTCTGACGACCGCTTTATTGAAAGGAATTCTGCCGAGACCCTCCCAGGAGCAATAAACATTATCAAATATGAGCCTCGCATCGGGATTCAGAGAACGGATGATAGAAATGATTTTATTATAATCCTCGTAGATGCCCTCTGCGATCTCATCGAGCTCTCTGTTATTTATGCCGAGAAGCGCGCCGACAGTGATGAGAACGACACGGTCGTTGGCAAGATAATTATTTGAGCCGATGCTGATATTTATAACATCTGCCCACCTGACAGCCTGCGCAAAGCGCTCGGAATTCTCAAGCTGATAGATAAGCCTCTGTGTATCGGTCGCGACCCTTGAGAGATTGAGATAATCATACCCCGCCGTATCGCAGACTATACGGGCATAGCAGGCTTCATCGCTGTTTCGCACGCCGAAGCCCTCGGTAATGGAATCGCCGAGGACAAGGAAATTGAGCCCGCTGCCGTCGGGAAAAGAATAATCATCAAAAGCGCAGGCGCCGAAGCCGAAAGCGGCTATCGAAATAACGGCGCAGAGCAATATGCAAAGCAGAGATCTGATATTTTTCATAATTCAGCCACTTTCTCAGAAGATCGTTTTCATAAACAGCCTGAAATCCGTCGCGGCATTTTTCGCATCATTCAGACCGCCCTGCGAATAATGCTTTTTAAGCGCTTTTTGTATATCCTGATTTATCTCGGGAGTTTCAAGCTCAAAATTCTCAATGGCTCTGTCAAGGTCGATGCTCGCCATATCGCTGTCTTCAACTGTGTTTTTGCTCGCGAGGGCTTCATCGCCGATATTGAGGATATAAGAATATCTCGGATAAATGGTGAGCCAGTTATTCTTGACCATGTGAGCGCCGAATCTGACGGACCAGGAGGTACCGATACCTTTTGAGAGATTGTAAAGGCGCTTGAATCTGTCGCCGCCGTTGGCGTTGAGACGCCTGACCATATCGCGGCTCTTCATAAAGGTCTTGATATCTTTGAGCTCCCAATCGCAGCCATCCCAATTCTCGCGCCAGGTGGCCCAGCCGAAGCTGCATGATCTGTAAGCGGTAAAGACATCTTTCCTGTAATCCGCGGGAATATCTATCGCGGGGGTATAACCTGCGATAGAGCCGATAGTATTATCATCCTCATAATAATCGAGGGCGGCATTCATGAATTTGAGGAAATAGGGAGAAACCAGCGCATCGTCTTCGATAACGATGACTCTGCCGTATTTTTCGATAACCTGAGAAACGCCGTCAATGACCGACGGAGAAAGACCCATATTCTCTTTACGCTCCTCAAGATGCATACGCGAAAAAGCCCTGAGGCGCATCATTTTGCGAACGCTCCGCCTGACCCCCGCCACACGGATGGAGTCTGACTCGTTTCTCGGACCGTCCGAGAAAATAAATAATTCACTTTCGGATGCCTCGGGACACTTTGCCAGCGCCTCGAAAGCCTGCTCAAAATGACGCGCTCTGTTATATACGAACATAACGATGGGTGCGTACATTTTACCGGCCTCCCTTAATGTGAAATTCAACCCTGATGCCCGAAATGAACAATTCCTCAATTTAGTGTAAATATCATATCATATACTTTCGCCATAATCAAACATTTTTTAAAAATAATAATTCTTGTTATTGTGCCGGGGCAAAAAATATGTTATAATCTGCAGAGCAATGAATAAAACGGAGGCATTTTAATGACGGTAACAAAAGATATTATTCAGGTAGGCGTAAACGACAGGACCCTTGATTTATTTGAAGGGCAGTATATCGTTCCCGAAGGAATGGCCTATAATTCATACCTTATCAAGGATGAAAAAATCGCAGTTATGGACAGCGTTGAAGGCGGCTTCTCAGCCGAATGGCTCAAAAATATTGAAGCAGCATCGGACGGCAGAGAGCCCGATTATCTGATAGTCCAGCACATGGAGCCCGATCATTCATCAAGCATTACGGCATTTATGGAAAAATATCCGCGCGCTGTCATCGCCGCAAGTTCAAAAGCATTCCCGATGCTCAAAAACTTCTACTCAGCCGAATACCCCGACAGACAGCTTGTGATATCCGACGGCGATACGCTTGAGCTCGGCAGACACATTCTCGGATTCATCGCGGCGCCGATGGTGCATTGGCCCGAGGTAATGATGACCTATGACCGCACCGATAAGGTTTTCTTCTCTGCTGACGCCTTCGGCAAATTCGGCGCATCGGATGCGGACGAAGACTGGGCATGCGAAGCGAGACGCTATTATTTCGGTATAGTCGGCAAATACGGCGCGCAGGTGCAGGCGCTCCTCAAAAAAGCGGCAAATCTTGAGATAGACGCGATATGCCCGCTTCACGGGCCGGTACTCACGGAAAATCTCCCCTACTACATCAATCTCTATGATATATGGTCGTCATACGGCGTTGAGAGCGAAGGCGTGGTTATAAACTACACATCCGTTTACGGAAACACGGAAAAAGCGGCAAAGCTGCTCGCTCAGAAGCTTGAAGCGAAGGGCTGCCCCAAGATCGCGCTCAACGACCTTGCAAGATGCGACATGGCGGAAGCCGTGGAGGATACCTTCAGATACGGCAAAATCGTGCTTGCCACCACCACATACAACGGCGACATTTTCCCGTTTATGAGGCAGTTTATAGGTGACCTGACCGAGCGCGGGATCAAAAACAAAAAGATCGCCCTCATAGAAAACGGCTCCTGGGGACCGATGGCGATAAAGAAGATGACCGCGATGCTCGAAGGCATGAAAAATATCGAATACGCCGAAAATCAGGTGACGATAAAATCCGCTCTCAGCCCCGAAAGCGAAGCCGCGATCGAAGCTCTTGCGGATGAATTGATGAAATAAGAATATAAAACTACGACCGTCCTCTGAGGCCAGGTATCCATAAACCAGTAATTTCAAATAATAATCAAATAATATGATTGCGGAGCTGTTAAACAGAGTTGGTTACGGTGAAACTGTTAAACAACAATTGATTATTTGAGCAAGGTTGCTTGTAGAATGGAGAAAACTATGGTTTATGCGACGAAATGCAAACAAACATTGATGTCGGCACATTAGAAAAAGAAGATACTTCAGACGATCATTATAGTATTGATTTTTATGCTGTTGGAACTGAAAAAGAGTTAAGTGGTCAGCTTTAGATTATCTGCTCAACAAAACGCCTGATAATGTGTAAATCTTCTGAATAAAGTCAAGCTAAGAGGTTGTGTTTGAGGAAATATGAAAACGCATTAAAAATTAAATAAACTATAAGCAGAGCGCCAACCGCAATAAAGCGATTGGCGTTATTTTGATTGTTAATGTGTCTGTCAGTCAATTTAAACCGGGTCCATATAAGTAGTCTGCTCCGATTTATCGTATATAGGCGCGAATACATATTTACTGTCTTTTTTGAATACTGCCTGGACAGCATCTTTGTCTTCATATGTGTATTCCACATATATCCGGCTTTTCGGCTCAAGGTGATCATTAATAAAATCCTGGCCCATTGAGGGCGCTGATCTGTAATTAAGCACGATATTCCGATTGGTTATATAATTTTTCCTTCTTTGGTCAGGTAATCTGCATAAGGTTTCATTCATCCGGCAGAGTATTATCGGGAGTAGGGAATGAAACAACCTTTGTATTTATATAGTTGTAATCTCTGCCTTCTGTAAGCGTGTAATCAAGAATTATATAGTTTGCATACTTCTCACCGAAATATTTTTCTTTAAGAGTTGCTTTGCCTGCTCCTACCACTTTGCTTTTTCCGATATTCTCGTCTCCGATACCGCGATAGATGTTGGTATCTATTTCAAGCCCTTTACAATCATAATTTTTGAAATAAACGGTCAAGGTGCCGTCGGAATTTCCGGTCGCTTTGTAAGCTTTGGAAAAATAGCTGCTCACATTTGCAATATCATCCGGAATGTAATATTTGCCGCTTTCAAATAGATAAGTATCGGTTGAACTGTCGTTTACGGAAATATCAAAATATCTTTTTACTCTTTCATTTACATAATAAGCGTCAATATATCTGTCATATTTTGTTCCGCCGGATGTAAACGCTTCATTACCGAGCTCATATATTTTTGAAGGATTGTTGATTATTGCCTGCTCAATAACAAAATCAATCATTTGATTTTGTTTGCCGGATGAAATATCCTTAACTCCGGCCTCGGCAAAATTTGACAGGAATATATTAAGAAGGCGTATATTTTCCGATGAAAACGAATTTAATAAATTATCATCTGATTTGTTTTGAGTAGGATATTGCAGATTGTTATTGTCTGTATATGTGCTTGGGAGGGAGTTTTCCCCGGTGTTGTCATATTCGTAATGGTATTCTTCGGTTTCCTGTTCATAACCGGAATTATAGGATTCCTGAGAAGAATTTCCTCTGATAATCCTGTTTATTGCAGCCTTGTATTCGATCATTTTGCCGTCATCGGTAGCTTTGAAAATGATGATATTAAACAAAGTAAATAATAAAATCAATGCAATCAAAGAGGATAACAGAACGATTGACACTTTAGCAAGCCTTTCGGAGGGGCTTTTATAGTTTGTTGCGGTTCTGTTATTGTATGACGATTTTTTTGCATAGTGATCGTCAAACAGAGAATCGATCCCGCTGTTAAATTCGTTTTGATTTTGACTTCTTTCTTCAAAGAATGAATTCAGTTCGTCCCACGAATCAGTATTTTTGCTGTCTGAAAAGATGTTGTTCTCGAAACGGGATTCCGAAAAGATTCCGTCATCAGTCGCATCAATTACTGTACCTGTGACTTTTGCTCCGCAATAGGAGCAAAACACGCTTTCTTTTTTCAGCTCTGCGCCGCAATTTAAACACTTCATTTTTTTACCCTTGATCCATTTTAATTGAAAATTACCCGTTTTTTCAGAGCAGCCGCTTCAGCGGCTGCTCCTTATCATTATCACCATGTAAATAAAGCTTTGAAAAAGTCTGCGATCCCTTCAAAAAATCCTCCGAAAATCGCTCCTGCGGGAAGGATGGTCAACGGATTAAGCGAAAACAGGAATCCGAGCGGGAGCAGGGGAATCGCTTCCTTTAACATTTCCCAGCCGTCTTTGAACAGGGATCTTCTTTCCTCGCTTTTTCCTTCTACACGGACTTTCCATTCTGTCTGAATTATGTCATTCAAACAGATTTTTATTATCTGATCGCCCGTTTCGTCAAAGGTTATGTCATAAGACCACTGGCCTTCGCCGATAAGCCGGTCATTCATATATACCTTATATTTATCCGCAAAGAGACCGCCTAACATAAAATGAATTTTATCGCCCTGATAAAAGCTCGGATCTCTGTAATTTCCCTCAATAAAATAATTCCCGTCATATTTTTTATATGAATACAGAGTTTCTCCGCCGTCTGCGCCGGCAAATTTTGCTATCCTGGGGTTTTCGTTCCCTTCGGAATCAATGAAAGAGCCGGGCATTATAACAACTCTGAGATACCCGTAATTTGACCGATATCGGATAAAAATAACATAATGCTCTCCGTCATCGAGCTCTCTTTTTCCTATTATGTAATCTTCCTCGGGTATTTCTATTGTCTTGAGTTCGTCGGATGAATACGTGGGATAATAGCCGAGCCAAAGATTGACCGAATCGGTTACGCCGACATATTTCGCATCCATTACAACGGTGCAAAATCTGTCTGAGCTGTTATATATCCAGAGCTTATCGGGAACGGAAATGTCTTTGTAGTTTTCATAAACGAAATCTGCAAATGACGATTGAATGAATGCGCATAAAGCAAGACATAGAGCAAGAGCAAGGGCAATTAAGTTTTTTGAAACTCTTTTGATTTTCATGGCAGTAACTCCTGTTTTATGGGAAGGGGATGTTTTCTCTTTTCGCTTTTTAATCCGTTTTTTGCTGCTTAAGCTGTTGCTGCAGTAAATGCTTTCAATGCAGCTTGCAGTAACATCAGCATTACGCTGAACATATTTTTGAGCAGGGCAACTACTTTTTCAAGCAGTTCTTCCATAGATGTGCCCGGATCAACAATTTCTTTTGCTATATCTTCAAAAACATCTGTTAATTGCTCAGGGTCATTTACATTATAATATCCTTCGTTTTGCAGATCGTTCATAAACTTCTGTCCGAAAGTTAAATCGTTTCCGGAAAGGGAATGGAAAAATCCGAGGGTATATATTTCATAAGATTTCTTTAGTTCTATTGCAGTATCATAAGCAGCATTTGCGTAGGCATAAGCATCGTGGTCGTTGCCGGTATATTTACCGCTTGTTTTTCTCGCGCCCTCGCAGGGCAATCCGTCAGAACACAACACTATTATTTTGTTTGCGTTATTGTTTGTTACTCCCTGTAGCTTATTCCCTGCCTTTAGCAGAGCGTCGTTTGTATTTGTTGTTCCGCTTGCATCTGTTGAGTTGATAATTGATTTCAATGTGTTAAGGTCATTTGTGAAATCACATTTTACGCTTGCTGATGAGCTGAATGTGATGATTGACACATAATTATTTGACGAAGTATTTATAAGAGTTTCGCAAAAACTTGTTGCCGCTTCTTTCTGCTTTGCAATCGGTGTACCGCTCATACTGCCCGAAGTATCAAGAACGAGAGCGGTGTATTGGGAATTGGAAGATTCAGGATTAGCGTATAATCCTTTTTCATCTATAGAAATTGTATTATTGGGAGCTCTGTAGATACCGCGTTCTTCACAAGTAGCGTTTAATTTTGACTGCAGATCACCCTTGCTGATTTCATTATCCCAGTCTATAAGACAGGGACCATTATAATTGGATTGTGTATATTTAACGGTATCTCCGATAATATCTGTAATGAATATTGAATGCGGACCTGCAGCTAAAAATCTTACATGATCTCCCGGCTTAAGTTGGTTTACATCTGTTCCGATATTTTTCCATTTATTGCTTTTAATATATGGATCAATTCCGAAAATATCAAGTCCTAACTGGCATGCATAGGCGTTACACTGTCCGCATACCCAGGTGCCGTTTACATAATAACTGCCGCATTCACATCTGCAGTTTTCATTGCAATAATCACCTGTGTGGTAATAAGTGTCATTACATAATTTATTAGTAGAAGATTTTGTTAAATTAACTTGTTTTTCAGATGGACTGTACCATTTGTTGTTGCCCGCAAAGTATTCTCCGTTTTTGAATTTTTCTCTCTCTGCTTTAATAGCTGAAATGAATTGATTATTACCAATGGGCGTATCTGCCGAGGCTTTAGGTAAAATATCCCTGCCGCAGACTATTGTACCTGTTAAAAGCACAAAAGCCAGCAATAAAGAAACCGTGATTTTCATATTCTTTTTCATAAAATCTTTACTCCTTTATATTATATATCAGTATTTATCATACTCGCTGAGGATATAGTTGAGGTCGGCGGATTGTTTCTTTAATTCGCCGTTGATATAGAGTGCATACCATCCTGCTGTGCTTGCCTCGCGTACCTCGATCAGCCCGTATCCGGTCCTTTTGGATTTCAAAATCATATTTTCACCCCTTTCTCGTATAGTAAACTGTCCGCCGGAAAATTTACACTCCGACCGTTTTCCGGCGGATTATAAGATTCCTCGGCACCCGGTAAAAAATCATTGTGCCGGAATCATTTTTTGTTATCACCCGAAACCGATCGGGTAAGGCTAATATACTGCAACCCGTAAATAAACTGATGCTTGGGGTGTGCATATTTGAAATCCGACCCCTTAAATTTGACATCTGTGTCGCTCACACCCGTCACGGCTTCGCCGTGCCACCCTCTCCGCAATCGGAGAGGGTGCCGCAAAGGGGACGCTGTTAACGAAATTACCCTGTTTCCCCGAAAGCCAACAATGATAATCGCTTACTTTCGGTGTCAGTTATTTCTTTTGACTGCCCGACCTTGTGAATCTTTGAAGCTCTGAGTGAGGATCATGATAAAATCAATCAGACATCCTATTCCGAATAATCCGGCTGTGAATATATACAGTATGCCTGTCCCGACTTTTCCTACATAAAAACGATGAGCACCCAAAACTCCGAGGAAAATATAAAGCAGTAAACAAGTTAACCAATCCTTATCGGAAACATTCGGATCGTTTGTCCTGTTATAATAATTCTGATTGTAATTATTCTGTTGATTCTGATAATTTGTTTGTCTTTGGCCGTTTAAGCTGTAGCCGCAAGCGCTGCAAAATACAGAATGAGCCGGCAGTGAGCTTCCGCAATTTGGGCATACCGTCTGATTATTTTCAGGGGTATATACCGGCACGGGCGGAGCCGATTGACGGGAAACAACTACAGGATCATTAAAGCCTGCGCTGTCCGCTGCTTTTACGGCGGTGCTGTAAATATCTTCCTGCTCGTTTTTCTGCTTAACGGATGAATAAAGCTTCTTTGAGCAGGACGGACAGAGACGCATCTGCTTCGTTCTGCTGCCGTCACTGAGCATTAAAGTGAACAAATCATCCGTCGGCGTGCTGCATTTGGTGCATACGCCATGTTCTCCTCTGTTGGTTACTGTTAATTCATAAGCCATGTTTTACCCTCCGTTTGTATGATTCGCTTATTTTTTCGTATTTTCTATTTTTTTAGAGTGGATTTTCCGATATGCTTGTATTCTAATCATCTTTGTAAACGGGCAACGCAAATCCATATTGACCGTTTACGGCATATTTATTAAAGACACGGTAACTCGTAATGTATATATGGTCTTCGCTTAACTCTTGACCCCATTTACCTTCGGGGTAATTCGGTGAGACCATATCCGGAACTGCCAAAACTATTGTTACCGGTCCCCAATTGTTTTTACTCATCAGTGGAGCAATATTTATTATTGCATTGCTGTGATCGGCTTTAACATTGAAATTTACGGTTTCATTACTGTAAAACGCCTTGCCCAAAGTAAAGTGATTCCTTTCAGGCATAGAAATATATACATCCGGCTCTCCTTTATTTGATTCGGTAAAATCCCATCCGGGTGTAATGTTTTTGACGCTGATTTGTCCTACGGAATAAAAAATATCATTACAATCCCAACTGTTCGGTTTGCTTCCGTAAATAAACCAGTCATCAAATACCGGCAGTGTTTTTCCACTTCCGACTTCATTCCACGCGGAATTCAATGCGGTTTTATTACTTTCCAATATCCAAGGGCTCATCTTCATCGTAATCTCATATTTATATCCTGCGCTATCCTCGGTATTTACGGTCCATGATTGAAAAATTATATTCACGGATGAAACTGTGCTTTCTGTTTCACGTTCCGTATTATCGTCATCAGAATAACTGTCATCATACATCACCGTTTCGTTCCTTTTCTGTTGAATCGACTTAACAATCCGAGGGGCAACAACAGCTGTAACAATAATCGCAAATATAAGAGCGACTGAAGCGATTATGATCGACAAAGGCCTGACTTTCTTCTTCCCGGTGTTTTTCGGTTCAACCGGCGAAACGCCGTAATTCAAATCGGGTTGAGAGTAGCTTGCCCTTTCACTTGTCGCCGCATTTGCCGGATGCGGATTCGGAATGTTTGACGAATAAATATTATTGTCAGGCATTGCCGATCGTGGCTTTTCGGGCTTGTTCAATGCGTCATTTTTCTTCTTTACCATGTTATACAATGATTTGGCGCAATCTTTACAAAGCGCCATGCGCTTTACTCTGCTCTCATCGGATATTTCCACATTTAACAAATCATCCGTTTCTGACCCGCATTTTGAGCAAACGCCCGAATTCCCACGGGAAATGATCGAATATTTTATAAATCCCATTACCCATCAACCTTTCCTGTTTTCTGTGAGTTATTTTTCCCTACAATAATTAAGACAGTTAAAAGCACGATCGGGTTAGCGATTATTTAAAAATATTTTTACTTAATTATAAAGTTTGTAAAATATTACAAAAATCCATTTGATTTGTTGTCATTTTAACGGCGGCTCGCGCCGGCCGTTTTCAACTTGCGATTGAGATAAAAATCCCCTCCGAAATCATTCGATTCGGAGGGGACGCATATTTTATTTTGAAAAATCGGTTTTATTTCTGCTCAAGCACCGGCAGCCTTTTGAAAAGCGCTCGGAAGAAGGCGATTATCCGGACAAAAAATCCGTTATTGATTTTAACGGTTTCGGTTTGAGATGCGGTAACGACCTCGCCGTTTTCGATTATTCTCGCCTGAATCCTGTATTCGGAATTTCTCATTTCTTTAAGAGTCAGTGAGCTTCCGTTGCCTGCTTTTTCGCCGTTTACAAACCATACTATTGATGAATCGGTATTATACGGCGCTTCTGCGTAGAGCGTAAGGTTCGAACGATAATCGAGAGTTTTACCGTTATATTTGCCGATGGCTTTGATCGAAACGCTCGGGTCTCCGTCGTTGTAAAATCCGAATTCGGAGAAAGAATTTGTTGTAAAGCAGAGATAGCCGCCCTCAAACCATACGCGTTCGTCCGCCATGGTTATTCTCTCTGTAGTACCGTCCGGCTTGAAATGCATTATAAATATCGTTTTATTCATATCCATTCCGTCGGGGATAGGCAACCTGACCGTTACATAAGCGCCGTAAGGCTGAACTGTTTCGCCGTTTTGATCTTTGACGGTTATTTTATACAGGGCGTAGCAGTCTCCGCCGATTTCTCTGGCGTTGAATGCGGAGGGGATTTTATCATTTGCGCTCGCAAGCTTCTCGGTAACAAGCTGTAATGCGCCGCTGCTCAATGATGAATCGGAGTTTACAAACGGTGTGCGATCGGGGCAGATAACAGTAACGTCATCCGTGCCGGATCTGAGCCTCATCCGCCAGGAAGCTGTCAGCGACAGATTGAAAGCCGGCATCTTATCCGGAAGCTCGCCGATCCACCCGGTAAATTCGTGGTTGGCTTTTGCCGCTTCGCCCGGGCGGATAACGGGATCGCCGTAATTATACGGAATTCTCTCGATCACGCTCCCGTCTGAATCGTAAAGCACCAAATCATAAGAATTGATGATGTAAAGTGCTTTGAGAGAAATATTTCCGGCAGGCATCGTTTCGGGGATTTCCCCATCCCATCCCGCGAATGTGTAACCTTCCTTTTCGGGGTCGGCGGGTTTTATAATCGCCGTGCCGAAATCCTGCGTGATCGAATCAACGGGAGTTCCTCCGTCGCTGTCAAAAGATATTGTGTATTGATTTACGGACCAGACGGCGTTTACCGATATATCTTCATCGGGCATTATTTCGGGCAGATCATCCCATCCCGTGAAAGTGTATCCTTCCTTTTGCGGGGATTCTATTTGTGATTCTATCTCCGCTCCGGCCCTGTATGTTTCGCTGCCGAGTTCGACACCATCCGAAAAATAAGAAAGGGTGTATTCCGCCGGTACGCTCTGATCATCGAATTTAAGCTGAGAAACGCTGATTGCGGGGCGGATGCCGAGATCTGTGCAGTAAGCGTTTCCGAATGCGTTCAGGCCTATGTCGCCGCCGTAATTGACGCTGTGGACGAGCAGCGAATTGTAAGAAGGAGTCCTTGTAAACCAGTTGCATCTGCCGGTGTCGCTCCACACATAGCATCCCTGGGACTGAGCGTATCTGCTGGCAGAGACGGAATAATCGATATACCATCTGCTTCCCAGGGCTTTATAGTAGGTGTTCAGTTCGCTGTATGAAAGCAGCCACACCTTATCGGTGACCGCGCTGTCGGTCAGCGGAGCGTAATCATTGGGCTTGGTGCCGTAAGTCCTTGCGGCATAATAGTCTGGATTCTCCGGTAAATCGGTATCGAGAATATTTTCCTGCTGTGCAGCTGAAAAAGCAGTGTCACGGAATGAAGAATTCAGCCATTCGCGAAGAGAAGAGGTCGAATAAAATGAGGCGTAATTCGTATAATCTGGGTCGTTGAATAAACTCAGCTTTGAATTCTCAATATCCGGATTTTTATATACGCAGTTATTGAATGCCTGAGCGTCAAGAGCTATATCTGAAACGATGATTTTCTTTTCCGTGTCAAGAATTCTCCACAGGATCGGATCATATCTGAACCAATAAACGGTCGCCGGCTCAAATCCGCCGTTTGAAACTGAAGGAGAGAAAGAATTCGGAGCGTCAAGAGTGCTCTCGGGACGGCCGAAATCAAATGTAACCGCCCTGTATTTCTCGCCGCCGTATTCTTTATCGGCATAGCGCATAAAGTCGGATGAGCTCATAGTGCCGTAAGCGGGATAACCGTTTTTACTCTCTCCGGTGTAATATCCGTAGCTTATCCAATCCTCGTCGCTTAAAAGACCGTTGAGAACAGACAAAAATTTTTCATCGGTCACTTCGCTTTGAGGATAAGAGCCGAAATATATATAATCTCCGGCTTTATATTCGGATTCATCAGCGGTCGTCGCTATCCATCTTGCGCCGATAAATGTATTGTAATTTGTCATCTCTTCAAGAGCGTACCCCTCGGTGGAGCGGTTGCAAAGTCGTTTGCCTTGCTGATTATACTCCCAAAATGCAAATTCAAAGCCTTCTCTTTCGGGAATTTCCGGCATCGTTATCTTTTCACCGGCTGCGAGTTCATACACTGTATCCGGGTCGCCGTTATTGAGCGAAATCCTTAGGGTATGTTTTACGGGCGCATCCTCACCTGAAGCTGAATAAAGCTCTTCTGAAAGTTCGGTGTTTTCGGTTATGATATTCAATTTCATAGCGGGATTGACGCCGAATCCGGTATAAACAACTGAATATCTATTGACATAGCCGGTCCAGAACACATAATTGATTCCAATTGAATTATCATTGGCGGTGCGAAGCCAATAGCCGGCATATCCAATATAATCCCCCGAAGCGTTGTAAGCATTCAGCCCTTGGCTTTCAGCGTAATCGGTTCCGTAAAGTTTTCTTGATTCATCTGAATCAAAGCCGTAATTTGTGTTAAATATATCGTCGTAAGAAAGAAGAAACATTTTGTCGGAAGTTGATTCGGAGCAAAATCTCGAATCAAACGGAAAACAGTCATTGTTAAGATTTTCCGTTACGGCAATATTATTCTTCTGATTATTTGAAAATGCTGTTTCATAAAAATCTTTGTTAAGCCAAGCTCTTATGCTGCTGTTTTTGTAATTGCTGGCATAGGAAGAATGAGAAGCCGCTCCCTCATCTCCGTAGTAATAATTTCCCAATAGCAAAACATAATTATTGAACGGCTGGCTGTCCAGGATAGAATTACACACGACAAGACCGTTGATTGGATCAATTACCCGCCATTCAATCGGTTCATATTTGAAATAATAGATTTGGTTTAACAAATATCCGTTTTTACAAATATATGAGTTTGAACTATTAGTAGTTGTTCCGGTCATAAAAGGTCTGTATTCACTGCATTTTACGGCACGATACTTTACGCCGTCAAGGAAGAAATCGGCAAATTGCATCCAATCTCCGGAGTGCATTTGAGCTGTTTTGTAATAAGTGTTTGGCTCATATTCCTCATTTTCCCCGCTGTAGTAATCATAACTTTTCCATACTGCATTTTCAGCAGCTTCTTTGAGCGAATCTGATTCTTCTGCCTTTGATTGCGGATAAGTTCCGTAATAAAATGTATCGCCGACGCTGTATTCACCCTGAGCAAATACAAAATTGTTACTTACTCCGCTGTTGCCGAAAATGATTCCGCACAGGACGGAAAAGCAGATTGCAAATGAAATAGCGCGTTTAATTTTAAGCATAATCAACCCTCCGGATTATTTTATATATCCACCGTAATATTGTATGTTTTGCCTGCCTCGGCGCCCGACGATGCGTCGGAGCCGTAAGAATAAGCGTAGGTGAAGTCATATTGACCGCCGTATCTCGATCTCGCGTCTGCTTCGGCGTCGCTGAAGCTGTATGTTTCGCCCTCATCTATCGTTTTAGTGAAGGTGCCGATCGTTGTCGTGCCTCCGTCCGTAACGACGGTTACTCTGACCGTCGCTTTGCCCTTAGTGGTCGGCCTCGAGGTGGTGACTGTCGTTTCGCTTTGCCTCTTTGAAGTCGTTTGGGTTGAAGGCTCTGTTTCGGTCGAAGTGTTTCGCTTTGTTGTCGATGAGGTCTGCTTCTCGGTCAGCGATGTTGATTTGTTTTCGGATCTTCTCGTTCTCTCCGTGGTTTTTGGAGCAGCAGTCGGATTCTTCTGAGTTTCCGATTCGGTTTCTTTCTCGCTGATTACCGCCGCCTGCGTTGTCCCTGAAGTGTTTTCACGGGTCGTGCCCTGAGAATTTGATACCGCGTCTTCGCTTGTCTGTTCATTTTCCGTTGGATCGTGCTTAGCCGTTTCGGTTGCCGAAGAGAATATATTGCTCAGTTTTCTGCGGGTAGATGTTTCGGCGAATTCTTCCGTATGATCGGAAACGGAAGATTCGGCGGCAGGAGAGGCAGTCTGCCTGTTTTTAATGATCTTTACCGTCCCCGCAGAGGCTCCGCCTAACACCGCCACCGTTACCGCAGCGGCAACTGCCTTTTGAGTGACCGTCATAGCGGCGATTTTTGCGGCGGCCGAGCCCGCTCCCGCAGCCGATTTGACCGCGACCGTGCCCGCGGCGGTCTTTACTCCTGCAGAAGATACCGCCGAGCCGGAAGAAATCAGCCTGCTCCTGAAAAGCTTTGCCGAAACAGACCCGGGTAACAAAAGCAGGCCGAATAAACTGCCGTCTTTTTTCTTTTCCTTTTCGATTTCCTTTTTGATTTCCTTACGGGCACTGTAAAGCCTCTGCTTAATAAGATTCGGCTTCACTCCGGAAATTGACGCGATTTCTGCAATGCTCAATCCGTCATAATAGTAAAGTAATACCGCAAGCCCTTTTTCATAACTCAGATTATTAATTATTTCAAGCAGCTTTGAGCGCACCTCTTTATTTTCAACCGCATCCTCAGGAAGATAGTTGCCCATTTCATTAACGGTTTTCAGATAAGCGTTTTGTTCTTCTCCGCTGCTTTTAAATAAATCCGGCTTCATTTTATTGCTGAAATTGGCGGATTTATTTGCGACAATTGAGTAAAACCAAGGTAAAAACTTGGAATCATCTCTTAGATCGCCTATTTTTTCGATCGCCGAAAGGTAGCTGTCCTGAATTATATCTTCAATATCATCGGGATTTTTTATTGCTCCGGAAGCGATGTAATTCGCTTGTTCCACAGTTTCATAATAAAGATTTTTGAAGGCTTCGGTATCACCGTTCTTAAATGCCGCAACCTGTGCTGCAATCCATCTTTTCCCGGCTATTATATCCATCTCCTTAATATTTCTTGTTTACTTCAGTTATACTTATAGTATATCTTAGTGTGTTTATAAAGTCCACAAAAAAATATTTGTAAATTTTTCGTTAAATCGCTAACCTTTTTCTTTTTCAACTGTCTAATTATGTGTAGGTATAATTCAAAAACTCGAAAACAGGAGGGTATTATGGATAGTTACAGCATAAAAATCCTTGGCGGGAATTTGAGCGGTGTCTGCGACAAATGCGGGAAACAAAGCTTCGGGCTTTATTCCGCCGATATATGCGCAGGAGAAAAAACCAGACGTATGGTACTTTGCGAAGATTGCCTCAAAAAACTGAATTCATTTGTCGAAAGAAAAAACAGCGAAATACAGCCTGATGCTTTTGTGAGGAATAAAAGCGGCATCAGCGAATTTCCTGTGATTCAGTCGCCGACATATCTTGACACCGCCCGCAATTATACGGGCGACGGTGTTGTATGCCCCGAATGCGGAAATCCTCTTCCTGCCGGCGCCGCATTTTGCAAACGATGCGGCAGCGCGGTTTCCCTTTCCGAAAAGCCGCATCGTCAAAAGAGGAAAAAAGGTGATTCGGCATTTATCCGAAAACTCAGTCCGAAAGAAGTAATTATTCCCGATATTCTGCTGATAATCAATTCTGTTGTATGTGCGATATTATCTTTTTTTGATGTTACGCCTTTTTATATTATGCCTTTTCATATTGTTTATCTTCTTATAACGGTATTATCAATCGCTCTGAGAATGCTGAATATTTCATCTGTAAAATATAATGCTTCTTTGAAAACAATCTCTTTTGCCAACCTCTCTTTGATAATCACAGTTATATTATCTGCCGTAAACAGCGTTTTTAGATCTTATTACTATCAAACGGACTATTTCGGTTTTACAGATATAGCCGGTATTATTATGACTTTGATTCTCTTTGTGATTCTCTATGTAATACCTGCTGTTTGGCTCATTCTTTTATCCTCTGAAAAATTCAGAAAAACACGCTTTGGAAAATCTCTCATTCGCCACTGGCTAATTGTTGCTGTAATTTTATCTATACTTTTTCCTTTAACTTCCAACGATGTTGTGATAATCGATTATTACACCGGCTTTACCGCTATATTCAGTTATGCTTTCAGTCTTGTCAGATATTTTCTCATCACCGCCTATTTCATAAAGAGAATCCGTTACGGAGAGAACGAAACAGGAGCGAATCAATTAGACGGATCCGAGCAAAATAACTTCGGGGGGATGACAATATGAAAACCGTTAAAAGAATTATTTCGATAATATTTGCCCTCATCATATTAACGGGGATTTTTGCGCTCGCTCCGTCTGTATTTGCGCATGCTTATGATACGGGCGATATTATTACATTCGGTATGTATCCGCAGAGCGAGGTGACCGATTACAGCTTGAAATCGTCGCTGGAGTCTCAGAGTAAAAACTGGATCTCATATCGGTATTATTCCGGCACCGGCGATGAGCTTGACGGAAAAATGACGCCCGGCGACTATATGAGATATTGCGATGTTGATTATGGCGGGAAAAAATACAGAGGGGTTACCTTCGACTCCTATCGGCCGAAAAGGACGGGATTTTTAACCACAACAGAAAATTCAAGCCAGGATGAAAACGGCTACTATGCAAATAATACATATTGGTTTGAATATGAGCCGATCGAATGGCGGATACTCGATGCCTCGCAAAATCTCATTATGTCCGAAATGCTGCTCAACTCAATCGCTTTCAATGACTATGTGTATTATGTGGAAGGCACGGAAATCACTTACGGCGACTCAAGCCACACATTTTATTGCAATAACTATGTGAAAAGCAGCATTCGCACCTGGCTGAATAACGGCTTTTTTGACCTTGCCTTTGATTCTTCTGAAAAATCGCGGATAATTACCACCTCTCTCGATAACGGCTCCGACGGTACCGCCGATGACAGGATATTTTTGCTCTCATATTCGGATTCGATGAATACAGCTTACGGTTTCAGCGCGAGCTCCAATGTTGACAGATCGCGTATGGCAGAAGGGACGGATTACGCCAAGTGTCAGGGGCTTTGGGTGGATGAAGAATCCGGTTATTCATATTGTAGGCTTCGCACACAGGGGCAGAAATCCTTTTTTACCTGCGATATAAAATATGACGGCAGCGTTCATGATGATTACCGCCCGTTTGCCACCGGCTGCGGAGTCCGCCCGGTAATGAGGCTTTCAGATCTGAATTCGGTATCGGCAACCGCTTCGGCAACGCAGACCTATCGGGATAATGCCGGCGATACGGATGCAGCCGATAATAATCGCGAAGCCGGTAATAACTTGATTAAAACTAACGGCGAGGATTATAAAACCGGCGACATCATCGAATTCGGCACCTATCCGCAGAGCAAGGTGACCGATTATGATCTGATAGGAAAACTGAATAAAAAAGCCGGCTCAACAGATAAATGGGATTCATATAACTATTATGAAGGAGGATTTAATGCCGAGTATGCCTATTCGCTTGACCCTGATGAGCTGTTAAACGGTACAATGAGCTCATCTGATTTTATGAAATATAAAGATATTGCGTACAGAGGAGAAAAATACCGCGGAGTTTATTTTGAAAATTACAGGTCATTCACCACGGGATTGACCAATAACACGGCATCCTACGAGGATCTCAATATGCAATACGCAAACGGTTACTATTATGATACGATTTATTGGTTTAAGTATGAGCCGGTTAAATGGAGAGTTGCCGATCTGTCAACCGGTCTGCTGATATGTGACACCATAATTGACAGCCAGCCGTTTGAAGATTATGTAAAGCTTGAAGATGACGGTAAAACATACGGCAATACAATTGTAAAGAGTTACGCAGGAAATTTCTCGAAAAGTTCAATTAAGGACTGGCTTAAATATGATTTTTCCCAATTCGCATTCAACAGTGTTGAAATGCAAAACATCATTGTGGATACAGTGTCAACAAAAAACAGTATTTTTTATGTAGAAGATTTCGAAGCCTCGGCTTTCCTGCCCGATTTGACCGATTTATCTTCACTGAGTAATCGGGGCGGCTCAGATTATCCTCAACTGACAGGTAGTGACTACGCAAAATGTCAAGGGCTTTTCGTTTCAAATGAAAATGATGCTTCAAAAGGCTTTTCAAGCTGGTGGCTTCGCATTCCCGGAAGTTACAGCGAAGCAAAAACCATCAACTCCAAGGGTAAAACGGTTGATCAGACGGTAAACCTTACCTTTGTAGGTGTGGTGCCGGCAATCCGGGTAAAGAATATTGACACAGCCGGTTTTATTAAAGCCAAAAAGCGTGAAATGCTTCCCTATACCGTAGCTGCAGCCGGAATCATCCTCGCTGCCACGATCGCCGCGATTATTCTCATTTTACGCATGAGAAAATCATATTTTAAGGCGGGAATAAATAATTCCGCTCCGCAGAGAAAACAGAGAGTTAAAAAAACGCCCAGTACACGCAAACCGCAGACAAGCCCCGACCCTAAAGCGCGCAGACAGCCGCAAGCGCAAAGACAATGCCCTTATTGCGGCGGACCTCTCAGCCCCGGCGCCCAGTTCTGCAAGAACTGCGGCAATAGAGTTCAATAATCCGAAACGGGAGATGAAGCGAATGGAAAAATATAATTTAAGTATTACCGGCAGAAGCGGAGCGGGTGTTTGCCCCAAATGTAAATCAAAAGCCGCGACCCTGCTTGATCTGGAGCTTTCCGACGGGAGCAGAATTAAACGGATGACCTTATGCGAAAGCTGTGCAAGAAAGCTTTACGCTTCGGTTAAGAGCAGGAATGAAGCCGCAGCAAAAGAGAGCGCCGCACCGGTAACAGAACCGATTATACCGGTCCGTTCAAGGCAGACGGCAGAAGATTATTTACCATATCCCGAAAAAACACAAAAGACAGGAAAAATACAATGCCCGAAATGCGGCAGACAATTGCCCGAGGGATCGGCGTTTTGCCAATATTGCGGCGCAAGAATCGGGAACGAAGCCGTAAAAGCAAATAAAAGCGGTATCGGCGGCAGAAGCGGTTACAGGAAACCGCCCGCTACCCGGAAAAATTTGCTTAAATATTTGAGCATCGGTATTGTTGCAATTGCCTTGATAGTTGCGGGGTGTGTGGCTATACCCAAACTCATTTCAAGCTCGGGAAACAGCGGCAATTCTGTCAGAAATTTTCAAATCGAAGGGACCTGGAAAAATATCGGAAATGATACCTGCGCGCAGATTCAGCACGGTTCGGTAGTGAAATTTGACGGAACAAACTGCAATGTTTACAGCCCGAGAGATACATACGCTTTCTATAAAGACGGCTCAAATTATCACCTGACCTGCACAAGCTTCTTCGCCGGTGATTCCATGGAATTTGTTGTAACTGTAAAGGATAAAGACCATATTTCAATGGATTATTACGGAAGAGGTGAAACCGTCGTAGAATTAGAGAGAGTATCGTAGCGAAGGAGTTGATTTTATGGCAAATCAAAAACCGTTTTATCTTGTGAGCTCTGAAGATGTTTACGGGGTTGACGATTTCGGTCAGGGTGAGGATTTCTGGAATCATCATGGGAATACCAAAGAGGATTATATGTCGCTCGCCGAAAATCTGCCTGAAGTCAACGAAAGGATTTCAAACGGAGAGTCCCTTGAAAGTTTGAGAAATGATCCCGACCTCGGTGCCTGCGCAAGCGCATATTACGGTCAGGATAAAATGATAAAGGTAAATGCGACAGAGGATGGCTATGAGTTTGATTCTGACGGACGCCACAGAATGAGAGCCGCTCAGGAAATGGGGTACGAAGTTCCGGTTGATGTTCAAAATCCCGAAGTGATGGATTCACCGCCGAGATATTGTAATCTTTATGATAAAAACCAAGGCGAAGGTTTTAACGCAAATTCAAATCAACAGGAGAATGCGACGGACTTAATCGACCCGGATAATAATCAGCCTCAGAACTATTATCAAGAACAGGAAAACAGCGAGTCGCAATATAACGGTTATTCATACTGAGGAGAAATTATGATAAAAGGTAATAATCCGCTGCGCTTTGATCTTGAGCCAAACGCCGGTGAGCTGAGTGCTCAGCAGTTTTCAAACCCGTACGCAGACCGGTGGGAGCATTTTGCAGAAGAAATGGCTGAAACAACAGCGGAAGAAATTTACACACAGTTTGAAGAAGTGAATGTGGTTGGCGATGAAATTGCCGAAGGAATAGTTGAAGACGCAAACAGCCTTTGCGATATTGAAGTCGTAAACGAAGACGAAAGTGAAGGCGAGACAAACAGCAATGAATATACATATTGAGGAGGTGATTTAATTGTATAACGGAATGTCAATAAACAAATCAATGAGAACGGTTCTTTTCGGCGATGATCTTCAAAACGAATGCACATACAAAGACCCGAGCGCGAGATTCTGCCTGCCGGGTGTATTGCAAAACGGTGTAGGTTCGCTTATTCCGTTCGGCGATGATCTTATGTCAAGGCATATTCTCCTGCTCGGCGGTATCGGAAGCGGCAAGACAAACACCTTTAATCACATTATCAGAAATGTCAGAGGCAACATGACATCCTCGGATGTAGCGATAATATTTGATACAAAAGGAGATTATTACAGAAACTTCTACAGGCCCGGCGACATTGTTATTTCAAACGATGAGCGCGCCACAGGGGAAACAGCCGAGGATTACTGGAACATTTTTGAAGAGGTTTCGGTTGACAGCAGAGTGGAAGATAACATATATGAAATATCTAAAATCCTGTTTTCCGAAAAAATCGATAATTCGAGTCAGCCGTTTTTCCCAAATGCAGCGAAGGATCTCTTTTCCGCGTTGATGCTTCATCTTGTAAGATATGATAAATTTGCCGATAAAAGAAACAACCGTGCTTTGAGAGGTTATCTTAATACGATCACTCCCGCGATTATGAAAAATATTCTCTCTCAGCATCCTGATCTGAGCGCTATGCAGTCCTATATAGCTGACGAAAAATCCGGGCAGACTCTCGGAGTGATGTCGGAGCTGCAGCAGGCAACGAGAGAAGTGCTCACGGGGAATTTCAAAAAATGCGGATCGCTTTCCTTGAGAAAGCTTGTGCGTCAAAAGCGAGGGAAAGTTATTTTTATAGAATACGATCTCGGACTCGGAAACACTTTAACTCCGATTTATCGGTTGCTGATTGATCTTGCGATAAAAGAGGCTCTCTGCCGTCAGTATGACGAAGGAAATGTTTTCTTTTTTATTGACGAATTCCGCCTCGTGCCTCATCTTGAACATATTGATGACGGCGTGAATTTCGGTAGAAGTCTCGGCGCAAAATTTTTTGTTGGCATTCAGAATGTTGAGCAGGTTTACGCCGCCTACGGAGAATATACCGCAAAAAGTATTCTCTCAGGTTTTGGTTCAACATTTGCTTTTAAGGTAAATGACGCCGAGTCAAGGGAATATATTAAAAATCTGTTTGGAAAAAACATTAAACAGCAGGTTTTTCAGTCAACCGTTCAGAGCCGTGGCGTTGTGGAACAATTAAATGACGGTTTTGTGGTAGAAGATGAGGACATTAACCGACTTAAAACAGGTCAGGCTATCGTTTCTCTATATACTGGACAGCCGTTTAAATTTCAATTCGGTTTATTCAATAAATAAAACATAATGGAGGTTTGAAAATGATTTATTGTGAAAAATGCGGGGCACCGCTGGATGACGATGCGATATTCTGTCTCAAATGCGGCGCAAGCGTATCGCAGGAAAGCGGCGATGCTTTCGGGGATTTTGATCTGGAGAATGAATTCGGTTATAATCCCGGTCAGGCGGGGTATGCCGATTTCGGTACAAACCGTAGCCCAAATAACTATGGTGACAGGACCAAAGAGGTCGCCAACCAGTTGAAAGACGCGGCAAAAAAAGCTGCAGGCGTTGCCGCCGACGCAGTGAAGGCAAATGTTGAGCAGAGAAAACTGGAAAAAACTCAAGTCAATCAAAGCAGAAGACTTGTCCTGGCAGAAGGAGAAACCTTAATACGTACATATAATGTTACAAAGGTGGGTTTAATTTTTAGAACTAACGGTAGATTGACGGTCACAAACAAACGTCTTTTATTTACTTCTTCACATAAGAAGAGTAAAGTCTTTATGTCTACACCCATAGATAGTGTCGGGTCAATTGATATAATTACAGGCCGTAATATACTGTTGATGATTTACGGTATATTACTTATATTGACTATTTTATGTATTATACCCGGTATTATATTATTGCGAAACAGTAAATCTATGTTCATGAGCATTTCTGCAACCAATTCTTCTCCGGGAATGGTTATAGGGCAATCTGCTACAGGAGGAAAAGCTTCCAATGCTGTATTCGGTGACCCTGGTGTCGATGTTCCTTTAGTGATGAGCGAGCTTGGTGCTATGATCCTCGACCTCCAGCAGTTCGGCGATAATGCGATCGAAAAATGGAAAAAATAAATCAGCAGTTTTACGAACAATGCAACGGAATAAAAAACAGAGGCAAAACCCGATTGAGAATCAGATTATCACTCCGGATACTCATGAAGCAATAATAGATGAGGATACATTCAACAAAGTTCAGCAAATCCGCGAAAAACGTCACCGCAGAACAAAGACAGGCAAGAGTCATATCTTTTCCGGATTGCTTTACTGCTATGATTGCGGCAGTAATATGTATCACTGCACATCGAACAACTTTGAGTCAAGGCAGGATTTCTTTGAGTGCTCAGTTCATCATAAAAATCACAGTGAATGCAAAACTCATTTTATCAGAGCAGAGGTTCCGGAGAGGCTGGTATGGGAACATCTGAAGGAAGTCATTTCATTCGTTTACTGTCATGAGCCGTATTTCCGTGAATATATGAAGCGGGTGAGCGAGAGTGTCAGCAAACAGGAACTTAAATCCA
>CAMVEX010000013.1 GCA_947166625.1 uncultured Clostridia bacterium
CCGCTCCGAAGCTGCCGCCGTTCGCGCTGAAGGTTACTGCGTTGTCTGTGGTTACGGTATAATCCTGCTGATGATTGAGAACGGCGCTGATATAGATCATATCCACCGCTTCGGAATGAGGATCATGCTCGTAAGCGTAGGGAATATCGTTATAGGCGTTTTGATTGGAGAGCGAGCCGAAATCGGAATCCTTTAAGTAAACTCCGCCTTCGCCCGTCGCGTCCTCTTTTACATGAAGGCTGATCTCAAACATCCATGCAGAAGAGTCATATCTGAATACTTCAAAAGAATCATCGGGGTCATTGGCAAAGTCTATTTCCGTCCTTACGCCGAGAACTCCTTCGCTCGAAGTTGAAAGAGCGGTATTCTTTCTGACATATACAGAGTTGATTTTATCCGATGCAATTGCCGAATTGTTTGCGTTTGTTGTTACGGCATCACCCATAAGACTTGTTGAGTAAGTCTCTGAAAAGAAGGTTGCGTCGTAGTAGAGATTGAATTTCGCGGCACTGCTGAAATAATTGGTGCCGAGATAAATTCTCGCGGTGACGTCGGAATCCGGCTCAACCGTGCTCAGATCGGGCAGCTCATTGCCCTGACTGTCTGCAAACCTTACGAAGAACGTTACTTCGGCAGGGTTTTCCGTAACAACCGGGTATCCGTCCGCTCCGTATTCAACGGCAGAGCCGAGGACCGAAAACGCGCTGAATACCATCAGCATGGCAAGCAACATCGAAATTATTTTTTTAGATGTCGTCATCTGTATCTTCCCTTCCTGAATTCTGGTCGTCTGCGGGCGGGCTTGCCGCCCGCAGTTATTCATTTACGGAAATCAGACTTAAATGAGTCCCGCCGAATACTTCTTTGCGGTTGCGTCATAGCTGAATTCGGCGCCGCCGAGTACATAGAGTGAAAGCTGGGCGGTATCGTTATCGTCAAATACGCCGTACTGATCGGAAATATCGGCTGCGAGGCGATAGCATTCGCGGATCCTTGCCTTCTCGGCGAGCTGCTCCTCGGTATCGGTATCCTTATCCTTCAGATACCAGGTGGGAACTGCCTGTGATCTCGCGTGCTCTGCGATGCTCAGGTCGTTTGCGGAGCATACGGAGTCGCCGTTGACATCGCCGGGAACTATCAGGTAATAAACCTCTTTAATGCTGCCGTCATAATCATCGATAAGCTCGATTCTCGTGCCGGTGCCGCAGATCTGGCTGCCCTTGCTCGGGATCACATTGAGGTGGCCGTTGCCGGTTACTTCAAACTGAGCCAGAAGCGCGTTCTTCATGAGCTTTTCGCCTGCGTTGTAAACATAGCCCGTTACGGGAGGCGCGACATTTTCGGGAATGACTATATCGGCGTCTGACGATGTTTCAACAACGAGGGTGACCTCAACTCTTACATATACGGGGTAGAAGTAGATCTCGGTGCCGTCGTTGCCCTGAGCAACCCAGGCTTCGGGAGTCCATACAGTAAGGTCGATCACAGCCGCGTCAAGCTCTGCGTTGGGATCGGTGGTCCAGCCCTTGAATTCAAAGTAAGTTGCCGCGGGGCCGGATGCCGGAGTGCTGCTGAGGGTCTGAGTGTAAGATACGCTGACCGCATTCGGGAAATCTTCATAAGGAACATTCTGCGCGAATGTCGGCTGTCCGGTGTAGGTGTCATCGGGCTGTACGAATCTTACATCGTAGGTGTTTTCGCTCCACTGAGCGGTCGCGGTCACATTATAAGCGGGCATTGTAGCGGGAGTAGCCGCCGCGCTGCCGTCCGAGGTCTTGGTGAATACCCAGCCCTGGAAGGTGTAACCGGTCTTGGTGGGAGCTGCGGGAAGAGTTACCGCCGTGCCGTAATCCTGAGTGATATCCGCTATTTCGCTGCCGCCGTCGGTGTTGAAGGTGATCGTGTACTGATCAACGCCCCACTGAGCGGTGAGAGTGATGTTATCTGCGGGCATCGTGCTCGGGAATGCGGGTGACCATCCGCCGAAGGTGTAGCCTTCTCTGGTGGGATCCGCGGGAGCGGTAAGAGCTGAACCGTAGTCAGCGGTTATAGCGCTGACGGGGGTACCGCCGTTGCTGTTGAATGTGATCGTGTACTGATTTACAGTCCACTGAGCAGTGATCGTAAGATTCTCTGCGGGCATTGTGTCGGGGATCGCTGTATCCCAACCTGCGAAGGTGTAGCCGGTCTTTGTGGGATCTGCGGGCTTCACGATATTTTCACCGTAATTCTTGGTGATGGGAGCGATCTCGGTGCCGCCGTCGGTGTTGAAGGTGATCGTGTATTCATTTACATTCCATTTTGCAATGAGAGTAATTGAATCGTGATTATTCGCGCCGATCGCGGGCATTGTCGCGGGAATCGTATAAGCTGTAGCGAAGGTGCTGTCGGTAAACCAGCCGCCGAAGGTGTAGCCTTCCTTGGTCGGGTCTGCGGGAGCGGTGATCGCATCGCCGTAGTTTGCGGTGATTGCCGCTACCTCACTGCCGCCGTCGCTGTTGAAGTTGATGGTGTATTCATTTACGGTCCACTGAGCCGTTACGGTGATATTCTCTGCGGGCATCGTCTGAGGAACTGCGGGCTGCCAGCCTGCGAAGGTGTAGCCTTCTTTGGTGGGCGCCGCGGGCTCGGCCACGAATGTGCCGTAATCCTGAGTGATAGCCGCTACTGCGCTGCCGCCGTCGGTGTTAAAGGTGATCGTGTAGGGATTCACCGTCCACTGAGCGGTGATGATCTTATCCTCTGCGGGCATGGTCGCGGGGATCGTCTCTGACCAGCCGGCGAAGGTGTAGCCTGTCCTTGCGGGATCGGGCTGAGTCGCTATATCGGTGCCGTAATCCTGAGTTATTGTACTTATAATAACCTCATTATTATTATCGTCAACATAGCGAAGGGTGATCGTGTACTGCTTGACGGTCCATGTTGCGGTCGCGGTCACATCATAAGCCGGCATTGTCGCGGGAGCGGAGATCTCTTCGCCGCCCTCGGTCTTGGTGAATACCCAGCCTGAGAATTCATAACCGGTCTTTTCGGGAGCGGGCATTGTCGGGAGCGCCGCGCCGAAGTTGTATTCGCCTGCCGGATTTGTTGCGCCCTGAGCGAAGCTGCCGCCGTCAAGAGCAACGGTAAGATCATAAGCGTTAACATTCCATGTTGCGGTGATCACATGATCTGCTGCGGGCATCGTTTCGCCAACTGCGGGAGTCCAGCCTGCGAAGGTGAAGCCTTCTTTGGTCGGGTCTGCCGGAGCGGTGATCGCAGTGCCGTATTTGATCTGAGCGGGAGCGCTCTGATCGGCGCAGGCGGTACCGTCTGCATTCAGATAAGTTTCCACACCGTCAACGACGGATTTATAGGTTGAAGCCACTCTGCTGATGTAGATCGCAAGGTGAAGGTCGCCCTCTGCGGGAACGGTGCCTGTCAAGGTGCTTGCATTTGCATCATACGCAAAACCGGTTTCAATATGTTGTGCTTTGTCTTCTTCTGTTACGCTAACAGTTGCGCCCACAGTGCCCGTGCGGGTAACTGTAAAGTCATCAGCCTTTACATAAGTTCCGTCAACGCCTTCGATATAATAATCAACGAAATAGTCTCTCTCCGAGGGAGTCCAGATCGCGTAGTAGTTAACTGCGTAATCGCCTGCCGCGGTGAGGTTGCCGAGGCTGCCGCTGATGGGCGAGCCGTCGCGTGATGTTGCCCAGCCGAGGAAGTCATAGCCCGTTCTGGTGGGAGCGGTTTCGGGAGCAACGATCTGCGCGTTGAAGTCGGTGCTTACAGTTGCGTGGATGGTGTCGTCATTCTCATCATAGTTTCTGTAGAAGCCGACATCGTAGGTGTTGGGTACATAGAAGCCGTAGAGCTCTTTGGTGGTGTTACCCATGGTGAAGGGCTGAGCAGTGTTGCTGTCCTTCGGATCGGGGATAAGGCTCCAGTCGCCTTCGTTATACCAGCCGTGGAAGGTGTAGCCCGTTACTTCGGGAACGCCCGCGGTCGTATTCGGAGTGTAGGTGTCGCCGTAGGGAACATCTACCTGCTGACCATACTGGGTGGTAGCTCCGTTACCGTCAGCATACATTGTGTAGTAAACTACCGGATAAGGCTGAGCGGTGAATACGGGGATGAAGTAGATATCGTAAGTCGTCCCGGTCTCGCCGATCGTCTGAACGATATTGGTCTGCGGATTGTTGCTGCAGTTGTAGTTTGAGCCGAGTGCATAAACAGTGTCGCTGACCGCTTCGTATGTGGTGGCGCCTTCCGCCTTCTTCGCGGCAAGCCAGCCAGTCAGATTGTAGCCGTCCTTAGTGGGAGCGGGTGTGGCGGTAAGAGCCTGGTTTGCTGTATAAGTACCGGTCGCTGTGGCAACCTCTGTGATATGGTCATCAGCCAGGAAGTGGAATGTTACATTCGCTGCTGTCCATGTCGCGTTATGTGTTTTGCTGTACGAATTGAACACACCGGGCTGTACGCCTGACCATGCAGTGATGGAGTAACCGAATCTGCTGGCACCGGCGCTGTCGGCAACCATATCATAGGTGCCCATATAAGTGCCGACGAGTGTCTTTGTTATTGAGCCGTCGTTATTAACAACATATCCGCTGCCTTCGGCGATATCAACATCAAAGGTCTGGTTATTTCTTCTCACCTGGAAGATTACCTCAACAGGACCGTTTGTATAAGGAACATTCATCCTGTTGCTCGCGTTTGCAGCAAGTACCGTGAACGAAGTGGGAAGAACATCGGTGTTAAGAGCGTAAACTCTTCTGTTGTTCGTATTGCTTATCGGTGTTGCCGCCAACGTGTAGGTGTTGCCGTTTGCGAATGTAACGGTGTCGCCGTTTGTAGCCTTGAAGATCGCCGCTACATCGCTCGCGAGGATATACTGAACTCCGGTCTCGGGAGTTGCGGGGATCTCATTGACTATCTTGAGCACATCGCCCGCTCTCAGATCAAGACCGAGGAGAGCCTGAACGGCTGTGGTGAGCTCAAAGGTACCGAGTGTGGTGTCGGTCTGAGCTTCGCTCGGAGCATAGAACTGAGCAACGAGGGTGACGGTCTTGGGAGTAGTCTTTGTATAAGCGTAGAAGGAATCGTCGCCTCTTACAACATAGGTTGAGAAATCAACAAGATTCTCTTCGGTCGCCGCGTCGCCCTCATGGATCCAGCCGAGGAAGGTGATGTTATCGTCGCTGATAAGATCGGGGGTCTCAATATCGGAGCCTACCTGATCATAATAAACGGTAACTTCGCCGTCGCCGCCCCATACCTGAGTGGTCATGGTGCTGTCGGTATAGAAGTAAAGGGTGAATTCATCGGGAGCCCACTGAGCAACATAGGTGTTTCCATCCTGCTCGTCGCTTGCGAAGTTATAAACCTCTCTGGGTGCGCCCGCTTCGGTATCGGTGCTCCAGGTGTCGGTGGCGTCATTCGCGTTGACCCAGCCTGTGAGGTGGTAACCTGTTCTGGTGGGCTCGGGGAATCCTGCTACCTGAGTGGGAGTGCCGCTGCCTGTATATGTTTCATAATATGTTACATTATCAGCCGTGTAGGTGTTATAGATCTCGGTCTCGGCGGGGCCTACGAAAGTCTTGCTCGCGGTCGTGCCGTCTGAGAATGTACCGAGCGCCGCTCCGTCCTGAGTCGGGAGAGCCGCGGTGACTGATGTAACAGGTCTGGTCTGCTCAAGGATGTTGACCGTTGTTACGGGCAATACATCGAAATTGACCTCGTCGGTCTTGACCTGCTGGAGCGATCTTGCGCTTGCCGAATAAGCAATGAAGGTATCGCCCATGAGGTTGTCGCCGGTTCTTATGAGCTGCTCGGGAAGCCATACGGAGCCCTGAGTCTTGGTGGTGTTCGGCTTGATCTTGAGAGTGAGCTCGATCACCCAGTTATTGATATCATCGAAGGACTGAGTGGTGTAGCTGCTCATATTCTGAAGATTCGGGTCGATAAGAACCTGAGCATAGCCGGGGTTGGTAATGGTCTCGCCGCTGTAAGGATCAACTACGGTACCCATCTGTGAGCTGTATGCCGCTTCTACAAGCGAGCTCTCAACTACCGCTAATGTGTCGTCGGTAGTCGGCGAGCCGATTCCGCTGATATAAGCGTTGTTGGGGTTGACTCTTGCAACAGTTACGCCGCTGACTTCTTCAAAGAAATCGTTATCATAAGCGAAGATCCATGAGGATGAGCCTGCGTAGAATTTACCTGCCGCGTTGAATTTGATCCTTACGGTATCGCCCTTCATCGCTATCGGTGTGGTAGCAGTTTCGGGAGCGTGCTGAAGGTCAGTCGCTACCTCGGAGCCGCTGAGGCTTACATAAGATGTAAGGTCACCGAATACCGTTGAATTGGCGTTGCTCCATCTCGCTATGAGAGTGGCGTCCTGAGCGGGGTAATTGCCCGCGGGATCAAACATAACACCGTTTAAGGTCCAGAAATCAAATACATAGCCGTATCTTCTGGGCTCGGGAGGAAGTGTTGAAACTCCGCCCTGAACTACTGCGCTCTCGGCGGGAACGCCGATCTGGTAGTAGTAGTTGGTGCCTGCCATATTCTTGGAGTTTATCTTGCTCGTTTCCGCGCTCGGAATATTGTGAAGGAAGGTTATCGTTACGGGTAACGCTTCCCACTGAGCGTAAGCGATAAAGCCCGTGCTGCCAGTCTGGGGATGAGTGCCGCCGTAGAGATTATCGGCGTCGATATATACGGGGTTGTAGCCCTGAGAGGCGTTGCCCGTTGTCCAGCCGATTATCGCAGTTCCGTCGCTGAGAGTCCAGCCCTTGAAGGCGTAGCCCTCTCTTACGGGAGTCGGGAAGTCGATATTGACGCTGGTCTGTCCCTGGATCTGCTCCGAGAAATCAAGCACATTGTCCGTTACGGTGAAACCGCCGTTGGTCGTGCCGTTCGCTATCGAAGCGTTTGCGCCGGGAACAAAGACTATCTTATTGTTGACGTCTTCATACTTGGCGTAGATGGTTACATAGCCGAAGCCCGCCTCGGAGCCGGTGCCGTCCTCTGCGACGTAATCATAGTTACCTTCGTAGTCTGCCTCGATGGGCCAGGAGGTTATCGGCTGAGTGTAGGAGGAATCCTTGTAGTAGCCGGCGAAGAGATAGCCGGAAACTGTCGGAGGATTCGCGGGCTCGTTAAATGTAACTGAGCCGAGCTGATAGTCGGGAGCGCCGGTCATCGAAGGAGTGACCGCGGGGCTCGAAGTATCGACAGTGCCCGCCGAGGTGACTATCTTGAGCTTGACGGGGCTCGCTACCCATTTGACGTAAACGTCTGTATCGGTGAAAGGCATTGCCCAGTCGCTCGCGCCGCCCGCTACGTTGATACCGTCTATCGGGGAGCCGCTGTAAGAAGCGTTTGCAAACATACCCGCGTAAGTGGTATGTGCGGGCTGCTCATAAGTGTTGAGCAGGTTTGCCTTTATGGTGGTGAAGTTCGGGCTGCTGTTGAGGCTGTTAAGCTGAGTGCCCGCTACTACAGATTCGGACATAACATATTCTCTGCTGGTGCCGGTCGTGGCGTCAATGCCGTAAATACCGGTGTGTACTTTCAGGAATTTTTCTGCCGGCTGATAGTAGAATGTGATGGTGTTGCCGTGAGTGGCGTTATTCTTATCGGTGAGGATAGCGCCGTCGCTGTTGAAGGAAACGGAGCCCTCAAATGAGGAAGAACCTACCACGGTGTAACCCGCTATATCGCTCAGAGCATAGAGCTTGACGGAAGCGCCGTTCTTGATGACTTCCGAACTCGGGTTTGCCCAGGTGCCGGCGTGTGAGAAGGTCTGCATGGGAACGATCTCGTCGGTGGTGTTGACCAGGCAGTGCTTCACATAGAATGAGCCGGAGGGAACATAACCGGTAAGTCCGTTATAAGCGGAAACAAGGGAGCTGACAGCGCTGTCAACATTGCTCTGAGTAACCTGGAAGTTTGCTATAGTGCTCATCGCGTTGTTGTAAGCCGTTTCAAAGTTTGCCCAGCCGCCGCTGTACATCCAGCTCTGGGGGAATTTGCCCCTGCCGGTGTAGGTGGTTCCGTTATAGGTGAATCCCGTACCGTTGTCGATAGCGGAGATTATGCTGCGCAGGGTGGCTGTATCATAGGTGATGAAGTTTACCTGAATGGTGCTGGTTACTTTCAGCCAGCCGTCGTCGGTGAGGGTGTCGTTCTTAGTGGATTTGATCATGTAGTCAATGCTCCATGTCGTACCCGAGGTAAGAGCGCCCGTGCCGCCGAACTTATGCATAACGAAGTTGCCGCCGATAGTGTCGCCGTTGGCGTTGACATAACCGCCGTTGCCGTTCGACTGCCTGCCCTGGCTGTTCATCGCGCTCAGGTTGTTATAACCGGAGCCGTCATGATAAACATGGGTGAGGTCGGCTGTAAAGGTGCCGAGGGTGCCGCTGCCTACGCTCGATACGGAAGCGCTGATATTTGACCCGGCGTTTGCGTTTGCTCTGACTGCGACAGCTTCCGTGAAGCAGACTCTCTGCGGATGGCTGCTGCCCTGGTCGGTAGTCTTCCAAACCATTCTCATGTTAAGACCGTTGGTCTTTCCGTCGAGAGTACCGGTGCCGAGATGGTCATACGATTTGTCGATATAGACCGTCGTCCTCGGAACCATACCGTTAACCGATGACTGTGCGTATTTGATCTGGTTGTTATTCGGGTTTGCGCCGATCAACGGCCAGCTGTCGTAGTTGCCACTGCTGTAGCCGGTGTTAATAGCTACAATACCGCCGTAGTTGTAGTTATTGACGATAACGGTACCGTTACCGGTATCATCATTACCGCCGCCCGAAATGGCGTTACCGGATGTTACCTGGGTATCATACTGGAAGTATGAATGGCTTCCTCCCGAGGTGCTGGCAAATCCGGGAACGGACTGAGCACAGAGAAGCTGGCTCACGTGAGCGAAAGTTTTGTTTCTGCTTGACGAAGCCCTGTACTGACCTACACGGAGAACACCGTTCGGTCTGACAACGTATTTCGCGGCCATGTAAGCGTGACCTACATATTCCTTACCTGCGTAGGTGAAGGCGATGTTGAATACGATGGAGCCGGGGCCGCTGACGGACCAGCTCTTGTCTGTCTTCAAAGGCATTTCATATCTGATGTAGGGCGTGCCGTTTTCGGTGCCCGTTGAGGATGAGACAGTCTGCTGTGAATAACCGGTGATGCTCGAGTTGGTGATCGAAATACCGGAAATCAGGCTTGTGTCGTTGATACCCCTGATTTTGAAAATTACCTTCGGGTTGAATGGTGCTTCCACGCCGTAAGCGAAATTCAAAAAGTTTCCGCTCGTTTCGGGAATACCTGCAGAGTTCGCCGCGACAATGTAATTGCCGTTCAGAAGGCTGTTCGTTGTGTCTGCGATACGAACAGTTTCTGTGGTTTCACTGCTGTCAAACGTAATTTCGGCAACATTTGTGACCGTGCTCGTTCCGTTGTAATGGAAGGTATCGGCACCTTCCGCGGTGTACACATAATCTGCGAACGCCGTCGGAACAAAGCTCAGAAGCATAGCCGCCGCGAGCATTACGCTGACGATTTTCTTTACTTTGCTCAAAGTAATCCCTCCTAAAGAAGATTTGAACATGTAGTAGATGGGCACTATTACACGCTTATATTATAACAAAATAAAAATTTTAGTCAATAAAATACAGGATTTTCTTTATAAAATAATATACAAAAAAATAAAAGGAATTTTTATTTATATAAGTTACACAAATTTCGCGGTTTTGATTTGGTGATATTTACTCCCCGTTTTTAACCCCTCAGCCCTCGGATTTTTTCGGTTTTTTCACAAATTTTTCACAAAAATTCCCCTTATTGCATTTCAAAGAAAAAATATGCCGTTCAAGGAAAATACCCCCGTTTTTCCGTTTTGACAAAAAATATGATGAATTTTCAACTAAACCCTGACCTTCGTGTCACCCGATACAGCTGTCGGATAGGACTGCCGAGCATATCGGGAGCAGTAACTTAAAATGCACAAGCTGTAACATCTGACACCGGCTATCCTAAACCCTGCCGCCGTAGAGGCGGATATCATCCGCCCACCACAAGGATGCGCAACGCGCTTTTTTCAGGATATGCGGAGCATCGTAGGGGGCGGTCTCGCCTGTCGGCTCGGTCGGTGCTTCTGCCTGCGGCAGAGGTCTCCACCGGAGACCCGCACCCCTCAGCGCCCCGTTATCAAGGATATGCAGAGCATCGTAGGGGCGGATATCATCCGCCCGCCATAAGGATGCGCAGAGCGCCGTAGGGGATAACGGTCTCGGCATCCCGTTTTCATTTACACCCGTTACCGAGCGGGGAAGGATGATATATTCCATCCTGTAAGCGAGCAATATGATTGAAGTGTGTTTTTCAAGGATATGCAAAGCATTGGCCCTCTCCGAGACCGGAGAGGGTGCCCCGAAGGGACGGGTGTGGCGATTACATTTGATTGAAATCGGCACTGACAATAAGTGAGTAATTGTTTTGAAATATATGCCTTGACCCGCGGGCGGATGATATCCGCCCCTACGGCAATCAAAGGCGAAAAGCCTTATGCTTCAATGGAAGTGAAGCATAGTGTTGATTTATTTTGGTAGGGGGCGATGTCTTCAGTGCCCCCTACGATGCTCCGCATATCCTTGTGGCGGGCGGATAATATCCGCCCCTACGTGATTAAATGTTTGTGAGTTATCATATTTACGAGGTAAAATATAAATCTCACTTACGGGATGAGGCGCTTCCCTTACCCGCTCGGTATGGGAAGTTATTAAATGCACATTCCAAGTTGTTGCTCATCCACGGGATGCGGCACATTTATCTTCCATAATCGGAAAAGGGTGTATAAAAATATCGCCACACCCGTCTCGGCTACGCCTCGCCACCCTCTCCGATCTCGGAGAGGGCTACGTGGTGAGACTCATTATCTGAATAATAAATAATTTGTACACTCTAAATAACCGCTCATCCACGGGATGAGGCACATCACCCTTATCAACTCGGTAAAAGGTGCATATAAAAACGGAGCGCAGCGACCCGAAATTGCTAATTACTCATTACTAATTGCTAATTGAATTTTCGGGATGCGGCACATTCCCCTCCTGCAATCGGTAAAAGGTGTAAATGAAAAAGGGCTGCCGCGTAAGCGACAGCCCTCTGTGCTAATGGATCAAATTATGCCGGCTAAGGCTTGAAATCAAGCAGTTACAGCGATCGTAGCTGTCTTGGTCTCGCCCCAGCTGAGGCCGCGGCATTCTACGTTGAAGGTGGAGTCTGCGGCTACCTTGCTGAACTTATATGTAATGGTCCAGGTGGTGAGGCCGTTTGCGGACTCGTGACCGATAACGTTGGAGGAAGTCTCCTGATATGTTGCGGTCTTGGTCTTGCCGGTATCAGCGATAACGAAGCCGATGCGAACCTTGGAAACGTCGTCTGTGGTGACGATGGTGAAGGTTGCGGTATCGCCGACCTTAGCGGTCTGAGTATCGCATGCTACGCTGACAAGGGTGTATTTCTCATAATTTTCGGTTGCGGGTACAAGTGCCTCTGCCTTGCGGGCAACGGTCACTACGGGAGCATAGGTCGCATAGCCGCCGTCATTCGCTACAACCGCGGTATTCCAAGTGCTGGAGCCGGTATTCTTGTAGAGAATATTCCAGGTCTGAGCAACCTTATCCTGTGTGCCTGCATAGTTGAAGATCATGGGAATTACCCAGGTTCTGATGCCTTCGGAATCAGTTACTTTGGCTGTTTCAACGCCGTCGCCGTCTCTGTATCCGCTGTACTTGTAGTAAGTGATAAGAGTCTGCTCTGCGCCTTCAGCGTCGGTATAAGTGCCGACAAACTGGAGCCAAGCAACCTGAGTGGTGGTAACGATAGTCCAGGTGAGCTTCTCGCCGCGAACTACGCTCAGGCCGCTGATGTCAGCGCTGATGAATTCTTCGGCAATAGCTTCGTCGCCCTTCTCATCGTAGGTAACGCCGAATCTGAAGGCGCTGTCTTTGGACTCAAATACGCCGTCAACTTCGCAGTATGCAAGATAGGTATCGGCTGTGGTGGCTTCAAGAGTAAGTCTCGCAGTCCATACTTCCTGACCTGCTTCGTTGGTGGTGATGTTGGAAACCATCGGGTTGCGGCCGACTATATAATCAAGTCTGCTCAGGTAAGTTACCTCACCGTTAGCGTCGATGACTATCTGATCGGGCTGAACGCCTGCAGCGATAGTGATCTCATAATCCGCGTGGCCGAGCTGATAGTAGCCGTCGGAAACTCTTACAACAGACTGAACACGGCAAGCATTGGTATCCTGCTGCCATACGCCTGTGAAGGATTTGCCTTCTGCATCCATGGTGATGGGATCGCCTGCGGCATAGGTTGCTGTGCCGTCGGTCCAGCCAACGAACTCATAGTATTCTCTCTCAACGTCACATGCGGGAGCATTGAACGAAGTGCCGAATTCAACGTTTTCGATGGTGGTGTAAGGCTCTGCATCGCCGGAGATTGCATAGAATACAGCATTGTAGCTGTTTACATTCCAGATCGCGGTAGCGACAAGGTCAGCGTCGGGAAGAGTTGTGCCATCGTATTCGCCGAAGTCCCAACCGCCGAAGGTGTAACCGGTCTTGGAAACTGTGGGAGCCGCGAGGGTATCAAGAGCTGTGCCGTAGTTAGCGGTAACGGTCTTAACGGTGTTATCGCCGTCCTTATAGGTAACGGTATGAGTGTTGATACGGTAAATCGCGGTGAAGGTCTGGTCGCCTGCGCCCATGGTTGCGGGAAGCGACGGGCTCCAGGTCTGGAATGTGTAGCCTTCCTTAACGGGAGCTTCTACACTGATTTCAGTGCCGTAATCAGCGGTAATGGGATCGATCTCAGTGCCGCCGTCGGTATTGAAGGTATAGGTGTACTGGTTGATTACGAATCTTGCGTAAACTGCGAGATCCTCAGCAGGCATAGCGATCGGGAAGGTCGCTTTCTCGGTGTAATCGGCATCGAGATACCAGCCGTCGAAGGTGTAGCCTTCTCTGGTCTGGGCTGCGGGCTCATTTACGCTTGCGCCGTAGTTATAAGCAACGGGTGTGCCTGCAACGCCGTCAACGGTAGCGGTGAAGTTATACTGATTGATAACATAGCCTGCGGTTGCGTTGAGGTTATAAGCGGGCATTGTTGCGGGTTTGGCAACGGAAGCGCCGTTGTTGGCTCTGGTCCATGACCATTCTGTGAATGAGTGGCCGGTCTTTCCTGCGGGAGTGGGATCGGCAACCTCTGCGCCGTAGAGATAATCTACAGCAGTGGTGGTCTCGCCGTCAATTACGTTCACCTGATAGGTGTTACGGTTGAAGGTAATAGTAAGAACGGTGGAGCCGTCGCCTGCTACGGTCGCGGTGAGGACGGAGTTTTCTTCATCAAGAGTGAAGCCTGCCTTGGTCCTCTGAGCGCTCGGAACTGCAACGGGTCTGCCGGTAGTGCCGGTGATGGTGCTTGTGGTCTCGGTGTAGTTAACGAGATCGAGATCCTGAGTCCTGGTGATGATGGTAACATCGACCTGTGCGCCTGCGCCGACGAGATAGAATTCAACATCGTTTGCGGGCTGGATCGAGGTGGCCGGAGTCCACTGAAGACCTGTCATACCGGGATAATCATCGGGATTGATTTCCTTAACGGGGATATTTGCGAGGTAAGCAACCTGCTCGGTGTAGAGAACTGTCTCGCCGTCGATATCATACCATGTATCGGTATAGACATGAGGAGTCTTTGTAGCGTCAACGGTAAGGTTCTCTGCGGGCATCGTTGCGGGAAGTGCGGGAGTCCAATCGGATACATCGTAGCCGGTCTCCTCGGGCTTATCAACAGCGGTGATGGGATCGCCGTAGAGATAAGTCTGTGATGTATAGCTGGAGCCGTTGATGGTGTAAGTGATTGTGTAGGAAAGCTTGGTGTAAACAGCGGTGAATTCGATATCTTCGCCTGCCGCAAGAGCGGGAACGGTGAAGCTGCTGCCTACATCCTCGCCGTTATACTGCCACTTGAGTGAGTAGCCTGCAACAGCGGCATCCTCATTCGGGAATGTGGAGGAGTAGATGGTTGAGCCGTAAACAGCGCTGCCGCCGTCTTCGGAATTTTCGCCTTCAAGACCGTAGGTGAATACGATGTTGTAGCTGAGGTTATTCCAGAGAGCGGAGATGGTCGCGTTGCCGGTCACGGTTTCGGCATCATTATCCCAATCAACGAATTCCTTGCCGGGAGCGGTGGGCTCATCAGCGGGAACGGGGATAGCGTCGCCGTAGTGAAGTCCTTCGAAGGTTGCGAAGGTGCTGTTATCATAGTTGAGGTAAGTTACCGTGTAATCGATCCAAGCTGTGGTCGAGGTTACTTCGGTGTCGGCAGCGGGCATTTTTGAGGGAAGATTCTGCCAGCCGGACCAGGTCTTACCTGAGGGTGCCACATAGGCAAGAGGAATAACATTTGCGTTATAGGTGTAGTTCTGAGTGCCTACGACTTCGCCGTCAACCTTATAGGTGAGGGTGTAGGTCTCTGCGCCGTAAGTAGCGGTGTAAACAACGCTCCTTGCGGGAACGTCAACAGTGTCGCCGTCCGCGATGAAGGAGCCGTCGTCGCCGGTCCAGCCGGAGAAGGTCTGGCCTGTTACTTCGGGAGCATCGGGAACCTGAAGGGTGTTGCCGTAGGTCTGAGTGCCGGACTGAACGGTGGTGCCGTTGATATCCTTGAATGTGAAGGTGTAGGAGTTAGCGGTCTTTGTGGTGTAGTAATCTCTGCCTTCCGCGTTCATTACGAAGTCGGACGGAGTCCATGCTGAGAAGGTGTAGCCTTCTGCGGAGGGAAGCTCGGGAGCAGTGAAGGTCTCACCGTAAAGAGCCGAAACTGTCTGATAAGGAGTCTCTTCGCCCTGGATGTAGAAGTCTGCGTTGTAGGAATTCGCATCCCACTTTGCATAGACTGTTACAGCGTCTGCGGGAAGAGTTGCGGGGAATTCATAAGCTGTGGTGAGCTCGGGATCGCTGTACCAGCCTGCGAAGGTGTAACCTGTCTTGGTGGGAGCGTCGGGAGCAGTGATGGGATCGCCGTAGTTACCGGTGATCGGAGCAACAGCGGTGCCGCCGTTGGTGTTGAAGGTGATCGAGGACTGAGCCGCAGTCCAGATAAGCTGGAATGTGGTGTTTGCCGCGGGCATTGTTGCGGGATTCGGGCTCCACGCGTAGGAGAAGCCTTCTCTCGGGGTAACGCTCGGGTAAACTATGGTTTCGCCCTCTGCATACTCTGCGGTATCGAGAGTGGCATTGTTTTCATCAACGAATGTTGCGGTGTAGAGAGCGGTCCATACAGCGGTGAAATCAACATCGCCTGTTACGGTGTAGCTCGCGCCCGCCTGATAGGTGGTGGTGCCGTCTGACCAGCCTGCGAATCTGAAGCCCTGCTTGGTCTGAGCGGCGGGAAGATTTACGCTTGAACCGGCGGTGAGATCCGTCATCGCAAGAGCGGTGTATTCGGAAGCGCCGTCAAAGAAGCTCAAAGTGTAGGTGTCAGCGATCCATACCGCGGTGAAGTTTGTATCAGCGGTAAGGGTGTAGCTTGCGCCTGCTTCATAGGTGGCGTTGCCGTCTGACCAGCCGCCGAAGGTGAAGCCCTCTTTGGTCTGAGCAGCGGGAAGGGTGATGCTTGTAGCGTCGCTGACAGCGAGATTTGTGTATTCGGTTTCGCCGTCAAAGAATTTTGCGTTGTAACCGCTTGATGTACCGGGAGTGCCGATAATGAAGGTGTGGTTACAATCTTCGGTCATGAAAGTGCTCTCATCAAGAGCGGGAACCTTTATACCGGAGTTCATCTTGGGCATCTGAGCGTAGCCTCTGTCCTCCTGGAACTCATTACCTATATTGATATAGGTCGGGTCGCTCCTGCTGTGGAGATATGTAAGGAAATTATCGATACCGATATGGCCTATTGAGCCGGCAGGAACGGGATTGAAAGTGGTTGAAGTGCACTGATAAGGCTCCTCATCGCTTCTGACCTTGAGTTTGAAGGACATGATGGACGAATCATTGAAGAGCTCAAGGTTCTGTGTTGTGGACTGGCTGATACCTGAATAGGTCTGGAAAACATCAAGACCCCAAGCAATATTGTGATCCATACCGCAGACGGTGGTAGTGCCGCTGGTGCCTTTTCTCTTAAGTCTGGGGTTAGCATAACCGCTGTTGAAAGCGTTAGTGCTGCCGTAACCGTTTGCCCAGTAATCGTTGTCATAATCGGTAATACCGCCGACCTCTTCAATGGTCTTTTTACCCTGGACGTAGCCGCCGGTCGGGAGACCGTCGCCCATAAGGTCTGTAGTGGCATTGTAGGTGGGTGTGCCGCCGTTGGGTCTGATGGAGTCAAACATGCTTCTTGTGAAGCATATAAGATACTGCCAACCGCCGCCGTAGCAGTTTGAAATTACATAGAATTTCACAAAAAGTTCCTGGTCGGGCTGAAGGTAGTGGTCAGTAAGTGTCCAAGTTTCGCCGTCAATCTCTAAGTCCTTGGAAGAGTCAACCGTGACTGTCTCACTGGCTTTTTCATAAACCTCAATGGCTTGATAAACCCAGGGAGTGACCGTGTTGTCTTCTACATCGCCGTAGAGGGCTGACAGTTCGGCATAAGTCTTTGCCTTTGTGATTCCGCCGGGAGTGGTTTCGCTTACCCACTTGCCGCCTTCATCCGCTATGGTGTGAACATAAGCGCCGGCAACAACGCCGAGACACGAGAACATCGTAGCGACCATAACAACAGCCATTACAGCGCTCAAGAAACGCTTTGCTTTTGTCATTTAGTTATTTCCTCCTTATAATTTTATCTTCGGAGAGCCGGGCAGGCAGAAACCTGCCCGGATTTTTTAGCTTAATCAATAATCATACAGTGAGCCGTATGCCTGACCGAAGTCAATATACATGCTGTGATAATAGTCGAGAACTGAGATATCGTCGGGAAGGATAGCGCCGTCGCCGTCGCAGTCGAAGCCCGCGAGCATACAGTTATCGATGCCGTCATCGTAGTAATAACCGTCAACACCCAGGTTATTGTATTCCATCGGAGTGATATCGTCGGGGGACATGATGCCGTCACCGTTAGTATCGCCGCGGATGGCTATAACATATGCTTTAAGAGCATTACCGTCAAGATCCTCAAACATGATGACCGATCCGGTACCGAACTGGCCGTAAGGATTCTCGAGAACTCTTGCCTCTGCGTTTTCAACATTGAACAGAGAAACGATATCATCCTCACCGAATGCCATGGGTACTCCGTAAAGAACGCCGTCAATGGGTGTGCCGGCATAGTCGCCGTCGCCTATCTCATAGTAGCCCATTATATCGACAAAGTCTTCATCGATTCTCGGAACATAGCCGATCTCCCACATTTCATCATAGATATAATCGCCGATGACATTGAGGATTCCGTCTTCATCAAGAAGCTCGACTACGGGATCTTCGGTTACGGGAGGATTGTCTCCGCCGCCTGCTTCAACGAGATTATTCTGAGCGTTGACAATGCGCTCTGCGGCAGCGTCAAGAAGATGCTGCTCACTCTTGCCGAGGACATTGCCCGCGGTGTAATCGTCGATATAAGCGTCTGCGGCAAGGAGTGCCTCAAGAAGCTCGGTGTAGCTCTCTACCGTATATTTGGTCTGGTTGCCCGCATACTGTGATGTGGGAGTGAGAACCTTCTGGTTTCTGGGGTTAAGGCCGGGAAGGCTGTTTGAAGTGATGAAGCTCTTGGCGGTGGAAATCGCATTTCTGAGTTCTGTGTAATCCGCTACGCCTTCAAGACCTCTCCAAGCCTTGATGTATTCGTTCATCGCCGTGTTGATCTTTTCGGGCAATGAAGTCATACCGTCATTCAGGGTTGCCTGAGCGAAAGCTTTTGCCCTGCTGTATGCTTCCCAGCTTGCGGGGCTGTAGCCGTCGCCGCTGGTGATGTTGAAGAGCGAATTGTTAAGAACGAGCTGAAGCTTGCTGGTCGAATTATTATCGGCGGGAAGGCTGAGGAGCCTGTCTTTGGTGAGGGCAACTCTGTGAAGAGCGTAAGCGGCCTCAACGGAGCCGATAACCTCGGTGTTTTCAACGGCTGACTGATATTCCGCAACTCTGTTTGCTCTGTCTGCTGCAGAGAGATCTTCCCATGTTTCGGGATCGCCGTTGATGAATTTGAGCTCTCTGTAGATAAGGTCGTTAGCTGCGTTAACGGCTTTCTTGAATGCTTTGTAGGTGTGGCCCACATAGTTTCTCTGGCCGATGAAGCTGTAACCTGTCTCATAATATTCAAGATAGTCTCTGTAAGCCGCGGTGGTGCCGTCAAAGCTTGCCGAAGCTCTTGAATAGTTATACGGGAAGGCTGTGTTTACGGTCTCCCACATTGAAGCGCCGTCGGAGCCTACCGCGTGCGGCTTGATGCGCTCGATCTGCTCATAGAGGGCTGCGTAAAGAGCCGCATAATTGTTGTTGTAATTGCCGTTGGTATTGTTGCCTGTGGTAAGGTTAACATCCGTGTCAAAATTCTGGCCGTTAACGAACGGTTTGAGAACGAATGCCGCGGCTGTGGTAAGAGCATTCAGATAATCGGCGAAGTAGTTCTTACCGACCGAGTCAAGCGAAGCGTCGGAGCGGTTTGCCGCGATCGCGTTGTTTACAAGTGAGGGAAGACCCCAGTCGTTGTAAACATGAACTCTTGTGGTGACGGTCTTGCTTGCGCCGCTGTCATTGAAGGTTGCGCTTACGGTGTAGGTGCCGAAGGGTACATAGTACGCGCCCTGAACATCGGGAAGATCTGCGGTGCCGGTAATTGTGGGAAGGCCGGTGGTCTCGTCATATATTACCTTGCCGTCTTCATCCTCGGCATACTTATAAGAATATTTGTAAGCGGGATCGTCAACCTTGAACGGTGTGAAGACATAAGTACCTTCCTGACCTTTAACGGTCTGCCTGTAAGCATCCTCAGAGGAGCTTCTGAGAACCCACTGAGCGTTGCTCGGGCCTGCTGTGACGGAAACGTTAGTGACCGTAACATCTCTCTGAGAGCCGCTGTCATTATCCTTGAAACGGAACGCGAAGTTTTCAAGAGATGAGAGTCCGCCGCTGAGATATACATCGGTGGGAGCCAGGATGGAAGCTGAGCCGATGGCATTGGATTCAAGCTTTTCGTCGTCACCCTCTGCCGCGCCGACATAGGTGTATTTTCTTGAGGAAAGAACAGCGCCGTTGTTGAGGGCTTCGCCGTTTTCATCAAGGATCCTGTATTCGATAACGATCTCGATCATATCGCCTGCCGAATAGCCGGAAAGCGTGACCTCTTTTTTGCCGCCGGCGGGTATCTTGGCATTGGCGCCGCTGAGGCCCGAGATCGATACGGCGTTGCCGCCGACCTTCTTTGCCGAATAAGCGGTTATATCGTATGTGTAAAGCTTATCATACTTACGATCAAGGGACTGATCCTTATAGCTGGTGTTAACGCCCTTGGAAGCGTTGTAAACTAAGAATTTCGCGCTGCTCTTATCGCTGGGGATAACATCGGGAACATAGTTTTCGAGCTCTTTGAATTCCTGAGAATCGGAAAGGCCGAGAATCATGCAGACGATGGGAAGAGCGAATTCAGCGATGGTCTTGCCTCTGCCGGTGATGGTGCCGTTACCGTTGAGCGAATCATAGGAACCGGTAGCCGAGAGAGTGCATGCAAGGTCGCTGAGCATACCTGCGAGAAGGCCGTTGTTGAGAACTCCGTCAAGAGTGTTGATGCCGGGTGCGAATACTTTCGGGAAGAGAAGATCAAATACTCTGTGAAGAGTATCGACTATCGCAACCTCAAAGGTATCAAACGCGAGAGCGCCCGCATTGTTTCTGTCAAGCAGGGTGAAGATGTCACCGAGCTGGAGATCAACAATAGGATAAAGAAGATAATTAAATATAACAGTCTTTACAACCTGGCTGTTATTCGCGATTTCAGCCGCGATCCAGGGTCTGTTATCGGGAGCTTCGATGCTTGCGCCCGAAACAGTCTTGATGGGAATAATTGCGTTGAGAACCGTATCGAGATCATTCCAGAGGCTGTTCTCGGTTGCGGAGCTCATAAGCTGAGAGGTAACACCTGCGAGGATGTTGCCGTAAGAGGTCTCTGTGTAAGTCTTGACTGCCCATTTAGCGATAGTTGCGGCTGTGGTGCCGTAGCTGCCGCTGTCTCCAAGATAACCAAGAAGACCTGTGTTGTTGGTTGAACCGTTATTGACAAGGCCCGAGCCGGAAGCGGGGTTGGTATCAAGCTCTGCGTTGAGCTTGTAAGCGGCAACATCCATAAGGATAGCGAGAGCCTTGTTTACAAGGTCGCTTGAGGAGCCGCTTGCGGGTCTTGTGTAAGTAAACTGAGGAATATCCTGATATGCGAGCTGAACAACCGCCTCATAGCCTACGCCGGCTATGGTCTTGGTGTTGTCGTTTTCGGGGATCCACATTGTGTCAACATTGGCGTTGATAACGCTTCTTAAGATGTAAGCAAGAAGTTCCTGGTTACCCATGCCCGCTACTTCTTCGGGAGCCTTGTATTCGCCCTTTCTGATGACAACATCGGAGAAGAATTCCTCTTCTGTTACCTGAAGGAGGAATTTAACGAGGTTAACGGCGTTCTGAGTGATCTCATCATTGTCGCCGTATTTCCAGTCGAAGTTGTATGATGCAGTACCGCCGGTCGAGGTGGTGCCGTTCCATACGAAGTTGAGCACGTCGCCGTCCTGAAGGGTGGGAACCGTGTTGGTGGCGATGACACTGCCGTTTCTCTTAACGGTATAATTCGCTTTGAGAATACGGGGGATGATAAGAGTCGCCTGGCGGTTGAGGTTGGGAATGAAGAGATCATTCGCACCGAGAGAAAGCTTGGGAATTTCGAATTCGTCAACATCGAATATCTCAAAGATCCTGTCGCTGACTTCTGCGCCTTCAACCTCTTCGCCCATGTACATATAGTCAAAGGTGGGGTTGGGGACGGAGTTGCCGTCGGCGTCGGTGATGAATTCTTCAGACTTGGCGGGGTCGAAATAGTAACCCGCTTTTTCGCGAAGCCATCTCTTGGTGATTCTGTTGAGAACGGGAACCGCTATGTTGTTGTAAGCATAGACGAGAAGAGGCTCAACAAATTCATAGGTGCTGCCCATGCCGACTAAGTTTACATGGCTGTAAGATGCGTTGGGCTTGGCTGCTCCTTCGGGAACGCGGATGGCGTCGCCGAGAGTCTGGGTAACCCAGCGGTCGGGATGAACATAGCCGTAGTAATCATAAGCCGCGGTATTGGGAGTCGCATCCGTAACGAGAGCGCCCGAGGCGGAGCCGTCGTGGAATTCATACTCCGAATAAACAACGTTTGATGTAGTGTTGGTCTCGGAATAGAAGAGATCGTCGAGCTTTTTCCATTCGCCGAGAACATATTTGTTGAGAAGCTCCTGGAGAAGGACGATCGGGCCGCCCGTGGCAATGTAGCTGTCGAGCTTATGGCTGGCGTTTCTGTCATCCATGTAGCTGTATTCTTCTACAACATTGCCATCTTCATCGAGAGTGTCGCCGAGACCGGTAAGCTGGTAAACAAGGCCGACAACGAGCTCTCTTATGTCAAACATATAGCTCTTGACGAAGCCCTGGAGAGCACCGACATCGAGATTGCCGGTGACATACAGGTAGAGGATATTGTCTCTGCCTCTGAGCTCACCGATAAGGTCGAGAACATCCCAGATTACCTGGAGATCGCCGTTTGCTCTTGAAGTGTTGGCAATCGAGTTGTTGACCGCGTCAACAAGCTTTTGCGCATGACCCAGAACACCTGAGGTGACAAGTCCGGATACTTGGTCAAGAAGCTCATTGATACTCGCAACCGTACCGTCAATGCTGGAAAGATTGAGCTTGCCGATGTAGATATCGACATTGATCTGCGCATCCGCCAGCATACGGTCAACTTCGTCCAGAGCCATTGAAGCATACTGATCGACGCTGAATGAAGGGATATCGACATCGTCATACTGGAGAGTGACGCCGTCGCCCTTGTATGCCGAATAGGCGGAGCCCATAACCGACATAGTGCCGAAGATCATTACAACAGCGAGGACAAGTGAGAGAATGCGTAATGATTTTTTCATAAACTACCTCCTTAGTTTTTAACCGGCAGAGCCCAATTAACTCCTCCTGCCCTGCGGCCTCTGGAACCGCCCGGGCGCTCGCCGCGACTGGCCTCCCTTTTTTGCCAACGTCGTCGCCGCGCATTCGAGCACAGCATTTGCAGTGCCAATCGGTCCTGCCTTGCAGCTTTCGGCGCCTGAAACCCAAAAAGGGTATAAAGCGCCCTCACACTGCCTTTCGGTCAAATTAAATATAATACAATTTGGCTTTCAAAGTCAATAAAAACGGATTCAAAAAATTCTTTTTGTAAAATGTTCCGATTTTGCCGATTTGAATTTGTGTAAAATTACCGCCCGAAATTGCAGATTCGGAATACAAAAACCTGTGTAAAGAATTAAAACTTTACGCACTTTTCGTGAATTTTTGCAATTTTTCGCAAAAACTCTGCATTTTATCCGGATCGGGAAGCGTTTTCCGTCGATCCGGGCGCCTTGCGGGATTTTTTCATCCAGGCAGCCGGTCAGGCGCTCATCCGCCCGTTTCGCGGAGACAAAAGAGAAAAATTCCGCCCGGTCTTTGTAAAGTTTATCTGCTTTACAATTCTGACTTTGAGCGGAATTCTCGATTTAATTTTATAAAATAATGTGTTCGGCGGAAATAATTGCCGTTTATCTGTCCGTAAAGTTTGCTTGCTTTACAAAGTATGGAAGTAAATTTTGAATGAATCGCCGTCATTTCTGCCGTAATTCGTGAGGTTGATGCCGGCATTCATGAGCAGAGCTCCGGAGTAAACCTCGCCCGAATTGTCATCCACATAATATTTCTCGGGGTCGAGCCCTCTGAGCCTGAGATAAAACGCATCGTCATACGGTTTTCTCATCACGACGCTCGTCAGCAGAGCCTCCTCTTTATCCTCCGAAACAAACATCCACGCCACTCTGCGCTCATTCTCCCACGGGCTGATGAGGCGGTAGAGGTCGCCGCTGCGGATAAGATCGTAATATTTATGATATTCGCTCACCTGCTCCTTGATTATCTCCCTGTCCTCTTCCGTGAAAGTGTTGGGGTCGAGCTCATATCCGAAGGTGCCCCAGAGAGCCACGTTTCCTTTGGTCTCATAGCCCGCGCGTCTGCTCGCGGAAACATGGGCGCCGACGGTCGATGCCGGGTAGCAGAGCGAGGTGCCGAACTGGATATGGAGGCGGTCGATCGGGTCGGTGTTGTCGCTGCACCAGATCTGCGGCGAGAAATAGAGCATTCCGGGATCGAATCTGCCGCCGCCGCTTGAGCAGTTTTCGAGCAAAAGATGCGGGAAATCAACGGTCAGGCGATCCATCACCTCGTATGTGCCGAGAATGAAGCGGTGGGCTACCTCCTTCTGTCTCTCGGGCGGGAGGGCGAGCGAGCCGACCTCACTGAGGCTTCTGTTTGAATCCCATTTGACATATTCGATGTTGTTTTCGCCGATGACCTTCTTCATGAGCGAATAGATATAGTCGCGCACCTCTTTGCGCGTGAAATCGAGGACATACTGATACCTCGCGATTGACTTTTCTCTGCCCGGCACCTGGATGCACCAATCGGGATGCTCGCGGTAAAGATTGCTGTCGTGAGAGATCATTTCGGGCTCAAACCATATACCGAATTTTATCCCGAGAGAATTTATCCTCGCGATGAAGCTGCTCAGCGGACCTCCGAGTTTCTCCTCATTCACCTGCCAGTCGCCCAGCGCGGTCCTGTCGGAATCCCTGTTGCCGAACCAGCCGTCATCCATTACGAGCATATCAATGCCGAGCTCTTTGGCTCTCTCGGCGAAGGTGACGAGCTTGTCGCCCGTGAAATCCATGCCCGTCGCTTCCCAGTTATTTATCAGCAGGGGTCGCTTGATATCCGCCCATCTGCCTCTGATAAGATGCTTCTGATAGAGTTTATGGAAGGTGCGGCTCATCTCTCCGAGACCGTGCGCGCTGTAAACAGAGACCGCTTCGGGCGAGGAGAAGCATTCTCCGCTCTCAAGCCTCCAGCCGAACGCCTCCGGATTGATTCCCATAAGCACTCTCGTGCCGCCGTGAGGCTCGACCTCGGCGCTGAATTCAAAATTGCCGCTGTAAACGAGATTGAAGCCGTAAACGCTGCCGTATTCTTCATTCGCGCAGTGCTCCGCTATCGCTCCGAAGGGGTTGTGGGCGTGGCTCGAGGTGCCGCGCTTGCTTGAGATCCCCTGCCTGATATGCGTGAGAGGCGCTCTCTCGAAGGTGCGCTCCTTGCTCCAGTCGCCGTAGAGGGTTATCATATCGTAATCGTGGGTGTTGAATTCCGTGCAGGAGCTGAAGATACGCTCAATGTCAACGGGGCTGTCGGAATCATTGAACACCTTGACAAATCTGGTCATCGCCGAGAATTCGTTGAACACCGTGTAATAAAGCTCCGCTCTCACCCCCGTGACGGAATCTGCCATCGTGATCTCGAGCGTGTCCGCGTCGGAATCCGAATTCACATGGAGCGACGGCAGGCCGTCAATCCTCGGCTTGCCGGGATAGATCCTGTGAGAAACATATCTCAGATCGGTGGAATTGTTGCCTTGCGCGTTCCTTACGGAAAACGCGGATTCGCGCATATCGCCCGTCCCCTCGCAGGGATATTCAAAGGGCGAAACATCCGGCGAAAACAGGGTATCCTCAATATGTATATTTTGCGGAGCGACGGAGGCAAACCATCCCCTGTATTTATGGGATTTCAGGTTTGCGTCGGGTATCTTCGCACCGTAGTAGAGATGGACGAGATAATTCTCATCGTAAATCTCCATCACATAGCTGGAATCAGAGGTGTCGAGCTTGAATAACTTTCTCTCGGAATCGTATGAAATGGGCATTATAAACTCTCCTCACGTATTTTTTTGAGTATCTCCTCATCCGCCGGGCAGAATTCATAGAGCGGTATTTCATCCGGCGTAATGAATTTTATATCTTCGTGCTCAAGCATCAGGGGCTCTTTGCCGCCTTTTATCGAGGCGTTGAATACCGTAAGATGTATGGCGATATCGGGATAAATATGATCGACCTGAGCGAATATATCGCCGACCTCGACCTCTACCCCTATCTCTTCAAGGCATTCGCGGCGCAGAGCCTGCTCCGGAGTTTCTCCGCTCTCCGCCTTGCCGCCGACAAACTCCCACTGATGGGCGCGCGTCTTGTGAGCCGGGCGGCGGCATATCATAAATCTGCCGTCTCTGCGTATGAGAGCGGCGGCGACCTGAACCATATCTTTCACCTGCCTTACAGACGATATTGTATGAAATTACGGCAAGAATGTCAAGAATTATCGCACACGCGGCATTTTTATTGTTAAAATTGTGTTGTTTACAAATAAAATTAAAAATGTTATAATGCGGTTTAGATTTCGGGCAGTCCCCTGCCCCGCCGAAAGGATTACAGAATATGAATTATCTCAGCACAAGAGACGATAATGTCAGAATGACCTCATCTCAGGCTATCGCCAAGGGCATCTCGGCAGACGGCGGTCTGTTTGTCCCCGAAGAGATCCCGCAGCTCACAAGCGGCGATATTTCCTCTCTCGCAGGCAAAAGCTATATCGAGAGAGCCAAAGCCGTGCTCGGCCGTTTTCTGACCGATTTCACCCCGGAGGAGCTTGACTCCTGCGTAAGGGGCGCCTACGGCAAAAATTTCTCAAGCGAAAAGGTGGCTCCGGTCGTCGGTATATCCGATACGATGAATATCCTCGAGCTTTTCAAGGGCCCCACCTGCGCCTTTAAGGATATGGCTCTCCAGATCCTGCCGAGGCTTCTCACCGTCGCGGGAGGAAAGACGGCGAAGGGTACGGAGATAATCATCCTCGTCGCCACCTCGGGCGATACGGGCAAAGCGGCGCTTGAAGGCTTCAGGGATGTTGAGAATACCCGTATTCTCGTGTTTTATCCGAGCGACGGCGTGAGCCCGATGCAAAAGCTCCAGATGTGCACCCAGGAGGGCGCGAATGTTGCCGTCAGCGCGATCAGAGGCAATTTTGACGACGCGCAGAGCGGGGTCAAAAAGATATTTACCGATCCCTCGATCATCGAATCTCTCGCGAATCACAATATGGCTTTTTCCTCTGCGAATTCGATCAACTGGGGCCGCCTCGCTCCACAGATAGTCTATTATATCTCGGCTTACTGCGACCTCATCGGGCAGGGCAAAATCAAATGCGGCGACAAGATAAATATCACCGTCCCCACAGGCAATTTCGGCAATATCCTCGCCGCTTATTATGCGAAGCTGATGGGTCTGCCCGTCAACAAGCTCATCTGCGCCTCCAACTCAAATTCCGTCCTCACGGATTTCCTCACCACCGGCACTTATGACAGAAACAGAGAGTTCCACACCACCATTTCCCCCTCGATGGATATACTCATCTCGTCAAATCTCGAGAGGCTTCTCCATTCCGTCGCGGGCACAAAAAAGGTGAATGAATGGATGGCGTCGCTCGCCAGGACCGGTAAATACACCGTTGACGAAAAGACCTTCGCCGCGATAAGAGAGACTTTTGAGGCGGGCTGCTGCTCCGATGAAGAAACAAAGGCGGCAATAGCCGAAACATACAGAGAAAAAGGCTATCTTTGCGACACCCACACCGCCGTCGCGGTCGCGGTGTATGAAGCTTACAAAGAAAAAACGGGCGATATGACTCCGACGGTCATCGCCTCGACTGCAAGCCCCTTCAAATTCTCAAGGGCGGTGCTCGAGGCTCTCGAAGGCAAGCCGAGCGATCTTGATGAATTCGACCTTGTCGGCAGGCTCTCCGAGATCACGGGAGCCGAATGCCCCGCTCCGCTCGCGAATCTCCGCAACAAACCCGTCAGATTCACGGGCTGCTGCGAAAAGGACGATATGACCTCGGTAGTATTCGATATGCTCGGGATCTGAGGTGAATTATGGCGCTCTATGTGATAGGCGACCCCCATCTGTCGATTTCGACCGGAAAATCAATGAATATTTTTCCCGGCTGGGATGATTATGAGAAGCGCCTTAAAGCCAACTGGGAAAGGCTCGTTGAGCCGGAGGATACCGTGGTAGTCGCCGGCGACATATCCTGGTGTATGGATATGGACGAAGGCGTTGAGGATTTCCGCTTTCTCCATAATCTGCCCGGCAGAAAGATCATCCTCAAGGGCAATCACGATTACTGGTGGTCCACCAAAAAGAAGGCGGATGAATTCTTTGAACGCAATTCCTTCGATACCCTTCATATCCTTCACAACAACACTTACACCTGCGGCGGCATCGCCGTCTGCGGCACAAGAGGCTGGTTTTTTGACGCGGAGAAGGATGCGGATAAAAAGATAGTCCTGCGCGAGGCAGGCAGGCTGCGCGCTTCCATATCAAAGGCAAAAGAAACGGGGCTCGAGCCGGTGGTATTCCTTCATTATCCGCCGATCACCTCCGAACGAAAATGCGATGAGATTTATAACGTGCTCGTCGAGGAGGGAATACGCCGCTGCTATTACGGCCACCTTCATTCCTACTCCCATCTTACGGCCTTCAACGGCGTGAGCGATTCGATAGAATTCCGTCTGATCTCCGCCGATTATCTCAAATTTATCCCGGCTTATGTGCCGGATGCCGTGCGCCGAAACAGCCCGGCAAACATCTCTGAAATTTAGGTTGCAATCTCTCAACCTATTTGATATAATTTAAAAGTTAAAAAATACATCCGGAAGGAAGTTAAAAATGAGTTTAGTATCAGCAAACAAAACAGAAACAAACACCTATTCAGTTGAAATCAGCGTAAGCGCAGAGGATTTCAAAAAGGCGGTTCAGGATTCCTACTTCAAAAACAGGAAGAATATCCAGATCCCCGGATTCCGCAAGGGCAAGGCTCCAAAGCATCTTATCGAGGCAATGTACGGCGAGGATTTCTTCTATGAAGACGCTCTCGAAGCCATCTTCCCCGGCGAGGTAGAGGCCGCTTACAAAGAGGCGGATATCAAGGCCGTGGATCAGCCCAGAGATCTCGACGTAAAGACCATGAACGTCACCGAAGGCCTCAATTTCACCTTCAATGTTACCGTAAAACCCGAGATCACCCTTAAGCAGTATAAAGAGATCGAAGCCGAAAAAGAGACCGCCGAAGTTACGGATGAAGAGATCGACGGCGAGATCAAATATATGCTTGACAGAGGCTCACGCCTTGTTGATGTTGACGACAGACCCGTTCAGAGCGGCGACATCGCCGTAATTGATTTTGAGGGATTCGTTGACGGAGTCGCTTTTGAGGGCGGCAAAGCCGAAAAATACAATCTCACCATCGGCGACGGCCAGTTTATCCCCGGCTTTGAAGATCAGATAATCGGCCACAGCATCGGCGAGGAATTCGATATCAACGTTAAATTCCCCGAGGATTACGCTCCCGAGCTCGCTTCAAAAGACGCCGTTTTCAAGATCAAGCTTCACGAGATCAAATTCAAAGAGATGCCCGAGCTTGACGATGAATTCGCCAAAGATCAGGATTATGAAACCGTTGCCGAGCTTAAAGACGGCGTGAAGGCAGACCTTCTCGCTCATAAAGAAGAGAGCTATCAGCACGCTTTTGAAGACGCCGTTATCGAAAAACTCTGCGAAAACGTAGAGGGCGAGATCCCCGAGGTCATGTATGATAACAAGGCTAAAGAAAACATCGACAATTTTGCACACAGAGTGGCTCAGCAGGGTATGAATCTCGATACGTATCTCGGCTATATGGGACTTGACAGAGAGTCATACGAAAAGATGATGAGAGAAAGAGCCGTCAACGATGTCAAATATGAACTCGCGATCGAAAAGATAGTTGAGCTTGAAAACTTTGAGATCTCCGCCGAGGATATTGATAAAGAATACGCCGATATGGCGGAGCAGTATAAGCTCGATGCAGAAAAAATCAAAGAGATCGTCCCGACCGACGCAGTCGAAGAGCAGCTCAAGAGGCAGGCGGCTTCAAAGCTCGTGATCGACACCGCGAAGGCGGTCGCTCCTCAGCCCAAAGAAGAGAAGGCAGAAGAAGCAGCTCCGGCGGAGGATAACGCCGAATAATAATTCTCAGCGGAAAGAGGTTAAGTTATGGCACTTGTTCCTTATGTAATCGAGCAGACCGGTCACGGTGAGCGCTCATACGACATTTTTTCAAGACTTCTTAACGACAGAATCGTTTTGCTCTCCGATGAAGTGAACGACGCGACCGCGAGCGTGGTCGTGGCTCAGCTCCTCTATCTCGAGAGCCAGGATCCCGATAAGGATATCTATCTCTATATCAACAGCCCCGGCGGCTCGGTCACCGCGGGCATGGCTATCTATGATACCATGCAGTATATCAAATGCGATGTTTCGACCATCTGCATGGGTATGGCGGCGTCAATGGGCGCGTTCCTGCTCTCATCCGGCGCAAAAGGCAAGCGCCTCGCCCTCCCCAACAGCGAGGTAATGATCCATCAGCCTCTCGGCGGAATGCAGGGCCAGGCTTCGGATATGAAGATAGCCGCGGATCACATACTCAGGACCAAAGAAAAGCTCAACAGGATCCTTGCCGAAAATACCGGCAAATCCATTGACGAAATCGCCGTGGATACAGACAGAGACAACTGGCTTACCGCAGAGCAGGCAATGGAATACGGGCTTGTCGATAAGGTAATAGAACACAGATAATCATCCGGGAGAGACATTATGCCTAAAGATGACGATAAGCGCGCCGTCAGCCCGACCTGTTCATTCTGCCACAAAAACCAGAATCAGGTCCGCACCCTCATAAACGGCGGCAACGGGGTCTATATCTGCAACGAGTGCGTCGATCTCTGCAACAGCGTGCTCGCGAGCGAAAGAAACACCCGCTCGCGCGGCATAGGCGATTTTGATTCGCTGCCGAAGCCCCATGAGATAAAAGAAAAACTCGATGAATATGTCATCGGCCAGGAAAACGCCAAAATCACGCTGAGCGTAGCGGTTTACAACCACTATAAGCGTATCGGCGCCGAGACCGTAAACGATGTCGAGATACAAAAATCAAATATCCTTATGCTCGGCCCCACGGGCGTCGGCAAGACCATGCTCTGCCAGACCCTCGCAAAAATTCTCGATGTCCCCTTCGCCATTGCAGACGCCACCACCCTCACCGAGGCAGGCTATGTGGGCGAGGATGTTGAGAATATCCTCCTGCGCCTCATTCAGGCGGCGGATTTCGATATAGAGCGAGCGGAGCGCGGAATAATTTATATCGACGAGATAGATAAGATAGCGCGCAAGAGCGAAAATCCTTCTATCACAAGGGATGTCAGCGGCGAAGGCGTTCAGCAGGCTCTCCTCAAAATGATCGAGGGCACCGTCGCCAACGTTCCCCCTCAGGGCGGCAGGAAGCATCCCCAGCAGGAGTTTATCCAGCTCGATACCTCAAATATCCTGTTTATATGCGGCGGCGCATTTGACGGGATCGAGAAGATCATAGAAAAGAGAGTCGCCGGCTCGGCGCTCGGCTTCGGAGCCGATGTGAGAAGCAAGGCCGAATATGAAAAGGAGAATCTTATCTCCAAGGCGGTCCAGCAGGATCTTGTAAAATTCGGTCTTATCCCCGAGCTTGTCGGCAGGCTTCCCGTTATCACCACCCTCAATCAGCTCGATAAAGACGCCCTCGTCAGGATCCTCAAAGAGCCCAAAAACTCCCTCACAAAGCAATATACCGAGCTTTTCCGGCTTGACGGCGTAGAGCTTGAGCTTGATGATTCGGCGCTCGAAGCGATAGCCGAAAAGACCATCGCCAAAGAAACCGGCGCGAGAGGTCTGCGCTCGATAATCGAGGCCGCTCTTATGAAACTGATGTATGATACCCCGTCGGATCCCACGATAGAAAAGATCATCGTGACCGCGGATTGCATCACTGACTCCGCCGACCCCATAATCGTCCGCAAAAGCAAAAAATAAATCCATCCTCCGGCGTTCAAACGAGCGCCGGTTTTTTCATTTACACCCACTACCGATTGCAAAAGGGTACTGTGCCGCATCCCGAGGATGAACAACAACTTGGAATGTGCATTTAATAACTTCCCTTACCGAGCGGGTAAGGCAAATGTGCCGCAACCCTTAAATGAGCGGTTATTTTGAGCGTGTATTTCTATATACTCCCTCTACCGAGCAGGTAAGGGCAATACGCCTCATCCCGTAAATGATTAATTATTTATAGTTTGCAAATTATTGATTACAAAGTTAATAAGTCGCACCTCATAGCCCTCTCCGAGACCGGAGAGGGTGCCCCAAAGGGGCGGGTGTGGCGATATTTTTATACACCCTTTTCCGATTACGGAAGATAATTGTGCCTCATCCCAAAAGTGAGTAATCATTTGCAATGTGCATTAAATATCCCCCGTTGCCGATCGGCAGCGGAGGATATAGTTCATCCCGTTTATTCACTTACACCTTTTACTGATTAAATAGGGGTAATGTACCGCATCCCGTGGGTAAGAGGTTGTTTGGGGTGTGTATTTAATTACACCATTTGCCGAGTTGATAAGGGTAGTGTGCCGCAACCCTTAAATGAGCGGTTATTTTGAGCGTGTATTTCTATATACTCCCGTCAGCGATTGCGAAAGGGTATTGTGATTCATTCCGTTGATGAAATTCAAATTTTTACTTTGTAGATTTGTTTATTTACAAGACTTTGACACCGTAGGGGCGGATATTATCCGCCCGCCACAAGGATATGCGGAGCATCGTAGGGGACGGTCTCGCCTGTCGGCTCGGTCGGTGCTTCTGCCTGCGGCAGAGGTCTCCACCGGAGACCCGCACCCCACGGCATCCCGTTTTCGTTTACTCCCGTTACCGATTGCGGAAGGTAACTGTGTCGCATCCCGATAGTGAAATTTATGCTTTTGCTGTGCAATATTGCTTATTTACATATACCTGACATCGTAGGGGCGGATATTATCCGCCCGCCAACAGGATATGCGGAGCATAATCAATGAGCAATTCGAGGGTTGCTTAGCTCCGATTATATCGCCACACCCGTCTCGGCTATGCCTCGCCACCTGCCCCCTCAGAAACATAGTCGCCCTGCTTGCTTGAAGCGCTGCGCATTGCTCCTTGTTTCTTCACCTCACTCGTGCCCTCTTGCGGTGCCCGGAGACTCGCCGCTTCGCGGCTCGCTTTCCGACCGCTGCGCCAACAAATGCTCGCTTCATCCGCCACCGGCGGCGCTTCGGCGGTTCGCCCCCGGTCTCGGAGAGGGCTACCGAGTACGACTTATTAGGTTAATCAATAATTTTATTGCGTGTAAATTTCTATCAAATGACAAAATCATGTAATGTTCGTCACATCTTCACACAAGGATATGCGGAGCATTGGCCCTCTCCGAGACCGGGGCGCATTCATATTTATATGGTAATAATAAATCCATGCCATAAATCCGCACTCCCGTCACATATCCGACATAAAAGTATTCCGCATATTGTAAGCCCGCGGTTTTTATGCTACGATTAAACCGATAAAATGTGCGGGTGGTGAAAGGTATGCCGTCGATTCGGGGGAGAGCGCTTATGAGTATTTTGCGGCTGATTTTTCATTCTCCGCTCTCAAAAAGCGATAAGCTCAGCGACCGCTTTGCCGCCATTTCAAGGCGGATGAAATCGGAGTATAAAGCCCCTGCCGGATTCGATCATAAAAGATATATGATTGACGGTGTTGCGTATGAAGAGTTGATACCCGACAATCATCAGACGGATCTTGTGCTTTTTCATATCCACGGCGGCGGCTTCAAGGTTTCGCTCAATAATTTTTACAGGCGGACGGCGGAAAAATACAGCCGGATTTTCGGCGGCGTAGCCGTTTTCAGCGTTGATTACGGCACCTGGCCCGCAAACGAACTGCCTTCCCAGATGTATGATACCGTAAAGGTTTATCGGCACCTGATCTCGGAAGGGATTCCGCCCGAAAAGACGGTTTTTATCGGCGACAGCGCCGGAGCGACCCTTGCGCTGACATCCTGCCTCTATCTGCGCGATAATCACCTGCCGCTTCCGCGCGGTATCATCTGCTTTTCGCTTTGGGGCGACGCCGATTCAACGGGTGAAAGCCGGATCAAAAACGCCTATACGGATCCGTTTTACGGCATTTCAAAAAGAAAGCGGATAGAGGATAATCTTCATCTGCTTCGGCGGATTTCCGCCTATGTTCAGAATGCGGACAGAAGCAGCCCGTATATCTCCCCCTGCCGCGGTGAATTTGACGGATTCCCTCCCGCAACGCTGTTTTGCGGCACTGCGGAGCTGGATGAAAGCGACAGCGACCGTGTCTGTGAAAAAATGAAGGCGGCGGGCGTTGATGTCCGCCTTTACAAATATGACGGTATGTGCCACTGCTTCCAGATGTTCTCATTCCTTCCCGAAAGCAAAAGTGCATTCGCCGCAGCAGCCGAAAGGGTGAAATGATATGAGCGAAAATACAATGAAACTCAATAACGGCTTTTTGAAAAACAAACTGCCCGAAATCGTAAAGATCAAAACCGGCGAAACGCCCGAAAGCCTTGAATTCATAGGCGGAGGCAGTTACGGCAAAGTGTTTCGCGCCGTTATCGGCGGAGTTCCCGCCGCGCTCAAAACCTATCGCGTCAAAGGCTCGCAAAGCGCCGAGGCTGAGCAGCTGAAGATTCTTCGGGCAAACACTTCCGTACCGATGCCGGAGGTCATTTTCACTTATGAAGACGCCGAGATCTCACTGCTTGCGATGAGCTTTATCGGCGGCAAAAATGCCCTAGATCCCGCTTTCCTTTTGAAAAGCAAAGCCCGTAAAGCCGCTTTTGCCGGGCAGGTCGTTGACGGCATGAGCGAGTGGCATTCGGTGACAGGCGGCAAATTCGGCGCCCTGGCAAATCCCGTTTACGGCGGATGGTATGAGTATTACACTCAAACCATGAGAGATCCTTGGCTGAAAGGGCTGACCGCCCTTGCCGAAAAAGGAAAATTCAACAAAAACTCATTGGAGCTCCTGCTGAAAGCGTCGGATATATTTGACGGAATTTATACAGAGCCCGATCGGGCGGCGCTGATCCACGGAGACCTCAATATAATGAACATAATGGCAGACCCGAAATCTTTTGAGCTGACTGGATTCATCGACCCGTGCGGCGCCTGCTTTGCAGACAGAGAATATGATTTGTTTCAGCTTCGCAATATGTGGGGCGACGCATTCGGGCTTTATGAAACATATAAATCAAAGCATACGCTTTCGGAGAATTCCGATTTCAAGGTCGCCTTCTACGCCGCAATGAATGAAGCGTCCATGCGCCTTAAGGGAGGGCTGATCTTCCCGCTTTGGGAGATAATGGATTTCAACCGTCTGAAACTCGAAATGGAGAGGATCGGGAAATGAATATAGGTGAATTGATCACAATCAGATCTCTTGATGATGTTTCCGCCGAAAAGCGCACGCCCTATATCACGGAGATAAAACTGTATTCCTGTATCCAGCAGGGCGACCTTCGCGAGCTGATAAAGCGGATCGGCGAGATCGGCTCCGAGATCGTCACCGGAAATATGTCGGAAAACGAGCTTATGCAGTATAAATATACGGCGGTCAGCGCGATCACGCTGGCGACAAGATATGCGATCCAGGGCGGGCTGAATGAAAGCGCGGCGTATGAATTTTCGGATGAATGTATAAACGCGGTCGATAAATTCACGGCAAAAGATGAGATCCTGATATATCTCGGAAAGCAGATGATCGCTTTGACCGAGGCTGTTTCAAAAAGCAAAAAACAGCCGCAGTTTTCGCCGCATATCCGCAAAAGCATCGCATATATAAATTCCCGTATTTCGGAAAAAATAACGGTCGGTCTGCTCGCAAATGAATGCGGGGTGTCGGCGGACTATTTGTCACGGATCTTCAAAAAGGAAATCGGAGAATCCGTCTCCGCCTTCATAATGAGGAAGAAGATCAACGCGGCAAAGGATTATCTTGTTGAAGGCAGATCCGCCGGTGAAACCGCACGCCTCCTCGGTTTTTCATCCGCTTCGCATTTCGGCAGAGCTTTCAAATCCGTCTGCGGCATGACCCCGGCAGAGTATGTTTCAAATATCGGGAGCAATAATGAATAAAGTAAAAAGGATGTCCGCTTCCTGCGGACATCCTTGATTTTTCGGATCTTATTACACTTTTGACAGTGCCTTTCCGCTCACCTACGGGATGAGGTGCATTTGCCCTTATCTATTCGGTAGCGGGTGTGTATAAATATCGCCACACCCGTCTCGGCTACGCCTCGCCACCCTCTCCGGTCTCGGAGAGGGCTAATGCTCCGCATATCCTTGAAAATGCACGTTTCAACCAACCTCTCATCCACGGGATGAGGCACATTCCCCTCCCGCAATCGGTAACGGGTTTTATTAAATACACATTTCAAATAACCGCTCACTACTGGGATGAATTATACTCCCCTCACCCGATCGGTAAGGGGAGTATATAAAAATCAAAGGGCGTCAACTATTTCTTTGGTATCTCTGGCGATGACGAGTTCTTCGTTGGTGGGGATGACAAACATCTTTACCTTTGAGCCGGGAACGGAGATCTCGACCTCTTCGCCTCTGATGTGGTTCTTTTCTTCATCTATATCTGTGCCGAGGAAGCTGATAGCCTTGGCAACTCTCGTTCTGTACTGCGGATTGTTTTCGCCGATGCCGCCGGTGAATACGACTGCGTCGAGGCCGCCCATTGCCGCGGCATAGCCGCCGATATATTTGATGAGCTGGTGGCAGAGCATTGATTCAACGAGCATCGCGACGGGGTCGCCCTCTTTGGCTCTGTTTTCGATCTCTCTGTTGTCGCTGGTGCCGGCGATGCCGAGCATACCGCTCTTTTTATTCATAAGGGTATCCATCTCTTCGGGGGAGAGGTTGTGATCCTTCATTATCGTCGGAACGATAGCGGGGTCGATCGAGCCGCAGCGGGTGCCCATGATGATGCCCTCAAGCGGGGTGAGGCCCATGGTCGTATCAAGGCATTTGCCGTCTTTTACGGCGGTGATGGAGGAGCCGTTGCCGAGGTGGCAGGTAACTATCTTTGTGCCTTCAGCTTTGCCGCCGAGAAGGTCAATGCATCTGCCGCTGACATATCTGTGGCTGGTGCCGTGGAAGCCGTATTTGCGGATCCCGTCTTCTTTATAAAATTTATAAGGAAGGGCGTAAAGATAAACATAATCGGGCATTGTCTGATGGAAGCCGGTATCAAAGACTGCGACCTGGGGCACATCCATGATCTTTTCGCACGCCTCGATACCCTTGAGGTTTGCGGGATTGTGGAGAGGACCGAATTTGAAGCATTCTCTGATCGCGGCCTTGACCTCTTCCGTAACAAGGACGGAGGCGCTGAATTTTTCCGCGCCGTGAAGGACTCTGTGGCCTACCGCGCCGATCTCATCGGTCGATTTTATAACGCCTCTGTCGGGGCTTACGAGCGTGTCGATGACGAGCTTGATGGCTTCGCCGTGATCCGCCATGAGATAGGGCATCGCCTTGATATTTTTGCTTTCGTCGGCGGGGACCTTGTGTGTGAAAGTTGCGTTCGCGTCGCCTATCTGCTCGCAGATGCCTTTGGCGAGAAGGATCTCTCCTTCCATGTCTATAAGCTGATATTTGAGAGATGAGCTGCCGCAGTTGAGAACAAGAATTTTCATTTTCAATCACTCCGATAACTAAAATTTTCTTGCAAAATTTACTTAACTATTTTATTATATACCTATGTTATGTGATTTTCAAGTGCAAAAAACGCGAAAGGAGAGAGCGGAATGAAGACCTGCGGCATAGTCGCCGAATTCAACCCGTTTCATAACGGCCACGCCCGCCTTGTTAAAGAGGCGAGGGCGAGCGGATTTGACCGCGTGATCGCGGTGATGAGCGGTAATTTTGTCCAGCGCGGGGAGCCCGCGGTTTTTGAGACCTCGATGAGGGTCGTCGCCGCTCTTGCCGGAGGGGTCGATGCCGTGATACAGCTCCCCGTGAATTATGCTCTGTCGGGGGCGGAGAATTTTGCCCGCGGAGCGGTCGGGATCCTCGATAAAACGGGCGCGGTCGATTCGCTGGTTTTCGGCAGCGAATGCGCGGATATTTCCCTTCTCAAAAGCGTTTCGGATATTTTTATGCGCGGGGATTTTTCCGAAGAGATCGGGGATGAGCTCAAATCGGGGATAACCTATGCCGCCGCTCGTGAAAACGCTCTCAGGCGCAGAGAGCCGCGCCTTGCGGATATCGTCGGCTCGCCGAATAACATCCTCGGGATCGAATATATTTCCGCGCTCAGACGGCTGAATTCACGCATTGAGCCCGTCACCTTCGGCAGGACCGCCGCTCACGACTGCGCCGAGACATCGGGAATTTATGCGAGCGCTTCGGAGATACGCAGGATGATTTATTCCAGGGAGGATCCCAAAAAATTTCTGCCCGGTTTTTACGATAGTTTTGATAATGAAAATACCGTTTCTTTCGACAAATTTGAAGCCGCCGTTTTGTGCAAAATGCGGAGAATGACAGCGGAAGAAATCGCGCTTTCGCCCGATATTTCCGAGGGGATCGAAAACAGGATCGCCGCGGCGTGCCGTAAGGCGTCAACCCTTGAGGAACTTTATTTTGAGGCGAAAACGAAGCGCTACACCCTGGCGAGGATAAGGCGGACGGTGATGAATTCTTTTATCGGGATCACCCGTGATGACGCCGCCGCGGATCCGCCGTATATCCGGATTCTCGGAATGACCCACGCGGGAGCGGAGATTTTCGCGGCAATGAAGGAGAGCGCGTCGCTGCCTCTTGTCTCAAAGACCTCCGATATTTCGGGGCTTGCGGAGGCGGCAAAGAGAGTTTTTTCGCTCGAATGCGCGGCGACGGATATTTACACCGCCTGCCTCAGATCGCCCCTGCCCGCGGGGGCGGAGATCTCAAGGGCTCCCGTTATTGTAAAGGGCTGATTTACCGGCAAAAGAGCGGTTTCATTCCCTATATAATAAATTTCTTAAAAATAATTATATTGAAATTGCACAAAAATTCGCATTTCGGAGGCGCCTGCTCAAGCTATATTCACAAAAATTATAAAAAATATATAAATAAAAAAAGTTTTTCTTGACTTTTAATAACGGGGCGGATATAATACTGACCTATCGTATGATGGATCAGAACGCCCCGTTATTTTGTTTGTTTTATAAAGTAATGAGAGCCGGTCCGTCGGCAAAATGCAAATCAGAACGGAGGATTTATCAGATGCTCAATGTGAAGCCCGTCACAAGAGGAAGCTGTACGCGCATGAGCTTCGGCAAAATCAATGAGGTCATGGATATTCCCAACCTTATTGAGATCCAGAAGTCATCCTATGACTGGTTTATCAACACAGGCCTCAAGGAAGCCTTCCGCGATATGGAGGATATCACGGATTATTCGGGCAACCTCGTGCTCAGCTTTGTTGATTACCGTATGGACGACAAGCCGAAATACAATGTGCGTGAATGCAAGGAGAGAGATACCACTTATTCCGCCCCCATGAGAGCTACGGTGCGCCTTCTCAATAAGAATACAGGCACCGTCAAGGAGTCGGAGGTCTATATGGGAGATTTCCCGATAATGACCGAAAGCGGCACCTTCGTCATCAACGGCGCGGAGAGAGTTATCGTCTCCCAGCTTGTCCGTTCCCCCGGCGTATATTTCAGCATGACCCACGACAAGACAGGTAAGGAGCTCTACGCTTCCACCATCAACCCCAACAGAGGCGCCTGGCTTGAATATGAAACATCGGTCGATGACATCTTCTATGTCAAGATCGATAAAAACAAAAAACTGCTTATCACAACCTTCGTTCGCGCGCTCGGTCTGAGCTCCAATGACGAGATCCGCAGCTTCTTCGGCAACGACGAAAAGATAGAAGCCACTCTCGAAAAGGATGAGACCAAAAACACCGAAGAAGCGCTTATGGAGATATTCAAAAAGATGCGCCCCGGCGAGCCCGTTACCCTCGAGGTCGCCCAGCAGAATATCGACAGCCTCTTCTTCGATCCCTACAGATATGATATTTCACGCGTAGGCCGTTATAAATACAACAAGAAGCTTTCCCTTCTCAACCGTCTGCCCGGCTGCATTGTCGCTCAGCCCGTTATAGACGAAGAGACCGGCGAAGTGCTCGCGATGCCCGATGAGGAGCTTGACGAAGAAAAAGTTCAGGCGCTCGAAAACGCGGGCGTGTGGAGAGTGGTCGTTAAATGCGAAGACGGTACCGAGCTCACCGTTTCCTCCAACCGCATGGTAGATCCTCTCGCCCTGCTTCCCTCCTCGATCACAGCCGAGGAGCTTGAAGAGATCGCCGTAGGCGAAAAGGTCAGATTCAGCGTACTCAAAGAGATAATCGCAAAATGCGGCAAGAGCAAAAAGGCTCTGCTCGAAGAGATGAAGCTCCGCTGTGACGACCTCATCCCCAAATTCATTATCAGAGACGATATTTACGCCTCCGTCAACTATGTCAACTGCCTCACCAAGGGCGTGGGCAACCTTGACGATATAGACCACCTGGGCAACAGACGAATCCGCTCCGTCGGCGAGCTCCTCCAGAATCAGTTCAAGATAGGCCTTTCGAGGATGGAGAGAGTCGTTCGCGAGAGAATGGCGGTGCAGGCTCAGGAAGAGGATGAAAAAATCACTCCTCAGACCCTTATCAATATCCGTCCCATCACCACGGCGATCCGCGAGTTTTTCGGTTCCTCCCCGCTCTCGCAGTTTATGGATCAGTCCAATCCGCTCGCGGAGCTGACTCATAAGCGCCGTATTTCAGCCCTCGGCCCCGGAGGTCTTTCGAGAGACAGAGCCGGTTTCGAGGTCCGCGACGTTCACTACACCCACTACGGCAGAATGTGCCCCATTGAGACCCCCGAAGGCCCCAACATCGGCCTTATCTCATATCTCGCCACTTACGCGAAGATAAATAAATACGGCTTCATCGAGGCGCCCTACAGAAAGATCGAAAAGGTCTTTGATAAAAAGGGCAATGTCAAGGATGTAAGAGTTCTTGACGAAGTGGAATACATGACCGCCGATGAAGAAGACAGACATGTTGTCGCCCAGGGTAACGAGCCTCTCGACGAAAACGGCAGATTCGTCAATTCGAGAATCGCCGCGAGATACAGAGAGGGCTTCCTCGAAACCGAGCCGGGCAATGTTGACTACATGGATGTTTCGCCCGCGATGGTCGTTTCCGTCGCCACGGCGATGATCCCCTTCCTTGAGAATGACGACGCCAACCGCGCGCTCATGGGCTCCAACATGCAGAAGCAGGCTGTTCCCCTCCTTACCACCAAGGCTCCGATAGTCGGCACCGGTATGGAATACAAAGCGGCGGTCGATTCGGGAGTCTGCGTGCTCGCAAAGAATCCCGGCGTGGTCACAAAGGTCTGCGCCGATAAGATAACCATCCTTGAGGACGGCGGCGAGGTCAGGGATTACGAAGTTATCAAATTCATGCGCTCCAACCAGGCGACCTGTAACAACCAGCGCCCGATAGTCAGCGTAGGTCAGAGAGTGGAGAAGGGCGAGGTCATCGCCGACGGACCCGCTATCGACCACGGCGAAGTAGCTCTGGGCAAAAACGCCCTCATCGGCTTTATGACCTGGGAGGGCTACAACTACGAGGACGCGGTCCTTATCAGCGAAAAGATAGTCCGCGACGATGTATATACCTCCATCCACATCGAGGAATATGATACCGAGGCGAGAGACACCAAGCTAGGCCCCGAAGACATCACCAGAGATATTCCCAACACCGGCGACGACGCGCTCGCAAACCTTGACGAAAACGGAATCATCCGCATCGGCGCAGAGGTACGCAGCGGCGACATCCTCGTCGGCAAGGTAACGCCCAAGGGCGAAACCGAAATGACTCCCGAGGAGAGGCTGCTCCACGCCATCTTCGGCGAGAAGGCAAAAGAAGTCAGAGACACTTCTCTGAGAGTTCCCCACGGCGAATACGGCGTTGTCGTAAACGTTGAGGTATTCACCAAAGAAAACAGCGACGAGCTCGCCCCCGGCGTCAATAAGGTAGTCCGCTGCTACATCGCTCAGAAGCGTAAGCTCTCGGTCGGCGATAAGATGGCGGGCCGCCACGGAAACAAGGGCGTTGTTTCCAGGATCCTCCCCGTTGAGGATATGCCCTTCCTTCCCGACGGCACTCCCCTTGACATCTGCCTTAACCCGCTCGGCGTTCCCTCCCGTATGAATATCGGTCAGGTGCTTGAGGTCCATCTCGGACTTGCGGCGCGCAGCCTCGGGATCAACGTGATGACCCCCGTTTTTGACGGCGCGCACGAAAAAGACATCACCGACGCCTTTGAGCAGGCGAATGAGCTTATCCTCGCCAAGGCGAAGGAAGATCTCGAAAAGAGATCCGAAGCCGCCAAGAAGCTTGCGGAAAACGGCGATTTTGAATACAATCCCGAAAACTTCAAGTTTGATCCCTCAAAGGTATTCACCTTCGATAAATCCGGCAAGACCGTCCTCTATGACGGCAGGACCGGCAGAAAATTCGATAACCCCGTAACGGTCGGCGTTATGTATTATCTCAAACTCCATCACCTTGTTGATGATAAGATCCACGCCCGTTCCACAGGCCCGTATTCACTCGTCACCCAGCAGCCCCTCGGCGGTAAAGCGCAGTTCGGCGGCCAGCGTTTCGGTGAAATGGAAGTCTGGGCGCTCGAGGCATACGGCGCGGCATATACCCTTCAGGAGATACTCACCGTCAAATCGGACGATACCGTCGGCAGAGTTGACACCTACGAAGCGATAGTCAAGGGCAACAACATCCCGAAGCCCGGCACCCCCGAGGCATTCAAGGTGCTTGTCAAAGAGCTTCAGTCACTCGCCCTCTCGATCAAGGTCCTCGATAAAAACGGCGACGAGATCGACCTTCGCACCTCTTATGATAACGATTTCCCCGCTCAGCCCGATGATAACAAAGAGGCTTTCGGCACCGTAAACGATGTTGAGGTCGGTGAGGGATACGATATCGACGAGGACAGCATGCAGTATGACGTCTATGACACAGGCGACGGCGCGGATGATGAAGATTCCGTCAATTACAGCGCCGGCGAAGACAAGACCTTTGACGATGACGATATGGGTCTTGACGAATTCGATTCATACGGCTACAACGGCTCCGATGACGATTATCAGTAATCTCCGAAATCGAAAAATTTAACGGAAGGGGCATATTTTTTAATGGAAAACATTGAAAACAATGCAAATCTCACTTTTGAATCCATAAGAATCGGCCTTGCTTCTCCCGAAGCCATAAGAGAATGGTCATACGGCGAGGTAAAGAAGCCCGAAACCATAAATTACAGGACCCTGAAACCCGAGAAAGACGGCCTTTTCTGCGAAAAGATATTCGGGCCCACCAAGGACTGGGAATGTCACTGCGGAAAGTATAAGAAGGTCAGATACAAGGGCAAGGTGTGCGAGCGCTGCGGCGTTGAGATCACAAGGGCAAAAGTCCGCCGCGAGAGAATGGGTCACATTGAGCTTGCCACCCCCGTATCGCATATCTGGTATTTCAAGGGTATCCCCTCGAGAATGAGCCTCATCCTCGATATAATGCCCAAAGAGCTCGAAAGAGTGCTCTATTTCGCAAGGCACATCGTCATCGATCCCGGCGACACTCCGCTTGAGAAGGGTCAGACCCTCGATGAAAAAGACTATGCGGAATACCGTCTGAGATATGAGGATGATTTTGAGGCCGGCATGGGCGCCGAGGCAGTCAAGAGACTGCTTGCGGATATCGACCTTGAAGCCCTCTCAAAAGAGCTCAAGGAAGAGCTTGAAAACGCCTCCTCTCAAAAGAGAGTGAAGCTTCTCAAAAGACTTGAGGTCGTAGAGGCATTCAGGCTCTCCGGCAACAGACCCGAATGGATGATCCTCGATGTCATTCCCGTTATCCCGCCCGAGCTACGCCCCATGGTCCAGCTTGAAGGCGGCAGGTTCGCCACCAGCGACCTCAACGATCTTTACAGACGCGTTATCAACAGAAACAACCGTCTCGCCAAGCTCATCGAGCTCGGCTCCCCCGATATAATCATCCGCAACGAAAAGAGAATGCTCCAGGAAGCGGTCGATGCCCTTATCGACAACGGCAGAAGAGGCAGACCGGTCACCGGCCCGAGCAACAGAGCTCTCAAATCCCTCTCCGATATGCTCAAGGGCAAGCAGGGCAGATTCAGACAGAATCTTCTCGGCAAGCGTGTTGACTACTCCGGCAGAAGCGTTATCGTTGTCGGCCCCGAGCTTAAGATGTATCAGTGCGGTCTCCCCAAAGAGATGGCTCTTGAGCTCTTCAAGCCCTTTATCATGAAGCGCCTTGTCGAAACGGGCGACGCGGGCAATGTAAAATCCGCCCGCAAGATGGTTGACAGAGCGATGTCCGCTCAGGTTTGGGACGCTCTCGAAATCGTTATCAAGGATCACCCCGTTATGCTCAACCGCGCTCCGACCCTTCACCGTCTCGGTATTCAGGCGTTTGAGCCCGTCCTCGTCGAGGGCAGAGCGATAAAGCTTCATCCTCTCGCCTGTACCGCGTTCAATGCGGACTTCGACGGCGACCAGATGGCTGTTCACGTGCCTCTTTCGGCTGAGGCTCAGGCTGAAGCGAGATTCCTTATGCTCGCCGCGAACAACCTGCTCAAGCCGTCGGACGGCAAGCCCGTTACCGTTCCCACTCAGGATATGATCCTCGGCTCGTATTATCTGACCATGGTCAACGATAACAACCCCGCCAATTCGGATTATAATCCCATAAATCCCTGCGAGCCCGGCGCTCCCGTCGAGACCGAGGGCGAGGACGGCAAAAAGCATCTCGTATATAAGACCTTCGGCTCCGTAAACGAAGCGATGATGGCTTATGATGAGGGCAATATCGGCCTTCATGTCTCAATAAAAGTCCGTCTTTCAAAGGAATTCAACGGCAAAAAGGTGACCGGAATAGTCACCACCACTCTGGGCAAACTCATTTTCAACGACCCCATCCCGCAGGATCTCGGCTTCGTTGACAGGACCAAACCCGAAAATCTCTTCGCCCTTGAAATAGACGAGCTCGTCGGCAAAAAGGCGCTCGGCAAGATCATCGACAGATGTATCAAGGTCCACGGCACCTCGGTATCCGGCAGAGTGCTCGATAAGGTCAAGGCGCAGGGCTACAAATATTCGACCGTCAGCGGTCTTACCGTCGCCGTATGCGACGCGACCATTCCTCCGCAGAAGAAGCAGATCCTCGAAGAAGCGGATGAAAAGATCGAAAAGATCAAAAAGCTTTACGAAAGAGGCTTCTATTCGGAAGAGAAGCGCTCCAAAGAAGTTATCAACGCCTGGGAAAGCTGCACCAATAAGGTCGGCGACGCCCTCAAGGCAAACTTCGAGGAATTCAACCCCATCAACATCATGCTTAAATCCGGCGCCCGCGGTAACGATTCACAGCTTCGTCAGCTCGCAGGTATGCGCGGACTTATCGCAAACACATCCGGTAAGGTCATCGAGGTCCCCATCAGAGCGAACTACCGCGAAGGCCTGAATATCCTTGAATATTACATCGCCGCCCGCGGCGCTCGTAAAGGTCTTGCCGATACGGCGCTCCGTACTGCGGACTCCGGATATCTTACCAGGCGTCTCGTTGACGTTTCTCAGGATGTTATCATCCGCGAGGAGGATTGCCACTGCAAAGACGGCACCGAGGTATATGACATCTTTGACGATGAGAGAAAGAAGAATTCGAGAAAGATAGTCTCCCTTGAGGAGCGTCTCTCCGGCAGATTCCTCTTTGAGGATTATTATAATCCCTTCACCGGCGAGCTTGTCGCGAGCAAGGATGAAATGATCACCGATGAGAAGGCAAAAGAGATCTCGGATCTCGCTCACAGATACTGCGATGAAAAGATCGCAAAGGGCGAACTTCCCGAGACCGAGAAGCCCAAAATCAAGATCCGCTCGCTCCTCACCTGCGAATCACAGCACGGCGCCTGCATTAAATGCTACGGCAAAAACCTTGCCACAGGCCAGCCCGTTACGGTCGGCGAGGCGGTCGGCATAATCGCCGCCCAGTCGATAGGCGAGCCCGGCACTCAGCTCACGATGAGAACCTTCCACACCGGCGGCGCGGCGGACCAGTCGGATATCACCTCCGGTCTTCCCAGAGTTGAAGAGCTCTTTGAGGCACGCAAGCCCAAGGTGCTCGCCATCATGAGCGAGATCGACGGCGTAGCGAGCATCAGAAAGATAAAGAATACAGACCATATCGTTGTTACCGCCGATGACGGCAGCGAAAAGCAGTATCTCATCCCCTACGGCTTCAAGAAGAAGGTCCAGGAGGGAGATATAGTGAAGAAGGGCGACCAGCTCACTGAAGGCTCGCAGAATCCTCACGATATCCTCGCCATTCTCGGCGTTGACGCCGTCCACGATTACCTTATCAGAGAAGTTCAGAAGACTTATCGCCTCCAGGGCGTTGACATCAACGATAAGCATATCGAGGTCATAATCCGCCAGATGATGCGTCAGGTCAAGATAACAAATCCCGGCGACAGCACCTTCCTTGTGGATCAGGTGGTCGAGAAGCAGGATTTCACAGACGAAAACAACAGGCTCATCGCTCAGGCGGCAGAGAAGGGCAAGGAGCCCGTCCTCGCAGAATGCGAGCCCACCCTGCTCGGTATCACCAAGGCCTCTCTCGCAACGGATTCATTCCTCTCCGCGGCTTCGTTCCAGGAGACTACGAGAGTCCTTACGGACGCTGCGATAAAGGGCAAGACGGACCATCTCATCGGCCTGAAAGAAAACGTTATCATCGGCAAGCTTCTGCCCTCGGGTACGGGTATGAAATGCTATACCGACGTCAATATTTACCCCACGACTCAGTCTGTCAATATAACTGAAAACGCAGATTGATTTTTGTGAAAAGTGTTGACAAACATATATATTATATGGTAAAATACTGAAACATGGTGTCAGCGGGCACCCTCGCGGTGCCCTTACACGATAAAATTCAAAGAAAGGAGAGAAAAAATTGCCTACCTTTAATCAGCTTGTTCGTAACGGCAGACAGACCCTTGACAAAAAGCCCAAGGCTCCCGCACTTCTTAAAGGTCTCAACTCCAAAAAGAATGTTATGACCGATCAGAATTCACCCCAGAAGCGCGGCGTATGCACAGCAGTTAAGACAGCGACTCCCAAGAAGCCCAACTCAGCTCTTCGTAAGATAGCCAGAGTTCGTCTGACAAACGGTATGGAAGTTTCCGCTTACATCCCCGGCGTCGGTCACAACCTTCAGGAGCACTCCGTTGTTCTTATCCGCGGCGGCCGTGTAAAGGATCTCCCCGGTGTTCGTTACCACATCATTCGCGGTACGCTTGATACTCAGGGCGTTACCGGCAGGATGCAGGCCCGTTCAAAATACGGCGCAAAGCGTCCCAAGAAGAAATAATCCCATTTAAGACAAATAATCTTGCAGGCGAAATGCAATATTTCACCAATGCAGTAAATATATATATTACCTTATATATGTCTCTGCGTTGGCGCCACGAGAATTTGTCGCTCGAGTACCTATGATATCATTACTATGAAGGAGGGAAGCGAAGTGCCAAGAAGAGGCAACATAGCAAAACGAGAAGTTTTGCCTGATCCGCTTTACAACTCAACTCTTGTTACCCGTCTGATCAACAACGTTATGCTCGACGGTAAGAAGGGCGTTGCTCAAAAGATCGTTTACGATGCTTTTGACATTATCAAAGACAAGACCGGTAAAGAGCCCCTTGAGGTTTTTGAGGCAGCGATGGAAAACGTTATGCCCGTTCTCGAGGTTAAGGCCCGTCGTGTCGGCGGCGCAACCTATCAGGTTCCCATGGAGGTCCGCCCCGAAAGAAGGACGACCCTCGGTCTTCGTTGGATCACAGCCTATTCACGCGCCCGTTCCGAGAGAACCATGAAGGAACGCCTGGCAAACGAAATCATGGATGCAGTCAATGAAACCGGCTCCGCATTCAAGAAGCGTGAAGATACTCATAAGATGGCTGAAGCCAACAAAGCTTTTGCACACTTCAGATGGTAATTTCCGCAAGGAAACCGTTTGTGATCATTCAATAATTATCAGCGTTTTTCATATCCCTGCAGAATCGGAGGTGTTATTTTGCCAAGGCAGGTTTCACTCGAAAAAACGAGGAATATCGGCATCATGGCTCATATAGATGCCGGAAAGACAACTACGACCGAAAGAATACTTTTCTATACGGGAAAAACTCATAAAATCGGTGAGACTCATGACGGGTCTGCCACCATGGATTTCATGGAGCAGGAACAGGAGCGCGGAATCACTATCACTTCTGCCGCCACTACATGCTTTTGGAAGGAACACCGCATAAATATCATCGACACCCCGGGTCACGTTGACTTCACAGTTGAGGTCGAGCGTTCCCTGAGAGTTCTTGACGGTTCTGTTACCGTTCTCTGCGCCAAGGGCGGCGTTGAGCCCCAGAGCGAAACCGTATGGAGACAGGCGGATAAATACAAAGTTCCCAGAATGGTTTACATCAACAAGATGGATATCATGGGAGCAAACTTCTATCATGTCGTCGATATGATGAAAGACCGCCTCAAATGCAACGCAGTCCCCATCCAGCTCCCCATCGGCGCCGAAGCGGATTTCAAGGGCATTATCGACCTTGTTATAATGAAGGCGTATTATTACGATGATGATCTCGGCACCAAGATCGAGTGCAAAGAGATTCCCGAAGATATGCGCGAGATCGCTCAGAAATACCATGACGAAATGGTGGAGCATGTAGCTGAGCAGGATGACAAGCTGCTTGAGAAATATCTCGATGGCGAGGAGCTCACACTTGATGAGATAAAATCCTGCATCAGGAAATCGACCATTGCCAACCACATGGTGCCCGTCACCTGCGGCACTTCTTACCGCAACAAGGGCGTTCAGCTTCTGCTCGATGCAATAGTCGATTATATGCCCGCTCCCACCGATGTCCCCGCCATTACGGGCACCAACCCCAAGACGGATAAGGACGAGGTCAGGAATTCATCGGATGACGAGCCTTTCGCGGCTCTCGCATTCAAAATAACGACAGACCAGTTTGTCGGCAAGCTCTGCTTCTTCAGAGTATATTCCGGCACGGTCAACGCAGGCGACACCGTTTATAACTCCACCAAGGGCGTCAACGAGAGAATGGGAAGAATCCTCCAGATGCACGCCAACCACAGGCAGGATATAGAAACCTGCTATGCGGGAGATATAGCGGCTTGCGTCGGAGTCAAGCAGACTACCACCGGCGACACGCTCTGCTCCTCAAAGCATCCTATCATCCTTGAATCAATGGAATTCCCCGAGCCCGTTATCAGAGTTGCCATCGAGCCCAAGACCAAAGCCGGTCAGGAAAAGATGAGCATCGCTCTGGCAAAACTCGCCGAGGAAGATCCCACATTCAAATGCTACACCGACGAAGAGACCGGTCAGACAATTATCGCAGGTATGGGCGAGCTCCATCTTGAGATAATCGTTGACAGAATGCTGCGCGAATTCCGCGTAGAGGCAAATGTCGGCAAGCCGCAGGTTGCTTTCCGTGAAACCATCACCAAGCCTGCCGAGTCAGACACCAAATATGCGCGTCAGTCCGGCGGTAAAGGTCAATACGGTCACGTTAAAATCAGGATCGAGCCCAATCCCGAAAAGGGCTACGAATTTGTCAACGAAATTGTCGGCGGCGCTATCCCCAAAGAATATTTCAACGCCATCGAAGCAGGTATCAAGGGCGCAATGCTCAGCGGTACTCTCGCAGGCTACAATGTCGTTGACGTCAAGGTAACTCTTTACGACGGATCCTATCACGAGGTTGACTCCTCCGAAATGGCGTTTAAGATCGCCGCATCAATGGCATTCAAAGACGCTATGAAGAAGGCGGCGCCCGTGCTCATGGAGCCCATAATGAAGGCGTCCGTTATAGTCCCCGACGAATACATCGGCGATGTTATCGGAGATATAAACTCAAGGCGCGGTATGGTCCAGGGTCAGGAAGTAAGGACAGGCGCGACCCAGATAGACGCTTTTATTCCGCTCTCGAATATGTTCGGCTACGCCACATCCCTTCGTTCAAAAACGCAGGGCAGAGGCCAGTATGTTATGGAGCCCTCTCATTACAGCGAGGTGCCCAAGAATATCGCCGAAAAGATGATATCCGAGAAATAAAAGCAAAATTGTAAAAAAGTCTTGAAATTTTAAGCGTTTATTGTTAAAATATCAGCATGCGTTAGCATGTAACTTAAATTGCTTCTAAAGGGAGGAAACAATTCAATGGCAAAAGAACATTTTAATCGAACAAAGCCCCACGTAAACATCGGCACCATCGGTCACGTTGACCATGGTAAGACCACTCTTACAGCAGCTATTACCAAGACCCTCGCTATGAAGGGCGAAGCAGATTTCGTTGATTATGCTAACATCGATAAGGCTCCCGAAGAGAGAGAGCGCGGCATTACCATCAACACTGCACACGTTGAGTATGAAACCGAAAACCGTCACTATGCACACGTTGACTGCCCGGGTCACGCAGACTATATTAAAAACATGATCACCGGCGCTGCTCAGATGGACGGTTCCATCCTCGTTATCGCAGCTACCGACGGCCCCATGGCTCAGACCAAAGAGCACCTTCTCCTTGCCCGTCAGGTTGGCGTGCCCAAGATCATCGTTTTCCTTAACAAGGTTGACCAGGTTGACGATCCCGAGCTCCTTGAGCTCGTTGAAATGGAAGTCAGAGAGACTCTCGCTGAGTACGGCTTCGATGAGAATGCTCCCATCATCAAGGGTTCAGCTCTTAAGGCTCTTGAATATGACGGCGGCGACGTAAACGCTCCCGAGATCGCTTGCATCTGGGAACTCATGGACGCTGTTGATTCCTACATCCCCACTCCCGACCGTAAAGCAGACCTTCCCTTCCTTATGCCCGTTGAGGACGTCTTCACCATCACCGGCCGCGGCACCGTTGCCACCGGCAGAGTTGAGCGTGGACAGCTTAAGACAGGCGAAGAAGTTGAAATCGTCGGCCTTACCGAAGAAAAGAGAAAGACTGTTGTTACCGGTATCGAGATGTTCAGAAAGATCCTCGATTACGCTGAGGCAGGCGACAACATCGGCGCACTCCTTCGCGGTGTTCAGAGAACAGAGATCGAGCGCGGCCAGGTTCTTTCCAAGCCCGGTTCAATCCATCCTCACACCAAGTTCGTTGGCCAGGTTTACGTTCTGACCAAGGAAGAAGGCGGCCGTCATACACCGTTCTTCAACAACTATCGTCCTCAGTTCTATTTCAGAACTACCGACGTTACCGGCGTTATCACCCTTCCCGAAGGCACTGAAATGTGCATGCCCGGCGACAACGTTGATATGAAGGTTGAGCTTATCACCCCCATCGCTATCGAAAAGGGTCTTCGTTTCGCTATCCGTGAAGGCGGCAGAACCGTTGGTTCAGGCGTTGTTATCGAGATCGACGAATAATTAAATCTTTACGCATTAAAGGCAGTGACCCCGGTCACTGCCTGTTTTTTTATATACACCCGTTTTCGATTACACCCGTTACTGATTGCGAAAGGTATATTCACCACAACCCATAGGTGAGAAATCGTTTATAGTGTGCAAATTATTGATTACATAGTTGATGAGTCGCACCACATAGCCCTCTCCGAGACCGGAGAGGGTGCCCCGAAGGGGCGGGTGTGGCGATATTTTTATACACCCTTTTTCGATTACGGAAGATAAATGTGCCTCATCCCGTGGGTGAAATTTATATTTTACCTCGTAAATATGATAACTCACAAACATTTAATCACGTAGGGGCGGATATTATCCGCCCGCCAACAGGATATGCGGAGCATTGGCCCTCTCCGAGATGGCAAGTATCCATAAACCAGTAATTTAAAAAAATAATCAAATAATGTGATTGCGTGACTGTTAAACAGGGTTGGTTACGATGGAACAGATAATAACAATTAATTAATGGAGTAAAGCTACTATTACATAATAATCATAAATTGCAATAGCAAGTTGCAATCGATTTCCGTATGTCAAGAGCGGCAGATAACTTTCAAAAAATTCATTTTGGATATTGACATTTGATAGTTAGTTTTTTATTAACGGATTTACTGAAGGTTACAACAATAAAATTAAAGTTTTAGAAAAAAACACATACGGATACCATGATTTCACTCACTTCAAAAATGTATTTTTACATTTTCTCTTTATGTCAAAACATCGGCAACAATTTTTGAGTTCGTTGCCGATGTTTTTTATTGGATTTTTACCCCAACTATTGACATGGAGCAATTATTTACACCGTCGTAATTAGAGGCGGTAAGTCCGTTTTTCGACCTCTTTGGAGTCTCAGCAAATCTTAAATGCGCATTAAAAGGCTGAGAATTTCATGTGCCAAACTTTGAAGTAATTGCGGTATGCATTCAATAATATCCCAGAATGACAGACGCTTGAAATACCAGATGCATCCGAACAGCAGCCAGTGTATCCATTGCCACCATCTGTAATCGGTTCTGACCTTGATTTCTTTACTGATGTCTGTCCCTTCAACGGTTACAGTGATTGTACAGCGTCCGCGACCGGTTCCTGTAACCCTGCCGTTTTCATCAACTTTGGCGACTTTTTCGTTGCTCGAAGAATAAATGAGTCTGCCCCAGGTTGATTCGGCTCCAAGATTTACTGAATCATTGAAATAGAAGTAAATCCTGTCAAGCTCTGTTGTTATCGCAGCCGCATCCTTCATGTCTCTGCCGCATACATCACAGATTCGGTCTCTCTCGCTGTCACTGTGGGGCTCAACATTTGTTACATCACCGCATACGGTGCATTCATCCCAATGATTGTCAATGTCGCTTCGTTGTTCATATTTGTGACCGTTGAGAACACAGGTTGCATCATTAATATTCATTTCTCCGGATATAAGTCGCGAAGTAAACAAATAGTAACTGAAAGATTTGCAATGGACTACTATAAAGTCGCCATCAATATGGTATCTGCAAAGCTCCTGAGATCCATCGTCAGAGATATGATAAACATAGATATCATCATCGTTGGCAATCTTCTGCCTGCAATCTTCACTTAAAGAAACAAGGGGTATTCTGACATAGAGATATTTTGCTTCTCCGTCTTCGTGAATTTCCGCTCCACCTACGTCCTCAAAGAGGTTCAAATCATACAGGTCGCCCATTTCGGATGATTTGGATTTGAATGTAAGAACCTTTTCATAATTATAACTGCAGTTGACGCACTGGAAATGAGATATAGTTTCTGATTCGGTGTTGTAAATTGTCGCTTCAAAAACATGTTCACCCGGCTCGAGAGATTCACTGTATGTGTAACCACAAGAACAGGTGCTTATTACAGTCTGACCTTCGTCGCACTTGCCCTTTATTGTTTTTACAAAGGAATGGACATGATCGCTGAATTCCGCTTTGTATTCCTGATCAAATCTGCCCATATATGGTTCGATGTCAGGAGTCCATCTCGAGAAATTCGGAATGTCAACTTCCGGTGCGACTATTCTCTCGCCGAACGCATAGTGCTCTGTTCGGCTATTTCCCTTAATTATCCATGTAACCTTTTTATCTGCATTTCCGAGGGTTGCGTAATATTTTGCCACTTTTTCTGTTACAACCGTTTCGTCTCCGATTTGCCAAGAGGCAAAGTCAACATCCGGAGCCGTAATGACGTCGCCTTCATTATACATCGCTATATCATATATTACATTATCATCAAGATAATACTCAACAATATATCTGTCAGTTGATAAATTGACACTTTGAGGGATAAATGTGCCGACATTAGTGTTGCTGATTATCACACCTGCATCCTCGGTGTTGGTGTAATAAGTTCCGGCATCCACGGAGTATTCATTTGCTGTAATATCAAACGAAACATTTACTCCCCAACCAATCATCATATTGGTTTCATTAAACCGTTTCTTGGGAGTAAGGTTGCGGATTTCGATATAAGTTGTGCCGTCATCTCTTCTGTCCACGGTTATATCGGTATTGGTGATGCCATATTCGTTCTTTAATTTTTCTCTGAACAGTTGCTCCTGAAGAACGGTCATTGAAAACTCTTTTGTAATTGTATCATAAAGTGTAACTGATTTGAAGTTTACAGTTTTGAGTACGCTTCTTACAATAATGTTTTCAAATGTTTTGTTCAGAGCCGCGGCATCGTTTACGCTGACAAAATAACCATTATTTTTGCTTCCGGCTCCAAGATTATTAAACGAAGCCTCTTTATAGTTGGAAGAAACTCCATGCAGGAATCTGTTGAAGTTTTCAGAAATTTCACCGTTGGGATCCGCTTTGTTTGATATTGCTATTGAATAAATCAATGCGCCCTTATTCTTGAGTATTTTAGCTTCGTTGACAGCATCATAAGCAACATTATCATCGAAACCATCCCAGTGTGTCGGTTCGCCGTCTGTAATGAATACAACGATTTTTTTCCTGTCGGATTCATTACTTTCAAGCACTTGAGAAGCCATTTTAAGACCAAGCTCTGCTGCTGTTGCTCCCGATGCTCCAATTCGGTCTATTGCCGTCATAATCAAAGAATAGTCTGAAACAGAATTCATCAGAGAATTCTTATAGGCATTGGCTATTTTTCTATTGTTGTAATTGACGGGTTCACCGCTTCTGACAGTTAATACCTCTGTGTTCTCATATGCAGTGAACGATCGATTCCTCGGCCAACCGTTAGGCTTTGTGCTTGAGCCGAATCCTACAATTGAAATACGGTGTTCGGCGCCGCTCTTTTCGGCGTTCTGTTTTACGGATTCAACAAAATCCTTTGCTGTAGCTACAAGGTAGTCCCTCCTGCTGAGCTCGCCTTTGTTCGGGTCAGCATCTTTGTCGCTGTCTATTCTGCGGGTCATAGATCCCGATTGGTCAACAACAAGGACTATATCAAGGGGTTCGTTTTCACTTATTTTGATACTTTGCGCTTTTGAGAACGCATCAAGATTGACGGTAACAACGCCATTTCCTTTTTCTTCAACCGTCTTACTGGTTTCGATTTCGCCTGTGTTTTCTGTATCCTTAAGTTCATATACCGCTTTAATAATAATATCGGTATTACCAATTACATATGGAGTCCAATCGCCTCTGTATCCTTCTTTTTCCGGAACATCCGGTTCTGCAATGGAGGTTGCTCCTTCTTCAAAAATCACCTCGGCTACAACACTGTAATTTCCTGTTTCATCATGATACTTACCGTTATCATCGGGGACAAGGAATGTAGCTTTGCGAGTAACAGGAACAAATCCGGCATAGAAAACAAGGTTTTCGGCAGGCATAGTAACAGGAATATCTTTATCCCATCCGGTAAACACTTTGCCGCTTATAATCGGGTCGGCCGGTTTTATGATGTTTTCGCCGTAATCGTATGTGTCAATGGTCGAATCCTCGTCGGTTACAACATAAGTTACCGTATATTGATTTACAACCCAGATTGCTTTGACGGTAATATCCTCTGCAGGCATCCTTTCGGGAATTTCCGGGCTCCAGCCGGCAAAAGTATATCCTTCTTTTTCGGGATTATCAGGAGCGGTTACATCGCTGTTGTAATCCTGTGTAATCGGATCGATTTTGCTGCCGCCGTCTGTATCAAATGTGATGGTGTACTGATTAACATTCCATTTTGCTGTTATGGTCATATCTTCGGCAGGCATTTTGCCGGGTATTTCTTTATCCCATCCATCAAAAGTGTATCCTTCTTTTTCAGGATCATCGGGAGCGGTTACATCGCTGTTGTAATCCTGTATAATCGGATCGATTTCGCTACCGCCATCAGTATCAAATGTGATTTTGTATTGGTTAACATTCCAAAGGGCTGTAATGGTCATATTGCGGGCGGGCATGGTTTCAGGTGTTTCTGCATCCCACCCCGCAAAGGTGTATCCGGTAAATTCGGGATCGTCAGGTACTGATACAGAGGTGTTGTAGTCCTGATTCAACACCTTATAAATATTATTGCTGTTAACTTGACCGTATCTGTATGTAATAGAATACTTTTGGATTTCCCAAACAGCTTTGTATTCCACATCTCTGTCAGGAACATTCGGCTCCACATCGACTACCGTTTCGCCGTCTTCGCTCCAGCCCATAAAGGTATATCCTTCTTTTTCGGGATCATCAGGCGGAGTGATTACATCATCGTAATACAAATCTTCATCGGTTTTGTTTGTTCCGTCATCAAATGAGATATTGTGAATGCTTCTGTCAATATATACTTCAAGGAGGAGTTTGCCGTCTTTGGTAACTTTTCCGGAAGTCTTGCTCTGATTCTCATTGAGGAACATACCGGTATTAACGGTATAAACCGCCTCCACCTCTTTGCCGATATAATCATATATGGTTTCATCGGAGATAAGATCATATTCGCCGTCTGTACCCATAATATGGATGGTTACTCTGTAATTTGCACCGAGAACATCTACCGGTCTGGTTTGCGTTGCAGCGCAGGCCTCATACTCTTCCGTTTCTTCGGAATGACGGCATTCTCTTTGCTCCTCGCCCTCGGTATCAATCGTCGGCTCTACGGTAACGTGCCAGTCGGCATCATTCCATTCATGCTCTCTTGCGGAAATAACCTCGGTGTATTGACCGCCGCAGACCGTGCAGGTATAAGTGCGCAGACCGTCTTCGGTGCAAGTTGCCTTTTTAGTAACCTCGCTTGTAAAAGTGCAGCTTACTGTTACCTTTTCATTTTCATCAATCTGACAAGTCTTGGTGTGCTTTTTGGCCTCGGGACCGTCATATACCCATTCGCTCCACACATGGTTTTCAGTCTCGGTATATGTGCAGGCTTCATATTTATCGGTTTCTTCTGTGTTGAGACAATCTCTCTTTCGGCACTGCTGGTTCTCTACATCATCATCCCAGATGTTATGCCATTCACCCATATTATGTCTGCGGGCGGGAATAACCGCTTCGTTGAGTTTGAACCCGCAGGTTTCACCGTTACACACTCTCGCACAGAACTGTTCTTCCAATCCGTCGGAAACGCAGGTTCCTTTTGTTGTGACTGTATATGGGCTTGATTTAAGATGCCCGAGCGGCTCGTCGGTCAGATATTTTTCGGCGTGATCGCATCCTTTTCTCGTGCATTTATAAACATCATATCCCGACTCAGTGCAGGTAGGCTCGATTGTTTCCGCTTTTTCGAGTTTGTGACCGAGAGCGGGAATGGGCGTATCATAACAGTAATCGCAGTTCTGGCAGATATAATGCAGCTTGCCATCCTCTGTACATGTAGCGTTATATGAATTGTCCACATCAAGAATTACATCGTGATCTGCCGGCTTTCCGGTCCAGTAATAGTGAGGAGTATCTTTGCCTGCACATTCATCGCAATCGGTCTGACCACACCTTGAGCAGACCCAAAGCTCCATATTTGTTCCTGCGGTGCAAGGAGATTCAACAGTTTCTTTCAACACATAGTCGTGTTCAGTGTATTCCGCCGGAATAATTTCATGCTCTTCTTCGAGACCGCAGCGTTTACAGACGCGGTATTTTTCGCCGTCGTGAACGCAGCTCGGCTCTTTAACTGTATAATCACCCCAGTCGTGGTCGAGAATACCCACTTCATCGGGAGCATAGACTACACCGGGAAGCCATGAATGAGCATGATCTGTATTTTCGCAGTTGCGGCAGGTGTAATAAACTATGCCGAATTCGGCGCAGGAAGTCGGCTCCCACTTGCCTGTTGATTCGTTATACTCGGCATTCTCCGCTTTTACGACATAGTAATCGGCAGGAATTGGAGGGATTTCTCTCTCTTCCATCAAGAAGCCGTGAGAGCCGTGTTTCTCACATTCGGTTATTTCGTCACACCATTCGTTGACGCAGTATTTGCATTCCCATCCTGCTACGCCGCAACCGTTTTCGTGCTCTACAACCCATTCGCCTGCGGTATGACCGGTAGCGGGAATAACCCATGAGTTTTCTTCTATCTCATGAGTTCCATCTTCATCGGAGAAGTATTTATCACAGTTTTTGCAGTAATAGTATTCGCTGTTGCCGTCAACAAGGCAGGTTTCATGCTTCGCATCGAACTTGACCATTGTATGTCCGAGCGCGGGGATTTCTTCCTGCTCATAGTAACCGCAGGCATCATATCTTACACATTTACGGATTCTTGATCCTGATTGAGTGCAAGTAGGATATGTTACGGTCTCCCACTCGCTGTTGAGGCAATCGTGACCGAGAGCGTCCACATAATCGTCATTATAGGTCTCGTTTGAATGGTTCTGACACTTATATACCGTGTATCCTCTTTCGGTACAGGTCGGCTGAACCTTATGATCTACCGTGTAGTTGTGAACGTTGTCGGACTTTAAGATATAGCAGCCGCAACCGTTTTTACAGGTTCCTTTGTAAATATGGTTTGCTTCATCAATGCATACATACTTATTGCGTTCGGTGTTCCAATCGGGGAAAGAGTGCTTATATGTTGTCGAATCGGGGCTGACTGCACCGCAACGGCTGCATATTTTACCCCTCGAGTAGCAGTTACCGTTAATCTGCGATTCCTGAAGAAGCTTGTCTTTCTGAATGAAAACCTTATCCGCGTTCACGGAAAAATCGTGACCGAGAGCGGCAAGGTCATATCTATACATCGTTCTGGTTTGAACTTCGCGTGTTGAACTTGCCGTATACTTCGTGTCGCTCCAGTTTGACCAGCTGCTCCATTTATACCAGTTGTAGATATTGGTTTTTATTATGGCTCTTGAACGGTATTCCCGACGGATAACTATTGCCGAACTGTCTAAATCTTTTGTGCCAACAGCTGTATCATTCTTATTTCCTGTAGAGAAAAACCATTGCGCTCCATCACCTAAACTGTATGTATATGATTTTGAATTACCATTGTATGTTCCGCTCGTGTAATTTGAGTCTTTATATGCTACTGTGCTCCATGTGCAGGTAAAATTGTCGGGGATCTTCTTTCCGCAGCTACAATTTGTATTGTATACAGGATGTCTTTTACCACAGTTGGTGCATGTATAATAATAATATCTGTAAGTAACTCTGGTTTCGACTTGGAGAGTAGAAGAACCGGTTGCTGATGTAGTGCTCCATGAACTCCAATTGCCATATGAAGTATCAACATGATCAACACCATTCTGAACCCATCCGCTTCCGGGTGAGGTGGCCTGAGTTTTTGTCGATTTATCTCTGTATCTGTATTGAGTTTTTGTCTGAATTTTATTTGAGGGCAGCTGAGAGGCAAGCGAGCTGTCCGTCATCCAATCGGACCATGTATTATTGGGATTGACATACGCTATATATGAATCGTTACATCTTGAGCACTTATATGTTTTGGTTCCGTTTTCGGTGCAGGTCGGCGCGGTCGCACCGGGAACATAATCGTGCCCAAGCGCAGGAACAACTTCAGTATATTTATGCGAACTGTCACGCTTGCAGGTATAAGTTCTTACGCCTTCCTTAAGGCAGGTGGGCTGAGTGGTTATTTTGCCGCTGTCCCAGTTATGTCCGAGAGGATTCTCTGTTTTGGCTCCGCAGATTTTGCAGTATCCCTCGGTAAGGCATGTCGCGTGCGGGTCGGTGATATGACCGCCGGTAGTAGTTTTTGTTTCTGTATATCCGCAACGCTTACAGACGCGTTTGGACTGGCCGTTCTGAGTGCAGTTTGCGACCTTGACAACCTGCCATTCGCCGAATATATGGTCAACATGGCAAGACGAAATATGAGTTTTATAATTGAAGCCGGAAAGTTTAACCCAGCCCCAGTTGCCGTAACGGAATGTTTTGCCCCACTGACCGTTTGAAGTGTTTTTCACTTCAAATATGTGGGCATATTCGCCCGACATAAAGTTGCTGTATTTTGACGACGAAGTGCTTGCGCTTGAATAGAGCCCCTGGCTTCCACTTGCAGTGTAAACATCAAAATTTCTGGGATTGTTGTTTACACAGGTAGTTCCGTAAAGTTTCATCAGTGTAGTATTCGAACCGGAAAAGTTGAGGTGCCAATCATAGCCCGCCCAGTCGGATCTGTATTTTACTGTTCCGGTAGAGTGTGCAGCAACTACTGGTGTGCCGTTGACTATATCAATAACTATAGCCGAATGGCCGTATCTGCTTTTATCCGGTTTGTAGAATAATATGACATCGCCGATGCTCACCTGTGATGCCGACGGATTCTTTATCGCCTGCGCACCTTTACTTATAAGGAAGTTGTATAACTGCTGGCAGCGGATAAAAGAACCGGCATATTCATTGCCGTAAGGACTTGCCCAGTGACAGAAATAGCCGTTTGTGTTCCAGTAGCCGGACATATCCATTCCGCCCATATAAAGGCATTGAGATACAAAGTTGGCGCAGTCGCCGCCGTTATCCCAGTAACCCTGACCCAGCAGAACGGAGTTATAGTCGTTCCAATGCTCGATAGCCCACTCTGCCGCCGCAGTCGAGCAGTAGTTTGATACTCCGTATGCTGATGCGCTGACCAGCCCTATCGGAACTATCGACAGGCACACAATCAGACACATCAACACGGATATCGTCCTTTTGAAATGTTTTTGCATGTTTTACTCCTCCTGAATAAAGAGTGATATTTTTTAAGTGAAAATCATTGCCGCATTTTCCTTTTCTATCATAAATCACCAATCTCAAGGCTTTATCTCCACTATTGGCAGTTTCCTGAACAGAGCCTTGAAGAAAGCAGCGATTCTGTTAAAAAAGTTGTTTTTAACAGTCACAGTACAGGTTTTACTCAGTTCCATACCGTTGCCGTCTTTTTGAATATTGCCGTTTGAATCAACAATCTTTATTGTGAACGTCCTACTTTCACGCAACTCTCCTGCATTATATGAAACGGATTTGTTATCGCCTTTGGCGAGTCGAGCGTTGCCGTCGCAGATAATGAGTGAATAGCCTTCGGGAACATTTTCTGCCGTGGCGGTGATAGTTACTTTGGAGCGATAGCTGACAGTATAACTTGATCTGACATTAAGTTTCGCACCCGATGTAGGATTTTCTACAGATTCATCGTAACCGAGAGAGCCGAATCTCCATACGGCATAAAGCGTTTTGTTTGAAGTGAGATTGAAATTGCTTCCGGCACTGTATTGTGCGGATGTTGCATTTGAATAAGTTGACCATCCGAGGAAGGTATAACCATCTCTGACGGGCTTCACGGTCGAAAGTGTGATGCTACCGTTTCCGGTTTGGCTTGAAGGGGCACCGCTTCCCCCGTTAGCATTGTATGTTAATGTATATGAAATAGGTGTTATGGGGTTTTGACTCCAAATTGCATAAAGTGTTTTATTAGAGGTAAGGGCGTAGCTTGCTCCCGGCTGATACTGAGCCGATGACGCACCCGAATTTGTTGACCAGCCAAGGAAGGTGTAGCCGCTTCTTGAGGGCTTAACACTTGAAAGAGTAATTATTCCGTTACCTGTCTGACTTGAGGGGGCGCCACTTCCTCCGTTGGCATTGTATGTTAATGTATATGTTGTCGGAGTAGCTCCGCTTGAAACCGTGACTGCTATTGATACCTTCCCCGCGTTACATTCGCCCGTCAACACAGCGTTTCCGGCTCCAACGGCTTTAACATTTCCGGAAGAAACAGTTGCTACAGATGTATTGTTGCTGGACCATGTGCAGTTTTGCAATGATGAGAAGGTATTGTGGGGAGCAGCAGATATACTGACTTGCTGCGAAACGGTCGGTAAAGCAGATACTTCGCCTTTCTTAAGCGAAAGGCTGCTGTAGGACGGTGTGAGTGTTTTTGAAGAAATCAATTTATCAAGGACAGTAACCGAAACTGTTTTAGCGCTGTCATTGACCATCGTAACGGCAGTACTTATTGTAGGTCTTCTGAATTCCTGAACCCAGAATTTTCTCCCGTTATACTCGGCACATCCTATACCAACAGCTGAATATCCGGATGAAAGCATATTCCTTCTGTGACCCTGACCTTCATACATCTCCGTTGCTTCTTCCCATGCGGTCTGCACCTGAGAAGCCGAGGTTTGACCATAGGCAATGTTTTCACCTGCGTATGATGAGGAATAAGCCGTAAAACTGCTCTCGCCGTTGGGTCTTGTATGGGCATAATATACAGCTAATTCCGCGGCTCTCTGCATTGCCGCTTTTTCAAGATCATAATCATAAGTAAGCTCGCCCAAGCCACTGCAAATGATTTTTTCTGTGTTATCGGCGCTCCAATACCACGCGTCGCTTCCCGTTCTCAAAGAATTTATACGGTTCAAAATAGATCGGGCTTCTGTTTGATGATATGTTACCGAAAAGGTTAATTTGCTTGAATCCAAAGCACTTGAATCAATGACATTGCCGGTAAAAGAAGTGTATTTTTGATTTAATGCTTTTACCATTTCGGTCATGCTTGATGAATAATCGGTTCCCTTATAGATTTCGACCGTTTTATTGTCAATAAATAGAACACAGGGGAGGACCACGCTGCCGCTTATATATTCGTATAACCAGCTCGGAAGATAATAATAATCGTCGCTGTCGCAATTAAGCCCATATACTTTTGTGCCGCAATCCATCCAAGGCACTAAGCTGTAATTACCTACAAAATATGAGTTGTAGCAGGTATCGGGTCTGTAATAAAAAACAATAAACTTGTCGCCGTTATTATATTTTGTGTTTACTTGCGAAACATTTGAATTTATCCAGTTATCATTTTCCTGAAAGTTGCTGTCAAATTCTGAGCCGGCAGCAAAAGAATTGAGAGCAAACAGGTTTCCCGCAATTAAGCAAATCGTTAAAACTATAGCGGACGCTCTTTTTATGTGTTTCACAGAATCTCTCCAATCAGAATACATCTTACTCTGCGTAAATAGGTTTTGCATAAAGCCATTCAAGTTTGAGAGCAGATGCGGGGCATCTGCTCTCCTTATTTAAAGTAATGATTTTACGGCTTTATAACTTCGGTTTTTGTTCTGCCGAAAATATATCTGATAACGCCGATCAGTCTTGAGAAGAAACCGGTTTTAACCGATATCTTACAGGTGCCTTTTAAAGCGTTACCGTTCTCATCTTTTGCAACAGTATTATCTGAACCGATTACTTCGAACTCAAGAGTCCTTGTGTTTTTGACTATGGACATTTCCCAATTTAGGCTTTTTCCGTCGGCAGATTCATAATCAATATTATCGGTAGTGTCAGTATCATTAACGACGAATCTGTAGTCTTTCGGCAGATTATCAACAGTTGCCGTAATATCTACATTTGAATAATATGAAATTTCCGTATCTTTGGGAATATGAATCTTCGTATTTGTAAGACATCCACATTCGTCACATATTCCATCTTCTCCTATATCCGAATGACTATTTTTTATAATCGTCGTTGTTTTTGGAACTCTGCTTATTTCTTTGCCGCACTCGCTGCAATATACGACGGAATCATAAGAGCCTGCTTTTGAGCAAGTAGCGGGAATTTCATTTTCATTTACAGCAGCTTTGGGGGTATGTTCTTTCGTATCTGTCGGAATTACCTTCGTCTGTTTTTTGAGTTCCTTGTTAGCAAATACCGCAGTAAATTCTTTCTCGCCTTTTTCGGTGCAAGTTGCCGCCTTTGTTACTTTGGAAGTTACGGTGCCGTCGATTGTGTATTTCTGCGTGCAATTATCGTTTTTGCACTTCACGGTTGCGACGCAAGCGGAATAATCATCGTTCCAATTGTATTCGGCATTTTCATAATCCCAATCGTGATCTTTTGCCTGAATGGGCTGCTCGCTCTCAGGTTTAACCTCGGAGCATCTGGAACATATAATCCGGTCATATCCTGCTTCGGTGCAGGTTGCATCTTTATGGTCAGACTTTGTAAAGTCGTGACCGAGCGCTTTTGTTTCAACAGACTCTGTTTGGGTTTTAAGCTGCTCGTTTTCAAATGCTGCGGTATATTTAGTTGTTCCTGTTTCGGTGCAAGTTGCCGCCTTTGTTACTTTGGAAGTTACGGTGCCGTCGATTGTGTATTTCTGCGTGCAATTATCGTTTTTGCACTTCACGGTTGCGACGCAAGCGGAATAATCATCGTTCCAATTGTATTCGGCATTTTCATAATCCCAGTTATGGCCGGTTGCCGGGATTGGGATATATTTTTCATCGCCTTTTTGAGCCAGATCTTGCTCGTCAAATGTTGCGGTTACCTTCTTCTTGCCGTCAACCGTGCAAGTAGGATCGGAAACCGTAGTTACATCGATTTTTGCGCTTACAGGTTTGGTGATACCGCAGTCTCTCTTACAGGTCAGTTTTGCTGTATACGCACTGCTGTCTTCACTCCATGTGCAAACGGCATTTTCATAATCCCAATCGTGACCGAGTGCGGGAGTGATTTCGCCCTTCTCGGTTTTCTCACATCTGGTGCACTTATACTCTTTATATCCCTCTTTTTCACAATTCGGTTTATAAGTTGTTTCTTCCCAGTCGTGTCCGAGCTTGTTTATGATTCTTGTACCAAGAATTTCTTTACAGTCCGGGCAGTAATATTCTTCTTCGCCGTTACCGGTGCAGGTTGCTTTTGTCTTTACTCTCCATTCTGCGTTTTTATGATTGAGTTTAGGGATAGCCCACTCATCAAACTCTTCTTTGCAGCGAGTGCAATAATCATATTCTCTGCCGTCTTCGGTGCAGGTTGCAGGCTCTGTTTTATGTTTCAAATCATGATCTAACGCGGCTGTTGTTTCAATATGTTCGGATTCATAACCGCAACCCTCAACCTTACAACGCTGATAAGTATAGCCTTTCTCTGTGCAGGTTGCACTCACGTTCACAGTCTCGAGATCATGCTCCGATCTTGCGGGAACCTCTATTTCTCTGGTAGCGCCGCATACCGTACATTTTTTGACGGCCGTTCCTCCGCCCTCAATACAGGATTTAGCTATTTCAAGTTCATAATTATGGCCCGTTGATGCTTTGGACGTATTTGAAAGCGTTTTTCCGCAATCATTACAAACCACTTTTTCATATCCGTCTTCGGTGCAGGTAGCTTCTTTAATCTCCGTTTTTTTATGTATATGATTATCGGGATTTTTCTGTAATGTCTGTGTTATCTGGTTGCCGTCTGCATCAACAATCGGCTCCCGGCATTTTTTGCAAATGAGTATTTTGCTTCCTGTTTCAGAGCAGGTAGCCTCGGAATCTGTTTTGTATTCGGTTTCATAATATCCTAAAGTATGAACCGGAATTGCTTCAGACCACTCGATATATCCGCAGTCCTCTCTGGTGCACTTGTTGTATTTTTCTCCCGCTTTTTCACAGGTCGGAGGATTAACACCCTCCTTCATATTGTGTCCGAGTGCAGGAATAGTATCGATTGTTTCCTTCTTTGCGCAATATGCGCATTCCTGATAAATCTCACCGCTTTCAGTGCAGGTAGCTTCGCGGGTCTTTTCTTCGCCGAAGTTATGCTCCGTTGCATCCACAGTTCTCAGGGACTTCTCGCAATAGGAACACATAACTGTATATTTCGCGCCCTCTTCGCCGCACTCTTTTTCGGAAGGTATAATTATTTCATACGCCTTGTGAATATCAGGATCGGCCTGCGGCTCGGGGTCGCTGACCCGACCGCATTTTTTACAGGTTTTAGCCCAGTCACGGGTTCCCTCGGTATGGTTTTCGTGGTCTTTGCCCTCAAGCGGCTGGAGTTCGCCCCAATCGTGAGCTTCGTCAAGAATCTTTCCTTGCTTGCTCAAAGCGCCGCAATTTTTACAATAGCAATCGCCTTCATAGCCACCGTCGCAGTCTGCCTTTTTTGCGTTTTTCGGTGAGCCGTCTTCATGCATATGGCCGGAATAAACTCTGATAGTAATTCCGGTATTCATTCCGTCCCAGGCATCCTTTGTGCCGCCGAAATATACAGCGGTCAAGCCCGTAACGATACCGTTTTCATTAAGGTCAAAAGCATTCTTGCTGATCGACTTAACCGACGCCGGGATATAAATCTTATCAATGCCGATTCCCTTGAATGCGCCGTCAGGAATTGCGGTAACCCCGTCCATAACAGAAACCTGCTTGATTTCGTCAAGATACTCATCCCAGGGCATTTTGCCGTCTTCTGCGGCAGCAACATCACCGGTGATGACAAGCTCTTCGTCAGTATAGAGCGCCCAGCCATCTCCGCTGACGGGGTTACCATTTTCATCTTTCATAATGTACTCGTCAATTTTCTGCTCCGGCGAAAAAGCCTCCGCAGCATAGGTATCAATCAGAGCAAAAAGGCTGCCCATGCCCAGTCCGCCGGTGATGCCTGCCATCATGATGAGAGTCATCACAACGGCAATGAATTTTTTACATTGCTTTTTCATAAAATTACTCCTTTTCCGGAAGGCGAACTCCACAGATACGCCTCCGCAATAATAGCGTTCCGTAAAATCGGATACATAAATATAGATATACACTATTTTGATTTTATTCATTAAATTTTTCATTTTGTTGAATTTTCTGCTTTTTTGAATAAAAACGAAGTGATGTATATCATATAAGTTACAGGCGCTTTTAATTTGCATGAAATATGCGTTCTTTGTTTATCATCATAAAACAGGTGAAAGTTTAATGAAAAAGATTTTTTCAAACTATTCTCTCGCTGAGCTCTGTGAAAAGAAAGCCGAGAAAAGGATAAGTCGATATAAGCAGGGCAAACCTCTCAGAGGTATAAAATTCAGAAAATATCTTCACCCGCTTGTGCTCGGATTTCTTGTTGCGGATAAAATTCAGCAAAGAGAAAAAATCGTTGTTGTCAATAATAAAAGCAAGTGCAGGAAGGGCAATCCGGTAATATATGCCTGCAATCACATAGGCGGCAACGAAATTGAAAGAGCGTTTCTTGTAATAAAAAAACCGGCTTACCTTATGCTCGGTAATCCCGGTATTCTGTATCGCTCGCCTATATGGCTGTTTATGATAATGAATGGGGTCATTTCTATAGAAACATTTAATCGAGAAGACAGAAAAGTCGGTTATCAACGTGCGGTGGAGCTTTTGACCAAAGGAGGAAGTCTGCTGATATTCCCTGAAGGCGCATGGAATGTAACTCCGAATTTGCCTGTTATGAAAACCTTTACGGGTACAGTGCGCATGGCGAAAGAATCAGAGAGGGAAATAATTCCGATGGCGGTTCAGCAATACGGTAAAACTTTATATTACAATATCGGCGAGAATTATTCCATCCCGTGCGACACAGAAAAGAGCGTTGATGAGCTTAACAAAGAACTCCGCGAAAAGCTTTGCACCCTTGAATGGGAGATTATGGAAAAATGTTCCGAGGTTCTTAAAAGAGAAACTGTGCCTGACGGATATCTCGATATGTATCAGTCGGAGATAATAAACCGCAGTGCCTACGGATTTACTTTGCAGGCGGCAATTGACGAAAGCTTCCACGATAAGACTGTTATTGATTCAAAAGAAGTTTTTTCTTTCTATGATAAGTTAAACATCAGCCATAATAATGCTTTTTTATTAAACAAGAAAATTCATAACTAAACATGGATTTTAATTAATCTATAAACAAAGCAATCGGCTGTCGGGAAACCGACAGCCGATTGTCAATAAATACTATTTAAATGTTACTGAAATGTTTATCCTTTGAGTTCCGTTTCGGGGAGCAAGCCGAAAATTGATTTGAAAAATCCGATTATTCTTGCGAAAAATCCTCCGTTAACTTCAACGGTGAAATATGATATGAGCGGTTTTCCGGCGCTGTTTTCTGCGGTTTTACCGGACGGATCAATTATTTTTGCCGTGAAAGAGGCCGTTGATCTGAGGCTTCCGGCGTTATAGCTTACCTGCTCTCTGCCTCTCGCGACCGCTTTTCCGTCCATCATGATCACCGTGTAACAGCCTTCAGGCAGATTCTCGGCGCTTACGGTCACCGTGACCTTGGCTCCGTATTCGACCCTTGTATCGGAGGGGGCTTTCAGAATAATATCTTTCCCGAGCGGATCCTCCGGCTCTGAGGGCGACGGCTTATCCTCAACGGTTATGACCGTCGAGACCGATTTTGTTACGCCGTTGAAGGTGTAATAAACCGTGAGCGTTTTGGCGCCGGCGGTATTCATATCGACCGAGATATCATAATCGGTGACTGCGTCGCTCGCTCCGTTGCTGTAAAATGCAGTTATCTCCATACCGTTCGGGTCAAACGCCTCGCCCTTTGTATAAACGGTTTTTGAGGGCGGCGAGGTGATGACTATTCCGACGGGCACGGTCTCGACCTCAAGCACGGCGAATTCGCTGAAATGATCGGTTTCAAAAACGATATAGTTGCCGTCGAGTGAGGATGTGAATTTTACGAGCGGGTCAACGGGGTCATCGGTCACATGATAGACCTTGCATTTCTCGGGCGCGACACCGTCCGGGATCCTGATCTTGACGGTCACGGTGCCGTCGGGCTGGATCTTAACGCTGTTTCTGTAAAGCGAAATATCGTAGTAAAGAGCGGTTTTGACCTTTCCGCCTACGGCAAAATTCGCGCTTGCGATATTTGAGGGATCAAGCTTATCTACCGACAGGGATGTTGTTGGGTGTATTTCTCTTGAAGTAGCGCTAACAATTACTCCGTTCGGCTCATTTCTTAAAACAACATTTGCGTATTCAAGCGAATTAAGCTTGTTTAATATGTTTGTTGCGTAAGCATCAACGGTGGGCTGCTGAGTGATATTTAAACTCCTGTTTACTGCGGAAACGCTTTGATCGAGAGCGGTCAGTGAAGAATCGCTCCACATAATCCGGTCAATCGCGTTTGCTCTTGCTATGGCTCCGTCAACGGCGCTGTAATCGGCAGGAAGATAAATCAGAGAATCTATCGCATTGTTAATTGCCGCTGCGTATGCTGCAACCGTCTGCTGACTGTCATAAGTCAGCGAATAATCGACCGCAGATATTGCTTCATCAAGCGCCGAAAGACTGTCATCGGTATAGAAGCTTCTGTTAATTGAATTCGCCCTTTGTATTGCCGCCTCAACATCCGAATAATCGGCGGCTTTGGCTATCAGAGCGTCGATTGCGAGTTCAATACTGTCCGCGAAGGCGTTGACCCTGCTCTGCTGAGTAATATCAAGGCCGTAAACCACGTTTTGAAGAGCGGTGTCGAGATTTTCAAGCGATTGGTCCGTATAATGATTACGCTTGACGGCAATCGCCCTTGAAACGGCGATATTCACAGCCGAATAGTCCGCTTCTCTGTAAATGAGAGCATCTACGGCGGAATTTATATCGGCGGCGAGAGAATTGATCTCCGCCTGGCGGGTGATATTCGCATTATAATCAACGCTCAGCACGAGAGAATCAAGCGCCAGCAGACTGTCAGCGGTATAAAGAGAGCGGTCAACTCCCCTTGCCCTCGCAAGGGCTTCGCCGACAGCGGCAAAATCCGCGGGGAGATATTCAAGCGATGAGAGAGCCGAAGCTATCGCGGCGGTCCATTCATCAACCTGCTCCTGGGTGAGGTTTTCAATGGAATAATCGACTTGTGAAACAGCGTTGTCAAGAGCGAATAGACTGTCTGTGGTGTATAAAGATCTGTCAATTCCTTTGGCTGCTGAAATGACGGCGGTAATTCCTTCTAAATCAACCCTGTCATCAATAAACTCATAATAAATCCCGTGATTCTTTCCATAAGATTCGCAAAACCATTGCATTGAGGAATCGCGCATTATAAACATACTGTAATTACTGCAGATTCCCGGAAATGAATCTGTCGGAAAAGCAAAAATCTCGGATGAAACAGTAATTGATACCAAGCAATCACATCCCTTAAAAATTTCATAGGAATATTCACTGCCTATTTCTTCGGGTTCCGAATAACCGAAATCAAGGCTGTAATGAGGATATGAAGAGTCGGTTGCCCAGTATCCAAAGGCTCCGTCGCCTATTTTCTTTAACCCGTCAGGTAATTTAATTGATCTTATTCCGGACATATATCTGAATGCACCAGGCGCAATTTCTTTAACCGAATTAGGTACAATATACTTTTCTGTAATAATATTTGCGGCATGAATCAATATAGTTTTATCTTTATTAAAAAGGAAGCCGTTCTCATCGGAACTAAAATACCGATTTTCAGATGAAACATCATAAAAAGTCGCCTTACAATCAATCCATGTGTCTTTTTGTAAATTACTGAAATAATCATCTCCGCTGTACATTCTTCCAATAAACTTGACCTTTTCAGCTATATGAAGCCGTATTCCTTCAATTCCCGAAAAAGCAAAATTTCCAATATGCTCAAGATTTGAGGGGAGATAAATATCCGAGGCTGTCAGAGGACAGGATTCAAATGCATAATCTCCAATGTATTTCAGGGCGGATCCTTCTTCAAATTCAATACTTTGTAAAGCTGAATTATAAAATGCCTGGAATCCGATGGTTTCAACGCTTTTAGGAAAATAAACGCTTTGTATTGAAGTTTTATAAAAAACACAGGGATTTACAATAGTTGTGCCGGCTTTAATCTTAAAAATCTTATCCGTTGATTTGATTTCTCCAATATATCCGCATAGAGTTTTACCGATGTAAAGAGCACCTTGCGGCTGAGCATTCAGCCACGCGGTTCCGGAGAAAGCAGTCGTCCCTACACTTTCAAGTGAATTCGGAAACACTATATCTGTCAGATTGGCTTGATTACTAAAAGCCGCGGAGCATATCTGAACGGTTCCCTCTCTGATTGTCACCGTTTCTCCTGCCGGAACCGTTCCTTTATACTTAACAAGACAGTTTCCAAGATAAACCGGCCCATCCGGTTGGTTTCTGAGCCACGCAGTAGCAGAAGTATACGGTGAGAAATTACAGAGCGAATTATTCTCGGTAATAGTTATCTCCGAAACATTAGGCGGCAGAGAGTAGAGGTTTTTTAAAGTAGAAGGGAGAGAAACTGAAGTGCAGTGAAAAAGGTCAGAGAACAAATTTGTGCCTATTTCGGTAATACCTTCTCTTATAATAACCTTATAAATTTTGCTTTCAGAATCATTAAACGGCGCATATTGAAGAGGCAAATACATTCCCGATTGATCATAACTAAATGTCGGACCTTCGCCTGAAATAGTCAATGTACGGGTTTCGGCATTCAGATACCAGGTCGCATTTTCTCCGCATTTGAAATCAAGCGCAGCGTCGGCTTTCGTCAAGATTTCGGGCAACGAAAAAGCGCCGAAACAAATAGCAACAGCCATCACAAGCGATAATAATCTTTTCATTTCATACCCCTCATATCAATTCGTAATCAATGCCGTTTTCGACCGCGTAATCATGGGCGGCAGAGCCCTCGGAGCATCTGATTTTCAGATCGTTGCAGCCGTCAAATGCGCTGTCTCCGATATTTGTTACGCTGCTCGGAATTGTAATGGAATTCAATGAACTGCATCCGTCAAATGCGCAGTCGCCGATGCTTGTGAGCGTTGACGGCAGAGACACGGAGGTCAGCCTTGCGCAATCGGAAAACGCCGTCTGCCCTATCTTTGTTACACTCGAAGGGATGCTTACCGAGGTGATATTCGCCCCTTCAAAAGCTCCCGCGCCGATCGCTTTGACAGCCTGACCGTTGACGGTTGAAGGGATATTCACCGCTCCGCCGCTTCCGCTGTAGCCGTTCAGAACCCCGCCCGAAACGGATAAGCCCGCAGACGGGTCGGTCGTCGTAGGCTTTTTTGCGGTCGTCTCCGTCGGCTTTTGAGTGGTTGAGGCTGAGGTCGTGGGCTGCGTCGTTTTCTCGTTTTGTTTCTGAGTAGCAGCCGTTGACGGCGAAGTGGTTGAAGTCGTATTCTCCGATCGCTTAGTTCTGTTTTCGTGTGTGGTTTCGGACGTCTGTTTTTCGGAAACTATTACGGATTCATGCTTTTCGCCCGATTTTGCAGTAGTATCGGTTGCTTTAACTTCCGTCGTTGTTTCGGCTTTGGATAAAACGGATTCGGAAGAGCTCTCAGATATTTTGGTTTCTTTATCTGTTTCGGATTCGGAAATCGGTTTCGTTAATTCAATATCGTTTTCCGAGAGTGAGATCTGGCTTGTGTATTCCGAATTTTCGGTAATTGACATCTCAACTGCCGCGGTTTGTTTTTCGATGACCCTCTTTGCGGTTATTCCTCCGCCGACCGTGACCGTGGCAGCCACAGCTACAGCGACCGCTTTGACCGCAACGGAAGTACCCGCTGCCGCCGCAGCCGAAGCCGCGCCCGACGCTGCCGTGCCGGATACCGCCGCCGTTGAAACCGATGCCGCTCCTGCGGATGAAACAGCGGCCGTGCCTGCCGCCGCCTTGCCTAAAATTGCCGCAGGTACTTCGGCCTTTATATTGTATGAGAGAAGCGCCGTAACAAGAGGAAGAACCGGGAAACTCCACAGTATCGTGCCGTTCCTGCGTAATTCTTTTACCTTCTTTTCAAGCTCTTTCTTTGCGTTATGAAGGCGGCTCATGACCGTGCCTATGGGTATCCCGAGCTTTTTTGATATCTCGTCATAGCTGAGCCGTTCAAAGTAATAAAGCTTGAGGATTTCGCTCTTCTCCGGCTTCATGCCGTCGATTATTCTGTTGACGGTATCCACCAGATCGGCTTTTTCCATTTTATCGGCTTCGATCATCTCGGCCTCTTCGACCATCATAAGCCGTTTCTTTTCCGCAAAAAATATTTTATGATGCTTATTCTGCTCTATCAGGATTTTTTTGCATTCATTTATGACGATGCGGTTGAGCCATTTGAGATATGCCTCGGGCGTTTTGAGATCTTTGATATATCTCGAAACATAGTGAAACGCCATCTGAAGCGCGTCTTCTATATCTTCACGGCTCTTGAGCAGAGCAGAAGCGGCGCCGTAGGCATAGGGATAACTGACGGAATACAGGGCGTCAAAAGACCCGTCAATTCCGTTTTGAGCGTCTCTCACAATATCAAGAATATTGTTGTATTCTTTATCGCTCATTCAGTTACCCTCCTCTCAAATCGATTTTCTTTTGATTATACTGTAAATTTATTTTTTATTCAATAATACGATAAGAAATTAATTTTTATTTTTGGTGAATAAAACTGATAATATCTATATCTTAATAATATATTATGAAATTTTAAATCACTGACACCTTTATCCGTTGACACCGACACATATCCTTTTTAAGCACAGATTTGTGTTTAACTCATTGCCCTGAATCCCTGCCGATAAACTTCCTTGCAAAGAACTAATTCAAGATTTCAAATATGATCAAAATAAGACTACATATTTGAATTAACCTGTTTCGCAGAGCTGACCGAAAATGAGTTTATTGAAATAATCAGATCCGTTGATGTAATTGAATAAAAGTATCCAACTCATATAAGTGTATTATCTATCGGAGAAGATTGACTGTTTTTTATACAATGTTCTTTTTTTATCCAAGCATAATGACACATTATACGCCGATTCATCAAAACGGAGTGCGAATGTTGTTTGGGGTGTTAGGGGATTTCCCTAACAAGGTGATTGAGTATAAAAAGCGAAATTCACGCATAAAGGTCATTTCGGGACCGAGATGCACTGCTTGCTGAGATGGTTTTATCCGTGAAGTAAGCAGAAAGTGATTATCAACAATCACGCGTTGAGAACAATTCTTGTTGGAAACGCCCTGCTTGCCGGAATGAAATAGACCGTATTTATAAAAAAGTTAATTTGATTTTCCCGTAAGGGCGCACTTCTATATTAATATCGAAAATATGAATATCCGTGCGGTTATGATAAAAGGAATTATCATACTAAGCTCGCTTCGCTCATAAGGGGAATTTTCCCTTCATACAAGCACTACCGCAAAAGTGATTTGGCAAGCAAGGTAATGGTATATACCATTACAGCTTGTTAGGGGAGTTTTCCCCTAAGACCCCATACCAACATTGATGAAATCAATGAGCCGGAAATGATAAATCATTTCAGATTGTATTAGGTAGCAACCTGTTGCGAAGGACAGAGTCCTTTCCGATTGCGGAGCAATCTCAAAGTGAGCGAAGCCGAACGTTCCCGCAGGGCGCAATGGCATAATTTAGGGGTCCCCGAAAAGTCCGCAGACTTTTTGGGGAGAGGAGGAGCAGTGAAGCGAATGAGTTTTCGCGCGGGCAGGGATTTGACAGGCGCGTAAACGAACGATGCGGAACTTGCGACGACGAGGTGCATAATTGCGCATAACAAACAAGTTGTTATGGTTTAAGGTTAATTCTATATAAATAGTAATCACAGTTCCCGAACCGGAGCTGTGATTTTTGTTTCATAGTGTCTCAATATTTGTTTCGAAAATTCTATTGACAATGAGATATTTGTGTGATATATTCTGTGTTAGACGGTTGTCTATTATCGATTGTTTTTGTGTTTTTCTGTAAAGGATGATGTATTATGGTTTTCAAAACAGCGGAAAAGAGTAAGATAATTATTAACTACATCAATGAATATTATGATAAGTATTACCGCTCTCCTTCTCTCAGAGATATAGAAGCTGCTGTCGGTATTCCGAGAGCAACAGTAGGCCTTTATCTGAATAATCTTAAAGCAGAAGGTGTCATAGATTATGACGGCAAAAGAGAAACAATTATCACAGACTATATAAAATCAGTTGCGCAGAAAACTACAGAGAAGTTAAACATCGTAGGTAAGATTGCCTGCGGTAATACTGTGACCGAAGAGGAAACAAGAATAGGGACAATTGATTTCCCGATTGCTTTGCTCGGCAGCGGAGAGTTTTTTGTTCTTCGGGCTTATGGTGATTCAATGATTGATGCCGGAATAGAAGAGAATGATCTGGTAATAGTCAGAAGACAATCTACCGCCGATTACGGAAAGATTGTAGTCGCCATTGATGAGAACAACGAAAACACTTTAAAAAGATTTATGTATGATAAAAAGAAAAAGCGCCCGTATCTTCATCCGGAAAATGATAAATACGATGACATTTATCAGAATGAAATAAAGATACAGGGTGTTGCGGTAAAGGTTATTAAAAATCTGGAAGGTTGATTGTTTATGAGCAAATTGATTTCTAAAGAATATAAGCGCTTTGAAGATATAAAAAGAATACGTGATGACGGAACAGAGTATTGGCCTGCAAGAGAACTTGCTTCTGTTCTGGATTATGTTCAGTGGAGAAATTTTGAAACAGCATTAAAACGTGCAATGATTGCATGTGATAACAGCGGCCATGATGTTTCTGTCGATTTTGCTGAGGTCAGCAAAATCGTGAAAGCCGGTGCAACAACTAAACCGGTCAAAGATTATGAGCTTTCAAGATATGCCTGTTATCTGATAGTTCAGAACGGCGACCCGAGAAAAGAAGTTATAGCCCTCGGTCAGACATATTTCGCAATTCAGACTTATCGTCAGGAACTTGCCGACCGTTTCAATGAGCTTGATGAAGACCGCAGGCGGCTTGTTGTCCGTGGCGATATCAAGCAGTGGAATCAACTGCTTGCAGAAACAGCTCATGCCGCCGGCGTTATTACAAACGAAGAGTTCGCTATATTCCAAAACGCAGGATATATGGGACTCTATGGTGGACTTGATGTTGAGGATATTCACGAAAGGAAACAACTTGAAATCGGTCAGAAGATTCTTGACTATATGGGTAGCACCGAACTGATTGCCAATTTATTCAGAATATCCCAAACAGAAGAAAAACTGAGAAAAGACGGAGTAAACGATGCCGATACCGCCACAAAGGTTCATTACTCGGTAGGTAAAGAGGTAAGAAAAGCCATTGAAAAAATCGGCGGCACTATGCCCGAGGATTTGCCTACACCTGAAAAAAGTATTCAACAGATAGAAAAGGAGCAAATGGCTCGACTTAAAAAGAAAGCAAAAAAAGGTAATTTAATGTTAGATGAATAGTTTTATGATGAGATAAACAAGAAGTTACATCGTTGAATAAGATTAATTTTGATGATATGATTAAGAAGACAGACGAGGTATTAGAGTATTACTACAAAAACCCCGATGAAGGCACTGCACCGTCACCACCGCACGAAAGCCATTATTCTTTCTTTGATGATGAGAACAATTTGAATGTGAATAACATATCGGCATTTATGATTCCCGAATTTGAAATTGGAGAAACAGTTAAATCCATTAGATATGTTGTTGACGGAACTTATGATGGAGAAGATTTTTTGCATAACAAACTGAAAAGAGTTATTGATAAAAGTATTGAAGATATAAATATTGGTAATAATAAGACAAATAATATTGCCATTATCGGGCAAGCGGAGGTCACCGAAAAATGATGACTGAAGTGAATACCCGTAATGATATAGTAACCAACCCTGTATCAATGACAGTTGCCGCAGAAAAGGAGGAAAAAGTGAATACGGCAGCAAAAACAAAAATCACAGCACTGTATTGCAGATTATCCCAGGAAGATGAACGCCTCGGCGAATCAATGAGTATTCAGAATCAGAAAGAAATGCTTCTGAACTATGCCAAAGAGAACAAATTTTCAAACCCCGTTTTCTATGTTGATGACGGATATACCGGAACCAATTTCGACAGACCCGGTTTCCAGCAGATGCTTTCCGATATGCAAAACGGTAAAGTATCTACCCTCATAACCAAGGATTTGAGCAGACTCGGCAGAGATTCCACAGTGGTCGGTTATTATCAGAAATATGTATTTCCCCGGCTGGAAGTCAGATACATAGCCGTAAATGACAATTATGACTCTGCGAATCCCAACAGCACCGATAATGATATGGCGCTGTTCAAGAATCTGTTCAATGAGTTCTATCCGCTTGATACGAGCAGGAAGATCCGTGCGGTTAACCGTACGAAAGGCGAAAGCGGAAAGACTCTCACCACTATGATTCCATACGGATATGTCAAAGATCCTGATGACAGTAGCCATTGGATTGTCGATGAAGATGCTGCAAAAATTGTAAAGCATATTTTTGCATTATGTATGGAAGGAAAAGGTCCTCATCAGATAGCGGATATTTTAACCAAGGAAAAGATATTGAATCCTACCGCATACAAAATTGAAAAAGGATTGCCGGTCGGATCTGTGGTAAAAGACAGTCCGTACCGCTGGAAGCAATCGACCGTAGTTCATATTCTTGAAAGAAAAGAATATACCGGATGCACGGTAGCGTTCAAAACTTATACCAATTCTTTATGGGATAAAAGACGAAGAGAGAATACTGCCGACAAGATGGTCATTACTCCGGCAACTCATGAAGCAATCATTAACGAGGACACTTTCAATAAGGTTCAGCAGATCCGAGAAAATCGCCATCGCAGAATAAAATCGGAAGAAAGAGAGAATATTTTCTCAGGTTTGCTTTACTGTTATGATTGCGGCGGAAGGATGAACAGCTCACGAACCGGATCGGGTGACAAAATTCAATATATTTATGAATGTTCAACGCATCACGCCGATATTTCGGAGTGTAAGACACACTACATCCGTGAATCAGTTCTGAAGGAGTTGGTTTGGGAACATCTGAAGGAAGTCATTTCATTCGTTTACTGCCATGAACCGTATTTTCGTGAATATATGAAGCGGGTGAGCGAGAGTGTCAGCAAACAGGAACTTAAATCCA
>CAMVEX010000014.1 GCA_947166625.1 uncultured Clostridia bacterium
GCACTGCAGACTCTGACTCTGCCTGTTGGGGTTCGAATCCCTATTCCCCAGCCAAAAGAAAAGCCCGTCCTTGTGACGGGTTTTCTTTTTGGCTTGCCGCAAGAGAGAAACAGTCGCGAAGCGACAGAATCCCATATTACGAGCGAGACGTTTGGGCATTTTTATTGTTTCAAGTTTATAATACAGGTAAAAAACACGGGGACAGCCGCATTGACTGTCCCCATTATTTATTTAGTTGATCCGGCCTGCCGTAAATTATTTTGAAAACCCCGAAATATTGTGTGAAAATCCCGAAAAATCTATTGACAAACACAATATATTGTGGTATCGTATTCGAGCAATCAATATTTACGGAGCGAGTTTATGAATATTCAGGGGCTTCAGAAGCTTACATTGCTTGATTTTCCGGGCAAAATGGCGTGTACCGTATTTACGGCGGGCTGTGATCTGCGATGCCCGTTTTGCCATAACAGGTCATTGGTCATCGATCCGCCCAAAGAGAGCGCGGTGTCCGATGATGAGTTTTTCTCTTTTTTGAAAAAACGCAAAGGGATTCTCGAGGGAGTCGCCATTACCGGCGGCGAGCCGCTTATGCAGGCGGATATCGAAGATTTCATCGTCAGGGTCAGAGAACTCGGCTATGCCGTCAAGCTCGACACCAACGGCACTTTTCCCGGCAGGCTTAAAAATCTAATTGAAAAAAATCTCGTTGATTATGTGGCTATGGATGTCAAATCGTCCGAGGCGGGCTACCCCGGCTGTGTCGGCATCGGAGGCTTCAAGACCGATAAAATAAATGAAAGCATCGAGTTTTTGAAGCAGGGGAAGGTCGATTATGAATTTCGCACCACCGTCGCCAAAGGTCTTCATACCAAAGAGGATATGGAATCTCTCGGCAAATGGATAGCGGGCGCCAAGCGGCATTTTTTGCAGGAATTTACCGACAGCGGCGATCTGATCGGATTCGGCCTTGAGCCGTTTTCCAAAGCGGAGATGGCGGAGTTTCGTGACATAATCGCGAAGTATGTTCCGAATTGTGAGATCAGAGGGATCTGAATATAAAAAATATCGGCGCAAAATAGTGTATTTTCACTAAAATTCATAAAAACCACAATATATAGTAATTGGATATTGACTTGCACTCAATATTTTGATAAAATTTTGCTTGTACGAATTATTAAGGAGGATACCGAAAAATGTATCAGGTAGTCAAAAGAGACGGTAAAACAGCGGAATTCAATGTTACCAAAATTTCCGAAGCCATCAAGAAGGCTTTTGAAGCAATCGAAAAGCAGTATCACCCCAGCACCATAGATTTCCTCGCCCTCAAGGTCACGGCGGATTTTGAGCCCAAAATCAAGGATGATAAAATCGCCGTTGAGGATATTCAGGACAGTGTTGAATCCGTCCTCATTCAGGCCGGGTATGCCGATGTCGCGAAGTGCTACATCCTCTATCGCAGACAGCGCGAAAAACTCCGCCAGCTCAAATCGACCATTCTCGATTACAAAGAGCTTGTCAACAGCTATGTCGATGTCACGGATTGGAGAGTTAAAGAGAATTCAACCGTCACCTATTCCGTAGGCGGTCTTATTCTTTCAAACTCCGGCGCGATCACCGCGAACTACTGGCTCAGCGAGATTTATGATGATGAGATAGCCAATGCTCACAAAAACGCCGATATCCATCTTCACCATCTCTCCATGCTCACCGGCTACTGCGCAGGCTGGTCGCTCAAGCAGCTCATCCAGGAGGGTCTCGGCGGCGTTACCGGTAAGATCACCTCTGCTCCTGCGAAGCACCTTGCGACCCTCTGCAACCAGATGGTAAATTTCCTCGGCATCATGCAGAATGAATGGGCGGGCGCTCAGGCATTCTCCTCCTTTGATACATATCTTGCCCCCTTTGTAAAGACCGATAATCTCGATTATGACACCGTCAAGAAGTGCATAGAATCCTTCGTTTACGGAGTGAATACTCCTTCAAGATGGGGCACTCAGGCTCCCTTCTCAAATATCACTCTCGACTGGACCGTTCCCGCCGACCTCGCCGAGCTCAACTGCATAGTGGGCGGCAAGGAAATGCCCTTCAAGTATAAGGATTGTAAAAAAGAGATGGATATGGTCAACCGCGCCTTTATCGAGATCATGATCGAGGGCGACGCCAACGGCAGAGGCTTCCAGTATCCCATTCCCACCTATTCCATCACAAGCGATTTTGACTGGAGCGAAACCGAAAACAACCGTCTTCTCTTTGAGATGACTTCAAAATACGGCACTCCTTATTTCTCAAATTATGTCAACAGCGATATGGAGCCGAGCGATATCCGCTCGATGTGCTGCCGCCTTCGCCTTGACCTCAGAGAGCTTCGCAAAAAGAGCGGCGGATATTTCGGCAGCGGCGAAAGCACCGGCTCGATAGGCGTTGTTACCATCAACATTCCGAGGATCGCTTACCTCGCCGAGGATGAAGCGGATTTCTATAAGAGACTCGATAAGATGATGGATATTTCCGCCCGTTCGCTTTCGATCAAGAGAAAGGTCGTTACAAAGCTTCTCAACGAAGGCCTTTATCCCTACACAAAGCGCTACCTCGGTACTTTTGAAAATCACTTCTCGACCATCGGCCTTGTGGGCCTCAACGAAGCAGGCCTCAACGCCAAATGGGTCAGAGCCGATATGACCGATCCCAAGTGCCAGCAGTTTGCGAAGGATGTTCTCAACCACATGCGTGAGCGCCTGAGCGATTATCAGGAGCAGTACGGCGATCTTTACAATCTTGAGGCAACTCCCGCGGAGTCAACCTCATACCGCCTTGCGAAGCACGATGTAAAGCGCTATCCCAATATCATCACCGCTTCAAAAGAGACTCCTTATTACACCAACAGCTCACACCTTCCCGTCGGCTATACTGAGGATGTATTCGCGGCTCTCGATGTTCAGGATGAGCTTCAGACTCTCTATACCTCGGGCACTGTTTTCCATGCGTTCCTCGGCGAAAAGCTCCCCGATTGGAAGGCAGCGGCAGACCTTGTGCGCAAGATCGCCGAGAATTACAAGCTCCCGTATTACACCCTTTCCCCGACCTATTCGGTATGTAGGGATCACGGCTATATCCAGGGCGAGCATTTCACCTGCCCCGAATGCGGCAAAGCCGCGGAGGTCTATTCCCGTATAACCGGCTATTACCGCCCCGTACAGAATTGGAATGACGGCAAGGCCCAGGAATATAAAGACCGTAAGATGTATACCAAAGAGGGCTCTCACTTCCACGCTCACGCGGGTGGATGCTCCTGCTGTGAAGACAGAAGCGCTCAGACCTCCGTCCTTCCCGACGGCGTATATCTCTTCAAAACTCCGACCTGCGCAAAGTGCAAGATAGCCATTCCCAAGCTTCACGAAGCAGGCATCGAATTCAAAGAGATAAATGCTTATGAGAATGAGGAGCTCGCGATCGCTCTTGATATCCGTACAGCGCCCACCCTCGTTGTTATCGAAGACGGTAAAGCAGAGCTTTATCCCGATTTGGCGGCAGTTCTCGGATTTATCGAAAACGTAAAGAAGGCATAAAATGCATGATATTATAATTGTCGGCGCGGGCCCTGCGGGGCTCACCGCCGCCATATATGCCCGCAGAGCGAATAAAACCGCTCTCGTTATAGAAAAAAGCACCTTCGGTGGTCAGACCACCTATTCGCCCCAGATAGAGAATTATCCCGGCTTTATTTCGATGAGCGGCGGAGAATTTGCCGATAAGCTCGTTGAGCAGGTCATTTCTCTCGGCGCGGATATCGAGATGGAAACTGTTTTATCCGTCAGAGATAACGGAGATACAAAGACCGTGGTAACGGATAAGAATGAATATGAAGCGAAGGCGGTCATCATCGCCGTCGGCGTAAAACACAGGCAGACGGGGCTTGAGAATGAGAATTCTCTGGTCGGCAGGGGAATATCCTACTGCGCCACCTGTGACGGCGCGTTTTACAGAAATAAGACCGTCGCGGTGCTCGGCGGAGGCAATTCCGCCCTTCAGGAGGCCGTGCTGCTCTCCGGGCTTTGCAGTAAGGTTTATGTGATACAAAATCTCGATTATCTTACGGGCGAGGCAAGGCTTATCCAAAAGGTCGAGGGCGCAGAAAATGTTGAAGTGATCACAGGCACCGTCATTACCCGTCTCATAGGCGATGACGGGCTCAAAGGGCTCGTTCTCAAAAAAACTTCCGATGGGAGCGAGACGGAGCTTGAAATTGACGGCCTCTTTGTCGCTATAGGGCTTGAACCCGATAATGCGAGATTTTCAGATGTCGCAAAGCTTGATGATTACGGCTATTTCGCGAGCGATGAAACCTGCCTCACAGAAACCCGGGGTATTTTTGCCGCTGGCGATTGCAGGAGCAAGACCGTCAGACAGATAACCACCGCCGTGGCGGACGGAGCGGCAGCAGCGCTTGCCGCCTGCAGATATATAGACAGATAAAATCATAAAATTTACCGCACACCGTGTTTTTCACGATGTGCGGTTTTGTCTTGCTCAATTAAATAATCAGATCACCGGTATTTCCGTTTTCAGCCTGAATGAATAAATCAGCGTTTCTTTGACCTCGATACCGAGCACCTTCGCCATACATTTTTTGTATGTTCTGAGCTGGTTTGCGTATTCTTCGATCAGCTCGTCTGCCGAATCTGCGTGATCCGTCTTGAAGTCGAGTATCACAAGCTTTCCGTCCTCTTCAAATGCGCAGTCCGCTACGCCGTCAATGATGATGATTTCATCCCCGGCGGCGTCCTCCGGCGTTTCGGGATAAAGATCCCTGACCGGCAGAGAAGCCGTGAACTGATATTCTCTGTAGATTTTTGAAGAGGCTGACATCCTGCGGTATATATCGGATCTGAAGAATGCCGAGATCATTTCGGAGTCAATGCTGATTGCTTCCTTTTCGGAAAGGATCCCGCTGTCTTTGAGCCTCGTGATTTCACCCTGCGTATCGCGGGAGGCATTCAAAAAATCGCAATACTGCATAAATTTATGCGTTGCCGTACCGCGCTGAGCGCCGGTCAGCTTATCGCCGCGGGCAAAATCGGGCTTTGATGAGGCAAAGTATTTTTTATTGAATTTCTTTTCTCCGAGCTTTGAGGCGACCGCTTTCGCTCTGACTCTGTTAAGAGATTCGTATGGGTAAACATATTCCAGCCTCTTTTTGATCTCTTCCATTATGACCGGGCTTGATGAAAAGACGGTTTTTTCGGCCTCCTGCTTTTCGGCTTCTTCGATTTCCGTTATCAGATTGAAATCAATTCTTGTGTCGCAGCTGTCGTGATATTCATATCCGATCTCGCTCGCGTTTCTGAGCAGGTGCGCGTCCGGATGAGAGAGCAATGCGCTTATCATGAGCTTTGAGAAGGAATCGAGACCCGAAACATAGTGGCTGTCAAATCTGCCGGTGAGGCTGTTTACCCCGGTCAGGCTTTTGAGGCTGAGCTGCCCCTCTCCCTGAGAAGCAAGTATTGTCAGGCGTTCTTTCGCCCTCGTGAGAGCTACATAGAGCAGCCTTATATGCTCCGAATTTCTCTCCGAGCGTTTTTTATCTTTTGCAAACATCCATTGGAGATTTTTATGGCGGATATTATCTTCTATATACTTCATCCCTGGAGCGCAGTTTTTTGAAATTATCAGATTTTCGCTCAGATCTCTGCCAGAAAAACTTTTTTCCGTATTGGGAATTATAACTATCGGGAATTCGAGACCTTTGCTCTTGTGGATCGTCATCAGATTTACCGCGTCCGACGAATCTCCCTTGGGCATTGCGGTCGCTTTCACATCGTCTTCGGGAATTCTTGAGATAAATCTCACAAATGCCGAAAGCCCCTTTATTCCCGAATTCTCATAGTTATTCGCAAGGTTGATAAATGAATTTATGTTCGCGTTTCTTACCGCCGCGTTGCTCATCTTTGACACAAGGGCTCTGAATCCCGTTTCGTCTATGATGCGAGCGGTGAATTCCCCGGCGGGCAAAACCGCGGAGATCCTTCTGAGTTTTTCAAGTCTGTCGAGAAATTCGCGCGCTTTTTCGTTGCCGCCGTCTGCGCTCTTTATCACCGCTTTGCAAAATCTGTCACGGCGGTCGCTGTCGGACGCTCTGATATACGCGAGATCATCGGGCGAAAATCCGAAAACGGGGGAGAGCATGACTGCCGCCATTGCAATATCATCGGTCGGGTTGTCTATCACCCTGAGCAGGGATTTGAGGAAGTTGATTTCGGGCGATGACAAAAACGTATCTTCATTATCCGATATAAACGGGATCCCTTCTTCCTCAAATACTTTTGAGAATATCTTTCCGCACGCCTTATCTCTGTAAAGAACGGCATAGTCCGAATACCGGGCGGGTCTCATGATGTCCTTTCCGTCGGTTCCGAATTTTTCGGTGAGCTGAATATTGCCCACCTCTTTTTTTATTTTTGCCGCGGCAAATTTTGCCTGATTCGTGATTTTTTCTTCGGCTTTGCCGCCGATATTCACAAAGTCAAATTCGATTTTAACATCGTCTGTCGGAGCGTATCCTGCGCCGAAATTCAGATATTCTCTGCTGTCGTAATCCACATCGCCGTTTTCTTTTGTCATTATTTTTTCAAAAATGTAGTTTACCGTTCCGGTCACTTCGCTGCGGCTTCTGTAATTTGAATTGAGATAGATCCTCTCAATATCGGGGTGAAGGGCGGTGTCATCCCTGAGCGCGAGGAATACCTCGGGCATCGCCTGGCGGAATGAATAAATGCTCTGCTTTATATCGCCGACGAGGAATCTGTTTTTATCTCCATCCGAAAGCGCCTCAAAAATCATATCCTGCGCGGCGCTCACATCCTGATATTCATCCACGAATATCTCGGCGTAGTTTTTGCTCAGCTCACAGGCAAGCTCTGTCTTTACCGCTCTGCCGTTTTCGTTTTTGACAAGCAGCTTCAATGTGAGATGAAGAATATCGCTGAAATCATAGGCGTTTTCGCTTCTTTTCAGTTCAAAGAGTATCTGCGAATATCTTGATACGGCGTCTGTCAGAGTTTTTATGGCAGGGCCTATGATCTCTTTCGCCTTTTCATAATCGGCTGAGGAATATCTGAAATATTCCTGCATGGCTTTTACGGTTTCTTTGCAACTCTGCCTTACCGATTTCACCTTTTTCTTTATCTCTTCATCCGAGTTTCTCGGGCCGGTATTGTCGCTCATAAAGGAGGCTGAATTGACGGCTGACGCGGTTTCGTCCCAGTCTCCTTTTTTAAGGGCTTCGATTACGGCGCCCATAACGGAAATATCATTTTGAAGCTTGACTTCGTATTTCAAAACGCTTTTTTCGTCAGCACGGATGATTTCAAGGCAGTTTTCGCATTGAGCGGTCAGCTTCTCAAGTATTCCGGTGTATTTCTCAACAAGGCTGCGGGCATTTTCGGTCTGTGAAAGGGGAGTGGGGTCGTTATATGCCGCGGATATTGAATTGAGCCATTCATCGGGAAACACGTGCGCCGTAGAGAGATCATACAGCCTCTGTATCGTCTCGCCGGTTTTGTCATCCTTTTTGTTATCGTTGATTATTTTATTGAGCGAGGCGAATTCCTCCGCGCGCTCGGTGTGAAATTCCTCCACGACCTGAGCGAGAGCGGCTGATTTAAGTAAGGAATGCTTGCTCCCGTCAAGTATTGTAAAATCCGGGGTGATCCCCAGCGAATTGAAATTTTCGCGGATAAGCCCGATACAGAATGAATCTATCGTGCCTATATTGGCAAAGGGTAGCTTGAATCTGCATTCTCTCAGATGCATGTCATTCGGGTGCTCGGCTATTTCGTCGGCGAGAGCGTTTGATATTTTTTCCTTCATCTGAGAGGCGGCGGCTCTCGTGAAGGTGACTATAAGGAAATCCTCGATATTGAGCGGATGCTCCTTATCGGTGAGCTTTCTTATTATTCTCTCAACGAGTACCGCGGTTTTTCCCGATCCTGCGGCGGCGCTTACAAGGATTGTGCTGCCCGATTTTTCTATCGCGTCGAGCTGACGGCTGTTCCAGTTTATTTTATTTTTCATCGGTCAGCTTCGCCTCCTCATACAGCTTTTCCCGCTCTTTTTTGTCGGAATTATAATTATATTCATCGGTCGGGATATCTTCGTCATATCTGCATACGCTCTTAAAATCGCAATAATCGCAGGGACTTGATTTGTTGTCTGAGCGCGTGCAAACTTTGGGCACCGCCATTATATCTCCCTCTCTGAGAAGACGCGCCATCTCATTTATGAAGTGATCCGTTTTTTCTTTGATGATATTGAATTCATCCTCGGTGAGCGCGACGCCGTCGATTTTTCCGTTCTTTATTTCGGTGTTGATGAATTTTCCCTGCGCTTCGCTCTCCATCATTCTGATCACTTCGGCGTCTTCAAGCACTACGCCGCTCATGCGGGAGGAATTGTAAGGATTTTCATCTTCATTTATAATCTTTGTGTTTGCCTTGTAATAGAATACGCCTGCGGGCTTGAAACCGGCGAATTTTTCGGAATTACTGCTTGAGATGGCAAACATGTAAATAAGCATCTGCAAGTTTATTCCGTTCAGAATATCGCCGAGGTGGAAATCCTTGTTTCCGGTTTTGTAGTCTATCACTCTGAAGTATTTTTTGCCCGTCTCCCTGCTCACGGCGGTGTCGATTCGATCCGCTTTGCCGAAGAGCGAGATGTTTGAATCATCTGCGCCGGGAGAATAATCGGGTATATCTCCTTCGCCTATCGCAAGCTCAAATTCCTCCGGCCTGAATTCGCTCTGCTCAAATTCTTCACAGATCCTTGTGAGAATATCAAATATAACTCTTTTCAATACCGAAAACTGGTAGCCGAATCTCTTGGTGTCAAATCCGTCTTTGGTAAATTTCTCGATGTATTCGTCTGCTTCCTTTGCGATAAGCTCCGCTTTTTCCGCATCTCCGAGCTTGATAAGCTCGTCTGTTCCGGGGTCTTTAAGCAGATTTTCGAGCACGCTGTGAGTTATGTTGCCTATCTGGAGCGAATCAAGCTTTGCCTCATTCAGCTTCCTGAGCTTAAGCCCGTAATTGCAGAAGTATGAGAACGGGCATTGATAGAATTTTTCTACTTTTGAGGCGCTCAGGCGAAGCTTTTCTCCGTAAAGCTTGGTGATAGTGTCTTTATCCGTAAGAGTGAAGTTTCTTATTCCCGCAACATTGTCTATCGCCTTCAGCCTGCCTGCGTATTCCGGGTCCCCGGAGAAATATTCGCGCATCGTCTGTCTGAATTCTCCGTCGGCGGATTTTGCAAGCTGCTCGAATGCGGTCTGCTTGCCTTCCGAAAGAAACAGTCCGCTCAGCGAATTTGAATCCGTCTCAATTATATCGGGGAATATTTTTTTCAGATATTTGTAGAATGAGCCCGGCTGCTGCTCGCTTCCGTCTGCGGAGCTCAGAGAGCAGGTGACCGCGAGAAATGAGGTCGGGCAGCAGAGAGATGAATATACTATAAGATTTTCGTCGGCGATTTTCCACTCGGGTGAATCGGAGAGCTCAAGGCCGAACTGCGCCATTTTGTATCTGTCTTTCACCGTAAGGGCTGAAACGGGCGTTGCCTCGGGAGGAAATACTCCCTCGTTTGCCCCTATGATAATTACTGCCTTGGGGGCATTGATCCTCATTCTGTCGGCGGAGCCTATCACTATTTCGTCAAGCCCCTGCGGCAGGCTTCCGAGAGTCTGCACCGAAAGCATTATCTCAAACAGGTCTGAGAGGCGCTTTATGCCGACGGTTTCGCCCTTGAGCAGTATCGCGAGCTCATTGAGCAGAGAGATCAGCAGATCCCACATTCTTTCAAGCTCAAATGCCGCGCCCTCTTCGCCGTCTTTACAGAGCTTCTCGGCGGCGTTTATTATGTTTTCGCGAAGCGATATGTTTTCTATAAAGCTCCAGAGAGCGGAAACCGCCTGAGTCCCTTCCGACGAGTCTTTGACGCTGTATTTCAGATCTTTAAGCGGCTTCGTGATTTTCAGCCTGAGTCTGTTCAGCCTGTCAAGATATTCATCGGTATCTTTTTCTTTATCGCCGAGCCCCTCGGGGTTGTTTCTCCATTCCTCATCCCATTTTCTGCCTCTGATATTCCACACAAAGCAGTAGTTTTCGATCATTGCGGCTTCCTGCGCGTCAAGCCCCGAAAGACCCGATTTGATATATCTCATCATCGAGTCGTTGTCAAAGCTGCCCGCCGCCGCGGAGAGAGCGGCGCTCACGGTATTTATTACCGGCGAAACATCGACCGGCTTTCTGAAATCCTCATAGACGGGTATTCCGCATTTTTTGAGAGCGGATTTAAGCGGGGATTCGTAGGCTTCCGCCTTTCTTGCTATTATGGCAATGTCTCTGCATCTGAAGCCCTTTTCGCGTATCAGCTTTTTTGCGGTCGCCGCGGCGAATTCACATTCCGAATATATATCGGGTGTTTTGCAGAGGATTATATTCCTGCATTTCCCGTCATACGGCGTTTCATCCTGAGATGCAAGCGAATTTTCGAGATATGCTATTTCAGGGCTTTCATATCTCTCAAAGCCGCAGGTGAATATCATATTTTCCGCGCTGCCGGGTACTGGATGTTTTACACCCGCTTTTTCCGCTTCCTCAACGAGCCTCGACGCGGTGCGCTTCGTCTTTGCAAATTGCTCCGTGATGTTATAATTATCTGTAAAAACTTTCCCTTCATAGTCGGTGCAGAGGGTCACATACACATCATCCGCGTATTTCATAAGCTGACCGATCACCGAGTATTCCTGAGAAGTAAATCCTCTGAATGAATCAATGAATACCGTCTTGCCGCAGGCATAATCCGCGAGCTTCTGAGATTTATTGAGTATCGTAAGCAGATCGTCGGGGTTGAAAAACGCCGATTCCGCTCTCTTTTCATAAGCCCTGATTATTTTTGAAATATCCGTAAGCTTCGCTTTGAGAAGTGAAGCGGGCATTCTGCCGCAGGCCTCGTCTATCATATCGGCCGATATGGCGTTCTGCTTGAATTCCGCGGCGAGTGAAACGAATTCGTTTGCGGCGGTCCTGTAGCCCGAATGCTTCGCATAAAGCGTCAGCTCATCCTTTACATCGCTGAGCGCCATATTCATCATTACGGCGGAGGATGAAGCGCTCATTGCGGGCTTTTTCCTCGCTTCGCAGCCTTCCGTGAGCCTGTCCGCGAGAGCCGTGAATGAATGGACATCCGCGTTTGCGGCAAGCTTTTCTCCGAGCCTTATGATCAGATTTTTTTCGCTTGTGAATGAATATTGCTCGGGGACTATCAGCAGAGAATTTTTGCCCTTTGAGGCAAGCTTCTCTATACATTCGGTCACATAGGTCGTCTTTCCGCCGCCCGAGCGCGAAACTATTAAATACAGCATATTTCCACCCTTAAAAATTAAGCAGATATCCACAACAGTATGTTTGTTTTTAACTGTTTATGAGTATCTGCCGTAATTGTCTTTATTCTTCTTTATCGGATATTTCGGAGTTTTCGGCGGATTGCGATTCGTTCACGCCTTCGGCATCCGATATTTCCTTAGCTTCGGTTTCCCCGTTATCCGCGGTTTCGGCGGCATCTTTCGGTTTCCTTCTGAATCTTGCAAGTCTGTCGGGCTTGTTTCTGTCAACCTTAAAATCGGAAACATCGGATTCGGCTCCCTCAAAGAGAGAATTGGGTCCGCTGATTATATCTATCGCCTTTTTCAAAACCGAGAAACGGACCTCTTTGGGCTCTCCGCCGTATTCGCCGTCAAGAGTCCACGGAGTTTCTTTGTCAAAGGTCATCTTTATATTGCTCGCGCTTATAAAAATAAGCTTGTCGCCGTCGAATTCTCTGCGTCTTATCTGGTTGAATATAGCGAAGGATTCAAGCGGGCTGCCGAGCCTTCTCACGAGCAGAAGCTCAAATTTGCCGTCATCGAGCCTGACCGCGTTCCTGTCAAACTTAAACAGACCCGCCACCGAAGTGGAGTTTGAAATTGCGCCGAAATAAAAATCATCCTCGATGGTCTTATCATCATATTCTATCTTGATATGTATCGGCTTTATGCTCTGAAGAGTGGGAATAAGGTGAAGCACAAAACCGTTGATGAGATAAGCGCTGTGGCCGAGAATATTCTTCATCTTTTGCGGAGTGTTATATGAGAACTGGACTCCGACTCCGAATGAAGCGACATAGCAGAAAAATCTGTTGTTGAATAAACCTATATCGTAGGTGTGGGTCTTGCCCGCTATGATGGTGTCGGTCGCCTTGTTGATATCCGTAGGCAGTCCGATGGTGTTCGCAAGGTCGTTTGTCGAGCCTGCGGGGATATATCCTATCGGAATCCTTCTCGACAGCGACATCACGCCGTTGATCGTCTCGTTAAAAGTCCCGTCGCCGCCGCAGCATACGACTATATCATAATCAGCCGCGTATTTTTTTACGAATTCCGTCGCGTCGCCGCCCTTTGTGGTGGTTTTTACATCAAACTCGTAATCGGCGCCGGAGAATTTATTTATGATATCAAAAACATACGATTTGCTTTTGCTTTTGCCTGCGCAGGGATTTACTATTAAAAGAACTTTTTTCTTATCCATCTTACTGACCTCTTTTGCTTTGGTTTCAATATAATATCACATTTAATTAAAAAAATCAAATAAAACAGCATAAAATCATTTATATTGAAATTCACGGCGATTGAGGTTATAATATCGGCGGGTGATAAAGTGAAGAATTTGATCAAAAAGATTTTATCATACTCCATGAGGCGAAAAATACTCACCGCTCTTAACCGGCTGTGGGTTTCGGTTTGTATGCTTTTCCCCGTTAAAAACAGAGTCCTCTTTTATACCATACGGGCAAGCGGCAGGCTCCTTGACAACAGCAGAGCGGTGTATGACAGGCTTGACTGCCCCAAAAAGATCTTTGCCGCAAAACAGCCTCATTCAAAGCTTACGAAGTTAAAGGCATATTTCCTTATCCTTACGAGCAGGGTCATCGTTACTGATGATTATTGCGGTTATCTCAGAGCGGTGAAGCTCAGAAAAAATCAGCGGGTGTTTCAGATTTGGCACGGCTGCGGCGCTTTCAAAAAATTCGCCCTCGATTCAAGGAGCGATGTCACCCCCGAATATGAAAGAGCGGCTCATTCGCAGTATTCCGCCGTTGCCGTCAGCGCTCCCGCGTGTAAAAAGGTGTTTGCCGGAGCATTCGGAATTTCAGAGGAAAAATGCGTTTCGATCGGCATCCCAATGACCGATTATCTCATAAATAACAAAGAATCTCTGCAAAGCGAAGCCCTTGAGAAGTATCCATTCATCAAAGGTAAAAAGATTTTTCTGTATGCTCCGACCTTCAGAGAAACCGAAGGCAAAGTCGCCCCCTTTGATCCTGGCATTGATTGGAATTCTCTAAGTGAAAAACTCGCGGAGGATGAAATATTTATCGTAAGACGCCATCCGATTGAAAATAACAGATTTTTCGAGCGCGATCATAAAAATATCATTGACCTTACAGAAGCCTCTACGATTATGCTCTGCGCCTGCGCGGATGTTATTGTCACCGATTATTCCTCCGTTGTCCATGACGCCGTCATCATAGATAAGCCGGTCGTGTTTTACTGCCCCGATTTCCGCGATTATGAGCGCGGTTTCTATATCCGCTACCCCGAGGATCTGCCCGGTGAGGCCGTTACGGATCCCTCGGAGCTGCTTGACGTCATCAGAAAAACCGCAAAAGAGCCGCCCGTTGACAGAATCAAAAGATTCCGCACCGAGCAGCTTGAATCCTGTGACGGTCATTCGACCGAAAGAGCGGTCAAACTCATAAAGAGCTGGCTTTGACAGCCTCGTCAAATACTCTTTCTCCGCTGTTGCCGTCAATATATTTGAAATTGAATTCTCTGAATTTACCGTTTTTTTCGGCGTTCGGAGAATTTTTTATTGCGCCGGGTATCTCTCTGTAATCTTTTATCACCGGCCCGGGAACATAATCCTCATAGCCGAAGCAGAATGACCGCTCCGTTTCGTATTCGTCAAGGTCAAAGGCGTAAAATACGCAGGGCTTTGAAAGAAAGGCGAAATTCATGCAGACGGATGAATAATCCGTGATCAGTATATCGCAGATAACCGTCAATGTGTTTATATCTTCGTCTGTGACATCCGTAATTCCTTTCGGCGCCCGGGAGGAATGTACGATCGGATGAAGCTTTATCAAAAGGGCGTATTCATCTCCGAGCTGATTCGTCAGCCAATCAAAATCCGTATTTTTGAGCAGAGCCGCGTCTTTTTCGGGGTCGTCTCTGAAGGTCGGAGCGTAGAGGATCAGCTTTTTGCCGGCGCAGCCGGGGTGATTTCGGTCAAAGCTTTCGCGCTGTGCTTCTTTATCCGCGCCGCATATAAGCCTGTCGCATCGAGGGGAGCCGAGCGCCTTGATTTTTGAAACATCGGCTCCGAAGGCTTCTGCATAGATTTGCCTCACGTTTTCGGATGAAACGATAAATAGATCGGTCTTTTTTGAGCAGGCGGCGACGCGTTTCTTTATTTCTCCGTCTTTTTCGCTCAGTATCCCGAATTTTTTGAATGCGCCCTCACCGTGCCAAAGCTGGATAACCTCGGTATTTTTTGAGATATTCAGATCGGCAAGCGGCATAAAATTATCGTTGAGAAAGATATATTCGCTCCTCGCGAGCTTTACGGGAGCGGTTAAAAAGAATGAAAGCCGCTCCTTGACGGAGTGTGAAGAGCGGGGCACCGAGATTTCAATGATTTCATATCCGCCTCTGCCGCGGGCGATCTCGGCTATCCTGCCGAGCGAATCAAACCGCTCCCTCGGATGAGGCGCGAGCAGAGCAATCCTGCCTTTTTTTACGGGCAGGATTCTGCTTATATTGAATATTGCCGAAAACAGTTTGTAAAGCAGCGTTTTCATAGATTTTCCTTGTGTTTCAGATAGAATTCGGCGAGCGGTCTGAGCAGGCAGGAGGGGAGTGAGGGGTATGCTCTGTTGATTTTCAATATTCCCGAAAGCAGTCTCGGATCCGCTGCGTTCTTTCCGCCGAATTTTATTGTAAGGCGTGATCTGGGCTTTGAATGATTCACGTTTTCGCGATAAATATTCGTGCCGGTGCAGATTTCAAACGCCGGCGTCGTCTGGCTGTAAAGCGAATTGACAAATTGCTTTGACGGATTCTTCACCTTTACGCTGATGAGCGGATGCTCTGCTGCCTCGCGCTTTGTAAAATATGGCTTTGTGAGATCGGGGCTCTCAAGCCTCGCCTTTGCTTCTTCATCAAGCTGAGACAGATATTCGTTATATTTATTCCCGATATATGCGAGGGTTTCATCATCGGTCAGCCACAGCTTGCGGTAGAATCCGTTAAGAAGCATCTGGCATATCCTCAGCTTCTGTTCTTTCAGATAACCCTCTTTATCTTCGCATTCGCAGCCGGGGTCTTCAAAAGAATCTTTAATCGCTTTTGTGATTATTTCGGATGATCTGATGAAATCCTGCACGGTTTTCAGCTTGATATTCTGAGTCGCCTGCATGGATTCTATCGGATTTTCCTGCCTGTATTCCGAAACGGCGGAGTCGATGCCGATGATTTTGGGCTTGTATTTCATTATGAATGATATCCAGAATGCGCCGTCCTCGGTATAGACCGTATCGGTGAAACGGTGATCATTCGCTTTTATCAGCTCGGTTTTATATATTTTGTTACTTACCGTATAATTCCAGAGCAGCCTTTTATCATATCGCGATATTTCTTTTTCTTTTGAGAGCTTCTCCGCCGCTTCGTTGTATTCGCTGCCGTAGCAGCCGAAGCTTTTCAGCCTGAATATCCCGGCGTCCGCTCCGCTCGTTTCCATCGCCTCTGCCAGATTTTTCAGAGCGTCACGGTCGGAGATAAGATCGTCTGAATCAATAAAAATTACGTATTTGCCCGCGGCGAATTCAAGGCCTTTGTTCCTTGCAGCGGATACCCCGGCATTACTCTGCTCGAAATATATGACATTATCATATTTTTCCGCGAATGCGGCGGCCTTTTCCCCGGTTGAATCCCCGGAGCCGTCGTTGATTATGATTATCTGAGCCTCATTAAATGCGGACTGCCCGAGAATGCAGTCAAGAGTCTCGGGCAGGGTATTTTCACAGTTGTAAGCGGGGATAATTACGGAGATTTTTTTATCCATAACGGGTTATTTCTCCCATTTCATAACGGTTTTTCCGAAGTTACGGCTTATATCGCCCTTGAAAGCCTTATGTATATCGTCAATGGTCCTTACCGTAACTACGTCACCTATGATGTTTTCGAGATAGGCGGGGATAGTGGGATTTTTGCTCAGGATCTCGACTGTCTTTTCAAAATCCTTGACTCCGCTGCGGCTTGAGCCGAAAAGATTCAGCCCCTTTTCAAGCACCATTCGCGTATTTACGGCGATCGGATTTTCGCTCACTCCCATAAGACCTATTGAGCCCATGGGATTGATATGGTCTATTATCTGCGATACGGCGGATCTTGAAGCCTCGCCGCCGACGCATTCAAAAGCGTGGTCTATCCTGAAATCCTCCGGCACGTGATCCACATGGAATGTACCGTCCGCAAAGGCGAAGTAGCTCAGCTTCTCATACACGGTGCCGAATATATAGAGCTTTGATTCGGGGTGAATCGCTTTGAGAATAAGCGCCGTGATATAGCCCACATTGCCGTCGCCCCATATACCTATCGAGTTTTTGCGGGAATGTGAAAACATATCAAATCTGCTCACCGCGTGAGTGGCGACGCTGATAAGCTCCGTGAATGAAGCCACTTTGAGGTCGATCCCGTCGGGCAGCTTCACAAGCCTGTCATAGCTTATATCCACATAATCGCTGAGAAATCCGTCATAGCCGCTTGATCTGAAATGGCTCGTTGTCCTGTAATTCTCGGCGATCACATCGTCGTCTTCTGTCGGCGTATTGGGCACGGGGATAACTCTGTCGCCGGGCTTGAAATGTCCGGTAGGGTCGCTTATCACCTCGGCGACGCATTCGTGTATCAGCGCCATGGGCAGCTTTGCTTTGAGAGCCGCCTTGCTCCTGTTGCCGAGATAATATCTCTCATCCGCCTTGCAGATAGACATATAAAGCGGTCTTAAAATCACCGAATTTTTTATGTCGGGTGAGGTGCAGGCAACATCTATCATTCCCGGCGCAACCAGTCTGTAAACTTGATTAATCATCGGAATCTTTACCTTTCAGAAGAGTTGCCGCAACCTTCATATCATAGGGATAGGTTATCTTGATGTTGAATACCTCGCCCTCAACCATAAATACGGGCTTGTTTTTGATGGTAAAAATCTTGCAGGCGTCGGTCAATATGCTCTTTTCTTCCTCTGTGAGGGAGGAGAGCACCGAAACAAGATCGTTGAGGCGGAAGGATTGCGGAGTCTGCCCCTGATACATGTGCTTTCTGTTGGGGATCGAAGAGATAACGGAGCCGTCCTCGCTTTCAACTATGGTGTCGGTCGCCGGTATCACGGTGTCGCAGGCGCCGTATTCTTTCGCGGCGGCAATGTTTTCTTCGATTATCCTGTGAGTGAGGAAGGGGCGCACCGCGTCGTGAGTTACGATTATCGTATCATCGTCGGTGTCCCTGTCTTTTTTAATGAATTCAACGGCGTTTTCGAGGGTGCCGTTTCTCGTTTCTCCGCCCTCTATCACCGTTACGGGTTTGCCGTCGGGCAGATATTTCTTTATCAGATCTTTTGTGTGAGCCACCCAGGGCTTCGGGCAGAGAACGATTATTTCATCTATGCCGGGATTCAAAAAGAATTTTTCGACCGTGTGGATTATAACGGGCTTTCCCGCAAGCTCAAGATACTGCTTGGGAGTATCCATATTGCCCATGCGGCTGCCCTTTCCTCCTGCAAAAATTGCACCGAATACCATATCATTTACCTCCGGATACCATTTTATTGTAAGTGTCGCAGATTTCATTTGCTTCTCCGGAAGCGATAATCTGCCCCTTGTCGAGAATTATTGCTTTATTGCAGATTTTTAAAACCTGATCTACGGAGTGAGAAACAAAAAGTACCGTAACTCCCTTGTCAAACATCGAGAGGATTTTGCCCTCGCTCTTTTTTCTGAATTTTGCGTCGCCTACGGAGAGGACCTCGTCGAGGATCAGTATATCGGGCTCTACCGCCGAAGCGATGGCAAAGCCGAGCCTCGCCCTCATTCCCGATGAATAATTCTTCACGGGCACGTCCATAAATTTCTGAAGCTCCGAAAAAGCGACTATTTCATCGTATTTGCGTTCGATGAATTTCCTTGAATACCCCATTGTGGCGCCGTAGAGGTATATATTCTCTTTGCCGGAGTAGTTTGAGTCAAATCCGGCTCCGAGTTCAAGCATCGGAGCTATCACTCCGTTTACCTTTACGCTGCCCTGAGTGGGTTTCAAAACTCCGGCTATCACCTTGAGCAGGGTGGATTTGCCCGCTCCGTTAAAGCCGAGAATACCTACTCTGTCGCCCTTTTCGACCGTCAGGTTAATATCCTTGAGCGCCCAGAATTCGGTGAAATGAAGCTGACGCTTCAGAAGCTTTATGAAGTATTCCTTGAGATTGTCAACCTTTTCGCTGTTAAGGTTAAACATCATGCTCATATTTTTTACTTCAATTGCAGGTTTACTCATAGAATTACCTTTCGATCAAATGTGGAGGATAAATTTATCCTGCTTCCTGTAAAATACGATAAGCCCTATGATGAGCGAAACAAGCGCGAATCCGAGAGAATAGAGCAGGTGATGTATATTGAACATCTTCCCGTAAAGCACGCAGCAGCGAAACATTTCCGTTATCGAATACATCGGATTTGCCATAAGCACATAGCTGAAAAGTTTGTTGCTTATTTTGAGCGCATCTATCTTATAAACTATCGGGGTCATATAAAAGAGCAGCAGGCAGAATACTTCATAGAGATAGTCAATATCCTTAAAAAACACATCGAGCGTGCAGAGGATAAGCCCCACTCCCGTCGCCAATATGAGCAGAATGAGTATCGGTATCGGCGAAAGGAAAATATACCCCGTGATGTGCGGCGGATTGTTGCCCGTCACGCAAAAGAATACTATGAAGCATACAAGCACTATCAGCGAAATAAAGAAGGTGATGAAGTTTGAAAAAACATTTGAAATAGGGTAAATGTATTTCGGCACATACACCTTTTTTATGACCGAGGCGCTGTTTCTTATCGAGCGCATGGCCCTCTTTGTGGATTGAGAATAAAATTCATAAAGCAGACGCCCGCAGAGCAGATAGATAGGGTAGTTGACCACTCCCGAGCTCGATTTTCCGAAGACGTTGCCGAATATGAATACAAGGACTATTGTCGTCAGAAGTGGCTGCAAAAAGGTCCAAAACATTCCGAGTATTGAATCCCTGTATTGTAGCTTGATATTTTTGCGGACTATTTCATACATGAGCCCGCGGTATTTGTAAAAGTTTTTAAGATATTTCATCAGAGCCTCCGCGGTGTCAGATACCCCATTTTGAATAGTATTTCAGCATGGAGCCTATCTGAATTATCTTCAGCCTCATATCTTTTTTGGATTCTCTGCCCCATTCGTGATAAACCGTCGCGTAGGGGAAGTAATAAACCTTGCTGATTTTGTTGACCTCTCTTGTCAGATCGCAGTCTTCAAAATACATAAAATATCGCGGATCGAATCCGCCGAGGCGCCTGAAAAGCTCGGTCCTTATCACCATAAAGCAGCCGGTGGCGTTCTCTATCTGCCTGGGTACCGACATATCCTCGTTGAGCATGGCGTAATCCGAGAGGATCTTGCCGGGCGCTTTGCCTCTGAGACGGCTCGCAACGAGATAATAGGGCTTCGGGATCCTCTTGCCGAGGATCTGCGGCCTGCCGTCGGGGAATTCGATTTTGGGCGAGAGCATACCGACATCTTCGCGTTCCTCAAGATAATCGGTCATTTTGGCGATCACATCGTCTCTTAAAATTATATCGGGGTTGATTATCGCGTGATAATCCGAATCAAGCATCTGTATGATGCTGTTGTGACCCGCCCCGAAGCCGATATTGCTTGATGAAATGATGAGCTTCACCTGGGGGAAATTGTCTCTCACAAACTCGACCGTTCCGTCTGTCGAGCCGTTATCGACGATATAAAGGGTGAAGTCACAGGCTGTATTTTTGAGCAGAGTGCTGACAGCGGCACCTATCGTGCCGATATTGTTGTAAGTAACTATACAGCCGGTTACTTTTTTATTCATTGCATGATCCTTTCCGTGGCACTATGGAAAAAGATAGCCAATCATTCTGATTCTGAATCTGATTTTTTGCCCGAGCGAGGTCGCCCGTCCGGTGACATTGTCTGCGTGTCGCCTCCATTTGATGAGCGGCTCGTCGATCAAAGCGATCTTATATCCCTTTTTGATCGAAATGAGCCCGATATACCAATCATGCATGGGGAGACGGTCCGGGAAGGGGAGAATATCATCCAGAATTTCTCTTCTGAATGCCATACAGCATCCTACGAATGAATTCCTTATCAGATTCCTGATTAAACCGGTATTTGTATTGTAAAGCTCAAAGCAGGTCCTGCCTGTCGGATTGAGCGAGGCGTCGGTGATTTCGGCGTTGTGAAGCACGAGAAAAGCGCCATTTTCAAATTCCGCCCGGGTTTTTTTGACCTTGCCCGGCATCCACACATCATCCTGATCGCAGAGATATATGTATTCGCCGCGGCAGCTGCGCAGGGCGTTTTCAAAATTTGAGACCACACCTTTGCCTTTTCCTTCGATGTAACGCACACGGCTGTCGCCTATATCTGCAAGAGCCGCGCGTGTGTCGCCCGAAGGGTTATCATCCGATATGACGATCTCGTCATCATCGCCGAGCAGGCAAAGTATCGAATCCACCTGCTCGCGTATGTACCTGCCGCCGTTATATGCGGCGAGGGCTACGGAGATACTCATATCAATAAAGCTTTGCGCCTGCGGGTATGTGATTGTCAACCATCAGAAGATGGAGCTTTTCTTCGCCTTCTTCTTCGTGAACGGCGCTCAGAAGCATTCCGCAGGAATCTATGCCCATCATGTTGCGCGGGGGAAGGTTGACTATCGCTATGCAGGTTTTGCCTATAAGCTCCTCGGGCTCATAGAATGCGTGAATTCCGCTGAGGATGGTCCTGTCGGTGCCGGTGCCGTCGTCAAGAGTAAACTGAAGCAGCTTCTTGCTCTTGTTGACAGCGACGCAGTCTTTGACCTTGACCGCGCGGAAATCCGATTTGCTGAAAGTTTCAAAATCCACCGCGTCCTCAAAGAGAGGCTCGATCACAACCTTTGAGAAGTCTATGATCTCTTCCTGAGCCTGCCCGGGAGCGGAGGCTTTCTTTGAGCCGCCGTCGGAATCAAGCGATTTCATCGTCGGGAAGAGAAGCACATCTCTGATAGCCTGTGAATCGGTAAGGAGCATTACCATTCTGTCGATACCGTATCCGATACCGCCTGTCGGGGGCATACCGTATTCAAGCGCCATAAGGAAATCCTCGTCCGTAGTCTCGGCCTCATCGTCGCCTTTGGCGAGAGCGGCCTCCTGAGCCTTGAATCTCTCTCTCTGATCTATGGGATCGTTCAGCTCGGAGTATGCGTTTGCCATTTCCCAGCCGTTCATAAAGAATTCAAATCTTTCTACATAGTCGGGGTTTCCGGGCTTTTTCTTTGTAAGGGGAGAAATCTCGATGGGGTGATCCATTACGAATGTGGGCTGGATCAGATGTTCCTCAACGAATTCCTCAAAGAAGAGATTGAGTATTTCGCCTTTGGTGTGGCGCTCCTCGTATTCGACTTTATGCTTGTCGGCAACGCGCCTTGCGTCCTCAAGAGTGTTTATCTCATTCCAGTCAACGCCCGAATATTTCTTTACGGCGTCAACCATGGTGATGCGCTCAAAGGGCTTTCCGAGATCCATCTCGATCCCGTTATAGGAGATCTTTTCGGAGCCTACAACGGTCTTGGCGAGGTGGCGGTAAAGATTTTCCGTCAGATCCATCATACCGTTATAGTCGGTATATGCCTGATAGAGCTCCATGAGGGTGAATTCGGGGTTGTGCCTTGTGTCAACGCCCTCGTTGCGGAATACTCTGCCGATCTCATACACCTTTTCGAGCCCGCCGACAATCAGCCTCTTGAGATAGAGCTCAAGAGAAATGCGAAGCTTGACGTCTTCGTTAAGAGCGTTGAAATGTGACAGGAACGGCCTTGCCGCAGCGCCGCCCGCGTTTGAGACGAGTATGGGAGTTTCGACCTCCATAAATCCCTGAGAATCAAGATATTTTCTTATTTCTCTGATGATCGCGGAGCGCTTGAAAAAGGTGTCTCTGACCTCAGGATTCATTATCAGGTCGAGATAGCGCCTGCGGTAGCGTGTATCGGTATCGGTCAGGCCGTGGAATTTTTCGGGGAGGGGGAGCAGCGATTTGGAAAGCAGGCGGACTTCCTTCGTATGAATGGACATTTCGCCCTTTTCGGTCCTGAAAACAAAACCTTTTACTTCAAGAATATCGCCTATATCCCATTTTTTGAAATCGAAATAGGTCTCTTCGCCCACATCGTCTATTTTGATGTAGCACTGCATTCTGCCGTTTCTGTCCGCGATGTTGAAAAAGCTTGCCTTGCCCATCTTTCTCTTGAACATCATCCTGCCGCAGATGCAGACATCCTTGCCCTCAAATTCATCAAAACGGCTTCTGATTTCATCGGTGTGGACATTCTGGGCGGCGGTGGTGATAATAAACGGATCCTTGCCGGCCTGCTGAAGGGCCTCAAGCTTTTCGAGCCTGACCTTGCGGTCGGAAGGAGCGGAGGAATTCAAAGCGTCGTTTCCCATTATTTGCTCTCCTTCTTATATTCGGTCGAGATCACCTTCATTGTGATCACCTTGCCGGACGGAGTGTTGACCTTGATCTTGTCGCCCTTCTTTTTGCCGAGCAGGGCGCTGCCGACGGGTGAATCGTCGGTTACTGCGATCGCGCCGGGAATATCGGTGGATGAGCCGATGAAGCAGATTACCTCTTCGCCGTCGTCTTCCACTACGACCGTTGAGCCGACATGCACTATACCTTTTTTGAAAAAGTTGTCTTCAACTATTTCTACGGAGTCAAGTTCTCTTTCTCTCTGGGCGATATCCTCTTCAAGCTTTGCCTGGTCGTTTCTCGCCTCGTCATATTCCGCGTTTTCGGAAAGGTCGCCGTGAGAGCGCGCTTCCTGAAGCTTCTGAGCTATTTCCTCTCTGCCCTGATTTTTGAGATAAGCGAGCTCTTTTTCGAGCTTTTCATATTCGCTTCTGGTGATCTGTTTTGCCATAATTTTATCTCCTTTACTGACGAATCCTTTGTTGACAATTCATTATTATATAATTTTTAATATAAAAGTCAAGATAAATTACACAATTGTAATAACAAAGGCGACGGGGTCAGCCGTCGTCTTCAAACAATAAACCGAGTTCTTCATCTGTCATTTCCCTGCATTCTCCGGGGGCGAGCGCGCCGTCGAGTTTCAGCGAGCCTATCGCGATCCTCTCAAGTGCGTCAACGTGGTTGCCCACGGCAAGAAACATCCTTTTTACCTGATGATATTTGCCCTCGCGTATCTTGATCTGCGCTTTGTATGTATAGTCATCGCTCAGATTTTTTACCTTTGCGGGCAGACATTCCGAGCCGTCCGTGAGCGTCACTCCGGATTCAAGCTGTTTTATGCTCTTTTCGTCAAGAGGCCTTGTAAGCCGCGCGATATATGTTTTATACACATGATGATTCGGGCTCACTATCCTGTGGCAGAATTCGCCGTCATCCGTGATTATCAGCAGGCCGGTCGTGTTTCTGTCAAGCCTTCCGCAGGGGAAAAGAGAGCGGCGCGTCAAAGCGCCCGGTATCAGATCCATCACCGTCTGCTTATGCTCATCCTTCGTGGCGGTGATCACGCCCGCAGGCTTATTCATCATTATGTAAATATGATCTTTTGATATGAAATCGTGACCGTTTATCTCCACTCTGTCGAGCGAGGTATCGATCAGCTCCTCCGAGCGAAGCACAGTCTTGCCGTTTACTTTTACCTGCCCGCTCTTTACGAGCTCTCTTGCCTCTTTCCTGCTCACATTGCAGTTGAGGGCTATCAGTTTATCAAGACGGTTTAATGACATAATAACTCCGAAAAAAGAGGCCGGTAAAACCGACCTCCTGTTTTGTTTTGATTACGCAAGCTCTGCGAAATACTTGATCGTGCGGACCATCTGGCTGGTGTAGCTGTTTTCGTTGTCATACCATGCAACGACCTGTACCTGATAGGTGTCATCATCTATCTTTGAAACCATGGTCTGAGTAGCGTCAAAGAGTGAGCCGAATTTCATGCCGATAACATCGGAAGAAACAACAGGATCCTCGTTGTAGCCGTAGGATTCGGAAGCGGCGGCTTTCATAGCGGCGTTGATGCCTTCAACGGTAACGTCTGCGCCTTTGACAACGGCGACAAGGATTGTGGTGGAGCCGGTGGGAACGGGAACTCTCTGAGCGGAGCCGATGAGTTTGCCGTTGAGCTCGGGGATAACAAGGCCGATAGCCTTCGCAGCGCCTGTTGAGTTGGGAACGATGTTTGCAGCGCCTGCGCGTGCTCTTCTGAGGTCGCCCTTTCTGTGAGGACCGTCAAGGATCATCTGATCGCCTGTGTAAGCGTGGATGGTGCTCATGATACCGCTCTGGATGGGAGCGTAATCGTTGAGAGCCTTTGCCATGGGAGCAAGGCAGTTAGTGGTGCAGGAAGCTGCGGAAATGATCTGATCGTCAGCGGTAAGGATGTTTTCATTTACCGAGTAAACGATGGTCTTGAGATCCTTGCCTGCGGGAGCGGAGATAACGACCTTCTTCGCGCCTGCGTTTATGTGAGCCATGCTCTTCTCTTTGGAGCAGTAGAAACCTGTGCATTCGAGAACAACGTCAACGCCGAGCTCGCCCCAGGGGCAGTTGTTGGCGTCTGTGATGGCATAGATCTTGAGGGTCTTGCCGTCAACAGTGATTGTGCCTGCTTCGTCGTCTGCGCATACTGTGTGAAGATTTTCGCCGATTTTTCCGCAGTATCCGCCCTGAGCGGTATCATACTTGAGAAGGTTAGCGAGCATTGAGGGCTTGGTAAGATCGTTGATGGCAACAACTTCATAACCCTCTGCGCCGAACATCTGACGGAAAGCGAGACGGCCGATGCGGCCGAAACCGTTAATTGCTACTTTTACTGACATAGTGATTCCTCCATATGTGAATTCTTATTTTTGCCAAAACAATTTTATCATTTATCACCAAATTTGCAACTGTTTTTTTGTTCATTATTGAAACTTTGTTAACTTTTACAAAAATGTGCGTTTTAATCGTTAAAAGGGTGTAAATGTGCCGAAACCGAAGCCGCTATTTGTGATATTTTCCCCCGGATGAAATCATAAACGCCCTGTAGATCTGTTCAAGCAGCATCACCCGCGCGAGCTGATGAGGAAATGTCATCCTGCTCATCGAGAGCTTGATCCGCGCGCGGCTTTTGACCTCGGGCGAGAGACCGAATGAGCCGCCGATTATGAATGTGATCCTGCCCGTTTCTTTGTCGGATATGTCTGAAACTGCCGCGGAGAGTTCTTCGCTTGAAAGCTGCCTGCCCTCGATACACATCGCTATTACCGCATCCGTGTTTTTGATAAGAGCGAGTATCCTTTTGCCCTCCTCCTCAAGCGCCGCTCCTATTTGTGCGGGGGAGGGGTTTTCCGGCAGCCTGCAGGGCGTCAGCTCGGTGATATTCAATTTGCAAAAAGCCCCGAGCCTTTTTGAATACTCGGAGCAGGCGTCTCTCAGATAAGCTTCTTTGAGTTTGCCGATGCAGATAATGTTGATATTTATCATAACAGATCCTCAGAATTTGATAGGCTCGTTAAGATCTCCGGCTACGGTCAGCAGATAATCCCTGTTAAGCTCGCATCCGGCCTCGCCGAGCGCGTATCTCGTGGTTTCAAAAGCGAGGGAGGGAATATTGTTTTCTTTGCTCAGATGCCCGAGCACCAGCCTCGAGGTCCCGCCGCTCACAAGCTCGCGCGAAAATTCGGCGCAGGAATCGTTTGAGAGATGGCCCCGGTCGGAGAGTATCCTCTCTTTGAGCATATAGGGATAAGGCCCCATTTTCAGCATATTGAGATCGTGATTGGATTCGAGCAGCACAAGGTCACAGCCGCTCAGCGCCTCTCTTGTTTCGTCCGTCACCGTGCCGGTATCCGTCGCCACGGCGATCCGTTTGCCGTCCTCGGTCACCACCGTATATCCCGTGGGCTCGTTTGCGTCGTGTGAAATTCTGAAGGGTCTCACAAACATCCCGCCGCATTCCATTCCCGAGCCGGGCACAATATAAGCGTCAACGGGCGAGGCGAATACTCCGCACCGGTCCATGCCGATGAGCGTGCCTTCCGAAGCATATACGCCTATATGGTTCCTCGAGGCGAAAACGCGTATCCCGTTGATGTGATCCGAATGCTCGTGAGTTACAAAAATCGCGCGGATCCCCGATGGCTCAACGCCTATATCCGCAAGCGCCTGTGTTATCCTTTTGGCGCTTACGCCCGCGTCGATCAGAATTCCTCCCGATGAGGTCCCTATATATGTGCAGTTTCCGCTGCTTGATGAATAAAGTGAACAAAATACCGCCATATTTCACGCTCTGTTTCACATAATCTTCCGCTTGAACGCGGATTCCCGTTTACATAGAAAAACTGCTCATTTTTGAGCAGTTTCATATCTTCAGCCCGCGTTGTTTATATCGAGAGGATCGATGCAGTAAACCATCCTTATATCTCCGCCGATATTGCTGATTTTTTCCACCACGTTTTCATATCCGCGGCGTATGTGCATTATATCTTCTATTTCCGTTCTTCCCTGAGCGGCAAGCCCCGCGATTATCATGGCTGCTCCGGCTCTGAGATCGTCCGCCTTTACGGGGGCGCCCTTCAGCTGTTCAACTCCGTGTATCATCGCGAGCTGTCCGTCAACGGTGATGTCCGCGCCCATTCTCGCAAGCTGCTCCGTATAGCGGAATCTGTTGCTCCAGATGCTCTCGGAGATAACGCTCGTCCCTTCGGCAAGAGCGAGAAGCACCGCCATCTGAGGCTGCATATCCGTCGGAAAACCGGGGTGGGGCATGGTTTTTATATTGCATTTGCCGGGGCGTTTCTCCATCGAAACGCGAATGGCATCGTCATATTCCGTAACATCCGCTCCGCATTCTATGAGCTTTGTTGAAATGGATTCCAGATGCTTTGGGATCACGTTTTTGATAAGTACATTTCCCTTGGTTGCGGCGGCGGCGACCATATAGGTTCCTGCCTCTATCTGATCGGGGATTATCGAGTATGTGCAGCCGTGAAGATTCTCCGTGCCGCGGATTTTTATCACATCGGTGCCCGCGCCTCTGACGTCGGCGCCCATTGAGTTGAGGAAGTTCGCCAGATCGACGATATGAGGCTCTTTGGCGGCATTTTCGATAATCGTCATGCCCTCCGCTCTCGCGGCGGCGAGCATTATATTCACCGTCGCTCCGACAGAGACTATGTCGAGATAGATCGGATTGCCGAAAAGGCTTTCGGAATCCGCCTCAACAATGGCGTTTTCTTCAACAGAAACCCTTGCCCCGAGCGCCTCGAAGCCTTTGATATGCTGGTCTATCGGTCTCGGGCCGAGATAGCATCCGCCGGGCATAGCAACGCGCGCCCTTCCGAATCTTCCGAGAAGAGCGCCGATAAAATAGTATGATGCGCGAAGGTGCTTTGTCATATCGTGAGAGATGACGTATGAATTGACCTTGCGCGAGTCTATTTCGATCGTGCTTTTGTCAACATATCTGACCGTCGCCCCGATATGCCTCAGGGTGGCTATCATATATCTGACGTCGCTTATTGAAACCGGCAGATTCTCTATGGTGCATACATCCTGGCAGAGGATCGCCGCGGGAATTATGGCAAGAGCGGCATTCTTTGCTCCGCTGACGGTTATTTCACCGTGGAGCGGCACGCCGCCGTTTATTACATATTTTTCCAAAGGTACAAACCTCATTTATATAAATTTGAGTAAAATCGCAATTTTCTTTGTATATTATACCATATATTTTCCCGTTTGCAACTCGATTTTTAATTTGTAACCTATCTGTAATGTAATTTTGCACAAAGGATTTGCGCAGAGGCTTCAAAAAGCCGTATTTCAAATGGATTTCTCAATATTGCTCTGTATAATTCGCATAAATGCCGCAGCCGTTATTTGACAAATCGGTCAAAGGTTTTCCGAATTGCAATTAAGCTTTTAATTCCGTTTCGGAATTGCTTTTTGTAAAAATTTTGTTAAATTTTCTGCAAATTCAGGTAAATTTTTCTGTTTAATTGAAGTTTTTGTCAAAAAAATCCTTGTTTTCTATTGCAAAAAGCCGAAGAATTGTGTATTATTGTAAAAACCAATATGGTAATTTTGACTATGACTTCGGTCACAACTTAATTCAGATAGGGGTATTTTATGTCTAACAGAATCTTTCAGGGCTTAGTTCATCAGATCCGCGATGCCGTCGGCAGACCTCTCGGCGTCATTGATGAGACCGGTACTATCTTTGCGTGCAGTGAATTGAGCAAGATCGGCGAAGTGTTCCCGTCTGCCGTGGATGTCTTTTCCGATAACGAGGTGCATATCATTGACGGTTACACCTTCTGCAACATAGGCAGCCGCGCCCAGGCAGATTATGCCGTTTTTGTTGAAGGCGAGGATGAAAACGCTGCGAGATTCGCGGCCGTATGCTGTGTTGCTCTCGATAATCTGAAGCTTTTTTATGAAGAAAAATATAACAGGACCAATTTTATTAAAAATGTTATCCTTGATAATATCCTCCCCGGGGATATTTATCTCAAATCGAGAGAGCTCCATTTTAATATGGATGTTTCAAGGGCTGTTCTGCTCATCAGAGTTATCGATCACAACGACGCCGCCGTCTATGATTCCGTTCATAATCTCTTCCCCGATAAAAATAAAGATTTCATTATAAATGTGAGCGAGACCGATATCGCCATAGTCAAAGAACTCAGCCCTAATACCGAGACCAAAGATCTCGAGAAGCTCGCAAGATCCATTGCGGATTCTCTCAGCGCGGAGCTCTATACCCATGTCCTTGTCGGTATCGGCACCCCCGTTGAAGGTATCCGCGACCTTGCCCGTTCCTTCAAGGAGGCTCAGATCGCTCTCGAGGTCGGCAAGGTGTTCGATACCGAAAAGACCATCGTATCCTATGATAATCTCGGTATCGCCCGCCTTATCTATCAGCTTCCCACCACGCTTTGCGAAATGTTCCTCAAAGAGATATTCAAGAAGGGTTCTATCGAGAGCCTCGATCACGAAACTCTCTTCACCATCCAGAGATTCTTTGAGAATAATCTGAATGTTTCCGAAACCTCGAGGAAGCTCTTTGTCCACAGAAACACACTCGTATACAGACTTGAAAAAATCAAAAAGATCACAGGTCTCGATCTCCGCGAGTTTGATGACGCCATCGTATTCAAAGTGGCGCTTATGGTCAAGAAGTATCTTGACGCGAAGCCTGTGAAATATTGATCCTGTCAGAGGTATTTTTATCGTGATTGATTTTGTAAATGTCACCAAAAAATACGATAACAAGACAACTGCGCTCAATGATGTGAATATACATATCGACAAGGGCGAATTCGTGTTTGTTGTCGGCTCCTCGGGCGCAGGCAAGAGCACTTTTCTCAAGCTCATGATGCGTGAGGAGGTCCCGTCATCCGGCTCTATCACCGTTGACGGCATAAATCTGAATAAAATAAGGAAAAGAAATATCCCGAAATTCCGCAGGAAGCTCGGCATCGTTTTTCAGGATTTCCGCCTGATACCCACCATGACCGTGTTTGACAATGTCGCGTTTGCCATGCGCGTTATCGGCACCAAAGAAAAAAAGATACGCAGGCGCGTTCCCTATCTGCTCAGCCTTATGGGCCTTGCGGAAAAATCACGCAACTATCCGCGTGAGCTTTCCGGCGGTGAGCAGCAGCGTGTGGCTCTGGCGAGAGCGCTCGCGAATGACGCCGAGATAATCATAGCCGACGAGCCCACCGGCAATGTCGATCCCCAGATGAGCTATGAGATAGTCGATCTGCTTATGAGGCTTAACGAAGCGGGGACTACCGTTATTATGGTAACTCACGAGCACAGCCTCGTCAGATGTTTCGATAAGCGCGTCATAATTCTCGACAAAGGCGCGGTCGTCTCCGACGGAGAGCTTTCAAGTCTCGATCAGGCTACCGCTCATATCAATCCCGCAAGCGAGATAGCGAGCGATTATTCCAAGGGCGCGGAGGATTATTCCGTCTATGCCCGTGCGGATGATGCCTATGAGCCTTCCGAGATAGATTTTTCGGTCGATTTACCCGAAGAGGAGCCCGAAAATGATCCGGAATCCGATACTTTTGAAGAAGATTTTAATCTCGGCGAAGATATTCCGGAGCCTGAATTTGCCCTTCCGGATCTTCCCGGCGCAGATGATATCCCCTCCGGTGAAGCCGTTTCAGAGGATAATGACTTAAACGGAGGTGAGGCAGATGACTAAACTCAGGTATCTTACCAAAGAGGGCTTTCGCAGTTTAAGGGTCAACCGCCTTATGACCGCCGCTTCAGTCACGGTGCTTTTCAGCTGCCTTCTGCTTGTCGGCATAGCGTTTATGCTCCTTGTCAATATCGAAACATTTATCGGAAACATTGAGCGCGAGAATGTTGTTATGGTCTATGCAAAGACCGATATTTCGGCTTATGACTATATCCGTATGCGCGCCCAGCTTGAATCCGTCGATTATGTCGGAGAAGTCGAAGCCGTCGAAAAGGGTCCCGCTTATGAGAAGGTGCTCTCGGAGCTCGATGAAAATGTCAGAGAATATCTCCAAAGCCTTGATGAGAATCCTCTGCCCGACGCTTACAAGGTCACCGTTTCCGATATGGATCATTTCAACGAAGTCGTTGACTCGGTCAAAAAGCTTGAAAATGTTTTGAGAGTTCACGAAAACAGTTCGCTCGCGCGCCAGCTCTCCGCGGTGCGCAATGCCGTGCAGTATATCAGCCTCGGCATCATCGTGCTGCTTCTCATAGTTTCTCTCTTCATTATTTCCAACACCATCAAGATCACTATGTTCTCAAGGCGGCTTGAGATCAGCATTATGAAGAGCGTCGGCGCTACCAATTCGTTTATCCGCTGGCCTTTCATGGTCGAAGGTATGATAATCGGTTTGATAGCCGGCATCCTCGCCACCGGCGCCGTATGGGGTCTTTATGAGCTCGCCGTCAGAGAATTCTCCTATGTATTCACCACCTTCGGTGAATCGCAGATGGTTGAATTTATCGACTACGCTCCTTATCTTGCGGCTGCGTTTATTTGTATAGGTATGTTTACTGGCTTCTTCGGCTCGGCAACGTCTATCAGAAAGTATCTGAAAGAAAGGAAGTTTGTTGAAATTGAAGATTAACAGGCGGCTCATATTCAGATTTTTCGCGGTTTTGGTCGCTGTCTGCTGCGCTTTTTCTTCAATGCTTTTCAGCGCTCCGGTCGTTTCTGCCGATCAGGAGCTTGAGGATCTTCAAAATCAGTATGATGATCTTCAGAAAAAAATCGAGAAGAATCAAAAGGAACTGCAGGCGGTGCAGGGCGATATCAGCGACGCAAAGACCAAGATCAACGCCCTCAACAGCGAGATCAGCAGTATAAATTCCCAGATAGGTATTCTCGACAGCCGTATAGGCCTGCTCAACAGCAAGATAAATACCATCGAAGCCGGTATTCAGCAGACCAATTCGGATATAGCCGAGATCGAATCCAATATAGAAATCGTCGATACTCAGATAAATGAAACTCAGTTTCTCATGCAGGATACCCGTGAGCAGCTCATGGGCAGACTCCGTGAAAACTATATGACCGGTGACGCTTCCACCATCGAGATGCTTCTCTCGAGCAAGGATCTTTCGAGCTACTTTACCCGTAAAGAGCTTATGACGAGAGTATCCGAGAGCGACGCTCAGCTCATCAAAGAGCTTGAGGTCAAAATAGATGCGCTCAATACCCTCGAAGAGAAGCTGAATGAAGATAAACAGGCGCTCAACGAAAAGAACGCCCAGCTTGAGGAGCAAAAGACCGATCTCGAATCCAGCAAGGCAGATGAGAGCGCCAGCAGGCAGGAGCAGCAGAGCAAAAAGAGCGCCGTTTCATCCAAACAGATGGAGGCTCAGTCTCTGCTCAACAGTCTCGATAAAGAGAGCGCCGAATACAAAGCGACCATCAAGCGCCAGCGCCAGGAGCAGGAGCAGCTGTCAAAGCAGATCGATGAATACATCAAGGCTCACGGCTCCTCGACCGGCGACACCCCGGACGCTTCCTATGAAAACGACGGTAAAATGGCTTGGCCCGTCAAATTCCAGAGCTATGTTTCCTGCGCTTACGGCAGGTATTCAGACGGCTCGCCTCACTGGGGTATGGATATTTGCGCTGTCGGAGGCAATTCCCGCGGCAGAGCATTCAACGCGGCGCAGGGCGGTAAAGTGATTCTCGCCGTTAATGACGGCAACTGGAATTACGGCTTCGGCAACTACTGCGTTATCGACCACGGCGACGGTAAACAGACCCTCTACGCCCATTCCGATAATATTCAGGTATATGTCGGCCAGGTAGTCAAAAAGGGTCAGCAGATAGGCATTATCGGCGCCACCGGCAATGTTACGGGGCCCCACCTTCATTTTGAAGTAAGGGTCAAAAACTCAGACGGCTCCGTCAGCAGGGTCAATCCGGCCTATTATGTCACAAATACCACCGCCTGATTTATTCGGACGGCATAAATATCAAAGCCGATCGGGTAACGGTAATTGACACGGCACCGAAATTCCGGAGCCTGCATATCGATCTGATCGGCATTTTATTATCCGGAGATTTCAAGATGAATAAAAAAATATCGGTAGGAGTATGCCTTTCGCTTGTAATTATCGCCGTTGCGGCGACCTTCGCCGTGACGATGGTCTTTTCAAAGCAGATATATAACGGCATTATCAGCAATATTTCTCAGCGCTCGCAGTCATTTGAAAGCGCCGATGAGATAAACAGGCTGATAGCAAACTACTATTACGGCGATCTGAATGAATATAATAATAACCTCGGCTCGTCGCTTGCCGAGGGATATGTAAACGGTCTCAATGACGAAAACAGTTACTATATGTCCGCCTCCGAATATGAGGCCTATATCGGCAGGATCGAAAACGGACTCACGGGCGTAGGCGTCGAAACATTTTTTGATTACAGCAGCAACGAGCTCAAGATCTCCTACGTTTACGCCGGATCTCCCGCCGCCAAAGAAGGTCTCAAATCGGGCGATGTGATCAATAAGATAGACGGCGAGACGGTCCGCCGCTCAAATTATCAGTCTCTTGTCGAGAGGCTTTACAGCGCAAAGCTCGTCTCCGTCTCGGTTGAATACACCCGCGATGATTACACCAAGACCGCTCAGATGCTTTCCGGCTTCGCGATCCCTTCCGTTATCAGCAAAACCGGCGGCACAAACGGCTATATCCGCATCAGCAGATTCTATAAGAATACTTCTTCGGAGCTTGACGAAACGCTTAAAGCGATGCAGGAGAGCGGAGTGGAATCCATTGTTTTCGATGTGCGCAACACTTCGGAGGGAACCATAAAATACGCCGCGCAGACCATTGATATCGTCGCCCCGAACAGTACCGGCTACATCGCTTCCGCAAGGGATAAATCGGGCAAAGACAAAGAAACCTTCCCCACCCACGGCACCGGCTATAATTTTAATTATGCGGTGCTTATAAACAGCAGCACCTCCGGCCCCGCGGAGCTCTTTGCCTGCGATCTGAGAGATATTCTCCAATCCGAATTATTCGGCACGACTACCGCCGGCGTCGGCACGATGCAGGAATTGTTTACCCTCGATGACGGCAGTGCGATTCTGCTCACGACCGCCCTCGTAATCCCCAAAAACGGCGATGATTCCGTTTATGACAAAGAGGGCGTGAAGCCCACCAGAGAGGTCACTCTCATGGCAGACAGCAACGAGATAATGATGCTTTCCGAATCTCAGGATAATCAGCTTCAGGAGGCTATGAATTATCTCAACAATTCAGCGGTGTCAAGATAAATCATCATATAATTCAAAAATCCTGCGGATTTTCCGCAGGATAATTCTTTATTCGGCGCTTATTTCGTTTTCATCCGTGCCGCTGTCGGCTTCGCCGGGTGTATCCTCCGCTTCTTTTTCGGCGTGTGCGGCTGAGTTTACCTTATCGGCACGCTGTTTGAGCCTCGGCTCAATGGTTTCTTTGTAAACTATCGCGAATATCGCGGCGAAGGGGATCGCGAGTATAATCCCGAGCATTCCCGCGATTTTGCCGCCTAAAATTATCAATACAAGGGTCCAGACCGCAGGGATCCCGAGAGAGTTGCTGAAAAGTCTCGGCTTTATTACCGCGCCGTCTATCGCCTGAAGAATGCATGAGAAAATGAAAAACCACAACGCCTGTATGGGATTGTCGAGGATCAGGAAAAAGATGCCGATCACCGCGCCTATCATCGGGCCGAATGTGGGTATTATATTTGTGAATGCCACTATCACCGATATAAGAGGAGCATAGGGCATACCCATTATGAGCATGAATATCAGCATTGCGGTGCCGACTATCAGCGCGTCAAGCAGAGTGCAGCCGATATATCTTGCGAATATCTTGTGGCATCTGGTGAGGAGCGCGTTGTTTCTCTCGATTGTCTCTTTCGTATAGAGCGCTCTGCGGATGCTGTCAAGGAAACCGAGCAGAGTTTTCTTCGCCCCCAAAAAGCAGAATCCGAAGACTACGCCTATCGCAAAATTCGATACCCCGGAGCCGATCTCGCCGAGCTTTGAGATTATCGCTTTGGAGTTGTTTTTTACCGTTTCCATCAGCTTGCCCGCTGAGTTTTCGAGCAGATTTTCAGCGGCGGCGGTGTCTATATTGATATTGTGTGATTTTGCGAATTCCGCGGCTTTTTTCAAAAGGGTCTGTACCTTCTGAGTATATACATCCCAGTTTGATACCATCTTTGAAATGCTCTGCGTTACCGAGGGGATCAGAGCTACAAGCAGCAACGCGATGATCAGCAGTATGCAGATGATCGTCAGGATTATTCCAAGCAGGTGCCGCGTGTTTTCTTTCTTGATTTTTCTGAGCAGCTTTCTTTCAAAGAAATCGTCGGCAACGGGGTCAAAAAGATAGGCTATCGCAATGCCGATGAGTATCGGCGAGATAAATGACCATATCCCCGAAAATGCGGGTTTCAGCCTGTCGAGATGCTCCAGCATTTCAAAGAGCAAGACCACAATCACCGCGGTCGCAGTATATCCGAGCCAGCGCTCGGTAAAAATTGTTTTAAGCTTTTTCATTTTTAACTCCGTCCTGTATTTGTTTGCTTTCACCGGCAAAATACGGCATAATGAAATCAAAAGTCCGTTTTAAGCATTCGCGGGATTTTTTGAATTTTGTCACTATCGTCCACGCGTGGAAGCCGATTATGCCCGTGCCCTCATAGGAGGCGTAAGGAATATGAAAATTATCATATTCTTTCATAAGGTCATATCCCTCATAGCGCAGCCAGTCAAAACACGCCGTGGTAAAGAATACGGGCGGGAAGTCCGCGGTTATGTGCGGATACGATAAATATCCTTCTTCGGTTTCGAGAAATTTTCTCGCGTCTTCATATTTCATTCCGAGCAGAGAGCATACCATCATTTTCATATCGGGGAATTTTGATTGCGGGCAGGAGGGGTCGAGCAGGCGTTTCAGATTTACGCATCCGCAGTGAGAGATCATGGCGTCAACGTCAAATTCTTCATTATGCCTGAATGTTATGCCGAGCTTTGCGGCAAGCGTTTTATCCTTCGCTAACGCCGCCATAAAAAATATATAATATCCGCCGGCGCTCTCGCCCGCGAGCAGGATCCTGCCCGTATCTATTTTCTTTTCCTTTGCAAGGTCAAAAATAATATCCGTCGCCGCGCAGATCTCGTTCAGAGCGCCTTTATAATCCTTGTCAGGGGCGTAGGTGTATGAAATGCAGGCTGTGTAAAATCCCGCCTCGGCAAAATTCCGGGTGTAAGTGTTCCTCATTTCCGTTATGCCCGAAACCCAGCCGCCGCCGTGAATATATATCATAAGGGGTTTCGGTTTATCTTCAATATCCTTTCTGCAATAAGTGTTGATATATTGAAGCTTTTCGCTGCCGTAGCGCAGTTTTTTCTCATAGATGAGATTTTCGGGCGTTGGCTTATATGTCAGCGCATAGGCGAGCCCTTCCGTAAAATTATACCAGTATGTGCCGGCTTTTCCTCTGAGATAAACTTTTTTATCCATATTCAACCCCGAATTCAAATTTTTTTCATTATATCACATTACCCTGACGAATGCTACATTTATTTGAGAGAGTGTCATAATTTGCTTTTACGGAGAAATAGTCATATTTATTTCTCTCCGGACGGTCTTTATTTTTTCGCCGGTATAGGTTAGAATTTTCTCAAGATAAGTCGAAACAAATATTGCTTTTGATTTACCTTTATGATATGATTAAACGAAAGGAGGGGATATCATGCAAATGGTTATTGTATGGGCTGTCGCGCTGGTCGTGTTCCTCGTTATAGAGGGCGTCACCGCTCAGCTTGTGACGATATGGTTTGCCGCGGGCGCGCTGGTCTCGCTGGTGTCCGCCGCTCTCAAAGCCCCCGAATGGCTCCAGATCGTTCTGTTTGTAGTCGTATCAGCGGTCACTCTTATAGCGACGAGACCCCTTGTTAAAAAACTGACAGGGCGAAAAGCCGAAAACCTCAATGCCGAGCGTATAATCGGGCAGACTGCCGTGGTCACCGAAACGATAAACAATATCGAAGGCACCGGCAGCGTCAAAATTGACGGCGTAGTCTGGACGGCTCGCTCCTCGGGCGATGAGGCTATCGAAGCAGGGGCTCAGGTGGTCATCGAAAAAATCGAGGGCGTCAAAGTAATAGTCAGGTTAAAGTAAAATACAAAACTGAAAAGGAGAAATCACCATGCCGTATATTTTTATAGGAATCTTAGTATTCGTTCTTATCATCATAGTCGCCAATATCAAAATCGTACCGCAGTCAAAAGCGTATGTTATCGAGCGCCTCGGCGCTTACAGCGCCACCTGGCAGACGGGCTTCCATGTAAAGATCCCGTTTATCGACAGGATCGCAAAGCAGGTTTCGCTCAAAGAGCAGGTCGTGGATTTCCCGCCTCAGCCGGTTATCACCAAAGATAACGTCACCATGCAGATAGATACTATCGTATTTTTCCAGATCACAGACCCCAAGCTCTTTGCCTACGGCGTTGAGAAGCCCATTATGGCTATTGAGAATCTTACAGCCACTACCCTTCGTAATATCATCGGCGAGCTCGAGCTTGACCATACCCTCACCTCACGCGATACCATCAACGCCAAGATCAGAGGGATCCTTGACGAAGCGACCGATCCCTGGGGCATCAAGGTAAACAGAGTTGAGCTCAAAAACATCCTTCCTCCCAAAGAGATTCAGGATGCGATGGAGAAGCAGATGAAGGCGGAGCGTCAGCGCAGAGAGGCGATCCTCACCGCAGAAGGCCAGAAGGAGAGCCAGATCCTCGTTGCCGAAGGTCAGAAGGAGAGTCAGATCCTCAGAGCGGAAGCCGATAAGCAGAGCGCCATTCTCGCGGCTGAAGCCGAGAGAGAGTCCAAGATCCGCAAGGCCGAAGGTGAAGCGGAAGCCATCCTCAAGGTCGAAGAGGCGAGAGCAAAGGCTATCGAATATATCAATCAGGCAAATCCCGGCCAGGCCTATCTTCAGCTTCAGAGCCTCGAAGCCTTCCAAAAGGCGGCGGACGGTCAGGCGACCAAGCTCATCATCCCGAGCGACATCCAGGGCATAGCGGGGCTTGCGGCAAGCGCAAAAGAAATTCTCAAATAAAAATGTCAGTGCGGCGGAGCGATTTTACTGCTCCGCCGCGAAAAAGGTTATATCAAGAAGGTTATTATGAAATTCAAAACGGCAGTTTTCGATCTTGACGGCACTTTGATAGATACGCTCGAAGATCTCAAAAACAGCGTAAACTACGCTCTTTCAAAATATAATTATCCGCAGAGAACTTATGAAGAAATAAAATCATTCGTGGGTAACGGCGTTGCCCGCCTTGTTTATCTCAGCGCGCCGGACTGTGCCGACGATAAGATCAAAGAGGATCTGCTGAGCATTTTCAAAAAGCATTATGTCGATAATTCCGCAGTATATACCGCTCCTTATGACGGGATTAAAGATCTGCTCGCCGAGTTAAGATCTGCGGGAGTAAAGACCGCGGTCGTCACCAATAAGATGCAGGAGGCGGCTCAGGATCTTGTAAACAGATTCTTCGGCTCCGATATTGATATTGTCATCGGTCAGGTGGACGGGCTCGCCCAAAAGCCTCAGCCGGACGGCGTGTGGAAGGCGATAGAGTCCCTCGGCTCATCGCTTGAAGAATCCATCTATATAGGCGATTCGGAGGTTGATTGCCTCACCGCCTCAAATTCTCATCTTCCCATTATCGGATGCGTATGGGGCTTCCGCGGCAGGCAGACTCTTGAGGAATGCGGAGCGGATTATATAGCTGATACCCCTTCGGATATTAAAAAAATCATACTCGGTTAGGCAGGTAAACGGCATTGGTCTTTTCAAGTCTGATATTCGTATTTTTATTTTTTGCGTCGAATATCCTAACTCAGTTATTCATAAAAGATACCCGAAAAAAGAATATCGTCATGCTGGGATTCTCGCTCGTATTTTACGCGTGGGCAGGTATAAGATATCTGCCGCTCCTTCTCGGCATGACTTTTATTTGCTGGTTTTTTGCCCTGCGTATAGATGAGAGCGAAAATGTGAAACAGCGCAAACTGCTGCTCGGCGTCTGCACGGGCATCTGCCTGCTTATCCTTGCGATTTTCAAATATACGGGATTTTTCCTCACCGAGTTGAAATTATTCACCGGCGTGCCGGAGGTCATCCCGCAGGTCGTCCTTCCGATAGGCATTTCGTTTTATACCTTCCAGCTTATTTCCTATGTCATAGATGTCTATCGCGGTCAGACCGCCCCTCAGAGCAAGTATTGGCTCCTGCTTCTCTATTCGAGCCTTTTCCATCAGTGCATAGCCGGGCCGATAGTCAGATACAGCGATATCAATGAGGATATTATGCGCCGCCGCACGGCCTCGTTTGAATTCTCAAAGGGAATTACGAGATTTGCCATCGGACTTGCCAAAAAAGCCGTCCTCGCAAACGGATGCGCCGCCGTGGCGGATAAATTTTTTGCCGCCGACAATGTTTCAGGCTCGCCGGCTCTCGGCATCTGGCTCGGCGCGTTTGCCTATATGCTTCAGATCTATCTTGATTTCTCTGCTTACAGCGATATGGCTATCGGTATGGGGCTTATGTCCGGGCTTCATTACAAAGAGAATTTCAATTATCCCTACGCCGCCGTTTCCGTTACGGATTTCTGGAGAAGGTGGCATATCTCGCTCAGCTCATTCTTCCGCGATTATGTTTATATCCCGCTCGGCGGCAACCGCTGTTCGGGTCAGAGACAGATCATGAATCTGCTCGCCGTCTGGTTTTTGACCGGACTTTGGCACGGCGCGAGCTGGAATTATATCTTCTGGGGTCTTTACTATTTCGTATTCCTCGTTATTGAGAAGTTTATCTGGACGGGTTATGATAAAATCCGTGTTCCGCTCAGGCGCCTTATGGTTCTCGCCGTCGTTTTCTTCGGCTGGGTCATTTTCAGATTTGAAAATCTTTCCACCCTCGGTGCGGCTCTCAGAGGTATGCTCTGCCTCAATCATAATTCTTTCAGCGATCTGAGCGTTTCGCTTGAATTCAAAAATAATATATTCTTCCTGATTTTCTGCGTTGTTGCGGTCACTCCCGCAGGGAAATATATCAAGAAGATTTTTGCCGGAATTTCCCGTGAGAATACGGCGGCGCTGTGGATCTACACCGTGATCGACGCGCTCATTCCCGTCGCGCTTCTCATCGTTTCGATGATGGCGCTCTCGGGCAACAGCTACAATCCGTTTCTCTATTTCAGATTTTAAGGGGGCGTCGCGATGGATAAAGAAAAATTTAAGAAGACGGCCCTGCTCGGTTATAAACTCAAGCGCGTGATCTTTCTCGCATTTATCGTTATTGTCGGCTTTATCGGGATCCTGTGGTTTGCAAGGCCCAAGACCTCTGAGATAGAGAAGCGCGAGCTTACAAAATTTCCCAAGCTCACCATATCCGGTCTGCTTGACGGATCATTTTTTACGGGGATCGACACCTGGTATTCCGATACCTTCCCCCTTCGTGAGGGGCTGATTTCAAAATATCATTCCCTTCAATCTCATTACGGCATCCGTTCCTCTCAGATCATAGCCGCTTCGCCGGAGCCCGAAGAGACTGCCGGCGCCGACAATACCGAGAGCGTTCCCGAGTCTCAGACCGATCCCGATGAGCTTCTTCGCGAAGGTCTCGGCGATGTGAATGCGAGCGCGGAGCATGTAGGCGCGATCTATATCGCGGGCGGCAGCGGCTACGGCATCTATTCCTACGGCGAAAGAAATACCCGCAGATATGCCGATATAGTCAGTTCTCTGGCCGATAAGCTCTCCGGCAAAGCGAATGTTTATTCTCTTGTTGCCCCGATTTCCGCGGGCATAATGCTTGCCGATGATGTCAGAGAGAGCATCGGCTGCGATGATGAGGGCAAGGCGATAGATAATATTATTTCGATGATGAGCGGCTCCGTCAGATCCGTCAATGTCTATCACGCCCTCAAACGCCATAATTCCGAATATATCTTTTTCAGGACCGATCATCACTGGACCTCTTTGGGCGCATATTACAGTTATCGTGAATTCTGCAAGGTGAAGGGCATTGCTCCTCACGAGATCTCCGATTTCAAAACCATGGAATTCGATGGATTTCTCGGCACTTTTTATCAGCAGAGCAACCGAAACTCCGCCCTCGGCAATAATCCCGATACGGTCACGGCTTATATTCCCAATGATACCAACAATATGGTCTTTTACAGCAAAAAAGACGGCGGATATTCAAAATATGAATGGAAGGTAATATACGACGTTTCGTCATATCCTAAATCCGAATTATACAGCTGCTTCGCGGGCTCGGATCAGCCCTACAGTTATTGTCATAATCCAAATATTACGGACGGCTCCTCGATACTTGTCGTCAAGGATTCCTACGGTAACGCGTTCATACCCTTCCTCATAGACCATTATGAGCATATTCACTGGATCGATTACCGCTATTACCGCTCTTACGCCGCCGCTCAGGGCAAAGTCGCGAATGTTTCCGCCCTCGTTGAGCAGGAGGGGATAAAGGATGTTTTGCTGCTGAATAATATTAATTTCACCGGCGCTTCAAAAACTCTCGATAATCTGAGCAATCTTTACAGCTAAAGGTAAAAAAATCGAGTTATAAAAAGGAGTGGATTTTCTGTGAAAAAAGTCGCTGTTGCCTTTCTGGCGTTATTCCTGACGGTTTCTGTCGGTCTGATAAATGCCTTTGCCCTGCCTCTCGAAACCGTTGTGACCGCGGAAAACGGTGCGGTCTGTGAATTGGAAAACGGTGAAAAAATAACTATTCCCAAAGGCGAAGCGGTTATCATTACCGATCATTCGGATCAAGTGAAAATCAGATATAAGAATTATACCGGTACGGTCGATCCGAAAGATATCGAAGCCGGAAATAACCTGTACGGTGAGATATTAAAGTTAAATTCTCCCGTAAAATACCTGATTACGGATAAAGAAGGAGTTCCCGTTTATTCCTTTCCCGATATTGAATCAACTCGATTGGGAAAGATTCCCTGCGGAGAAACCGTCACGGCAACTCACTATGTGCCGAATGAATTTTGGGAATACGCATTCGTTAAATACGGTGATATAAGCGGCTGGATTTATGTTAAAAGCGGCTATGAAACCGCTGAATATCCCGATCCTTCCGCGACCCGTGAGATAATCACCGTCAAAGACGGGCTTCGCCTGACCGAAAAAACCGACTCTGGCGAAATCAAAGAATGCTCCGAGCCTATTCCTTACGGCACAAAGCTGAAATATGATTATTGCAGGAATGAATATTATGAAGGCGGAGTCACCTCTTATTACACGGAGTATAAGGGCGCAAAGGGCTGGCTGACCGGCGCTTCCTTTACTACGGAGAACTTCCCTTATTATGAAACCACGCTTGACAGAGGCGGATATTTTATGATATCCGATGACAGCGATTTTACGCTCGGCAAAGCTCCGTTTGAAGAAGATCCGAAGGCGTCGGCTGAGATCCCGAAAAATATCCCCGTTAAATTTGAAAGTCAGGTAGCCAAAGTGGTTGATCTGAAAACCGGCAAAGAGCTCCCCAAAGATGATGAATACGATAATTATAAATATGATTTCAATTATTATGATCACGAAGAATATGCCGATGTCATCACCTCTTTGAAGCTTGAGCTTGACGGCGCTGAAATATGGCTGACTTATCATGAGGATTCAGATGTTTTCTTATCGACCGAAGAGCCGTCGGTATATTATTCGTTTGAGGATTCCGACGTTTACGGTGATATGGATTTAAGCGGTAAGAAGCTGTTTACCTTACCGTCCTCCGAATTCGGAAACTGCTGTTTTTACTTCTATAATGATGAAGCGCAGCAGGAATACCGTTTCATTGAGTATAACGGCAAATACGGCTGGGTAAAGGGCGGCAAAACGGCAGACGAAAAATATATCTACACCGCTTTTGAAGATATACCCGTTTATAAATCCGCCGAAAGCGACGAGGTCATCAAGACCGTTGCGGCAGGCAGAGATTTCAATATAATTGAGAGCTTTTTCAATGAATCCGATAAAAACAACGGGAGAGCGCTCATAAAATATGACGGTGCGGTAGGCTGGATCGACAGCGAAAGTGATTATCTCCTGTGCGGTTTATTTGATGTTTCAAAGCAGATAGATATACCGCAGGCAAAAGAGATCGCAGATGAAAATGATCCGGGGGAGAATCTATCCGAAACAGCGGAGATTTCAAAAAACGAAACCGATAAAAATGAAAAATCGCTTAAATTCCTCCCGATGATCATCGCCTGCGCGGCGGTATTATCCGCGGCGGTAATAATCATTCTCGTAAAACGAAGGAATAAAAAATCCGTTTGAGTGAATTTTATTCCGATCTTTTTTAAGACTGAAATATGGAATAAAAATAAACCGAAGGCATCCGCCCTGAGCGGATGCCTTTTCTGCATTTAAGTTTCAGACCGGTAAACGGTGAAACCGCCGCGGCTCCCCGCCTTATTTACCGGTGTTTTTCTTCCTGTAAATTTTCAATGTATCCTTAAGATGCTTCTCATATTGCTCCCTTACCGTTTCGGGCGAGAGTATTTCGCAATCTTTTCCGAATCCCGAGACCCAGGCAAAAAACTGCGGGCTAATCTGCGCCTTAATGCTTATCGTGAAGTTTTCGTTATCCAGAGGGACTACGGAGAGATCCTTGCCGAATCTGTCGATCACCACGCCGACAAGTGAGTTTATGAATCTCAGCTTTACCGTTTCCTCCGCTCCGCTGTACATACTGAATACCTTCACGTTATACTGCGACATATCGGTATTTTTGAATATTTCGATGCCCTGCCTTTCGGATTGAGTGATAAATATGTTATCCATTTTATCTACCCTGAAGTGCTTCATACGCTGAGCCTCGTTGTCATAGCCGAGCAGATAATAGTTTTCGTCATCCCAAATCAGAGCGAAGGGGCTCACATTATATCTTTTTCCGCCGTGGCGGTATTCGGGCTGCTTGTGCATATTATAGTTGAAATATTTGAAGGTGATCGCTCTGTTGTCATTGATCGCCGCCGAAATATAATCAACATTTATAAATACGCTCTCACGCAGAGTCTTTACCCTGCCCGTTACATACACCTGCCTGTGCAGCTTGCCCGCGTCATAGATATTCGTCAGCCTCTCAAGCTTTGCTATGAGCTTCATGCTCTGCTTTTCGGGTATGAATTTTGAGCTTTGCACCGAATCAACAAGCAGTTTTATCTCTCTGAGCTCAAATTCGTGAGAGGCGCAGAAATACCCACCGTTTCGCCCCTTTCTCAAAACTATATCCTCGCCGTAGGTTTTAAGCAGCTCTATATCGTCATATATCGTCTTTCTCTCCGTAGGCATCCCGACGGATTCAAGATATTCGAGAATATCGTTTACCGATACGGGGTGATCTTCATCTGTCTGAGTCCTCAGATAATCCATCACCCGTATTATTCTCAGCTTTTGATTGCTTGATTTCGCCATATTATCCCTCCGTTTATCTCGTTAAGTATTTTAGAATATTTTTGATTTTATGTCAATCATATATGATAAATCCGCCCGAGTGAAAAAATTTCAAAAAAGTATTGACAAACACAATTTAATTGTGTACAATCTAATTGCATAAAGCAGAAAATAGAAATGAAAAAGAAAAGGAGATTTACCATGAGTATTTATGATTTTACGGTTAAAGGAATGAAAGGTGAGGATGTTTCCCTCTCCGAATTCAAAGGCAAGGTCCTTCTTGTTGTCAACACAGCTACCGGCTGCGGCTTTACTCCGCAGTATGACGGGCTCGAGGCTCTCTGTGAGAAGTATCGTGACAAGGGCTTTGAAATTCTCGATTTCCTCTGCAACCAGTTCGGCAATCAGGCTCCCGGCTCCGAGGAGGAGATCAAATCCTTCTGCACCATGAAATTCGGCGTTTTCTTCCCCCAGTTTGCAAAGATTGAAGTCAACGGCGAGAATGAAGAGCCCCTTTACAAATGGCTCAAATCTCAGAAGGGCGGAGTGCTCGGCAGCAAGATCAAGTGGAATTTCACAAAGTTCCTCATTGATTCAAACGGCAATGTAGTTGACCGCTATGCTCCCACAGTCACACCCGAAAAAATCGATGGAGATATAGCGAAGCTTCTCGGCTGATAATTTACGGAGGATATTATGGAATATACTTATAAAACATCTATGACCTGCTCGCAGGCTATTCATTTCAATATCGACGGCAACGTGATCACGAATATCTCTTTTGACGGCGGCTGCAACGGCAACCTCAAGGCCATTTCAAAGCTGCTCGAGGGTCAGACCGTTGAGTATATTGAAGAGAAGCTTCTCGGCAACACCTGCGGCAGACGCCCGACTTCCTGCACCGATCAGCTCGCAAGGGGAGTAAGAGAGGCTTATGATAAGATAAACGGAGCGGTATGATGAATAAATATGATTCGCTCAGGCTCGAAAATCAGCTTTGCTTCCCGATTTATGCGGCGGGCAAAGAGATAGTAAAAAGATACCATCCCATTCTCGATGAGCTTGATCTGACCTATACCCAGTATATTACCATGATGGTTCTCTGGCAGACGGACGGCATTTCCGTAAAAGAGCTCGGAGATAAACTGTTTCTCGATTCCGGCACTCTCACGCCCCTTCTCAAAAGTATGGAAAAGAAGGGCTATGTAAAGCGGTGCAGGAGCGAAGAGGATGAGAGGCGCGTGCTCGTCTATCTCACCGATGAGGGCAGAGATTTGCGCGAAAGCGCGCTTGCCGTGCCCGAGCAGGTGGGCAAATGTGTCAATCTGACCCCCGAGGAAGCTGTTCAGCTTTATAAGCTTCTCTATAAATTTCTCGGCAATATTACGGAATAAGAGGTGTACCCGATGTCTGAAAACGGCATTAACGAAAATTTAGGCGAAGGCTCATACGAAACCGCCTTAAAACGCAACAAAACCATCGTCAGAACAAGCATTATCGGCATCGCCGCGAATGTGATGCTTGCCGCGTTCAAAGCGGCTGTCGGCGCGATATCAAATTCGATAGCCGTCACGCTCGACGCGGTCAATAATTTATCCGACGCCATATCGAGCATCATCACCATTATCGGAGCGAAGCTCTCCGCAAAAAGGCCCGATAAAAAGCATCCGCTCGGCCACGGCAGAGCCGAATATCTGAGCGCCATGATAGTTGCGGCGATAGTTCTCTATGCCGGTATCACTGCTTTTACCGAATCGGTGAAAAAGATAATCCATCCCGAAACGCCCGATTATTCCACGGTTTCGCTTGTGATAATCGCTGTTGCCGTGCTTGTGAAGATCATTCTCGGCACCTTCGTCAAAAGGCAGGGCGTCAAGGTCAATTCCGGCTCGCTCATCGCCTCCGGCTCAGACGCTCTTTTTGACGCCGTTCTTTCTTCATCGGTCCTCGCGAGCGCGATAATTTATCTTATCTGGGGCATTTCCCTTGAAGCTTATGTCGGCGTTGTTATTTCGATATTCATTGTAAAATCCGGTATCGAAATGATGAAAGAAACGGTAAACGATATCATAGGCAAGCGAAGCGATCCCGAGCTCACAAAGCAGATAAAATCTCTCATTTGCTCCGATGGATCCGTTATGGGCGCATACGATCTCATCATAAATAATTACGGGCCCGATAAAAACTACGCGAGCGTTCATATCGAGGTGGCTGATACCCTTACCGCCGATGAAATCGACGTCATTGAGCGCCGCCTTACCGAAAAGGTCTATTCCGAAACAGGTATAATTCTTACGGCGATAGGCGTTTATTCCTATAACACTCAGGATAATGAATCGGCTCAGATAAGAGAAAAAATCCGCAAAACCGTTATGGCTCACGAATGGGCGCTTCAGATTCACGGATTTTATGTGGATGTTTCAGATAAAAATATGAGATTCGATGTTGTCCTCAGCTTCGATATCGAGCCCAAAGAGGCGCTCGGCATCCTCTATTCCGAGACGGCGGAGCTTTTCCCCGATTACAAGGTTTCCATAGCTCCCGATGTCGATTTATCCGATATATGATCTATTGCTCATACGGCGGTATAAGCCCGAAAAGGGATCTGAAAAAAGATATGATTTTAGCGAAGAATCCGCTGTCGATTAGCTCGAAATCCTCGCTTTGGGATTTAACGCTTTCCTGCCCGCCGTATGAATATACCGCATAAACGCTTGAATATTCTTTCAGCATAAATTCAAGGGCTTCTCCGCTTCCCGCGGATTCCCCGTTGATAAACCATTCGATTTTTCCCGACTCTACGGGATTTGTGACTTCAGCGCGCAAAACTATCCGGGTGCGGTATTCGGCTTTGTGATAAGCTTTATAGTTTGTTATCTCTATCGCTGGTCCGCTTTCGGCTGCCGAAGCAAAAAGCGCGGGAGCGATCAAAAGAGACACTGTCATAATCAAAGCAATGAGTTTTTCGACGCATTTTTTCAAGAAATTCACCTTCCGGATTTTTTTATAAATATATCATATTTTTCCGACAAGGTCAATTTTACTGTTGAAGAGTTAACCGCTTTAATGCTATAATCCTTACGAGAGGTGATAAAATGAAAATTACGCTTAATCCCAATGAGGCTGTTGTAAAAACAGTTAAAGAAGGTCTTGAGAGGACCGGCGGCTATTGCCCCTGCCGCAGAGAGCAGACCCCCGACACCAAATGTATGTGTAAAGAATTCCGTGAGCAGATAAAAGACCCTGAGTTTGAGGGCTACTGCCACTGTATGCTTTATTATAAATCACTTGAAAAGGAGTAATATCATGGCTGAAATCACAGTAACACAGGCTAATTTTGAATCAGAAGTAATTAAATCCGATAAACCCGTATTGCTCGATTTCTGGGCAACATGGTGCGGCCCCTGCCAGATGCTCGGCCCCATCGTTGCCGAGATAGCCGAAGAAAGAAGCGATATCAAGGTAGGCAAGGTCAATGTTGACGATGAGCCCGCTCTCGCGAATATGTTCGGCATTCAGAGCATCCCGACCCTCGTTTATTTCAAAGAGGGCAAGGCGGTCGATTCATCTATAGGATATGTCGAGAAAGAAAAGATTCTCGAAATGCTTAAATAAAATTACGGCGGGGAGATTTCCCCGCCTGATTTTTTGCCTTGATCCCGTTAAGCAAGAAGCTTGCCGAGCTCCCTGCATTTTTCGATCGCCTCATCGTCGGGCGCTTCGTTTGCGATAACCCCGTCTGCCACAAGAGAAATGCCGTTCTCTTCGCATTCGCTCTGCCAGTTTCTCATCCATTCGCCGTCGCCCCAGCCATAAGAGCCGAAGAGCGCCGTTTTCTTGCTTTGAAGAGAGGCTTTGATATCGTCAAACATAGGCCTGAATTCCGCTTCCTCAAGCTCTTCCGACCCCATTGAAGGGCAGCCGAGCGCTATGGAATCATATTCGCTTACCATGGATGAATTAAAATCCGATGCGCCGATAAGATCCGCCTGAGCTCCCGCTTCTTCCGCTCCCTGAGCGACCGCGTTTGCCATAGCTTCGGTATTTCCGGTCGAGCTCCAGTAAACTATTGCTGTTTTCATCTTGAATCACACAAGTTAGCCTCTGCTAACTTCCTTTCTTAAAGTATCGGTTAGCCGCAGCTAACCGATACTATTCTATATCATAATTTTCGTTATGTCAATATTTTTATCTGAAATATTCAACAAAGATCATCTCTGCCGGGATAGCCGGTGAAAGAAGCCATATCAAGGCAGGCATATCAATGTTGACGATGAGCCCGCTCCGGCGAATATGCTTGACATCCGGAGCGTTATTTCAAAGACGGCAAAGCAGTCCGATCTTTAAGCTGTATTTGTGTAAATAAGTTTATTTTCTCAAAAATCTGTCATCATCCGGGTCGGATTCAGCGGATGTGTAGCGCTCCGCCTCCATGTGAAGATCGTATTTTTCGCGCAGAGCGGCGATTTCTTTCATCATGGGTGAATCGTGGTGAGTGTCAAGCGCCGCCTGATTTTTCCAGCTGTCGATCAGCAGTATTGTTTCACCGTCTTTAAGCGGAATGAAATATTCATATCTGAGATTGCCCTCTTCCGCTTTTATTTTATCTGCGATCCCGCTTGCTTCCATTTCTTCTGCAAACGCCCTTGCGCTGCCGTTTTGCCCGTGATAGTAAATATTTACGGTAATGCTCATGATGCCCTCTCAAATAATTGTTTTTGAGAATTATACCACATTTTTTGATACGGGTCAATGTCAACTGCGGGCTGTACGGCAGTTGTGTATTCTCGGATTCGTATTGTTTTTTCCGTATTATATCATTCCGCCGCGCGGATCTTTCCGTCAAATTTTATTTCGCGGCGATATTCCGTCTGCTTTCCGTCTTTTATACCTGTTCCCGTGAAGACAAAGACGGTAGTGTTTCCTCTGTAAGATGCTTCGGCGGTTATGTTTATCGGCGCGGTGAAACTGCTGCGCACCTCATCGTTCAGCGCTTCCATACACGCTCCGAAGGTTGCGATCTCATCCCTTATATGCGGCGGCATCGGCAGAGCGAAACGCGCAGCGTATATCAGATGAACTTTTTCTATAACGACCTCTGCCGACGGATCGACCGGTTTACTTATCGAATAGCGGATCATGGGATTAAGATATGCGGCGTAAAGCCCGGCGAAGCATGCGGAGATAACGATCAAAACCGCGGCGACCAAAGTGATGATCCCGGTTGACTTTCTGCGCTTTTTTATCTCCGATGAGAGTGCTTCGTTTATTTCGGAGAGCTTGATCGAGATATTTTTATCGGGTAATTTGCTTTCATCCTCTCCGAGCAGACAGGCGACCGAAACTTCGAGACATCCTGCGGTGTTTTTCAGGAGCACCGCGTCCGGAACTGACAGATTCTTTTCCCATTTTGAAACAGTCTGCCTCACTATATGGAGGCTGTCGGCAAGTTCCTGCTGAGTAAGTCCGTTAGCCAAGCGGTACCGTTTAATATTATCTCCAAGCATAACATATTCCTCCTTTTTCTTCAATTTTAACTTTAACTGAAGGAAATCAGCAAGCAACTGGAATTAACATTAAGCACTTATTACATATAGCAACTCTTTTAAAATACAATTGAGATTATATTAAATTTCTTTTATATTATACCATATTCTTCGATTTATATATTCCAAGTAAAAAAACAAAATATGCACAAATAATTTTAAACAGCGAGCCTCATATAGAAACCCGCTGTTGTGTAAATGCAAAAATTACTGAGCACAATAGAAATCATAGCCGTTTCCGGTATCTAGTATAAGTATATCTTTGCTGTCGGGATATGCTTTATAATGATAAACAGATTTACCAATCAAGTTGTTGTCACCGCTTTTAGTTACTTCACCCACATATTCACCGAGATCTGTTTTTCTGGCGCTTTTTCTTTTAATACCGTATTGATCACGCTGGGGTGCACTCATAATTATATAAGGCTTGTTGTTATTATTTATGAAAACAGGGTACGCCAGGCCGTTGGATGTTGAGCTTTCAGTGGTTCTTATGCTCTGTTTCAACACTTCTGTTGTTCCGTCAGGATGAGTATACGATATTGAAAGCGGCTCTTTATCGAGGCTCGGTCCGGAAACGCGAACAGATCCGCCATCAGCAAGATCGTAAACAATAACATACATTCCGCTTCCGATGTCTCTTCCGTCATAGCCTTTGAAATCATCCCAGGAGATGTTATCCTTCTTTTTTAATCTTTCAATATCCTTGTTGGTCATTTTTGGCAAACCCGATTCTTTGGATTCAGGCACTTTTTGTGACAGCGAATCGGCTTTTTTTACATTATAAACCGTATCAATCACAGCCGGATTCTTTTGAACATCCATATTTGCATAAGACACTTCTATAATATCGCCAACAGAAACATCCGGAAATGTTTTCTTTTCCGAACCGCCGTCGATTATATGTTTGGAAATATAAATACGATCTGCAAAGTTGCGTTCATAAGAGCCTTCAAGAGGTTCAACAAGAACATTTGAGCCGTTAATTTCGAGAACTCTTGCCTCAAAGCTGTCTATTCCTCCTATAACGGTATTGAACTCGGATTGCTTTTCTGTTGTCGAAGCGGGCGTTGTGGTTGTCTCGGCTGCAACTACCGCGGTCGTAGTAAATACCTCGTTCACAGCGGATATCTTATAATTCCAACCGTTTGTTAATACAGGATCATTTTTCTCCACTTCGGTAATTATGTGCCAATATCCCAAATCATCAGTGCAAGGTTCGGGTGTTGCTTTCTTAATTATTATTTCCTTATTTTTATGATTGATCTCAACATTCCGATAGTAAGTTGATCCGCTACCCTCCTTTGTAAGAATCAACACAAGCGACTTCTTGTTAAAATAATCGTTATCATATCCTTCTGTCTTTTTCTTGAATTCGGTCAGATCGTAAACGACTTTATTCTCAGCAATATATTTTTCGAGTTCTTCTGCGCTCCCGATAGATATGAGCTGAGGATACTTTTCATTTTGCGAGGGCTTGAGCTTCAGTGTCTTTATATAGATGCTTTTTAGTGCTATACTGTCGGTTGCCGGATACGGGGCGGTTGTGGATGTTTCTTGCCTCAAATCATATCCATCGCCGATTGCAGAAGAAGATTGTTTAAAAATAACACTACCCGTGTCTCCGTCAAACTCATAATCGAGATTGAGCTGATCCGCTTTCAACCCCGAATAGAAGCTTATCTTATTGGTATCATAATCAAATTTTGTTTCAAAAACAACAATTCTTTTATAGTATTCGATCTCACGCGTTCCTATAAATTCGGGATAAAGAGCGTCTTTCCCAATTATTTTTTCAATGATTCCCGCAACCTCACCCGATATATATGATGAATAGTATTTATATGGCAGTTCATTATAATCTGCTATTATTGCTTGATTCTTTACCCTTTTAAGATAATTTTCTGCTGTTTTTTTGCATTTTTCCAGAATAACTCCTGTATTTTGAGGCGTAATTTGATAAAGAGGACTGTTTCTGATCTTTCTTGGGAACATAATTCTGCTTTTTAGTTTAACAGCATATACTCCGGTGAAGATGGATTTTTCCTTATCGATTTTACCGGGATAATTGATGAATGAGGTATTGTTATTCTTATTATAAGTAATGACAGCCGGAGTGAAATCGTATCCTGTGTTCACAAAATACATATTTTCAAAATCAATTTGCTGATACTCGTATTTCGCACATCCGACTAAAGCATAAATCTTTACTTTGCCGTTTTTTTCCTCGCTGCCGATTATTATTGAGCCTACTGTACTCAATATACATTCGTCATATTGAATCGGCGGATTTGTGAATACGGCATCTTCAATCACACTTTCCCAATTTGCCGCAGGCGGGTTAAAAGTTGTTTTCGTCGGTACAAGTGTTACCACATCGGCAACATAAGGATTCTCACCATAGTCTTTAATGATTGCAAGCAATACGGACGCATCCTTTTGATAAAGGAAATAATACATATCATTGTTGTATCCGATGCGATACGCCGACCTGTTGTTTCTTTTAATTTCATTTGTATATTTTTCAGGTCCCTGAACAGGGTTATCTCTGAAAAGATTATAAAAGTTTGCGTTTGTCAATGAAATCTTTTCATAAGCACCAAGTTGAGTCCAGTCATAATAATCGGTATTATAATAATCCGAATTACCGTATCGCCAGACACCGCCGTATGCTATGTAAAACTCAAGACCCGTTTCAGGCCCATCGTAATATGAACCGAGTTGTGAAGCAATATGATCCGCCCACAGAGTATTACCAATCTTATACTGAGCTGCCAAATCCAGCTCTTCATTTTGCATAACAGAGTAAAATCCTATTACATATCCCTCAGCGATTTCCGAAATCAGTTTGAGATTACCGTGGCTTACATCGTATTCATACAGAAAACCTGAGGCACCTTGCTCTGCACCTTCTTCAGATATTATTGCGGTGGAAACATAATATGATTCACCGTTCGTATAAGCCACAGCACGAGCAACATTTTTGTTGGGTAGTGCATTGTAGATATCGGAATAGATTTCATTTACGGAATATCCGTAATCGGTCTTTTCTCTGCCGTCTTCTGCCAAAAGAACAGTTTCCGACCATTTTACTGCCTGCCTGCTCATTCCCATTTGTCTGTCAATTACTTCCTGGGGTGAGTCGGGTTGAGCCAAAAGTTCAACACTTTTTTCATATTTCAATGCTTTTTTATCAAGAATATAGAAAGAATACTTGCCGTTTTCAAAAACGACTATTCTTGTTCCCTCAGCAAAGTTGCTTTTATGTTTCATGGTAAAGCAAACCGATAAAGCAACGGAAACAATCAGCGCGGCAATGATAATCCACAGCGCCGGTTTTTTATAACTCAATGCGGATTTTATTCTCTGCTTGACTCCGACTTCGCCGAATGAAAGCGGGCATACCGTCACCAGCCGCCTCGGCTTGCTGCAATCAAGCAGAGTCTGAGAATAATCCGCTACCTCATCGGTGCTCATATTCTTTATGACCTTTTCATCGCAGGCAAACTCTATATCGCGGCAGAGCAGGATATACGCAGCCCACATTACAGGATTGAACCAGTAAACCGACAGCAGAAGAAAGCCGAGCGGTTTCCACCAGTTGTCTTTACGGCGGATATGTGATTTTTCGTGTGCGATTATGCTCTGAAGCTTTGCCTCGTCAATGCCGGACGGAATGAATATTTCAGGTCTGAAAATCCCGAGAATAAAGGGCGTATCGATTTCATCGCAAATACAGATATTATCTTTGAGTTTTACAGACTGATTCACTTTAAGGCGAATTTTTATAAAGCTAACCGCAGATGCGACAGCCATGGCGATAAAGCCCGCAAGCCAGACATAAAAGAGAATTTCACCTATAACAGCAGTCGTGCCCATTCCGGTTTTTGCCGAATGAGTGGCAGGGGCGGCAGCGGCGGCTATAGAATAAGCGGCGTCGGTTATCCCGTTGTCAACAGCGGCGATGCCTGTGTTTACGGCTCCGCTTTCCGTGATAACATTGCTCCTCGGCAGCAGACCTATGACGCTCTCGAGCGAAAAGGGGAATATAAGGCGCAGACCTACGAGCCCCCAAAGCAGACAGATGATCCATTTCGGAGCTTTTCTGAATATCAGCCTGAATACAATAACTGCCGCCGCGAGTATGCTTGCGGATACGCTGATATTGAAAAGAATTCGAAAAACATTTATCATGATCAGCCCTCCTTGCGGAATGAGTCTATCATTTTTTGTATCTCCTCAATTTCTTTTTTGCCGGGTTTCTTGCGGGAAGTGAATGCCGCGATAAAGGCGGGTAATGAGCCGTCAAAGGTTTCTTCAACAAACCGCTCGCTCTTTGCCGAATAAAAATCATCGCGTGATATTACCGAAGTGACCGTGCCGTTTTCGTTTTTGAAAAGCCCCTTTTCACAGAGTTTTCTCAAAACGGTATAAGTGGTCGGTTTTTTCCAGCCGAGTTTATCTGCGCAGATCTTGACCAGCTCTCCCGAGCCCACCGGCTCATTTTCCCATACAATATCAGCAAATCTTGCCTGAACTTCGCCGAGCTCTATTTCGATCATATTATCTCTCCTTGCTTTGTCCCTCGTTTTATGTGGTTTATCCTGAATAAACTTCGCTTTCAGTTTATCATGGATAAACCGGCCTGTCAATACCTTTTTCAAATAAAAATCCGCCGAAGCAGATCGGCGGTGAAATAATGTAAAATATGTGGATTGATCTTGTGCGTCGGTTTATGCCTGATTGTGCCTTATATTCAGATTTTCTGCGGCGTCGATCAGGTTTCTGTATTTCATCGGGTCATCCGATCCGAAATCGTATTCATTCATTTCCGATTCTTCGCGGTAAATTTTCCATATTGACTTTGAATCTTCTTGTGTCCCGAATTTACCGAGCAGCCAGGCGGCGTATATTTTGCAGTCCGAAGGTGCATTTTTCTTTATGATCATGCGGCATTGAGCGGCGATGTCACCGGCATTACAGGCATAAAGATTTTCAAGATATATGTCCCAATATAGGCTTTCGCTTTTTGATTGAAGTTTATTGCGTATTTCTTCAATTTCTTCCGGATTTTTGCTGTATCGCTCCCTGAAATCCGTCTTGTATTCGTCAATGTCTCTGTGAGAGATCCTTCCATTCATTTTACGGATCGAAAATCCGGTGAATAAAATATCAATGTAACCGTCCGAAAGTCCGATTCTGAATTGATACAGTTTTCGTTCCGTCTCTTTCTGCCGTTCGGCAAACCAAGCGGTTTTCTTAAATCTGCCGTTAATATATTCTGTAGGCTGAATATCACCCGAAGTAAAGGCGCGATAGCCCGCTACACCTGAAAACGCAAGCAGATATATGCGCTCCGTGTCATCCCGATTTCCCGTTTTTGTCTTTTCCGCTTCGCAGCTGCGGCTTATGCAAATTTCGAGTTTCCGTTTTTTATTGTCATAATTCACGCAGCGTATCTCGCTGTCGTGAAAATAATCGCTCAGCAGGAATTTATATGCGGCTTTGTCACGGGGATGCTCGGCTTCAAAATCATAATAGTTATACATAACGCACCTCGCTTGTGTTCGAGATCGATTCAGGTTTGCCTTTTGATTTCTGTCTTGATTATACCTGAAGTTTTGCCGGAATGCAATATGTATTGCAGGCTCATACGGTCATTGACCGTCCGTAGCCCTGCATCATAATTTCTTATTGATAAACAGCGGATTTATTGTTATAATTCTTTTATAAAAAACCGTTGGGAGATTCGGATAAAAAAGGGGAGATATCGTGTTTTCAAATATTATCAATCCGATAGTTTCTTTTTTTCAGGCAATATGGCTTTTCATTCTCGGGATTTTTGCCCCCGTATCGCCTGTTGCCCCTCCCGTAGTCATTCCTCCGCCTGAGAATCCGGCTGTGCTTGATCTCAGTGATTATGACCTTGTGTGGTCGGATGAATTCGACGGCGGGGTTTTGGATCAGACGAAATGGACGGGCTTTCGCTGCTCGGGCGATAAATCCGTCGTGCGTCAGGGCGGTTACTGGCATACCGATTTTGCCGGCGTAAAAGACGGCAGCCTGCATATCTCATCGAAGTATTATTCCCGCGGATATAAGGGCGGCAGAGCGGGCTGGTACAGCTGCGGCCTGTGTACCGACGGACTTTTTGAGCAGACTTACGGCTATTTTGAGGCGCGTTGTATTCTGCCGAAGGGCTCGGGCCTCTGGTCTGCGTTCTGGATCATGCCCCACAATATGAGTAATACGATAGGCAACGGCGGAACGGACGGCGCCGAGCTCGATGTTTTTGAATCGCCGAATTATCATTATAAGCTGAGTGACAATGTGAATGTTGTCACCACAAATATCCATTATGACGGTTACGGCGCCGAAGAAAAATCCCAGTGCGTGGCCACTCCGTTTATTGAAGAAAATGACCCTTATGAAGAATTCAATACCTACGGCGTCGAATGGAACGAGGATGAATATATCTTCTATATCAACGGTGTTGAAACAGGGCGGTCTTCTTTCGGCGGCGTTTCAAAGGTCCCCGAATATCTGCTTCTGACCGTAGAGGTCGGCGGCTCAGGGGGGAGGGCAGGCTCAAGCTGGGCAGGCAAAGCCCTGGCTCGCGACGCCGAAACCACCGATTTTATCGTGGATTATGTGAGAGTCTATCAAAGCAATTCCTGAAATGATTTCCTGCACAGGGAGGGAAACCGTATGAACAGAATCATATCTTTTTTCCTGGCAATTATTTCTTTCTTTTCATCTTTATTCGGAGGGGTGATCGGTATCAAAACAGAGTTCAAAAATGATTATACGATTCCTGCGTCTCCGGCGGCTTATACCCGGATCGACACTTCGCCCAAGACCGATTGGACGGCGAATTATGTCTGGGATTCGTCAGACGGCGGCGAGGAGAATGTATGGATGTGTATGAGAAAAACGCTCGATCTTGACCGGGCGCCCGAAAGCCTTACGGCTTATATTTCCGCCGATTCGAGATACTGGCTTTATATCAACGGCGAGACAGCGGTCTTTGAGGGCAGCGTAAAAAGAGGCCCTACGCCCGACGGCAGCTATTTTGACAGCGTGGATATCGCCCCCTATCTTAAACCCGGCAAAAATATCATATCGGCGCTTGTCTGGTATTGGGGCAAGAATACGAGTTTTTCAAATACCGACAGCGGCAAAGCAGGCTTCCTTTTTGAGGCGGGTAATATCATATCGGACAGCAGCTGGAAGGTTTGCCGAAACTCCGCTTATCTTAAAGATACGGGCGCTTTTCAGCCGAATTACAGGCTCCCCGAATCCAATATTTATTATGACGCTTCAAAAGAGATCGGCGATTGGCTCTCTCTTGATTTTGATGACAGCGCCTGGCAGAATGCCTCTGAAAACGGCGTCGGCGGGTGCGCCCCGTGGGGCAAATTATATCCTCGCGGCATTCCCATGCTCAAAGATTTCGGCCTTAAAGATTATGAGAATTCAGATAAATACAAGGGCAAAACCTTCACCGTAAAAAAGACCGTTACTCTCGATATTCCCTACAACGCTCAATGCACTCCCTATTTCAAAATAGAATCAAAAGCCGGCAAAAAGATCGGGATCCTGACCGAGAATACTCAGCTCGGCTCCGTCAGCGATACCTATATCACAAAAGACGGTGTGCAGGAATTTGAGGCTCTCGGCTGGTTTAACGGCGAGCATATCACCTATGTCATCCCCGCGGGCGTCAGGATCCTTGAACTCAAATACAGAGAAACGGGCTATAATACCGAGTTTTCGGGGCTATTTGAGAGCGACAATAAGGATTTGAATACCCTTTGGCAAAAATCTCTGCGCACTCTCTACGTCACGATGCGCGATAATTTTATGGATTGCCCCGACAGAGAAAGAGCCCAGTGGTGGGGCGATGTCACAAATGAAATGGCGATGTCGATGTATTCGCTCGACGCAAATTCTTTGTTGCTCTATCAAAAGGGAGTCGCCTGTATGCTCGGCCATGTTGACGAGACAAATGTGCTCCAGACCGTCGTGCCTTCGACCGACAGTTTCTTTGAGCTTCCCGTTCAGCAGCTTGCCGGTATCTGCGGATTCTGGACCTATTATCTCTACACGGGCGATGCCGAATTCCTCAGATCCGTTTATGACGCCTCGGTAAATTATGTGAATCTCTGGTCCGTCGGTGAAAATCATCTTGTAAATCATCGGCCGGGTTCGTGGGATTGGATCGATTGGGGCAGCTTTGCCGATGTGACCGCCGTTGAGAATGCGTGGTATTACAATGCGCTCTCCTGTATAACCAATATGGCGGAGGTCCTCGGTAAAAACTGCGAAGCGCTCAGAGAGAGAATGAGCGAAATAAAAACCGGTTACAGCTCTCTCTGGACCTCCAACGGTTATAAGAGCGGCGATGTTCTCGCCCCGGATGACAGGGCTAATGTCCTTGCGGTCATTTCGGGTCTTGCCGAAAAAGACAAATATCCCGTCATCACCTCCGTGCTCACAAAAACCATGAATTCAAGCCCCTATATGGAGTATTATGTGCTTGAAGCCCTCTGCCGGATGAAAAAATATGATGAGGCAAAAAGCAGGATGCTTCAAAGATATAAAGAAATGATAAAAGAGGATTATTCCACTCTGTGGGAGCTTTGGGTCAAAGCCGGAGGCACAAGCAATCATGCGTGGTCAGGCGGTCCGCTGGTCATAATGAGCAAATATTTCGCGGGAGTCAGACCGACCGGGGCGGGGTATTCCGAATTTATCATTAAGCCTCAGCTAACGGATCTCGGCTCGGTCAACTGCGTCGTTCCCTCGGTCAAGGGATATATCCGCGTCACAGAGAGCAAAACCGATAACGGATTTATTCTTGACGCTTCCGTTCCGAAGGATACTTCTGCGAAGATTTATGTTCCTTATTCCGACGGTCAGACGGTGAAGTTTAATGACAGCGTGATCTATCAGAACGGCGCCTTTACCGGCGGCGGTGATATCGAATTCATTGAAGCAGATAACGGCTTTGCGGTGTTCTGCATAAAATGCTCCGCCGAAAAAGATCTTCATTTTGAAGCGATCGGCTGACAGTGATTACAGAGCGAAACCGTAATATGATTTGAGGAGGGTGTAAGTTATGTTAAAAAAGGTATTAATAACGGCCGCGGTGCTTCTGTTATGCGCCGCGATTACTGCGGCAGTAATAATTATCAGAAACGTATCTGCCAAAAACAGGCTTGAAACAAAGCTCAGCGGCGATCTGCTGCCTGCCGCGCCAGAAAAAACAGATAAAGGGCGCGATTGCATCCATTTCCTGCGCACGGGCACTTCCGATGCGATAATCCTTGAGAGTGACGGCCATTTCGCCATGGTCGATGCAGGGGAGGATACCGATAATCCCCGCGCGTTTGAGTGGCTCGATCTGCCCGGATATGAGCAGGAGGTGCTTTCTTATCTCAAAAAGGCGGCGGCTGATGAAAACGGCAACGTTCATCTTGATTTTGTGCTCGGCACACACAGCCATTCCGATCATATCGGCGGATTCGATACCGTGATCTCCGATCCGTCCGTGACCGTTGACCGCGCCTATCTCAAAAAATATGACAGCAGTAAAATCAAAGAAAATGAGATCGTTGAGTGGGATAATCAGGAGGTTTACGATCAGATGGTCAAGGCTCTGAATGACCGCGGAGTCCCCATCGTTTCGGCGCCCGATGATAAGCCGTTTACATTCGGGAATCTCACCTTGACCATGTTTAATACGGCAGATCCCGAAACCGATAAAAAGGTCGGGGAGAACGATCAGTCCCTCTGCCTTCTTGTCGAAAAAAACGGCACCCGCGTATTCCTTGCCGCCGATCTCGATAATTATTCGGGTGATGAAAGCAGGCTCGCTCCGCTTATCGGCAAGGTCGATTTGCTCAAGGTCGGCCATCACAGCTACGGCGGCTCAAGCTCGGCAAAATTCATCAGAACTCTGTCGCCCTCCGTGTGCGTCATCACCAATAATCCCGAGAGTCTGGACAGAAACAATATTTCGCGTATCGAGCGCATCTGCTCACCCGAATTTTATGTCACGGGTAAAGAGGACGGTGTGCTCGCCCTGCTCGGCGACAACGGCTCCGTAACATATTACGGGCAGATCATGAAATGATTACCGGGCATTAAATAAACAAATAAAATCCGCCGACCGTTTGATCGGCGGATTCGCTTATATACGGGTGGGTTTTGCCGATTTTGCCGAAAAAATAAAAATTCCGGAGCGCAGGGAAAATTTCCGCGCTCCGGGTGAAAGGTCTGTTTATTTCGGTTTCGGATCCGTCAATATCCTTTGGAGACTATTTCCCAATAGCTGTCCTCGGTTCGGGCGAGCCACCATTGATAATTTGTATAGTCAAAATCGGGGTTTAAGCTGCCCTTCAAATCGGTGTCTGTATGGAAGTCCATCAGGAACTTGGCAGCCTGAGTGAATTCTCCGCCCTCAACCACGGAATTGAGCCGGGAGATGTTTTCTTCATTATTCTGCTCATCGCCCGCGTAGCGGATGGCGTGAAGCTCGCAGCCCTCCATCGCGGCAAAACTGCATTTAACAGCCAAAACGGCGCAATGTCAAATCGTTTATTTCGGAATAAATTTTTTATCGTTGAAAAAACTTGACAATCCTCCCGTTTCGGCGCATCATATATTGAGTAATGTCACAGGCTGTCGGTTAAAAACAGAGATTGGGCTGAGCCGCAGCGCATGGAATTCAGCCGCTTGGCGGCGCTCTTTTATCCGGAGGTGTTTTATGAAAAATATCGCCAATATTATCAATTTCGCCCGTGCGTGCGAGCCGCGAAGCGAAGATGATTCTTTTTTGCTCCCCACCCTTCGCGAGGAGCTGGAGCTTTGTAAACGCTTTTCGTTCCGCTCCACCGTGCTTCTTCAGTATGATGCGCTTGTTACCCCCGCTTACCCCGATCTGCTCCACTCGGGCTATGATGTTGAGATCGGCCTTTGGCTCGAAATCGTTCAGCCCCTCGCCGAGGCGGCGGGTTTGGTGTGGCAGGGGCGCTATCCTTGGGATTGGGATATCAGGGTCAATTTCCTTTCCGCCTATACCGTTGAAGAGCGAGTCGCGATGATAGACGCGGCGTTTGATACCTTCAAGCGGATTTTCGGCTCTTATCCCAAGGTTGCGGGCTGCTGGAGCATAGATTCTTTTTCGCTTGATTATATCGAGCACACTTACGGGCTTTCCGCCTTTTGCGTATGCAAAGATCAATACGGGACGGACGGCATCACCGTATGGGGCGGCCCTTATACGGGCGGTTATTATACGTCCAAAAAGAATGCCGTTGTGCCCGCGAGAGAGAAGCAAAATCAGATCGGGATCCCGATGTTTCGTATGCTCGGACCCGACCCCGTCGATCAATATGATCTCGGCCTCGGTTCTCCCGAGCAGGATCAGAAGGTCTGTTCGCTTGAGCCTGTTTATGAATTCGGCGGCGGCGATCCCGATTGGGTGGATTGGTTTTTCAAAGAGAATTATAACGACAAGTCGCTGAGCCTCGCTTACGCCCAGTTCGGGCAGGAGAATTCCTTTGACTGGGTCAATATTTCCAAAGGACTTCCGATGCAGTTTGAAAAACTCAAAGAGAAGGCGGATTCCGGCGAGATAATCCTTCAGACCCTCGGTGAGACGGGTGAGGAATTCAAGCGCCGTTTTGCCCTCACTCCGCCGAACAGCACCTGCGCCGACTCCGATTCGGATAATACCGGGCGCAAGACCGCGTGGTATTATTCACGGTATTACCGCGTGAATATTATGTTTGATAAAAACAGGGCGTGGATCCGCGACCTTCAGCTTTATTCGGATGATTACGCCGAGCCCCATCTTTATCAGAGAAACACCGATACCCGTTGCGGCACCTTTGCCCTGCCGGTAATGGACGGCTTCCGCTTTTCCAAAGGGAGCGTTCGCGCGGGAATTTATCTTGATTCGCCCGACAGCGCCTCTTTTGAATCCTCTGTTTCGGGTGATGATACGCTCTGCGCCGTATGGGGTGATGTTACTTTTATCGCTGCCGAAAGCTCATTTTCGGTGCAGTGTGCCCTGCCCGGCTTTTGCCTGCGGTTTGTGACGGCGGATGTCGATACCGTACCCTACAGAGAGGTGAAAGGATTATCCCTTGAAATGACCTTCCGCGATTTTACGCTCGCCGCCTTTGATTATTCTCTGCGCCTTTCCGCAGGCCGGTTTGAGCAGACTGAAAACGGCATTGCGGTATTTCCCGACGAAACGGGCGCGATAACATTTGATTTCGGTATCAAGAACGGAGATGCAGTATGAATTACAGAATACTCGGTAAAACAAATCTTAAAGTCAGCGAGATAGGCTTCGGCGGCGAATGGCTTGAACGCCATGATGAATCTCATTCGATCGAGCTTTTGCGCTACGCTCATAAAAAAGGCGTCAATATCATTGATTGCTGGATGCCCGATCCAAAGTCCAGAGATATTATCGGCAAAGCCATGGAAGGGTGCCGCGAATCATGGTATGTCCAGGGGCATATCGGCTCAACTTATCAGAACGGTCAATATGTCAGATCGCGCGATCTTAAATTCGTGAAGCCAGCTTTTGAAGATATGCTCTCAAGGTTTAACAGCGGCTATGTGGATCTCGGGATGATCCATTATATCGATTCCGTTGAGGATTGGAATACCGCCATGAACGGTGATTATATTGAATATGTTCACGAGCTTCACCAAAAGGGGATAATAAAGCATATCGGGCTTTCCACACATAATCCGATCATCGGCAAAATGGCTGTCCGGACGGGATTTATCGAAATGATCCTTTTCAGCATAAACCCCGCGTTTGATATGCGCCCCGCGACAGATGACCTCGATTCAATGTTCGCCGGCTACGAGAATACGGAGTTTTCCGGCATCGATCCGGACAGAGCTGAGCTCTACCGTCTATGTGAAGAAAACAATGTCGGTATCACGGTCATGAAGGGCTTTTTCGGCGGCAGGCTTTTCAATGAGGAGCAGTCGCCGTTCGGTGTGGCGTTTACGCCCGCGCAGCTTATCCATTATTCTCTTACAAGGCCGGGTGTTTCGTCGATCCTCTGCGGATTTGATAATAAAAAGCAGGTCGATGAAGCCGTCGCCTATGAAAGTGCCTCGGATGATGAAAAAGATTATGCTTCCGTCATAGCGTCCGCGCCGCTTCATTCCTATTCGGGCCAATGCACTTATTGCGGCCACTGCAAGCCTTGCCCGATGGATATTGATATCGCTATGGTAAATAAATTCTATGATCTGGCTTCATCGCAGGCAGAAACGCCGGAGAGTATTTCTGAGCATTACAGGGCGCTTGAGCATACCGCCTCGGAGTGTATCGGCTGCAGGGGATGCGAATCAAGATGCCCGTTCGGCGTTGAGATCGCCGACAGAATGGAAAAAACGGCAGAGCTTTTCGGTATATAAAATCGGGTAAATTCTCCTGCCGATCCGTAGCGGTCGGTAATACAGGTTGACAAATTTTGCAATCGGTATTATAATGACGGGTAGGTTTAACAGAAATTATCGTTTAGTATCTGCTCGACAGCTTAAAATTTGATGAATCTCATCGGAGCGGGCTTATACAGGGCTTCGCTCCTTTTTTGCGCGGTCAAACCATCCGGCACGATATTAAACTTACCTCGCGGAATTTTTATCCAAGGAGATAATAAATGAAAAGCTTTCTGAAGAAAACTCTTGCCGTTGTCATCATTATTTCCGTTGTGCTCGGAATTTCGATGATGGCGTCAGCCAAGGGGACAGACTGGATTTCACAAAGCCTCAGCGACATCCCCATTATACGCATTTCGGGCGACGGTGAAAAACTCGTTGATGAAAACGGTAAAAAGGTGTTTCATTATAAGGACATCGCTTCCATTCTCAAAAAGGATGACGGAAGCATTGATACCGAAAAGATACTCACCACCATTGCCAACATCGTCAAGCCTTATCTTCTCGACGGGATCCTTAAAAATGATTGGGATCCTTACTATGAAAATATAAACAAAGAGATGACGAAGTATTTTGAGCGCTCCCTGCTTGATAAAGACGGCAACGCTCAATACGGCACGGGTCTTCGACCGGAGCGCATCGAAAAGATGGAAAGAGTCAGGCATAACGATCAATGCTGGCATACCGAAGACGGCACGAAATATTATGTGAATGACAGATATTGGTTTTATTATGATTGGCGTCTCGATCCCATAGAAACGGCTGCGGAATTTAAGTCTTATATAGATGATATTCTTGCTTCGACCGGCTGTAACCAGGCGGGGGTCATAGCGAGCTGCCTCGGCACCAATGTAGTCACCGCTTATCTTGCCGTTTATCCGGAACACGCGGCGGAGCATATCAGAGGCGTCGCCTATGACGGCAGCGTGGTCTGCGGCGCTGAGATACTCAGCGAGCCCATCAGCGGCAAATTCACGATTGATTTTACCGCTATCAACCGCATCCTTCGCGATTGCGCCGCCATCGGTCTGTTTGATGTGGGCGAATTCGTCAATATTTCTCTTGAAATGCTTGACGGCACCGGCGCTCTTGATCACCTGACAGCCCCGATGAGGACTCGCCTTTATTACAAACTCGAAAAGGGCGTTACTTCGGCTCTCTCTCTTTCCACGCTCTATACATGGCCGAATTACTGGGCGTGCGTTACCAAAGAGGATTATCCCATCGCGCTTGAATATGTCTTCGGCCCCGAAGGCAGCGAAAAGAGAAAAGAATATGCCGGCCTTATCGCAAAGCTTGATAATTATGATAAAACCGTTCGCCAGAGAGTTCCCGAGATTTTAAGATCAACGGTCGAAAACGGAGTGCATTTCGGCGTCATTTCAAAATACGGCTTCCAGACTCTTCCGAGCTGCAAGACCAACTATCTCGTATCCGATCAGTTTGCGTCGGTTGGGCGCTCATCATTCGGCGCAACGACCGGAACGATCTATGAGGATCTTCCTGCGGATTATATCGAGCAGCGCAAGGCGGCGGGCTTCGGAGATTATATTTCTCCCGACGGTCAGATCGACGCTTCCACCTGCCTGTTCCCCGAAAGCACCTGGTTTATCAAAAACTGCAATCATTCCAATTGGTCCGATTGGGAGCTGCGCCTGCTTTATGACATCGCTTCCTCCAAAGAGCAGGTGACCGTTGAAAACGGCTGCTGGCCGTCAAGATTCGTTGTCTATTCCTATACGAATCCCGATGAAAAGGGCGACGGCGAGATCGCCGCTATGACAGAGGAAAACTGCGATACGGAGCATTGGGAGGCAAATAAAGAGATCGATATGCCTGACGGCTTCTTCGGCAGGATCCGCGCCGCCTTCATTTCTTACTTCAACTGGTTTGAAAAAGTATTCAAAATGATTTTCAAAATCAGTAATTGAATTTTTCCCCTTAAATAATCAACCGAACCGTTTCAAAATAACGGTTCGGTTTTTGTATATCCCGAATTTGCCGCGGTAAACATATCCCGGTTTTCATTGATAGAAACTGTAATTAAATGTAACTGATGAGGTGAAAATAAATTAATCGGTATTATATTCCATCCAGTTTGTGCGACATTAATATAGATCTTTATTTCGTTTTTGTCATTGCCTTAGTTATTTCATTTGTAATTTTAAGTTGAGCATCTTTATCCAATAAATATGATGTTCTAATTACCATTGTGCCAACAGCAGCATATGATCCTGAGTATAAAATCGTATTATCAAACTCTGACAAGTACGAACATCTTTCTTCAGCTCTTTTTCGATTTTCATAGATTTCCACTGCGCCTCCACCGTCGGTGCCTTTTTCAACAGGATTATCCCCTTGAACGGTTTTGGAATCTATTTCTGACAACTCAAAATATATACAAGCTTTATATCCACCTTCTCTACCTAAAATTCCATCTGGATTATTATTCAAATCAACTGATTTAATTTCAGTTATTTCCTTGATCTCTTTTAATTTTTCAATTACCCAGGATTCCTCAGGGCAATTCAACAAATTAGCAATTTCAATTTTGCTTTTTAATTCATCAGTTAATTCTTCTAATGTTAAAGTATCTTTTTTTATTTTTTTGATCGTATTACCATTTACTCTTGACTTGATTATAGATAACGGACCGGATTTAACGTGTTCTAATTCAGGAACCGACTCATAAAATCCATTCAGATTATATACAGCAACTTTTGAAGATAATGTATTGTACTTTTTTGCACTACGATTATACAAGTCGACCTGTTTGTTATATCCAGATGTTTTTATTCCAAAGCAAATGAAGTAAATAATAATGACTAAAAATACCAGTATAATAGGAATTGCAAATCGCTTATTTGATTTTATTATTTCATTGAAACTAATTTTCATGATAAATCCTATCCAATAATTTTTTTATTGCTTTGTTACAAGTGCTTTGTTTAATCAATCCTTCGTTAGCTACCGCAACAATATGAATACTTTTCTCATCTACCATAACACAAACGAAAGTATTATTCATATTGAATAATCCGCTTTTTACCTCTGCCAGAATTATATTGTCTTTTTCTTCCAATACTGTTCCGATTGTCATAAGTGACATCCTAACACGATCAATAGTAACATTTCCGGCATCTATGTTTCTTTTTATTACACTTTTGTTTTCTAACTCGCAATAGTTTTCAATTATTTCAGTCAGATTATCAAATCCATCCATATGTTATCTCCTTAATGAATAAATACAATGCCGGTTAACGATTGTTTCATTTCATTTCGTGTTTCTAATTCTGTGGGTATTGAGATTTTTCCTCGCAGTTTAATCTGGTTGGTAAATAATGGCTCCATCATCTTTACCGCAAACGCGTTTCTATCTTTACTTTGGAACATATCCTTAACCTTGTTTTCATTTAATTCCTTTTTCAACTTATCAACTATGATATCTGCTTCTTTTTCAGTTACTAAATATGCTTCGGCCAGTTTTTGAAATTCATGTGAAATAATATCAAACATTATTTCAGCATCGCCCTTATAAAATATATCGGCAATGGCGTCAGCGGCCAATCCGCTGACAACGCCACCAATAATACCACCGCCAACTTTTCCTATTGCAGTTCCTATTCCAGGAGCAATTGCTGTGCCAATCGCAGCCCCAGCAACACTGCCAACTCCCGCTCCAGCAACAGAAGCAACCGTAATTGCCAAATTCTTTAATAACTGTTCTTTTGAGATTCTTCCTTTAAATAATTGAATAACATCTTTCACTGTAAGCGTAACAATTATAACAGCGTCAAATATTAATTGTGTAGAAAGAATATTACCTACTTGCTTTACTATTACATCTTTTGCTGCTTTTTCAGATACTTTAACTCCAAAAGTTTCAAGAATCGATTTTTGAACGCCTTTGCTAAGATGTTTAGCTACAGCTTCAGCTGTAGGGGCTAAAAAGCTTTTTAAACCTGTTTTGGCTAGCTGACTGGAAATCACATATGATGCAAAAACGATACTTCCGCTTTTTAAACTGTTAAGTCCAGCATATTTTAACGCTTCTTCGTTTGAAGTTCCGTTTATCTTACAGGAAGCATAATCAAGGGCAAATGAAATTCCCATTGCACATACCGCTGTTATTGCTCCGTTTTTAGCATCATATTTTAATGAATCAATATTACCTGCTTTTGTAAGATTAACGGTTTGCTGGTAAGTATATTTTCCTTTTCGTACAATTTCAGAAGCTTTTTCAGGGTCTGTCACCCCAGGAACTTTTCCTTCAGAAATCTTTTTTTTCATATTTGCCAACACTTTATCAAATTGATCGGCCGGCACTTCAAGTTGCATAGGTTTACCATCAGGATCTATATACTTAAACAACCCAGTGTCACGATCAAAAGCTGCGTTTAGTGTTTCAGAATGACTTTTATAATATTTATCTTGAATGTAAGTAATGGTTCCGTCTCTATTAATAATTTGTCTATCCGGACCATTTTTGACGTTATTGTCACCAACAACAGTAGCTTTCTTACCTCTTAAAACATCAGCAAGATTATTAGCGCGTTCAGCAGCAAACCCCTGGCCTTGGGGCTCAGTAAACCTACGTTCGCTAAAAATATTACTTACACCTTTTAATTGACCTTCAAGGTAGCCGCCTATTTCTCCGATCGTAAGAGGCTTATCATCATTATGTTTATTTACCTCAGCGGCTACCGCCTCGTTAGAGAAGGAAAAGAATACAAAGATGCAAGTGAATAATAGAGAAATTAGTTTATTTATTTTTCGAGTTTTAAATACTTTATTCATTTGTTATCTCCAGCTTATTGTTATTTTTAGCGGAATTATAGATTAACTAATTTCAAGTTATATCTATTTATTCTTTGATGATGTTTGCCACCCAGATTTTGAACTGAATACCAAGCTGGGAACGCACACGATCCCCAACAGAGATGACAATATCAAGATTGAAAAAAAGAAACAAGTTGTTTCACACCATCAACACGCATTTTTTTGCGTTTTGCCATCTTCAGTTTTATAAATAATAAGTTTGGAATTGTTGTTATACATCATTTATTTCTCCATGTTGTCTGTTTATTATCACCGATGTGGTATTGATCGGTTTTGATTCATTTGCCGATTGCAAAAACAATAATTTCAATCCATTATACCACACCCCCGTAATTCTTTTCAACAAAACAGAAAAATTATTGCCGTCTTATCATCGATCTTTTTATATTTGCGCTATTGTATTTTGATCCGAAATCGTATATGATAATTATACAGCGAAAATCGTCGCTTGCGCTTTATAAAACATTCGGCATTTTAAGAATTTTCACATATAAAGGAGAAGCAGTATGAATATTTGGCATGACATATCACCCAAAAGGATCAAAAAAGACAGATTTTATGCCGTTATCGAGATTTCAAAGGGCGGCAAAAATAAGTATGAGCTTGATAAAGAGACCGGTATGCTGAAGCTTGACCGTGTGCTCTTCACCTCGACCCATTATCCCGCGAATTACGGTTTCATTCCCCGCACTTACGCCGCGGACGGCGACCCTCTCGATGTGCTTGTGCTCTGCAGCGAGATAATCCGCCCGATGACTATAGTTGAATGTGTGCCCATCGGCGTGCTGATTATGGAGGATGGCGGCGCCCGCGATGAAAAGATAATCGCCGTGCCCGTGAATGATCCCAATTACAGCTTTTATCAGGATATAGATAAGCTTCCGCCCCACAGATTTGAAGAGATCAAGCATTTCTTTGAGGTCTATAAATCCCTTGAGCATAAGACCGAAACCACCGTCACCGAGGTGCAACCGAGGGCTGTCGCCGAAGAGATCGTCCAGAGCTGTATCGACTCCTACATCAAGAATTTCCAGATGTAATACCCCTTCGCCGATAAAATCCGCCCCGAATGAAAAATCAATAATGCGGTCGGTGAATTACAGCGTAAATAGCGACCGTCCGGGCACAAATCATTCTATAATTGAATACTTGAATATAAAATATCCTAAAACTGAATAATGAATATTACCAAACAGAGGCCGGCAAAACCGACCTCTGTTTTTTAGCAGTGATTGAGAATTATTCTTTATTAGGAGTAATAATCCACAACTCCGAGTATTGTAATCTGTTCTACGATATTAATAAAAGCCTCGTAAAGTTTCTTGTAATTTACATTATCTTTTGTGGTTTCATAAAATACCGCTACTGTGTCTTTCTTGTTTTCAATTGATTTATGAGAAATAGGATTCATTTTATTGAGATATGGATATCTGTGATCCTCAATACCCATTATTATTCGCCCATTGTAGGGAATATAGTAAACAGACAGCACCCACCAATTTATATGCGGGGTTTTCGTTGCTGCTCCGTATCCGTAATTGCATTTGAATTTTGCTCCATTAAATTCATTGTTGTCTAAATATCTTGATTTTTTAGTCCCGTTTGATTTGCCTGTCTTGGCGTTTTCATCAGCCTGAGCCATAAATTCTTTAAATATGAGCTCAAATTTTTCCTGTGATACTTTCTTACTTAACTCGTTTATCATCGTATTTCCTCCAATTGGTGTTAGTCACAACGCCTTCACCAAATCGGTTGTGGATAAATAATTCGCCTTTGAGAAATGAAAGCATAAAAATTACCCCAATTCTTTATAATTTATTGATTCCAACAGCCAACGTGAAAATTATTTAGAGTGCTATCGTATTTACTTCGCCTTTGGCTTATAGAAGAGTGGTTTAAAGTTGATTTCATAAGTGTTGGTGAATGGGAATGTAAATCAGTTAATTTCATAGAAAAGCTCAATTATACTAAAATATATTAAAACGGTATAACTGATATAACGAGATAATTATACCACACACTCATATTATTTCAATAAACAAAATGACAGAAAAGCAGCCCTCTGTTTTTACAACTAAACCAACCACACAGGCCTCCCGATTAAGGGAAGCCTGTTTTATCACTCATCAAATTTCCAATTATCCTGCGGCAGGGAATCGGCGAGTTTGGCTCTTGCCTTTGCCTGGCCGTCGATCGTGCCCTGCAAACTTTTTTATACATCACATTTCCGCCGGCGACCATATCATAAAGATACTGTCACAAGCTGGGTGAATGAAAAGAAGCTCCGTGCTATTGCTCTTCCGGAGAAGCATGTTGTGCCGAAAGAGTATCTCATCAACTTCCTTGTTTCCGATTATTACAACAAGTCCATCATCAAAAAATCGCAGAAGCACTTCACTGTGCTTTGGGAGATTTATAACCTCTCAAGATCAGGAAAATAAAGAAACTCAAGTAAGTATCTGAAAAGAGCAGCGGCCCTCAAATGAGAGCCGCTGCTGATATTTAAGATATCGAACTGTTTGAATTTATATCAAGAATGGCTGTTTCGGGCGCTTTTTCCCCGATACCGTATCGGGTTTTTGTACCGTTTCCCATTCAGTTTTTCTTTGACAGACATTTCATCGTTTGAAATATTTCTATTGGATGAAAGTACAAAAAGGTGTTTTAATACGGATAATAATATGCTATAATCAAATCGACAAATCGGGATTTGACGAGGTGAAACAAATATGAAAAGGGTTATAATAATACTGCTGTGCATTATAGTGATATTGCCGGCATCGGCTTGCGTAAAAAACAGTTCAGTCAAAAGAACCGTAAAAGGCAATATGAAAACATATTACGAAATGAACGACGGAACCTGGAACTGTGATGAATACACATATAAATACCGCCTTGAAATCAGTGGAAGAATGCCGAACGCCGCAGCTGACTCTACCTTTGTTTATTTGAGCAATCTTGAGCAGATATCCTTTGAGCGAGCGTATATGGCCGCAGGTGTCAGCAGTAATTCCCGGGATTATTTCCAGCCGGAAGAAGCTGTTCTTGTTGAAATGAAATAGCTGAAATGCAAAAGTTCAAATGTCGTTTTTCTTGAACAAAACAGCAGCAGACAAATTCCGGTTTGTAGGGCAAAAAACATTTTAATAAACATTAAGCCGCTCACTAATTGTGGGCGGCCTTATTACTATTATAGGAGGCTGATACATGTCAACCAAAACACAAATGTATTCAGAACAGACAGTGGCTCCATTATATTAGGTCCGCTGCTGATATTTCCGGATAAAACCATTGACAAATCAATTAAAATGAATATAATAAATATAGGATGTATTTATCCTATATAAGGAGATGATTACATGCTTATCAACACCGATAATATTTTTTCCATGACACAGGCAAATCAGAATTTTTCAAGCGTTGCCAGAACCGTTGATAAAACAGGAGAAGCTGTTGTGTTCAAAAACAACAAACCCAAATATCTTGTTGTTGATATAGACAACGGCGACTTTATTCTTGATCTTACGGACGACGAAAAAATTGATATTGTCACAAAAAGAATCCTCAACAGGTATCTTCCCGCTTTTAAGGAGCTTGCAAAATGATTAAATTCAGTAAAGAGAAGATTCTCCTCCTGCATCAGGTCATGGCAGAAGCGACGGGCGGTGATGTCGGAGTCCGCGATGAAGCTTTGCTTGAGTCCGCAACCGAAAATGTCTTTGCCACATTTGACGGCAAAGAGCTTTATCCGTCAAAAGAGGATAAGGCTGCAAGGCTTGGCTTTTCCCTCATATCAAATCATGCCTTTGTTGACGGAAACAAGCGGATCGGGATGTATATTATGCTTTCGTTTCTTGAACTTAACGGCATAAAAATTGAGGCAACCAACGAAGAAGTCGCAGAGCTTGGCCTTGCCGTTGCATCCGGCTCCGCAGGGTATGATGATATCCTTTCCTGGATCAAATCACATAAGATAAACTGAATAGACCTAAATAAAAATGCGGCGGTTCCCTTTATGAGAGCCGCTGCTGATTCTTTATGATATTGAATAGTTCAGAATTCATTCAAGAGTGTCTGTTTCGGGCACTTTTTCCCCGGTACCGTATCGAGGTTTTAGTACCGTTTTCCTTTCAGTTTTTTACAGCCTGTGATTTCCTCATCCAAATAATTTCCATCGGATGAAAGTACAAAAAGGTATTTCTTCAGGTTAATAGTCCGATTTATAGCCCATTAAACAAATCAAAAGGAAATAGGAATATTCGTAAAATGTCAAAGTGAAGTTCGGATTTTCAGGGCAAAAAATTGAAAATACCCCGGTTTCACTTTGACAAAAAGACAAGCTTAAATGAAGAAGTGAAGTTAGAGTACATATACTACAGACACTTCAAAAATCA
>CAMVEX010000015.1 GCA_947166625.1 uncultured Clostridia bacterium
GGTAACAGGGCTTATAGCCCTTGTGCAAACCACCCGTTTTACGGGTGGTTATGATATAAAATTGTATGAAATTACAAGCATATATTTCTGTAAGTGATACCGGATTGCTTTGAAAAAGGCTGTTGTTTCGATTTTTACAGTGATTTTATGCTTTTGTTATTCTTTAACGAAGCGCATGTAATTTGCAAAGCAAAGCATTTGAACCCACGGCTGACCGAGAAAAAATAGTCGCCTTGCTCGCTAATTCGCTTCGCAATTCTCTTTGTTTTTCTCTTCCTACGCCTCGCTTCATCCGCCACCGGCGGCGCTCGGCTCCGTCGCCTGGTCCCTCACTTTGGTTCGGAACTGACAAGAGACCTCGGATTCATCTCATTGCAATAATTAAAGCCGCAGAAGCAAAAGCTCCTTCGGCTTTAATGGTCGGAGTGGCGGGATTTGAACCCACGGCCTCTTGGTCCCGAACGGTTGCGGCCGAAGGTTCGAATTTTCCTTATATTTCAACGGTTTTGAGCACTGAACAAATGATAATTATCCGCCAAATTATCCACCAAACTGTATTTTTTGAAATAAGATAAGCTTGGATGGATTGTTTTGACAAATTGACTCAGGCAGAATCCGAAACCTTGTTTTTAAGATATTCGCCGAGTTTTTTAACATCATCGCCGGTGTTGACTTGTTTGTAATCAATGTAATACTTATCTGCTGTTTCCGTTCCTGAATGACCGGCAAGTGCAGTTGTTTTTCTGACAGGTGTATCGAGAGAAACAAGCAAGGTTATATATGTATGTCTTAGATCATACATGCAGAATTTATCCATATCAAAATGAAACTTTTCTTTAGGGTTAAACTTTTGCTTGCCGTAAATCCAACAATCAAGATCAATAAGATATGTATTGAATCTTCCAGTCAGAGCAGATCTTGAAAGCACTTCACCATTTCTGTCCGGGAAAATCAAATCCTTTTTCTTGTTCTTGCCAATATTCTCTTTTACCCATTCAGATAATGGGAACGGAATAGGAATGGGTCTCAAGCGGAATTCTGTTTTGGCTTTTCCGTCACGAATGACTGGCCTTTTGTCATTTTTGAGAAGAGCTGTTTTATTAATACTTACAGTGTATTGATCTTCATTTTCTTTGTAGGTTATATCTCCCCAACAAAGAGGAACCAGTTCTTCAGGCATCAAGCCACAAAGCAAAAAGAACCATACCATAGGAGTATACCTATGCTGGAAATTTAGAACTCTGTCGAGTTCTTCGGGTGTCAGCGCTCTTCGCTTTTTTCCTGAATCTCTGTCTTTCTTAGATTTTACCGATATATCTTCAGCATAATTAAAATCAAAGAAGCGTTCCTTTTTGGCCTGTTTATAAATCAGTTTCAAAACGCTGATTATTTGAGAGATATACTTTTGTGACGGGTAATCCTTCGTCGTTTTCAGCTTGGTGGAGGCAAATGCTCTCATTTCATTCTCAAGGATAAGCGGATTGGTATCTGCAAGTCTGTAATTACCGAGATATTCAATAATTACCTGGCAGCAGTAATAGTATTGGTCTGCCGTATGCTCACCGACTTGATCTTTGTAATTGTCATACCACTTAATAACATAATCAGCGACTGATATATCAGGGTCAACAATATATCTGTCTTTGAGCTTCTTGTACTCTTCGGCCTTAGCATCTGCATCTTCCTGAGAGATGTTTGAGTAGAACTTTTTGCCACAAGCTGTGCGGGTATAATACTTTATTCCGCCAATCTTGCTTAGCTTTTTCTTAGGCATTTCTGTTAATTCCTTTCTTCTCTTATGCAGATTCCTCCTTTGGTATTAGATTTGGTTTTCGTCGACCGAAATCATAATGCTTATCATTCCAGTCAAAGGGTTTATCAAAAGTTACGATTTTTTCATTAGGTAATGAACAGGTTGGGGTATTCTTCAAGTATTCAACTACCGCTTTCGCATAAGGTTTTGTCGATGAAAAATCCTTATCGGCAAGACGGCAGATAAAATGAATACTGTTTTCGGGGAAATATGTTATTATTCCCCAGTTATCATTCGGTTCCGATTCTGTCGGCCTGTAGTAATAGGTTACGGCATCGGAGCCGGAATTCTCTTTCATACGGCGGATCTGAACCTGCAGGCATTCGCCCATATCGGTAAGAGTATCGCCCATCTTGTCGAGAGCATTGTGATATGACCTCACCGCCGAATTTTCTCTCATCTTGTAATCGGCTGCCAGATAAGAGAATTTCGTTTTATATGGTGATGTTGTTACCGAGCCCCAACAGTTTACACAGATTCCGAGCCTTGATACCACAAAATCTTTTTCCATACGGTTAAGCTTTCTGAACGCTTTCCATACAGGTCTTGTCTGTAAAGCTGGAGCAGAATCGGAGTTGAAGTCAATTGATTTGTCAATTACATTTGAAAACTCATAGTCTGCTGTGTTGCTTTCATCGTAATAATTGTAAGCGGCATAATCGTTTTCTTCGTAATTCTCTTCCTCTTTATTTTTGCCGTAAAAGTCTTCTCTGCCGAAAAACTCGAGTGATGTCTGTAAATACCTTTTGGCTGTTTCGTAGGAACAATTAAACTCAAGCTGAATGTCAAGAATTGCCAGTTCATTTTCTGTATTGAAGCCACCGTATTCGCAGGAATATTTAGCGGCTGTTCTCTTGAGCCTCTTGAATGTTCCGAGGGAAGGCGCGGGTTTCATATATCTCTCGAGTTCAACCAGACGGAAGACATCTTTCAGAAACCAATAGGCAAATGTATCAAAACTCGCTTCCATGGCAGGGTCATATTTTAAAAGCAACCTCTGCAATACATAATAGCATATTGACTTAACATCCGCAACATCTCCGGGCGGAACATTGCTGTCGGAGTTCTGCTTTCTGAGGAATCCTTTTATCCGTTTATTGAGTCTGTCTTCATAAAAGTGCAGAAAGTAGTAAAAATAGGTCAGATCCTTTTCCTGGCAGGCAATACGCATCAAATCAGGAAGATGATCTTTCCATATCTCAGGCGGAGCAGGTTTCAGGTTGAATTGATGCATATAACTCATCTTTTTAAATGTTTCATCCGGAAGGGTCTCTAAATCATAGTCCTCAAAGTCCGGGCCCATTTTGTAGAATGCCGAAAGAGGTTTGAATTCGGAAAACAGCTGCTTCTCTTTATCCGTCATAGTCATCATCTCAAATATCTTTTCCTGTGGGGAAAAGTCTCGCTTATTCGTCAATGTTTTCCTCTGCCTCCTTAATCAGTTTATCAGCATCCATTTCTGTTATGTATTCGCCCCTGGCATATTCTGAATCGGTTTTAGCCATAATATAGTTATCCTTGGCGATTCTCTTAGCTTTTGAGCAGACTTCTTCTGTAATCTTATTTCTGTTTTTCTTGTGATTTAATGAATCTGTTACTCTGTAGTAAATATTTGCTATGGATGTTTCTCTGCTTTTTGCTTTAATACCTTCAGCTTCTGCCTTGGCGGCGCAATCTTCGCTGCAATATCTCTTTTCAAGCCTGTTTACGGCAAGGAAGTATTTGCCGCAGACTTCGCATTTACGGATGGAGTGACCGACAGAAAGCCCTTCAAAAAAGTCGGCAAAAAGCATCTGCGAAAAACAGCTGTAGATGTATTGCTTACCGATGAATTCACCGGTTGTGTATTTTACGCTTGTATTAACCACATTGCCACTATTGTATAACGCACTGTAATAATCTCTGTAAACTATACTGAACACTTTGGCAAGATTAGCTTTGGAGGAGTTAAGCCCGAGGATATTAAGCGAGTCGTTGAACCTCTCAACACTGCTGTATAAATCGTAAATTCCCTTAACTATATCGCAGGCATTTTGCACTAGCGAAAGCAGTCTGTCTATAAACCTGACTCTATCCGAACCTTCAGTTTTAATTTCAGATTCGGACCTGACATAGTAACAGATGCTTTCAAGCTTTTCTACAGAAATATATGAAAAAGGTTCAGATTTCCAATAATTCAGAAGGGTATCGGTGGCATAGTCCAGTAATTCAGTTATTTCTTTATCAACAGCTTCCTCAGCATTATATCTTACGCAAATAGAATACTCCGACATCTCGGTCGCTTCATCATATAACTTGCTGAGTTTTTCAAAACATCCGATTGTGTTCAAAGCCATGCAAGCGAGAGTTCCTGCATTGAATTCATATCCGTTATAAAAAACTTTGCTGTTTATATATGTAAGGGTTTTCCAGACTTTTAATGTTTCATTTATATCTTCTGACAACTCTTCTACGCTTATATCGTAGTGAGGTATAAAGTCATTCATATCATAAAAATCCATGCAGTCACCTCCCTGTCGGAATTGATTTTGATGTCATTAAAAAGTGAGCGAAAAATGTAATTTGAACATAATATAAATGAGAGGATATCAATCCATTGTTCTGATAACGCTTTTCACTATACCCAGGCAGACAAATTCATCAAGTGCAATGGTCTTTCCGGGATAAACGCTTTCATTCATATACGAAAGTGTTGCTTTGCCGTTAATTACACCGTCATATCTCTTTATTGTTGTTTCATTGTCAATAAGAGCAACGACGATATCGCCTTTAATCGGTTTGGCAGATGTTTCTACAACAATCAGATCTCCGGTAAATATATGAGCGTCTTCCATTGAGTCGCCGTCGGCTGTAATGATATAGAAGTTTCCTTTGCCGAATATCTCAACCGGAAGCATACATTTGCCTTTGATATCCTGTTCCTGAATTTCCGGCTTGCCGCAGGAACCTGAATTGTTCAGTATGATTACGCTTGAACCTTCGGTATTGAACTTATTCATATAGTCTGTGCCGATATGGTATCCGTCATAGGATATCAATCCTCTTTCGGCCATAGCGATAAGGTAATTTGAAGCGCTTGCCCTGGTCATACCTACGGCATCGCCTATCATTGCTTTCGAAGGGGATATACCATTGTTCTCTCTCTGATAGCCTTCAACATATTCAATTATCTTTTTCATCATCGCAGAATCTTTAGAACGCATAACAAAAACCTCTCAATAAAATCTATCGTTTACAGATGTCAACGATAATATATCATACAGTGGATATGATGTCAATAAGATTTTTTGAAAATCCGATTTGGTGTCGCTTAAAACGGACAGCAAAGAAAAACATATAAATAACTATTGTATTGTATATTTTTTATATGGTAAAATATAATATAAAACAAAAATATAAGGAAGAACAACTTGATTTCTGTCTGCAAACATAGTACAATTACACCGCTTTCTTTGTGTTTTTTTCTGCAATTAAATTATACTATGAAAGCGTTATCCGGACAACCTTTTTATCGGTTATCCGGATTTCTTTTTCCCTTATTTTAGGGCTGCCTTATTGCGACAGCCCCATGGAGCTACTGGTCGGACTCGAACCGACGGCCTGCGCATTACGAAACAGCGCTGGAAAGGTTAAAATAGTTATATATAGAGATTTTTAGCCGTTTTTATTATCCTTCTTGGTGCTCAATTATTCACTTTGCGCTCTTTTTTGCTACTGCTTTCCTTTCATAAATGGTCATTAGATGGTCGTTGAACAGCGCAGTTTCAATGGCGAAATCAGTTCATATTTTACGCTGTTCCCTTCCCCTATACAAAATCTTTATACAGAACTGTTATAAATGGTTTTTGGATTACTATACTTGCATTTTGAACCTTGCAGGCGTTATACCGAAGGCGGATTTGAACTGATTTTGAAAATAGCTTTGAGAGGAGTAACTGAGGCTGTCTGCAATATCAGAAAGGCTCATATCCGTTTCCGAAAGCAGTCTTTTGGCTTCGTTTAGTTTCTGCGTTTTTACATAATCGCTTATGGTAACTCCAAGCTCCCTTCTGAACAGCGCGGATATGTAATTCTCAGTCACGCCCGTATGCTCTGCAATATCGCAGAGCTTAATTTTTTTATTGATATTACGATTTATGAACTTTACCGCCTTTAAGGTCGGTAAGGATAACTGCTTTTCGTTTTCCTCGCTCCCCGCAATGCGTGTAAAGGTAATGACTGCCTGATAAAGTAAATTGATGACTCCGTCAACGCTATTAATACTGTCAAGAGTTACGAGCAGCCTGTCGCTTTCGGAAAGCGCGTCCTCAATGTCTGCTCCTCCCTTGATTGCCTCGCGGCTGGCAAGCGTAATCAGGGATATCGCAATCTTTTTCATTGATGCAAGATTATCCCCGCCAAGCTTGAAAACCGTTTTGTAGTTGACGCTTGACAAAAGCAGTTTCAGCATCTGAACATCGCCCTTACGGATAAGCGGGAGCAGAAACTGCTCTATCTGATAATTACGCGCAGGGGGAACAAGCGGCTCTGCTTTTTCTTCCTTTATGATTTCGGAAAAAAGCTCCTCTGGCTTTATCTCACTTACGTTCAGCGTAAAATTTGCCATACAGATTATCTTTGCAAATTCAGTAAGGCTGATAACGGGAGCGGCTGAAAGACAGTCACCGTAGTACTTGTACTCACCGACGTTTACACCCAGCAAATGCACTATTTCGCTTATTGTTTCATCGTCCGGCGGAGCAGTAAAAACGGGACCGATTACACCCTCGTTTTCTATGATGCCAAAGTACATATCGCCGCCTTTAGATACGATTGCCGTTTTATTAAGTTTTAAATCCCCGTAAAGCGGATTACCCGAAATATTGGTAACGTAATCAATTTTCCAAATCCACTTAATATAATCAAAAATACTATTCATATTTGTATTTTACAATAAATCGTAGAAAATTACAATAATTTTTGACAAAATCTATTGTATCATATACTTGGCAAATAGTATTCAGGGGTGATTATATGGCTGTTCTTGATAAGCCGATATTCAATTCAAGGATTAACAGCGAAAGCATTACGGGCAAGGAAAAGTGGCTCGGCTATTTAATCGGACCTGCCGGTGCGCTGCTCGTTAACGCTATGCTCGCGCAGGGCTTTCTCAACGTGTTCTATACGGACGAGCTCGGGCTCTCGGGCGTATGGGGAGGAATGTTCCTCGTAATCTTTCCCGTTTTGTCAAAGATACTTGACGCGATAACCAACGTGTTAATGGGCAATCTGATTGACAAGAGGATAACCTCGCAGGGCAAGGCAAGACCGTGGCTGTTGCGCGCAATTCCGCTCGTAAGCCTCTGCGGAGTATTACTCTATTTCGTTCCGTACAAGGCTTCGCAGACGGTGCAGGTAATATGGATTATCCTGTCTTACAATCTTTACTATTGCTTTGCGTTTACGATGTATAATATTTCCCATATGATGATGGTGCCGCTGTCAACGAGAAACGACGAGCAGCGGAGCAAGCTCGCCGTATTCAACAACGTTGCAAATATCGCTATTACGGGAATACTCGTTGCACTGTTGTTCCCTATGCTCGTACTACCGAAAATCAAGGGCAACATAACGGCATGGATAACGGTTATGTGCGCAGTATCAATCGCTATGCTGCCCGTAATGCTGCTTGAATACTATTACACAAAAGAGAGAGTAACGCTTGACGGCTTAGCGCAGAATAGCGAAACTAAGGACAATCATACGTTCAAGGAAAAAATAAAAGTCTGTTTTTCTACGAAAAACTGGTGGATTTTAGTTGCGTTCTGGCTCTTTTACTGGGTTGGTCAGCTCACCCGTTCCAACGCGATTACGTACTATGCAAACTGGGTGCTCGGCAAAACATACGCTGACGGCATTACGCAGACGCTCCTGAACGTCATAGGCGGTCTGCCTATGGGAATAGGCATTTTCCTCGTTTACCCGATTTCAAAAAAGCTTGGCAAGGCGAGAACGACCTATCTCGGCTTTTTGCTTTGCGTAGTCGGCGACGTAATTACCTTTATGTTCCCCGATAAGCTGCCTATCGTTTTAACGGGACAGTTTATTATGAACCTCGGTATCGTGCCTGCGGCGTACGTATTCCCTGCTCTGATGGCGGGCGTGCTTGACGAAATGGAGGCAAAATGCGGATACCGCTGCGACGGACCCGGAACGGGAATCATCAACTCGATGAACACGATAGCCGTCGGGCTTTCCATCGGCATGCTCAACCTTATGATAAGGGGATATATTCAGCCGCAGTTCAACGCGGCGGGCGAGTGCATCACAACTCAGCCGCATAGCGTTATCAGGGCAATTGTCTGGGCGTTCGTCGGCATAAACATTTTCATTCATCTTCTGCTTGCAATTATGCTCCGCTTCCTTGACGTTGAAAAGAAATTACCCGAAATTCAAAAGAAACTCGGTATAGGTGATAAAAATGAATAAGCCGAATATTATAATTATCAATCCCGACCAGATGAGATCGGATGCGCTTCATCATCTCGGCAACGAAGCGTCGCACACGCCCGTTTTTGACAGCCTTGCAAAAGAGGGCGTATCGTTCAGCAACGCCTTTTGCCAGAATCCCGTTTGCGTTCCCTCGCGTTGTTCCTTTATGACGGGGCTTTATCCTCACACCAAAGGACACAGAACGATGTCTTATCTGCTGCACCCCGACGAAGATAACCTTTTCTCCGACTTGAAAAAAGCAGGGTATTACACCGTTTCAACTACACGCGGGGATTTAATGGCAGGTCAGTTTAAGAAATACCACAGAAAACTTATTGACAGTTATCTTATGTTTTCAAGGGTGAAAACACCTGCAACACTTGTGAAAAGTCAGCGCGGCGAAAAAGGGAGCGACACTTTCTTCTCCTTTTTTGACGGAATTATTCCCGAAAATAAAAACGGTCGCGAGATTAGAAATACGGATGATTTAAGCATAGATTCCGCGATCGGATTTATAAAAAAGAGACCTGCGGAAAAACCGTTCTTTATGTTCATCGGGCTGAATTTTCCGCATCCGCCGTATCAGATTGAAAAGAAATATTATGACCTGATTGATGAAAGCAAGCTTCAGACCCGTATTCCGACGATATCCGACAGTGACGGCAAGCCGAAAATGGAAACCGGGTTAAGAGACGCCCTCAGCGTTTCCAAATGGGATGAAACGCGTCTGCGAGAGCTCAGGCGTACCTATCTTGCCATGTGCGCCAAGGTTGACGATCAGGCAGGCAGAATCGTTCAGGCGCTGAAAAGCGAAGGTATTTACGATAATACGGCCGTTATCGTTATTTCAGACCACGGCGATTATACGGGTGACTACGGAATTGCGGAAAAATGTCAGAACTGCTTCCCGGACTGTCTTACCAATGTTCCTTTTATCATAAAGCTGCCAAAGGGCATATCCGTTGACAGCGGAGTGAATAATAATCTTGCCGAGCTTACGGATTTATGCGCAACGGTTTACGAAATTGCCGGTATAGACTGTAAAAGGCAGAGCTTTTCCGAAAGTCTTATTCCTTCCGTGAAGGATAAGTCTGTTTCTCACAGAGATTATGTTTTCTGTGAGGGCGGAAGATTAAAAGGCGAAACAAACTGTTCCGAGGAAAACAATTTGCTCAGTGAGGACGATATTTATGCGCCGAGAATTCTTCTTCAGATGAAAGAAGACGGCACACATACAAAGGCCGCCATGATACGCTCCAAAGATTATAAATATGTATTGCGCCTGTATGAGAAAGATGAGTTTTACGTTCTTTCCGAGGGTGAAAGCGTGAACCGGATTGACGAGGAAAAGTATCAGCCGGTTATCGAAAAAATGAAAGAGGAACTGCTTTTATGGTATATGAAAACCTGCGATACCGTTCCCCAAAGCTATGACGACCGCTTCACTGCAGAATTTTTACAGAATAACATCGCGTCCGTCGGCGTTCCGCTTTTTGTTGCCAAAGCCGTAACGGGAGCCATATCCATTACAGGCAAAACGCCTTCGGAATTTATCAACTATATAAGGAAAAAGCTTAATCTTTAATTTTATATGATGAATATGAAACCTTTAACCTTACTGATTAAGCCCGCAGCAGGACTTTGTAATATGAACTGCAAGTATTGCTTTTATAAGTCCGCAAGCGAGGGCAGAGAAAACCGAATCATGACCGAAGATACGGTTGACGTGCTGATACGGAAAATCAATGAGTATCAGCCGTCGGCTTTGTCCGTTATGTTTCAGGGCGGCGAACCGACGCTTGCAGGACTTGAATTTTATAGAAGCTTTGTAAAAAATGTAAAAGAAAAAATCGTCTGTAACGTAAATTACGCATTACAGACGAACGGGCTTTTGGTTGATGAGGCGTACTGCAAATTCTTTAAGGAAAACGATTTTTTAATCGGCGTATCGCTTGACGGAAATCATAAAACAAATGACCGATACCGCAAAGATAAAAACGGCGAAAGCGTTCTGCCGCAGATACTTAACGCCTGCAATCTACTGAAAAAGAACGGCGTTGATTTAAATATTCTTTCCGTCATTGACGATAAGAACGCCGCAGACATTGAAAACACTTGGGCGTATTTTAAAAAGAAAGGCTTTGACTATCTTCAGTTTATCCCTCATGTTGACGAGGAAAACGGCGTATCACTTTCCGCAGAAAGCTATGAAACGTTTTTGAAAAAGTCCTTTGATTTATGGTATAATGAATTAATAAACGGCAGATATATTTCCGTCCGCCACATTGATAATTATATAGGTATTCTTATGGGCAATCCGCCCGAAAGCTGTGCAATGTGCGGAGTTTGCGGGAGTTACTTCGTAGTTGAGGCAAACGGCGATTTATACCCCTGCGATTTTTACTGCAAGGAGGAGTACAGGCTCGGCTCGGTTTTTGACGAAATGCCTTTTGATAAAAGCGAAAATCAGGATGAATTTATCAAAGCGTCAATGCACATACACGAGCACTGTAAGGCTTGTAAATACTATATTCTCTGCCGCGGCAGCTGCCGACGTGACAGAATTGATAACTATACGAAAAACAAATACTGCAAGGCGTATTACAACTTCTTTGACTACGCAGTGGAGCGAATGACGGAGGCGGCAAAAGCATTTTATGGATAATATAATTTATATTCTCGTAACGCTTTTCGCCACGCTTATCGGTTCCATATCAGGCATGGGCGGCGGCGTTATAATCAAGCCCGTTTTTGATATGTTCGGCGCTTACAGCGCGTTTGAGATTTCGGTGCTGACTTCAACGACGATGCTTGCTATGAGCATCGTTTCTGTCGGCAGCGGCGTTAAAAATTTCAAGGAAGAAAAGGAATGCGGCAAAACGATATTTTTCGTTGCCGCGGGCTCGCTTTTCGGCGGATATATAGGCGATGCGATTTTTAATCTGCTTACCGATTCCCTAAATGACGAAACGGTAAAAACCGTTCAGAACACCGTGCTGCTCGTGCTGGTATTGCTGATAATTATTTATATGCGTTCCTCACAGAAATCACTGAAAGTCAAAAGCGCCTTGGCAGGTCTGCCCGTCGGTTTACTGCTCGGAATAATCTCCGCCTTTCTCGGTATCGGCGGCGGATCGATAAACGTTGCAGTGCTTACCCTCGTTTTCGGCTTTAATATAAAAACCGCAGTGCTATGCTCGCTGACCTCCGTGTTAGTTGCGCAAAGCACGAAGGTAATTACAATACTTATTCATAACGGCACATCTGCCTTTGCATTAAAACTGCTCCCTTTTATCGTCATAGCAGGAGTTATCGGCGCTATCATAGGCAGAACGATTAATAAGAAGGCAAGTGAAAAAACGGTAAACACTCTGTTCGTTTCCATTCAGTTTATCGTCGTTTTAATGTGCACAATTAATATTGTTCGTTATATCGTATGGTAAAGCAATAATTATTTTCATTTCTTTTTTGATGAAGTAATTAATAAAACCCAAGAATGGGGGCTGTCGCAAATGACGAAAAATCATGAGCGACAGCCCTTAAACATGAGAACTCACCAGGAAGTGAAAAAGTCCGGGCAAAAAACCCGGAAAGTGAATAACTTTTCATAGAGGTCGGTATATTCCGGCCTCTTTTTATTGGGAGATTGTAATCAAGTGAATAACTTAGGGCTGCCTTATTGCGACAGCCCCTTAACTTATGCCCTGTCGGAAAGATTTCGTGTGTCATTGAAAAGTGAGCGAAAGTGGTGATTTGGACATAATGATGGTGAGAGGTTGCAATGATTCTCCAATAACACTCTTGTCTGAAAACTTCCGGCTGTCATTGAAAAGTGAGCGAAAGCGGTGATTTGGACATAATGTAATTGAGAGGATGCCGTTGACCTCTCAAAATCTAATATAGGAAGGAGTGGTACACTCAAAATAAGGTTAAAAAACGCAGATTTATCGATTCAGATGGGTTGGGTCAGAGAATTCATCATTTCGGAGGAATCTATCGGGAAAAGGTACATTTTATCGGTAAGCCGTGCCGATAAAAAAGCTCAAAAACCCCTATGCTTTAAAATTTACAATGAAGGAAGTGATTTATTGAGGGTAACAAAGGAACTTCATCTGTTTATGCCCGTCGGTGACGATGAGATTCAGGTGGACAGCTATGACCGGAAGGTCAACAAACAAATATTGAAGCTACGCAAAGAAGAGCCGGAGGCAGTAGTCATGATTTATGACGAAGATGCTCCGGCTTTTCTGCGAGCTGCGGTTAAAGTGGAGAATGTATCAATCACATTCCGTAAAACCGCGGCCAAAAAAGAAATAACCGAAGCTCAGCGCAAAGCGCGTTCGGCTAACGGTCAGAAAAACAAATCAAATCTATTAAATAATACGGAGGTTAAAAATGAACTCAAAAATTGAAAAACTGCTCAACGAGCAGACAAAAAACAACACAAAGATTGAGGATTGCAAAGCAAAGATTTCTTCTCTGCACGAATCAATCAAAGAACTCAACGCCCGCAACAAGGAGATTGATGCGGAGATCAGCAAGCAGAAAGATGAGGAAATGCTGTCACTCATCAAAGAGGGAAATATCACAAGCACTGATATAATGAGACTTATAAAAGCAAAATCGGAGAGAGCAATCAGGGCTAAAGAAGACGAATAAACTTTTTGATTAACAATTCAATTTTAAGAGAAATAATCCTTTACTTTAACATAAAAATTATTTATAATTATTATGTATAGGCTTATTTAAAGTAGTGGCTCTTAAGAAAGGAATTTGTTATGTCATATAAGTCGATAGAGTTGTTTGCAGGCGCTGGCGGCTTGGCACTTGGATTGGAAAAGGCAGGCTTCGAACATATTGGTTTGATAGAGTTTGATAAATCTGCTGCCGAAACACTTTCTAAGAATAGAAAGAAATGGAATGTGCTTTGCGAAGATGTTGAAATAGTTGCACAGAGAAATCTGGAAAAAGAATTTAATATAAAAAAAGGCGAATTGGATTTACTCTCTGGTGGAGCACCTTGTCAAAGCTTTTCATATGCTGGTAAGAGACTGGGGCTGAACGATGTCAGGGGAACAATGTTTTACCATTACGCAACTTTTTTAGATAAACTTCAGCCTAAAATGTTTCTGTTTGAAAATGTTCGTGGCCTCTTAACACATGATAAGGGTAGAACATATGAAACCATTTTGAACATCTTTGAAGATGAAGGCTATACTACATTTCATTCTGTATTAAATGCCTGGGACTATGGTGTTCCGCAAAAGCGTGAACGTTTAATTACAATTGGAATAAGAAATGATCTTGCAGAAAAATGCACTTTTTCATTTCCAAAACCGCATAAGTACAAACCGGTTGTTAGGGATATTAAATTAGATGTCAATCCTGATAAAGAGCATTGTGCAAGATATTCCGCAAACAAAGAAAAAGTTTTTGCACTTGTTCCTCCAGGTGGGTATTGGCGAGATATTGATCCGGCTATCGCAAAGGAATATATGAAAACCTGTTGGGATATGGAAGGCGGAAGAACAGGAATATTACGCAGGATAGGACTTGATGAACCTTCATTAGCAGTTTTAACTAACCCGGGAATGAAGCAGACTGACAGATGTCATCCGTTGGAAGTTAGGCCGTTTTCTGTAAGAGAAAATGCCAGACTTCAGTCGTTCCCTGATAGTTGGAAATTCTGTGGCACTTTATCCGCTCAATACAAACAAGTAGGCAATGCTGTTCCAGTTAATCTTGCTAAAGAAATAGGCAAAAGCATTATAAAAACTTTGGAGATGTTAAAATGAATTGGGATATTAGCTTTATTTCCGAAGACAATTTTAAAAAACATGTGGAAAACACCATTAATAAATATGGTGACAAATTAACTTCATTCGACCTTGTCAGATTTAATAAAAACATTGTTGACCCGATTAAACTTATATTTGATAATATTGTTTATAGAAATACTTGGGAAGAAACAATCAAAAATGAAATATTCCGCCAAAGAGACAAATCAAACAATAACGACATAGGTTATTTCCATCAATATATTTTTAAATACATTGACAAATGCACAGTTCCTGATAACGGAACATTAGGCGGCTGGGATGTAATTTATAAAAATGATAATGGAATTACGATGCCGGACGGTAATGTAGTTCATACTATTTATGTTGAAATGAAAAACAAGCATAATACGATGAACTCTTCTTCTGCTGCAAAGACTTATATCAAAATGCAAAATCAATTATTGTCGGATGATGATTGTGCTTGCTTCCTTGTTGAAGCTATAGCAAAAGAGTCTCAAAACATTAAGTGGGAAACTACTGTTGACGGGAAAAAAGTTTCGCATCGTTTTATCAGACGAGTGAGTATGGATAAGTTTTATGAGATTGTAACCGAAGATACTAATGCATTTCATAAAATATGCGAAAAGTTACCTAAAACAATTCAAGAGATTGTCAACACTTCAAAAAATATTTCAATTCCAAACGATACTGTATACAAAGAATTGCTTGAAGCCGCAAACAATGATGAGGGAGCAATAGCTATGTCAATATACCTGCTTGGCTTTTCATCATATAACGGTTTTAATTCTGAAAATTAATAAGAATAGAATCTTCTCACTAAGTGCGCACATCTATGTCATAATGAAATATGACAGTGTGCGGTTACGGATTGAGAACCCGTAACAGGCTCGCTTCGCTCATAAGGGCTGTGCCCTTCGAAGTAAACTTCTACCCCAAGGAACAAATTGCCACACAGCAAATGTGTTTTATAAAAACAATTTGCCGCGTCGCAATCTGTAATAGCGTTCAGAAAAAAGAATAGGCAAGAAAAAATCACCGATTCAGCCGAACCGGTGGTTTTCTTTTTCTCTGACCGCGACTGCATCGTACATTGCAAAGCCGATCTGCAGTAAGGCTTTGTGATGTTGCGATGAAATATACTATGAAAGGACTGATTATTATTTCAACACCAAAAACAAAAACCGAACTTCTTCAGACTCTACGTGAAAACGGTTATGACAGAATCTCCGATGATCAGCTTGAAAGGCTGCTTTCAATTCTCCGTAAAGAAGAGAAAGCCGAAGCCGAGATTCACCAGCTTAACCGCGCCGAGAGCAGAAAGAAAACAAAAAGCAAAGCCGAGCGTGCTTTGCGCACTCATCAGCTCTGCAACATCGGCGGAGCTGTTGTATCATTCTATCCGGAGCTTGCCTATCTGTCACAGGAAGAACTATATAATCTTTTTGATAAAGTTTTTCATTATGATACGGGTATAGATATGGTTATCAATTACGCAATCACTCACAGAAAAGCTTTGAAGGGAAGTGATGATTCTGGCTGATTTTCATTTTCAGGTTACTCAGATAAAACGCTCCGCAGGTCAGTCGGCAATAGCGAGCGCTGCCTACCGCGCCTGCGAAAAACTGCATTCGGAATACTATAATGAAACAAATGATTACACAAATAAGCAGGGACTGGTTCACAGCGAAATAGATCTGCCTGCTTATGTTCCGAAAGAATTCGGTGACAGAGAATATCTCTGGAATTCCGTTGAGAAAAATGAAAAACGGAAGGATGCACAGCTTGCCTACAGTTTTGATTTCGCGCTGATGAATGAATTTACAATTGAAGAAAACATTAAAATTGCCCGTCGCTTTATTTCCGAAAACTTTGTTTCGAAAGGAATGATTTGCGACTGGGCTTTTCATTTGCCCGACAAAGGTGATGACGGAATACCGAATCCGCATATTCATCTTATGTGCCCTATCCGTCCGATGAATGAAGACGGAACATGGGGACCGAAACAAAGAAATGTTTATCAGTTTGATGAAAACGGCGAGGTTCTCCGTGATGAAAACGGAAGAAAAAAATATAATTCCGTAAAAACTACGGATTGGTCGGATCCCGAAACTCTTGTTGCCTGGCGGCGAGCCTGGGCAGATATCAATAATGAAATATTCAGATTCAAAGGAATGAATACACGTATATCTGCCGAGTCACTCGAAGCTCAGGGACTCGATCTTATTCCGACAATTCACGAAGGACCTGCCGTCAGAGAAATGGAAAAGCGCGGCATCGTTACCGAGAAGGGTGAATTCAACCGGAGAGTAAGGCGTACAAACGCTCTGCTGAAAATTATCCGCGATTGCTTCGGCGAACTTCTTGAATGGATAAAATCTCTCAAGGATAAGCCGCCGAAAGAGCCGAACATTCTGAAACTGATTACCGATTATTACACCGAGCGTGGAAAGAACTCATATACTCAGAATCTCAAAGCCGAGAATCTGAAAAAGTTTGCTGAGTCTGTCGCATATCTGCAGAATAAAAACATAAGGTTTGTTGCCGACCTTGAAGCGGAAATCAAATCTCTGCAGGTAGAATACAATTCCGGCACGGCAAAGCGAAAAGAAGTCCGCGACAAAATCTCGGAGCTGAACAAAATGAAAGGCCGGCTTAAAACTTATCACACCAATAAAGCTGTCGGTGAGAAGTATGAAAGCAAGTCATTCGGCAGAGACGGTTACTACGCTAAGCATAAAACCGAGATTGATAAATACTTCGGCGCGAAGAAACACATTCCCGAGGATTTGCTTGCCGATGAGAACTGGGAGAAAACTCTTGATAAGCAGATTGCGGCATTGACCGCAGAGGTAGAATCATATAATTCTCAGATTGAACCGATTAAAAACGATCTTGATGCTCTACGCAAAATCAAATGGTGCGTTGATGTGGCGACAGGTGCCGTCAATCCCGACGGAGAGAAAAAGGAGAGGGAATCAATAGAGGAAAAGCTTAAGAAAAATAAAGCGAAAGCAGATATGATAAATGCTCAGAGGCCGAAAAAATCTCCAACCCGAAGCGAGTTGGAGAGATGAAAACAAAGGAGAAATGTATGTCATATACACAAAACCAAATAACCCAAGCAAATGAAACCGACCTTGTTGCTTTTCTGTCAGCACAAGGCGAAGAACTGATCAAATCAGGCAGAGAATACCGATGGAAAGCGCACGACAGCGTGACCATAAACAAAAATCAATGGTTCCGGCATTCCGAGAATGTCGGAGGAGGACCCGTAGATTTCGTTATGAAATTCTACGGGTTATCTTTTTCCGAAGCCGTTGAATTATTACTCAATGAGAAGGGAGGTGAAATTATGCCGAAAATCAAATCAATCGAATCCTATGAAGAATCCATCGAACTTGACGAAATCGAAAACGAACCCGAGTTTGTTTTGCCGCCTGCGGCCGAGGATAATCACAATGTCAATGATTACCTTACCAATGAACGAGGGATTGATCCTTTCATCGTATCGGTATTTGAAAAGTGCGGAATGGTTTATGAGGATGCCGATTATCACAATGCTGTATTTGTCGGCTATGACAGAAACGGTATCAAAGACCGCATACCAAAATATGCCCACAGACGAAGCACAACCGAAAAACTGAGGATGGATGTCGCCGGCTCGGATAAATCATTCGGATTCTGGTTTGCACAGGAAAGCTCGGATAAGCTGATGGTGTTTGAAGCTCCGATTGATATGATGAGTTTTCTTTCTCTTTACTACGGCACTTCAAACTGGCCCAGCTGCATTGCTCTCGGCGGCGTTTCTCCGAAATCAATGATGAGAATGCTCGATGAATACCCGTTCATTAGGGATATTTATCTCTGCCTTGACAACGATGAGGCAGGTAACAAAGCCTGCGAAAAGATTGCCAATGAAATCTGCGATGAATACAGCGTTACGAGAGTGGTCCCAGGCAAAAAGGACTGGAACGATGTTCTTAAGGAACACAACGCAAATCCCGACTTTGATATTATGCCCGAAAAGATAGTGATTTCAAGCTATGAAAAAGTAAGCGTAATTGAGATGAAGGATATCGAAACAAAGAATATCGATTTTATCTGGGAACCGTATATTGCAAGAGGAAAGATAACGATTATACAAGGCGACGGTGGTATAGGCAAAACAACGCTTGTTTCAAGAATTGTCGGTTGTCTGACATCGGGCAAAGCACTGCCGGGTATGGAATCCAACCCCAAGCCGATGAATGTATTCATTCAGAGCGGTGAGGACGGTTATGCCGATACAATCAAGCCGAGGCTGATTGAAGCGGGCGCAGACATTGAAAGAGTAAAAATCATCGATGAAAGCGAATATCCGCTCACTCTCGGAGATGACAGGATTTACAGAGCCATAGTCGAGAATAATGTTTCCGTTATCATTTTTGATCCTCTGCAGGCCTATCTCGGTGATGCCGATATGAACAGAGCAAACGAAATGAGAGCAATCTTCAAAAAGCTCTGCCGTGTCGCGGGAAAAACAAACTGCGCCGTAATACTCATAGGTCATCTCAACAAGAATAACTCCGCAAGCATTTCTCAGCGCTCGCTCGGCTCTACGGATGTATTTGCCGCCGCAAGAAGCGTTATTACCGTTGCAAAGATTAATAACGATAACGAGCGGAGAATAATGTGCCATACCAAATCAAACCTTGCTCCCGTAGGTAAATCTATTGAGTTTACGCTCAGCAGAGATGAAGGTTTCCTTTGGGGAGAGATGACCGATATGAAGATTGAGGAAGCAATCTCCGGCAAGCGTTCATCCGGTGAAGATGATTTCAAGCCGAAAGAAAGCAAAGAGGAACAGGCTATGAAAGCAATTATGGAGATTCTTAATGAAAAGCGTGATATCAAGAGCACGGAACTTGAAGAGATGGTTACCGGTCTTGATATAGGAGTCAAAACCTATAAAAACGCACGGGCACAGCTCACGGCACAGGGACTTATCAAAACTTATCAGTTATCAGGTTGTTGGCACACAAAGCTCGCTGCAGCGTAAGTCAGAGGGCAATCTTCAGAGGGTGTTTATGGTACACCGAAAATGATTGCCCTCTGGCACTCTGAAAAATATAAAGGCCGTAAACGGCAGAAAGGAGGCTGACAACTCAATGGCAAAGGACCTCAGAAAATTCTGCGAAGAGAACGGGTATCTCAGCAGAAAAAAGAAAGAAGTTGATAATGACAATAATAAACTTGAACCCATAGTTTATACCACCAAGCAAATGTCCCAGATGCTCTGCATGTCGGAGCAGAGCGTTCGCAACCTTATCAAAGAGAATAACATTCCCGTTATTCCCGGCACAAAGAATGTTCTTGTCAGAAAAGAAACATTCGATAATTTCATAAATCAGTATTAAGGATGGCAATTCCTGTATAGATTGGAAGAAATTATTATGACGCTTTACAGACAAAAACCGCCTCTGTCGCAGACCGAATGAAAGGTCACGGCAGGGGCGATTTTTTTATTTTCAGACCAATTATCCGTTTTTTATCCGTTTGCATCTGAAAAATCAAAATCTTAGCTTTGAAAACCCTTGAAAACCAATAAAAAATTATCCGTGGAATTATCCGCATAAATGATAAATTTTAGCAATTTTTGCGATTTTTTGACAAAATTACAATCCCTTGTGAATCGTGGGAACCGTTGATACACAAGGGATTTGGTGGTCGGAGTGGCGGGATTTGAACCCACGGCCTCTTGGTCCCGAACCAAGCGCGCTACCATCTGCGCTACACCCCGATAAAGGATATGACGGGGTGATCGCAATCATAAATTAAGATTGACATCTGTCAGCCCCCGAATGTTTTCAACACGCGATATTATACACTCAACTTTGTAAAGTGTCAAGTGTTAAATATTTATAACTTTATAATCCGTTTACTTGACATAAATTTCTTTTTGTTTTATATTTATCTAAAGATCAGGGGGGGTGCGTTATGTTTTACGATTATCCCGTATTTTTTGAAAAAAACCGTGTTTTCCGGGTTTACACCGGCGGCAAATTGTTTTCCGATTTTTTCGGTGATGATTCTGTTGATTCCAATTATCCCGAGGAATGGGTCGCGAGCGATGTTGCCGCTCTTAATGAGGCGACGGATATTGAGAATGAGGGCGTTTCGGTTATCAAAGATACCGGAATTCTTTTGACTGATGCTATCAGAGATCATAAGAAAGAAATACTCGGCGATAAGTCCGAGATCGGTATCCTTACCAAGTTTATAGACAGTTCCGTGCGTCTTCCGGTCCAGGCTCATCCCGATAAGGAGTTTTCCGAAATTCATTTTAATTCTTCTCACGGAAAGGAAGAAAGCTGGATAATTATCGCCACAAGACCGGGCGCAAAAGTCTTTTACGGATTCAAAGACGGTGTTACCAAAGAGGATTTTGTAAAAGCAATAAAAGAGGCTGATGAGGGTAAAAACAGCATGGAGCCGTTGCTCAACAGCTTAGAGGTTGTCCCGGGAGATGTTGTTTATATCCCCGCAAAATTCGTCCACGCCATCGGCGCGGGGTGCCTCCTGCTCGAAATTCAGGAGCCCACGGATTTCACCATTCAGCCCGAGAGATATTGCGGAGGTTACAGATTATCCGATAAAGAGATGTATATGGGCATTGACCCCGTAACGGCTCTTGATTGTTTTGATTTTGATAAATCATATTTTGCGCCTCTTCCCGCGCTTAATATATATTCCGATGATACCATTCTTTATCAGTCGTTGATAGGCCCCGACATCACAAAAAGCTTTAATGTCCGGATGATCACGCTGACCGGCGGCAAATTTCTGATGGATAAGACCGCGGCCATTTATGTTGTGCTTGAGGGCAGCGGCAGGATCAACGGCGAAGGATATGATAAAGAGATCAAACGCGGAGATTATTTCCTGCTTCCTCATAATGCGGTTGATAAATTTTTGATTTCGGGCGATATTAAAATTGCCGAATGTTATTCATAAAGGAGTTATTTATATGAAAAGAATATCAGCAGCCCTGCTTTGTATGATTATGGTTTTTGCCCTGCTTTCTTCGTGCGGCAAAAACAGCGGATCTGAGGTCGAGACCGCTTCGGGAGAACACACAAAGATTCTTTTTACTATGGAAAGCGGTGAAACTTTTACGGTCGAAACTTATCCCGAATATGCTCCCGAGACCTGCAAAAACTTCGTCAAGCTCGTCAGCGACGGCTTCTATGACGGCCTCACTTTCCACAGAGTCATCCCCGATTTTATGGTCCAGGGAGGAGACCCCAAGGGCGACGGAACAGGCGGCTCTTCTCAGAATATTCGAGGCGAATTCTCTGCCAACGGATTCACTCAGAACACCCTGAGCCACACCCGCGGAGTTATTTCCATGGCACGCAGCTCTCAAAGCTACGACAGCGCTTCGTCACAGTTTTTCATCTGTTATTCGGATAATTATAAATCGACTTTGGACGGTAACTATGCAGCTTTCGGTAAAGTGATCGAAGGAATGGAAACGGTGGATAATTTCCTCAAAATAGAGAGAGGCTTTTCATCCGGCGATAATTCATTCTCAAAGCCGCTTGAGCCGATAGTTATCAAGACCGCAGAGGTAATAAAATGATTCCCGTTAATTTGAAAGCTTATAAAGTTACCGAGCTCAGCTTCAGAAACAATCACGAAAACGGCTTCAAAACCGAGCTTGACAAAAAAGTCAGCTATATGGTCAAATATTCCAATAATAATATCTGCAACGGAACTTTGACGGCTGAAATGTTTGATAAAAACAACCCCGATAAATTCGGAATCAAGCTTGTATTAAGCGGTATTTTTGAGTTTGATAATTCCCTTATCAAAGAGAAGGTGCATATTCTCACCTTCAAGGAATTATTTCCCATCGGGAGAAGTATTATCGCCACAACATCCTGCAACGCAGGTGTGCCGCCTATGATACTTCCCAATGTAGATATAGAGTCGGAAACTATTTGCAGGTATGATCCAAATGCACTGAACGGAGGTTGATTATGGATCCTCTTGATATCGTAATGAAAGGCATTATCGGCATCACAAAATCATACGGTAAAAGGGTAGCTAAAAAGGGGAGTGCCCCCGAAATTAAAAAAGTCAGCCCGGTTGAGATAAAGGGAGACGGATTCCGCCTCGGATTTTCCACCGATGAAATTATGCCTGATCTCAGTTCCGGTAAAACTTACTGGATCGCAGGGCACGGCTCGGGTCATAAGATGGAGGGGGTCCTCACCCCGGTATATATCAGCGCTGTATGGATCGACTGCGGCGGGGATGAAGGAATTATTTGGCTGACCGCCGATATAATCGGGCTCACGAGAATAGAGATTAACAAGGTCCGCTCCATGATCCTCGCGTCTGATAAAATCAAGGGTTGTAAAGCCGTGAATTTCAGTGTGACCCACAGCCACAGCGGAATTGACACACTCGGCTATTGGGGCAAGCCTTTTTTGAGTATTCCTTCCGACGGCAAAGATCCAGAATATATGAATATGCTTTTCAAAAAGGCAGTTAAAGTTGCGGAAGAAGCTTATTTAAACAGAAAACCCGGTAAGCTCTATAGCGGCAAGATCAATGTTCCCGGCGGTTTGTTTACAAAGAGGGGAATAGCCGATAAGCACGAGATCCTTTACAGACTTCGCTTTTCGCCCGCAGATAACAGCGCTGAAACTTGGCTTATCAACTTCGGCGCTCATCCCAATTCGCTCGGCGGCGGCAACAGGATGCTCAGCGGCGAATATCCCTATTTTATGCGCGAGCATATTAAAGAAGATTGTGGAGCCGATGTTCATTTCGGTATCGGAGCCATCGGAGGTATGGACGGCGCGGAGCTTGATCCCGATCCTCTTACCTGTGTCAAGAAGCAAGGTAAAATGTATGCCGATGCCGCCGAAAAAATCAGCGAAGAAACGGAGCTTGAGCCTGTAATTAAATATCTCACACAGCCGTTTTATTACCCCGTTGATAATTATGTTTTGACTTTGCTTGCATTAAAGCATACCATGAGCTTCAAAGCTTATCCCTGCAAAACCAGTTATACGGGCATAGCGATGGAATCGGAAGTCACTTTGATGAAAATAGGCGGGCAAAACATTGCGTTCCTTCCGGGAGAGAGCTTTGTGAATACGGTTTACGGGCCTTATCTGCCAAAGGAATCTTCTTCTACGGGTCTCGGCGAAGAGATAAATCCCGAGCCTCTCTGTAAAATTTTAGGCTTATCCGATCTTATAGTTTACGGCAATACAAATGATATGACAGGTTATGTCGTGCCGCCTAATGATTTTATTCTCAATAAGACACAGCCGTTTTTGAACGGTACAAGAGACAGATTCGATCTCAATCATTATCATGAGACTAATTCAATGGGTTACGGCAGTCAGAAGGTTATTGCCGACACATTCGCCGATATTAAATCAAGGTTTGATTCATAAAAAATCGCACCGCTCTGCGGTGCGATTTTTTTACTGTTCAATTACGGGAAGTCTTCTGAAAATCATTCTGAAGAATGCGATCAGTTTTGCCCAAAAGCAAGTCTTTACTTTAACTGTTTGAGTCTGGCTCGTTATGCTGTTACCGTTTTCATCCTGAGTAACGCATTTGACGGTAAATGATGAAGCGGCTTTTGATACAGTGAACTTCTGACCGTTTCCTTTGTATTCATCATTTATATACCACTTGATATTATTTCCGCTTTTTACATTTGTTACGGCTCGGAAAGTGATCGTCGTTTTGTAATCGACAGTGCGCTCCTGCTGATAATTTCTAATCTTTATGTAAGGAATATCTTCGAGATCGGGGATTTTTGTATAAGTGCCGTTAATTGTCAGGTCATGTGACGGCATCGCTGAAGGATGTTCGCTCCACGCGAATGAATATCCGCTTCTTTCTGTTGCTTCGGGCTCGGTGATTTCATCGTTAAAATAAAGATTTTCTGTTTTGATTACTGAGCCATCGATGATCCATGTGAGGGTATATTCCGCTCTCTCAAATTGAGCCGTGAATGCCAGATCTCCGGCAGGCATATTTTCTGGTACGGGAATTCCCCATGAAGTAAATATATATCCTTCGGGAGCGATAACTTCAGGGGGAGTTACAGGTGAGCCGTATTCCAAAGTTTCCTCTGTGATCCGACCGTTGATGTTCCAAGTAACCTTATACTCGGATATTTCCCACAAAGCCTTTACCGTCAGATTCTCGGCAGGCATCGTATCGGGGATTTCGCTGTCCCATCCGATGAATTTGTATCCTTCTTTCTCGGGGGCTTCGGGCCGCTCTACAGCCTCTCCGTATTCATATAATGCATTGTTGATAAAGGTTCCGCCGTCCGTATCAAATGAAATCTGATATTTGTTCTTTTCCCAGCTTACTGTATATACCTCGGATCCGGTGCAGACATCGGGGATATCCGGGACCCATTTCCCGGCGTATCCTTCTCTTTCGGGAATTATCGGCGGATTCAAAGATTGACCGTGTTTATACATCAAATATTCTTTTGCCGTATTATTATTGAAATCAAAAGTTACAAGATACGATAATCTCCTGTAATAGATATTCAAAACCGTGTCGCCGCCCGGGGAGATCGTTCCGGTCAAATTGCTTTTATCAGAATCGACTTCAAATCCTTCTTCTTCGGCAGGGGAATAGGTTATTCCCGAATCTGTGCGGCCGTAAAGAGCGATTTCTTCCGTGTCATAACCGCCGGTGATTTTTTCTCTGTGAATTATCACCTTGTAAGGAGTATTCTCTGCTTCAACCCAAATTGCTTTGGCAGTAATATCATGCGCCGGCATTATATCGGGTATTTCCGCATCCCATCCGTTGAAAACATATCCCTGTTTTTCGGGTGTTTCAATATTCAGAGCGGAACCGTAAGTAACAGGTTTTTCGATCGTATCGCTTCCGCCTTCGAAAGCTCCGCCGTTTGCGTCGAGTTTAAGAGTATATGTTTTAATTTCCGAGATTGCGTTGACGGTGATGTTATGAGCCGGCATTTTATCGGGCAGAGCAATATCCCAGCCTGTGAAATTATATCCCGGAATATCGGGCGTAAATGTCTCAATGCTTTCGCCTTCGGTGTATGAATCGGCACGGATAACCTCTCCGTTATTTTTATAAATGACAGTGAATTTATCGGCAGAATTCAGGTCAAGGTTAATAACCGGTCTGATACCTCTCACTGCCGTTGAGTCGGCTTTGTTGAGAGCACCGTAGAAATAACAGATATTTACCTTGCCTTCGCCGGCTATATCGCCCAAAAGCCAGTTTGCCGATCTGATTCCGCTGTAAGTGACCGGTACGCTGCCGTTTATCGCAGTGTATTCGGTGATCACGGGTCTTCTGAGCACATCGTCTCTGCCTGAATTTGAATCAAAACCGTATGCGGAATTGACGGCATCGGAAGAGGTCAGCAATCGAATCTTATTATCTGCGGAATTTATTGCTTCTTTTTCATTTTTTTCAAATGCCGTGTTGTAAAATTCATTATTCAGGAAGGAACATATTGTGCTGCTTTCAAAGCTTTCGGGATTGAAATTTTCGTTATCAAAAGCCTGAGAATCTATCAGACGGTCCGAAACCGCGAGACCCGAAGCTGGATCAAGGATTTTCCATACTATGGGGTCATATTTGAACCAGTAAACATTATCCTTGAAATAGCCTATATTTGTATATTGATTGGAGCTTTCTGACGGGCAGGGATAATGTGTGGCTGTGGGTCTGTATTTGGTGAATCTGACCGCTCTGTATTTCTCCCCGTTAAAATACTTATCTGCAACGAAATAGTAGCTTTCAAGTTTTTGGGAGCCGACAGTTCCGTCGCCTATATAATATTTTTTGTCTGTGAAATCATCATCGGATAATAGTTCATTCAGAGACGAAATGATATTTTCATCGGTAACTTTACTTTGCGGATAGCTGCCGAAAACAACTGTATCGCCCACATTATATTCGGCGGCCGTAAAAGCGGTCATTCCGATCGAAAGAGCCGAAAAGATAATAAATACGGCAATCAAAGCCGAAGTATATTTTAACGCTTTGTTTTTCATAAAACTCAGACTCCTTTATTCACGGTAAATAAGCTGATCTGACACCGTAATTTTATCATAAGGCATTTATATCGTCAACAATAAATTGACAAACCGTGTTTCGAGTGATATTATATATTATTATAATAAGGGGATGTGTCGATGAAATACGTGAAGAAGTTTACCGCCTTTATTCTTATGAGCGTTTTACTTTTTAATTGTTTTTCTTTTGCCGGATTTTCGGCGACGGATTCCGCGGTCAAAAAATCCGCCGGTTTCACCGAGAGCGATTTTCTTCATACCGAAGGGAAATATCTTGTAAATGAAAACGGAGAGAAAGTAGTTTTAAAAGTGGTAAATCTCCGTGCTTGGCTAATATTTGAAGAGTGGCTCTTTCCTTATGAAGAAGTATCCGATAATTACGAGGTCATCACTGTTCTCGAAGAGCGTTTCGGCACGCAAAAAGCTTATGAGCTTTTGAATACTTATTATGATAACACCGTTACGGAGTATGATCTTGACTGCATTAAAGAGATGGGCTTTAACTGCGTCAGAATTCCGTTCTGGTTCAGAAATTTTTATTATGATGACAACGGCACCAAAATTCTCAATGATAACGGAGAATGGGATTTTTCACGCCTTGATTGGGCTGTAAATTCGTGTTTTGAGAGGGGATTGTATGTGATCCTCGATATGCACGGAGCCGTCGGTTATCAGAGCGACGCCCCTCATTCGGGCAAGGGGAAATCCTGCGGTTTGTTTGAAAAAAACGAGAAGGGCGAAAGATATCGTGAACTGACCGATGAATTATGGACCGCAATCGCGACAAGATACCGCGGCAACCCCGCTGTTGCAATGTATGATCTTTTGAATGAGCCTATGTGTGATGTTGAATGCACCGAACTTGAGCGCAGGCAAAATAACGAGGCGGAATATTCGAGATTGTATGATACGGTCAGGAAGGCGGATCCCGAGCATATTATTACCCTTGAATGTATATGGACTATGTTTGCCCTTCCCCATAAGGCATTAAAGAACTGGACTAATGTGGTGTATCAGGTTCATTTCTATCAAAACTCGGATTTTATTTTCAATCTGTTCGTTTTCCTCACAAGGCTCTATTATTTCAACACTCCGCTTTTGATGGGTGAGTTTTATCCGCATAAAACCACTACCTGGAAAAACTGCTTTAACACCATGGATAAATACGGCTTTAACTGGATGCTTTGGACATATAAGGCTACAGGTCACCTTATGTGGAGCTCCGATTGGTGTTTGAAGGGAAGCAAAGACGGTTTTGAAAGAGCAAAAATCAAAACCGACAGTTTTGATGAAATAAAGCGCAAGTGGGGCGAGTGCCAAAGGACCGAGATCGGATTTCAGGATACCGGTCATTATGATAAAAATGTAAAAGCAAATCTTAATTTTTAACAGGAGAATTATGGCAAATAATAAAAAACTGGAAGATCTCAGGGCGTCTGTGGATGCTTTGAAATCGGATAACAAAAAAACAGGAAACAATAAAAAGCGTCCGTCAGTCGCTGAGATACCCGCTAAAGGTAAATCAAATAAAAACAAAGCATCCTCCCAAAAAGGGAAAAAGAATTACAGGCAAAATACCGGTAACGTTAAAAATACGTCGGTTAAAAAATCCAAGGCCGAAAATATCAATTCGGCAATTGCGGAAGACAATAAGAATATAAAAACCGTAAGTAAAAATACGGGTGCCAAAAGATCAAAATCCGAAGGCACAAAAAAGAGAACATCCAAAAAATCATTGCCGCTTAAAATCATATTCCTCGGCGGTATCAATGAAGTCGGCAAAAATATGACTCTCTATGAGTATAACGATGAGATAATCATAGTTGATTGCGGTCTCGCATTCCCCGAGCCGGATATGCTCGGCGTTGATATGGTAATTCCCGATTTCGGATATGTTGAGAAAAATATTCATAAGGTCAAGGGAATTGTCATCACTCACGGCCATGAGGATCACATCGGCGGTTTGGCTTATCTGTTAAAGTCCTTTAATATACCCGTTTATGCCACAAGGCTTACCATCGGGCTGATTCAGGGCAAACTCAGAGAGCATAACATTCTTTCATCTTCAAAGCTTAATGAGATCAAGCCCGGCGATTGTGTTAAACTCGGCGGATTTACCGTTGAGGCCATTCATGTAAATCATTCTATTCCCGACGCTATCGGTCTTGCCGTTTCATGCGGAGCCGGTACGGTTATTCAAACGGGTGATTTCAAGATCGACAGCACGCCGATCGACGGCGGAATGATCGATATCGCGAGATTTTCAGAGCTTGGTAAAAATGGTGTGCTCGCTTTGCTTTCAGACAGTACCAACGCCGAAAGACCCGGCTTCACCGAGAGCGAAAGAAAAGTGGGGGAGAGCTTTGAAGTCCTTTTCCGCAAGGCGGGGAAAAACAGAATCATAGTTGCTACTTTCGCTTCCAATATCCACAGAGTTCAGCAGATAATAAATGTTGCTCATTCACTCGGCAGAAAGGTCGCCCTTGTGGGCAGGTCGCTCGAGAATGTTGTCAATGTTTCGGCGAGCCTCGGGTATCTTACCGTCCCCGAAGGTGTGCTGATAAATTCGGAGCTTATCAACAGATACCGCCCGGAGCAGCTTGTTATTATAACTACAGGCAGCCAGGGAGAGCCGATGTCCGCCCTTACGAGAATGGCTTTTTCCGATCACAGGCGGGTCGAAATCAGACCGAATGACTATGTTATCATATCTGCAACTCCAATCCCCGGAAATGAAAAAACCGTAGGTAATGTCGTTAATGAGCTCATGAAACTCGGAGCGACGGTAATTTACGAAAAAATGTATGATGTTCACGTTTCGGGTCACGCCTGCCAGGAAGAGCTGAAATTGATGATAGGCATCGTAAAGCCCAAATTCTTTATTCCCGTTCACGGCGAGCAAAAACATTTGCAAAAGCATGCCGGTCTTGCCGAAGCGATGGGGATACCTGCTAAAAACATTTTTATCGGTGATAATGGCCAGGTGGCTGAAATAACCGCTGATTCAATCAAAGCAGGCACACCCGTTCAGGCAGGCAAAGTATTTGTTGACGGCTCCGGCGTCGGCGATGTCGGCTCGGTCGTTTTAAGAGACAGAAAGCATCTCGGCGAAGACGGTATTATTATCGTTACCGCGTCTCTTGACTATAAAACAGGTCAGCTTATTTCTGGCCCCGAGGTAGTTTCACGAGGATTCGTTTATGTCAAGGAATCCGAGGAACTGCTTGAAAATGCCCGCCGCGTTGCTGAGAAAGCTCTTGAAAACTGCTATTATTCCAATATCAGTGATATCGGCGCTGTGAAAGGGAAGTTAAAAGAAGCTGTTTCGAGGTTTGTTCATGAGCAGACAAAAAGAGATCCTATCATTCTGCCCATGATTATGGAGGTATAAATGAAATTCAAAGGCTTTCATTATGACGGTTTATTCTTATCGCTTGCCGCCGTGTCCGCAGCCGCGCTCACGGCTTTGACTGCGTTTCGCTTCGGTGATAAGAAGTTTGCCGTAACGGAAGCCTTGATTTTTACCGCTGTATTTGTTTTCGGATTTGTCCGCATGTTTTCCGCCAGATTCAGATACGGCAGAGTGCTTTCGTTTGCTGCAAAAAAGCTTGATTATACCGATTCCAAGGTGCTTTCAACCTCTCCTTATCCCGTTGCGCTCTGTAATTCCGATGGTAAAATTATCTGGGCAAATGATTTATTCAGAGCCGATATATCCGAAAATCTTACTCAGATGACTGATATAAAATCGCTGCTCGGTAATAATTTTGATATTGATTTCAATAATTACGCATTGATCAATGATCGTTATTATCTTGTAAACAGCGTCACTTTCCACAAGCAGGGAGAGGGTTATACCGCGTATAAATTCATTGACAACACCGATCTTAAACTGACGGAGTTCAAATATGAGAGCGGTATTCCGCATGTGGTACTGTTTCAGATTGATAATATTGATGATAATCCGAATCTCGGCAGAGAAACAGAAAAGACAGAGCTTCAAAGCATTATTCTCGGCATGATTTACGATTGGTGTGACCGGTTTAATTCCACGGTCAAAAAAATCAGCGAAGACAGATTGATGACCGTGACGGAAAGATCAAATATCAACGATATGATAGCCGATAAATTTTCCGTCTTGAACAGTGTCAGAAATTATAAATACAAAGAGAAAAATATGCAGGTCACTCTGTCAATAGGAGTTTCATCCGGCGAATCCATAAAAGACTCTGAGAAAAACGCCAGAAAAGCTCTTGAAACCGCCATTAACAGAGGCGGCGACCAGGCGGCTATATTATTTGAAGACGGAAGCTACAGCTTTTTCGGAGCGGTCAGTAAAAGCGCGGATAAAAAGATCAAAGTCAAAATCAAGCTGTGGGCCAGGCAGCTTTCTGATGAAATACTTGCCGCAGACAGAATACTTATCAGCGGTCATAAATCGGCTGATTTTGACAGCCTCGGCAGTGCGTTCGGTATTGCTTACGCCTGTATGTATCTCGGAAAAGAAGTAAATATCATCTATGATGATAAGCTTTCTCTTGCTGGAGATGTCGCTGAGCTTATCAGAGAGTCGGGTCATATTGATTTGATAAAATCTCCCGATGAATCAGCCGCGCTTGTAACTCCGGATACTCTTTTTATACTTACCGATACTCATGTGCCTCATATCAGCGACGGAGCCGCGGCTTATGATGCCTGCTCTCACAGAGTGATCATTGATCATCACAGGCTCGTTCCCGGTACCGAAACGGATAAATTCCTGTTTATCCATAATCCCAACGCTTCGTCTGCTTGCGAAATTGTAACCGAACTTCTTCAGCATATCATTAAAGAAGACAGAATCGACGCAAACGTTGCCGATGCCCTGCTTGCTGGTATTATGCTTGATACGAAGGAATTTGTTTTGAGGACCAGCACCGTCACATTCGAGGTCGCTGCTTTTCTTAAATCATCGGGTGCCGATACATTGAAGATAAATAAATTCTTCTTTAATGACGCCCAAACCGGGAAAATAATAAATAAGGTAGTTCTTGATTCCGAGACCCATAACGGCTTTGCGGTTTCAAGAGTTGATAATGATGTTCCGAAGGCGAGACTTATCGCCTCAAAGGCTGCGGATGAGCTTTTGAGGATTTCAGGCATAAAAGCATCGTTTGTATTGTATGAAGAAAACGGGAGAGCCTGTATTTCGGCAAGGAGCTTCGGCGATGTTAATGTTCAGCTTATAATGGAGGCTCTCGGTGGCGGCGGGCATCAGACTATGGCCGCTTGTCAGATCAAGAATGCAGATGTGGATTCCGCAAAAGAAATGCTCCTTTCGGAGCTTGACGATATTTTGTAAAGGAGTAATTAAAAATGAAAGTTGTATTGACTCAGGATGTAAAAGGATTAGGTAAAAAAGGAGAGCTTGTAAACGCTTCCGACGGATATTGCAGGAATTATCTGCTTCCCCGTAAGCTTGCTGTCGAAGCAAATTCGCAGGCTATGAGCGAGCTTAAAAACAGAGAAGCCGCCGAAAAACATAAATTGGATACGGAAATTGCCGAGGCAAAAAAGGTCGCCGCTTCCCTTGAAGGAAAGACGGTCAAGCTTTCTGCCAAGGCGGGTGCTAACGGTAAGCTTTTCGGCTCGGTGACCGCTAAAGATATTGCCGAGGTGATCTCAAATCAACTCGGTATAAATATTGATAAAAAGAAAATTCAGGCTGAAGATATAAAAATGTTCGGCGTTTATCCTGTTGAAGTCAAGGTCTATAACGGTATCTCGGCTTCGCTCTTTGTCAGCGTAGGAGAATGATATGCCCGATAAAGATTTGTTTTCATTAAACGGCGTTGATATGCCTTGGAGCCTCGAAGCGGAGCAGGCGGTGATCGGGTGCATACTGTTTGATCCATCCTGCATCAGCGCCGTTCAGGTTCATATTACCGGGCCCGATTATTTTTATCGCCCCCAACATCAGGAGATATTCAGAGCTCTTATGGAGCTTGAAACCGAAAATAGAAACATAGATCCTCTTGTAGTTCTTGATGTTTTGGTTTCGCGCGGTGTGTTTGATAATTCCGCCGGCAAAGAATATCTAATGAATCTGTATAATTCCGTGCCCTCCACAGAGAATGCGGAATCTTATGCCAAGATCGTCAGAGAAAAGTATTATCTTCGCTCGCTCATCGGTCTTTCTGCGGAGGTCATAGATAAGGCTTCGGCTCAGAATATGACTGCCGATTCTCTTCTCGATGACGCAGAGCAAAAAATGTATAATATCAGGCAGGGTAAGGCAAAGGATGATCCCGAAAAGCTCTATGATATTGCTATCGGTCAGGTTTTTGATACGATAAAAAAACGCACCGGCGAAGATAAAGAGCTTTATAAGGGATTCACCACCGGCTATGGCGATCTCGATAATATTCTGACCGGACTTAATCGCTCCGACCTGATAATTATCGGCGCCAGACCGGCAATGGGTAAAACGAGCTTTGCGCTGAATCTTGCCCGCAACGTTTCCCTTATCGGCAAAAGAAAGGTCCTTTTCTTTTCGCTCGAGATGACCAAAGAGCAGCTTGCCGCAAGGGTGCTCGGCTCCGAAGCGAGAGTATCAAGCATGAAGATGCGAAACGGCAGCGTAAGCAAGGACGATATGGAAAGGCTTGTCAATGCCGCCACCGTACTGCGTGACTGCGAATTGTATTTTGACGATACCTCCGCCATAACTGTTCCGGAAATGAAAGCGAAAACCCGCAGGCTTAAAAATGTTGATTGCGTTATTATTGACTATCTCGGTTTGATCAAGCCGGCCGTAAGAGCCGAAAACCGTGTTAACGAGGTCAGCGAGTTTACCAGAGCGCTCAAAAATATGGCGAAGGATCTCAATATACCCGTTGTCTGCTGCGCTCAGCTTTCAAGAGGCACCGAGGGCAGAGGCAAATCACACAGACCCCAGCTTTCCGACCTTCGTGAATCCGGCTCTATAGAGCAGGATGCCGATATTGTTATGATGCTTTACAGAGAAGATTACTATAAAGATGAATCATCCGATGATTCATCTCAGTATGAAAACGGTGAAAGCGATATCAATAAAGTTTCGGTTATAATCTCAAAAAACAGGCACGGCTCTGTGGGGACGGTAGAATTCGCGTGGGACGGTGAACATACATTATTCCTTCCGATAGAGAAAGTACATGATGATTGAAAAAGTTAAAGATACGATCGACAGATACGATATGATTGTACCGGGAGCGAAAGTGATCGTTGCGTTATCCGGCGGCAGCGATTCCGTCTGTTTGCTTCATTGCCTTTGTTCATTAAAAGAAAAATACGGTATTTCGATCGAAGCCGCGCACGTTAATCATTGTCTGAGGGGCAAGGATGCCGATTCGGATGAGGAGTTTGTTCGTGATTTATGCTCCCGGCTTGAGATACCTCTGTCTGTTTTAAGAGCCGATGTCAGCGGATACGCCTGCGAGCAAGGGATGACGGTTGAGGAAGCCGGCAGAAAAATCAGATATGATTATTTCCGCGAAGTTGCAGGCGGCGGATTGATTGCCACAGCTCATAATCTCAATGACAGATTGGAAACATTTCTGTTTAACTTTTCTCGCGGTTCCGCATTAAAAGGGCTATGCTCTATCCCTCCGGTAAGGGACGGCATTATAAGACCGCTTATAGAATGCACCAAGGATGAAATCAACGCTTATTGTAAATCAAACTCTCTCGTATATGTGACTGATAAAACAAATCATTGCGTTGATTATTCAAGAAACAGGATTCGTCATAATGTGATTCCCGAATTAAAAATCATAAATAATTCGCTTGAAAAATCGGCTTTAAGGTGCATTGATTCACTCAATGAAGATGAAAAGTATTTATCGTCGCTTGCCGATGAGCTTATCCGCTCCGCCGCCGTTGAAGGCGGATATTCCATAGACCGCCTTGCTTCTTCTGATCTTCCCGTAAGAAAAAGGGCTCTCGCCCGGATATTAAAGAAAGAGATCGGCGGCGATATTGACGCTTTATCCGTAAAAGAAACAGATTTTATAATCAGCCGTTATAAACGGGATAATTCAGGTAAAACAGTCCAGCTTTCAGGCGGTATGTTTGCAAGAACGCGTGCGGGATTGCTTGAATTTATAAGAGCATCGGATAAATCCGTACCGGATGAGACTTTTCTTAAAGAGGGTATCACTCTTTTTTCGGATTATATGATTGCCGTTTCCGTCACGGATATCAACGATTATAATTCACAATTTGTTTCAAAAGATTTCTCAGGTTTTTTCGGTGATTGTGATAAGATTCTCGGTGAGCTTAAAGTGCGCGGACGAAAAAGCGGCGACTGTATCAGATTTTCATCGCGCGGGATAACCAAGCTTTTGAGAAAAATCCAAAATGAGAATAAAATTCCGCCTGAGGTCAGAGAGACTCTTCCGGTTATAAGCGATGATAACGGTGTTCTCTGCGCTTATCGATGCGGAATTGATTCAAGATTTATTGTTACGGATAAAACCAAAAGGGTTATTATCATCAGAATTGAGGAGTGTGTTAAATCATGAACAGCGATATCGAAAAGATATATTACAGCACGGAGGATCTTCATCGTATTACCGCAGAGCTCGGCAAGAGGATCAGTGAAGATTATAAGGGTAAGAATCTTTTGCTTGTAAGCATTTTGAAGGGGTCCGTAATTTTTATGGCAGACCTTATGCGTGAGATTACCGTGCCGTGTGAGATAGATTTTATGTGTGTCTCTTCTTATGAAAATAAAACCAATAATAACAGCGGAGTTGTAAAGATCGTAAAGGATCTTGACATAAATGTAGAAGGCTACGATATTTTACTTGTAGAAGATATTCTCGATTCCGGTCGGACCCTCAATTATGTCAGAAATCTGCTGACAGACAGGCATCCGGCGAGCATAAAAATATGTACCCTGCTTGATAAACCTGAGAGAAGAGTTGTTGATCTGTATGCCGATTATTCCGGCGCCGAAGTGCCCGACGCTTTCGTGGTGGGTTACGGTCTCGATTATGCTCAGAAATACAGAAATCTGCCATATATAGGCGTTTTAAAAGAAGAGATTTACAACAGTTAAGGAGATAAGCAATTGGATAATAAAAATAATGCGCCCAAGAGAAATCGGCTTATAACGATCTTACCCTATATTCTTATTCCCATTTTGATTATCGTCGGTGTTTCCTACTATGCCGATCATCAAAAGGAAGAGAAGCCGGAGTATTATCAGATAATCGCTCTGTTTGATCAATATAAGATCGATGAATACAGATTCAATAAAAACAGCGGAGCCCTTGTCTATCATATCAAGGGTGAGGATGAGAAAAAGTTTCACACTTACACGGTGCCGGTTCCCGATGTATTTATGGATGATGTCCATGATATGGTCCGTGAATATAATATAGAGCATCCCGATGACCCGATTAAAGAAAAGCTGAGTAACGGCTCCGCCGGAGCAATAGTGCTTTCGATTCTTCCGACAGCGGTAATGGTGTTGCTGATGGTCGGAATGCTGGTGTTTATGTTCAGGCGAATGAATCAGACCATCAGCAACGAAAACAATAAAACCATTTCATTCGGCAAGGCGAGAGTTAAGAAAGTATCGGATGAAAAACGAAAAACGACATTCGCGGATGTAGCCGGTGCCGACGAAGAAAAAGAAGAACTCACTGAGATAGTCGAATTCTTAAAGAATCCTCAGAAATTTGACGCACTTGGCGCAAGGATCCCTAAGGGAGTATTGCTTGTCGGCCCTCCGGGTACAGGTAAAACTCTTCTTGCGAGAGCAGTTGCGGGAGAAGCGGGTGTACCTTTCTTTTCCATTTCCGGCTCTGATTTCGTTGAGATGTATGTCGGCGTAGGCGCTTCAAGAGTAAGAGATTTATTTGATCAGGCTAAAAAAGCTTCGCCCAGCATAATCTTTATAGATGAAATTGACGCTGTCGGCAGGCACAGAGGCGCCGGTATGGGAGGCGGCCACGATGAGAGAGAGCAGACCCTCAATCAGCTTCTTGTTGAAATGGACGGTTTCGGCGCGAATGAAGGCGTTATCGTTATAGCGGCGACCAACAGACCTGATATACTTGACCCCGCTTTGCTTCGTCCCGGAAGATTTGATCGCCAGGTTACCGTCAATTATCCCGATCAAAAGGGGAGAGTGGCAATTCTTAAAGTTCACTCAAGAGGCAAACCGATAGCTCCGGATGTTGATTTTGAAAGCATAGCGAGGGCAACAGTCGGATTTACGGGCGCAGATCTTGAAAATCTTCTTAACGAGGCGGCGTTGCTCGCGGCGCGTAACGATAAGAAATCTATCACAATGCTTGAGATCGATGAAGCTGCGCTGAAGGTCGAAATAGGGTCCGAAAAGAAATCTCACAAGATGAATGAAAAAGCCAAGAAGCTCACCGCTTATCACGAATCGGGTCACGCTGTTTCGGCTTATTATCTCGAAAATGCCGATCCCGTTCATCAGATTTCGATCATTCCGAGAGGCTTTGCAGGCGGATACACTCTTTACAGACCCGCTGAGGATAAGACTTATACCTCTAAAAACGAGCTTTTAGACAGCCTTGTTTACGGCCTTGGCGGAAGAGTAGCCGAGAAGCTTATTTTAGGCGATATTTCAACAGGTGCCTCAAACGATATAAAGAGAGTCACTCAAACTGCGCGTGAAATGGTCACTAAATACGGTATGAGCGACAGGATCGGTCCCATTGCATTCGGCGAGGATAATAACGAAGTATTCCTCGGCAAGGAATTCGGCCATGTCCGCAATTATTCCGAGAAAGTTGCAGCGCAGATCGATGATGAGGTCGAGCGCATTATTTCCGAAGCATATCAGCGCACCGAAAAGATTCTTACGAAGCATATAGATAAACTTCACGCTTTGGCAAAAGTCCTTCTTGAAAAAAATAAGATCGAGCAGGATGAATTCCTTAAAATCATGTCCGATGATTATAGCGAGGAAAACACCGCTGATGATTCCGATGTTCAGAATGAGGTCAGTTATTCCGAGATTAAAGAAGAATCGGACAATACTGAAAGCTGAATAATAAATGCCGCAGAATCGGCCAAACCGATCTGCGGTATTTTATTTGTTATTTATTCAATATTTCGGAAAACTTGATTATCTCAAATTTTGAATACTCTTTTTCAGCTTCTGCAAAATAACAATCAAGTTTGTTTTTGTCATGGCAATCTGAGGTCAGTATGAAGTATCCTCCTTTAGAATGGATATATTCGGCAATGTCAAGGGCAGGGTATGGCGATTTCCTGTAGCCTCGCGAAATTGCTCCCGTATTGATTTCAAATGGCTTATTATAGGGTATAAGAGCATCCACGGCGTCATGCCACGCGTTAACATATCTTTTATCGCCGGTATCAAAAGCACACTGACCCTCATTGAATTTTGTTACAAGATCAAAATGCCCGATAATGTCAGCGTTGAGTTTATTGAGAACATCGCCTGTTATGCGATAATATTCCACCGCATAATCAATAAGCGATCCGCCGAAATATTTATCTGCCGCCTTTTGCTGCTCATTAAGCGAATAATCGATTGCCTGATATTCACCGCCCATATTCAGATAATGGACCGATCCGATCGTAAAATCATATTTTCCCGGTACATCGGTACAGAAATAGTCAAGCTCTGTACCGCAGTAAATGTTTATTTTATCACGGTATTTGATTTTTAAATCATTTATCTCCGATATGTATTTACGGGAATTCTCGGCGGTCATAGCCCAATCACATTCAAAATCATCTATATAAGCGTGACCGGAAAAGCCTAAATCGGTAAATCCTTTTTCGATTGCGGATAAAACCATCTCTTCCGGAGTGTCTTTGCCGTCGCAGTAAATTGAATGAGTATGAAAGTTTTCTTTTTTAATCATATTATTACCTATATAAAAAAGCCCGCACTCAGTACGGGCTTTTTATTATGCCTTAATTATTACTTTTTGAGACCGCTGAAAAGGGTCTTGAAGAAGAGGCGGATGCTCTCAAAGAGCTGATTGATGATATCTCTGATCTCGAGAACTTTGCCTTTTGCTTCATCGGAAACTACCGAAACTACAGCGCCGGAAACGGTCGAAAGGTTAACGGCATTGTAGGGAGGATAAACGAAATCATAGTTAAGATCGCTTGTAACAACTTCATCATTAACAAGTGAGGTATAGGTCTTGCTTGTTAAAATATCGCTGTTGAAGGTGATGTCGCCTTCTGCTCCGCAGACAGCGTTGGTGAAGGAATAATCAAATATTCCGGATTCGCCCTCTTTTTCGATAACTGAGGTTGCATAAGTCTTTTCGCCTGCTTTGATAACTACATCGATATCTTCGGCAAGGAAAGCAGTCTTAACATAGAGCTTGATATTCTCGTTAAGGTGAACCGAATAATAGCCGTTGTCATCCTTATAGATTCCCTTCTGATTGAAGAGGGAGAAATCATTGAGGTGAACATAAGCGTTGGTATCAACGGTAACGATGGTCTTTACGGGTTTGTATTCGGATACAGGCTCTTTGAAGAGGACATCCTTTGCGAGCTCAAGGAAAGCCAATTCTTCAATCTGCTTGAAGCTTACATTGTAGTTGATCTGATTCTTGATCTTGCCGACGATTCCTTCATTCTGAGCAAGCTTGAGATCATAGAGAGCAATGCTTCCCGCTTCTCTGAGACCGAGAAGAACGTTTATAGCAAATTCATACTTTTCGGCGGAATCGTTTGCGCGGACATCTATAACCCATTTCTGAGCATAAGTTTCTGCAAAGAAGGTGGTGTAAAGCTCGTCCATAAGAACATACTGATCGCTGGTGTTCCAAAGAGCGTCAGCTACACTGGTGCCGACATCATAAACTTTGAGAGCAACCGCGGTGTATGCGTTGCTGTTGATAGCGATTCTGGCAGCAGTATCAAATACCTTTGACGCTGCGAAACCGCCTGCATTGAGAACTTCCTTTTTAATGATTGATTCAACGCTCTCATCAATGTTTTCGATAAGGTTTCTCGCTGCCGATGCAACTACGTTATATGTGCAGTTATCTGCGAGATAGGAGAGGTATTCTTTGTAGAAAGCATTCGCCGCCTGAACGGAAAGAATACGGGCATAAGCCTCTATTACTCTGTCTCTTTCTTCTTCATAGAGATCGCCGATCTGAATCGCATACTTAATGTAATTGAAGGCTGTGGTCCATTCTGTGGAAGTAAGGACATCGGAGATCTTTACATAGCTGTTAACTTTCTGAAGGAGATCATTGAGATCGCTTGCTGTCTTGAGAACTTTAAGAATTTCGTGGAATTTGGATTCGCCGACATTGGCGTCAACCTTTTCAATAAGTGAGCAGAGGATTTTTTCGGCGTTTTCGATTGAAACACTGTTGTCAAATCCGTTTTTCCATGCGTCATCATACAGAGCAAAAACGGTGTAGGTGAGCATAGTGTCTGCAAGCTGCTTATTGTTCTCAGCTACATACTGCCAATGAGCTGATTTTTCGTTATCGAGAAGTTTATCAATAACAAGCTCAAAGTTTGCATCCCAACCGGCAACTCTCTCCTCAGCGGAGGCAAGCTCGGTTTCTTCAGCAAAGGCAGTGAAGGGGACGGCGCAAAGCAGCATAACGAGCGATAGAACAACTGCTAAAATTTTCTTAGACATAGCAATTTCTCCTTTGCATATTTTTACACAGTTATTATATAATAAAATGCTGTAAATTTCTATGAATATTATTCACAAAAAATTCAAAATATTTTAGTCAATAATTAACAATCCGGATAAGCCCTTCAACTTACCCGGATTTTGCAAAATCGGAATTATTCAGATATTAAAACACTGATGTTTTTTTCCATTTTATCAAAGAAATCATTGACTGTTTCTTTGTCTTTTTCGTTGCCTCTGACACACATTGAAAGGGTGAGTCTGTTTCTTACGGATGTTGCAGAAAGTAGAACGAAAGGCTTGTATTTAACAGCGCCCGTCATAAAACCGTCTGTCGGCTCGTGGCCGGATAAAGCGAGCTTATCAACTTCCAGAATACCTATATTGCTCATGGCAAGCAAAGGATTTGAATAGCCTATTTTTATGATTTCTTCGCTTGCGGCGTGAGGCATGATCTTATATCCGAGCGACAGCAGAGGAAGGCCGTAAAGACCCATAAATTTATCCTGCTTGAATTCGTTTGCAGACCTGATGACATATTTGAGAGTCTCAAAAATATCTCTCCCGAGCTCCGGAATTTTACATTGCATCCACGATGTGTGGTTTGTATATCCCATATTTTCGACCGATTTTATATGCCTTCTGAGATCTATGGCGCAGGAAATGCTGACGCTCTCATCTTCTGAAAAGCCTGCGATTTCATAGAGGCTGTAAAAATACGCAGCCATCAGCATATCGTTTATTGTGGCTCCGAGTAACTTGCCTTTTGTCTTGATTTTGAGGAAAGTATCTTCGCTGATGGTTCTTTTTGCGATGAATGATTTATCTTCGGGAGAATCGGGGGTGAAGGGGAATGCGTGCTCGTCCTTTTTATTTATGTTTCTGTATAAATTTTGCGCAGCTTTACGGTCTGCATTTGAAAAATCTTTATAGACAGATGTATAAGCTCTTTTACCCGCTCTGTATGAAAGGGGACTGATCTTCTTTTCCGAATAGTCGTTGTAATTTCTGCAAAAATCTTTCAGAAAATATTTGAAATCACCGCCGTCCATACACATATGGTTTTCGATTATGCAAAGCCTTGATTTTCCGCCGTGAATCAATACGAGAAATCTCATCTGAACCTGATCTTCGGGCTCGATCCTCCCGGTCAGAAATTCTTCGGATAATGTTTCGACATCTTCATCATTAACTTCTTTAACTGTTAGAACATCTTCGATTTTGTATCTGTTTACCTGCCAATAAGGGCTCACATGATTATCCTTAAAGCTTGAATGAAGAACGGGCAGTTTCTCAAATGCACAGATTATAACGGTTTTAAGTGCTTCTGTATCAATAACAAAATCATAATCGAACTGAGCGTGAACAACACGGTCATTAAAATCTCTGAAGAGATAATGCATTTTATCCCATAATTCGGCATTCAGTTTTCTGTCCATTCGCTGTCCGCCTCCGTTTCTTCGCTGAATGATTTATGCTTTTTGTTGACGCTGAGTCTGTAAAGTATGACCGCGAGTATGATCGGTATCGATAACAGTATTATTATCCAGCCGGGATGCCAATGAACTATACCGAGCGTTGCCGCGATAATATAAACCATAGTCAAAGCGGGTACAATGTAACCGATCTGGAAAAATATCGCAAATCCGATTTTTTCTTTTTCTACGAAAATTCCGTCAACGGTAAACATAACGAGTATCGCGAATATAAACACCAGCCACGCATGCGGAGCTCTCAAAGAAAGAACTATCAAAAAAACGGGCACTGCAAATGTAAAAACCGAGAATGCAAAGAGAATTCTTGAAATCGGTTTGAAGTTTTTCTCTTTTCCGGCAAATTCTGTCGCAATATTCGCAGACATATATGCAAAATAAAGGCAAAAGCCGTTGATCAGGAATATCCAGCTTCTTCTCCAGCCGTGAGTTATAAAGCTTACGATCAAAAAGATCAATATCACCGCGGCAAAATAAAGAGCGGAGCCGAGTATCGTCTTTCTTATTTTTGATTTTCTTTCGCGGGTCGCATTGATCTCGCCTTTAAAATCGGCGAATTCTTTCCTGATATCGGGATGCTCTCCGACAATTATATCGTAGATAACTTTATCATCCATGATACCGGTGTGAGTGATTTCATTTGCTCTTTCGGTGATCTGCTCTACCAGACGTTTTTTGAAAGCGTGAAGATATTTATCCTCGGGTAAAGAGCTGAGAGCTTCATTCAGGTAGTTCATCAATTCTTTCAAATCAATCATCTGCCTTTCAAATTTATTACTATTGAATTTTAACATATTGCACCGAAACAGTAAAGTAAATTTTTTCTTAACAAACAGCCCTCAAATATTTGTGATTTGATATTGGCACTCGATTATACCGAGTGCTTGTTTTTAACATTTTATTCATTTTATATTAACAAACTGTTGTAAACGTCGGGTTATAATGTTTGACGGAAAGAAGGTAATCCGTAATGAAAAAGAAAAAATTCAAATCCGAATCAAAGCGTCTTATGGATCTGATGGTAAATTCCATCTATACTCACAAAGAGATTTTTTTGAGAGAGATAATTTCCAATGCTTCAGATGCGCTCGATAAATTGTATTTCAAATCGCTTACCGATTCTTCGGTAGGTCTTAAAGCCGATGATTTCAAGATCCGTATAGTGCTTGATAAAGAAAACAGGACTATAACCGTTTCGGATAACGGCTGCGGTATGACGGAGGAAGAGCTGGATAATAACCTCGGCACCATCGCAAAAAGCGGCTCATTTGATTTTAAGGCCGAGAATGAAAAAACCGAGGATGTTGATATAATCGGTCAGTTCGGCGTTGGATTTTATTCCGCTTTTATGGTGAGCGATAAAGTGACCGTAAATACCAGGGCATACGGCTCCGATAAGGCTTTTACCTGGGTCTCGGACGGCGTTGAGGGCTACAGAATAGGGGAGAGCGATAAACCCGATTTCGGTACCGAAGTGATCATGCATCTCAGAGAAGATACCGATGATGATAAATACAGCGAATATCTCGACCAATATATGATTCAGTCTCTCGTTAAGAAATATTCCGATTATATCCGTCATCCCATTGTGATGGATGTTGAGTCTTCACGCCCTGTTGAAGGGAAAGAAGGAGAATATGAGGATTATGTTGAAGAAAAAACGCTTAACAGCATGATCCCGATATGGAAAAAGAATAAATCTGAATTGACAGATGATGATTATAACAGCTTCTATAAAGAAAAATTCTTTGATTTTGAGGATCCGCTCGCGGTAATTCACAGCAGCGTCGAGGGCAACGCCACTTATAAATCACTGCTTTATATCCCGGCACACGCTCCGTTCAATTACTATACAAAGGATTATGAAAAGGGGCTTCAGCTTTATTCCAAGGGCGTTTTGATCACCGATAAATGCGCCGAACTTCTCCCTGATTATTTCAGCTTCGTCAAGGGCCTCGTTGACAGCGAAGATCTTTCTCTCAACATAAGCAGAGAAATGCTTCAGCATGACAGCCAGCTTAAACTGATCGCCAAAACGGTTGAGAAGAAAATAAAATCCGAGCTTGAAAAAATGCTCAAAAACGATCGCGAAAAATACGAAAAATTCTTTAAGAATTTCGGCACTCAGCTTAAATTCGGCTGCTATGAGATGTATGGGCTCAATAAGGATAAGCTCAAAGATCTTCTTCTTTTCACCTCATCCGATGAAAAGAAGCTTGTAACGCTTGATGAATACACCGCAAAACTTGCGGATGACGATAAGAATATATATTATGCCTGCGGTGAAACGCTTGAAAAAATCGAGATGCTTCCGCAATTTGATGCTGCAAAATCAAAGAATCTCGAAATTCTTATGTTTACCGAATATTTTGATGAGTTTGTTGTCAAAACCATCGGAGAATACAACGGCAGACATTTTGTAAATATTTGTGATGAAGAGTTTGATTTAAGCACCGAGGACGAAAAGAAAGAGATCGAAAAGCTCAATTCCGATTATTCTGGTATGTTTGAAGAAATGGCAAAGGCAATCGGTGATTCCGTGAATTCCGTGAGATTCACCAATAAACTTGCGGGTCACCCCGTCAGCCTCGCGACCGAAGGCCAGATTTCACTTGATATGGAAAAAACTCTTAATTCCATGCCCGGTAACGAAGATAACAAGGTCAAAGCTAAATTGATTCTTGAGATCAACTGCGAGCATCCCGTTGCAGATAAACTTAAATCACTTTATGATAATGACAAAGAAACTCTTGCCGTTTATTCAAAACTCCTTTTCAGCGAGGCATGCCTGATAGCCGGCAAATCCGTCGATGATCCGGTTGAGCACAGTAAACTTGTCTGCGATCTGATGACAAAATAATAATACCGCTGAAGTTAAACCCCGAAACCGTGAGGCTTCGGGGTTTTCTGTTTAATAATATAAATTTAATCTTTCTGCATCATAATAGTATCGAAAAGCAGAATGTTTTCTTTTGAAAGAGGAAGTGAGCCGTCCTGCTCTTTTTTGACTATTTCAACTATTTTGTCGTTAACGGGAGTCGGGATATTATATTTCCTGCCGTATTCACATACAACGCCGTTGATTGCCTCGATTTCACACTTTTTGCCGTTTCTGAGATCCTGAAGCATCGAGGGAACAAGCGACATATGTTTTTCCATTGCCTTTGGAATAGCTTTAAGGGCGATGGATTTTTTAAGAGCGTTGGTGTAATAGAAAATCTTAGTGATATCCTTGCCCTGAACAGGCGCAAATTTTACTCCCGATGCTCTGCCCACATCAATGCATTCCTTAATGCATCTGAGAGCAATTTTACGGGCAAACATATCGTTTACAACATCTCCGAAAGTGCCGCCCATAACGGTACCGAGACCGGAGAATGTGGCGTTGATAAGGAGTTTTGACCATCTGACGCTCATAATATCTTCTTCGATATTTACCGGGCACATTTTTTCAAGAAGTTCTTTGACCTCTTCAAGCTTTTTGTCCGGAACGCCTTCCATTCTTCCCATCTGGAATGACAGAGAATCGGGCTCGCTCGTGAGAGTGCTTTCGCCGGGTGCGGAGAGTGAAGCGCCCCATTCGACAACGCATCCCAAAGTATGTTCGCTGCCGATGATTTCGGCGATAGCAGGCTCGGGAATGCCGTTTTGAAGAGTAACAATAACTCCGTCAGGGGCGAGAAGCGGCTTTAAGTCCGTTACGACTTTTTTATTATAAAGCTGCTTTGTCATAAGGAAGATAACATCATAGTCGCCTTCCATTTCATTGGGAAAGCTGGCTTTAACGGGTACTTTGAAATTTGCTTTTCCTTTTACAACAGCACCCTTTGAAAGCAAAGCTTCAACGTGCTGTTTGTTTCTGTTGACAAGTTCGATATCAACGCCTGCTTTGGCAAGATAAGCGCCGAGTACGATGCCGATCGAGCCGGCTCCGTAGATTGCACATTTCATAAAAATTCTCCTTATCTTCCTGTTGTAGTTGTTGATTTAAGAATTACATCGTGATAACCGCCTTCAACGATGCTTGTTGAAGAAACAACGGTGAGCTTGGCGTTTTTCTGAAGATCGGGGATATTGATCACACCGCAGTTGCACATTGTTGATTTGACTTTGTAAAGGCTCTTGGCTACATTTTCAGCGAGGGGACCGGCGTAGGTAACATAAGAATCGACGCCCTCTTCAAAGCTCAGCTTTGCTTTGCCGCCGAGATCATATCTCTGCCAGTTCCTTGCTCTGTTTGAGCCCTCGCCCCAGTATTCTTTTACATAAACGCCGTTTACCATTATTCTTGCGGTCGGGCTTTCATCAAATCTTGCGAAATATCTGCCGAGCATAAGGAAATCGGCGCCCATCGCGAGAGCGAGAGTCATATGATAATCGTGGACAATACCGCCGTCCGAACAAATGGGGACATAAACACCGGTCTCTTTGAAATATTCATCTCTTGCAGCGGCAACCTCGATGAGAGCCGTTGCCTGACCTCTGCCGATACCCTTGGTTTCTCTGGTGATGCAGATGGAGCCGCCGCCGATGCCTACTTTAACAAAGTCTGCGCCTGCTTTTGCAAGGAAAAGGAAACCGTCTCTGTCAACTACATTTCCCGCTCCCACCTTAACTTTGTCGCCGTATTTTTCTCTGATGAATTTAAGAGTGTTTTCCTGCCAGACTGTATATCCCTCGGATGAATCTATACAGAGCACATCCGCTCCGGCATCAACGAGAGCGGGCACTCTTTTTTCAAAATCAAGAGTATTTATGCCGGCGCCGACAAGATAGCTTTTATTTGAATCAAGCAATTCCTGCGGGTTTTCTTTATGCTGTGAATAATCCTTACGGAATACAAAATAGAGAAGGTGACCTTCGGAATCAACTATGGGGAGTGAATTGAGCTTGTGATCCCAAATTATATCGTTTGCTTCTTTGAGTGTGGTTTTTTCATCGGCTACTATAAGCTTATCAAGCGGAGTCATAAATTCGGATACCGGTGAAGAGGGCTCCATGCGGCTTACTCTGTAGTCTCTGCTGGTAACTACGCCGAGAAGCTTGCCGTTCTGAGTGCCGTCTTCGGTTACAGCCATGGTGCTGTGGCCCGTAATTTCAAACAAATCCAAAACCTGCTGCAATGTATCGGTCGGCTTAAGATTTGAGTCACTGATAACAAAGCCGGCTTTATAATTTTTGACTCTTGCTACCATGGCGGCTTCATCCTCTATACTCTGTGAGCCGTAAATGAACGAAATGCCGCCTTCCTTCGCGAGGGCGATTGCAAGAGTGTCGTTTGAAACGGACTGCATAATAGCCGAGGTCATCGGTATATTCAGCGTTATCGGACATTCTTCTTCGCCTTTTCTGAATTTAACAAGCGGCGTTTTCAGCGATACATTGGCCGGAATACATTCTTTGGAAGTATAACCGGGGATAAGAAGATATTCGCTGAAGGTTCTTGAGGGCTCATTGCAATAAACAGCCATACGAAATCACACTCCTTTAAACATTGATGTTTTTATATTCTGTAAATTTGTAAACAAGACCGTTATATTCGGCGGGCTCGGATTCCGATGACAGAATCCAATCTTTATTTTCATCAAGATTGGGGAAGAATTTTTCTGCATCCGATGAAGAGTCAACCTTTGTGATGTAAGCGGTATCGCAGTAGGGGAGCATCTGAGCGTAAACAGAGGCGCCGCCTATTATGTAAACGGAATCGGTATCATACTTCTTTATTTCTTCAAGTAATTCATCAATGGAACCTACCATTGTCGCTCCGTCGCATTTGAAATCGGGATCATCGCATAAAATGATATTTGTTCTGTCTTTTAATGGCTTTCCTCCCGGAAAAGACAACAGGGTAGCAAGCCCCATTACTACGACATTATCGGTGGTTTTTTCTTTGAAATATTTCATATCTCCGGGAATATGGTAAAGCAGATCGTTCGCTTTGCCGATACCCCATTCGTTATCTACGCAGACAATAGTTTTCATTTAATCACCTCATACGGCAACGGGGATTTTTGCAGTAAATTCGTGATATTTATAATTTTCGACGGTAAAACTGTCTTTTGTAAAATCATAAAAATCGGTGACGGATTTATCAAGAATAACAGTCGGAGCATCATAAGGCTCTTTCTTTATCAATTCTTCGATTATGGGTATATGCCTGTCATAAATATGAGCGTCGGCAATGACATGAACGAATTCGCCGGGCTCAAATCCGGTAACCTGAGCTATCATACATACGAGCGCAGAATACTGAGCCACATTCCAAATGTTTGCCGCAAGCATATCCTGCGAACGCTGATTCAGTATTGCGTTCAGTTTGTTTCCGGTCACATTGAATGTCATACTGTATGCGCAGGGGTAGAGCGCCATTTCGCTCAAATCGGCGTGGTTATAAATATTTGTCATTATGCGGCGGCTGGCAGGGTTATGTTTCAGATCATAGAGAACTTTATCGACCTGATCCATATCGCCTTCGGGATAATGATGTTTAACTGAAAGCTGATAACCGTAGGCTTTGCCGATAGAGCCGTTTTCATCTGCCCAGGAATCCCAGACATGGCTTCCGAGATCATGGATGTTATTTGATTTTTTTTGCCAGATCCAGAGCAGCTCGTCAACGGCGCTCTTAAGAAAGGTCTTTCTGAGAGTGAGTATCGGGAATTCTTTGCTCAGATCGTATCTGTTGACAACGCCGAATTTTTTGACAGTATGAGCGGGAGTGCCGTCATCCCATCTCGGTCTTACTTCTCTGTCGGTATCGTATATACCGTTATTCAGTATGTCTTTGCAGGTTTCAATGAATACTTTATCGGCATAACTCATTTCTGACCCTCCTTACTGAGCAGATACAGATATTTTTCAAAAGCGACTCCGAGCCGCGGATCGGTTCCTTCGTTAAATGTTTCGAGAATTGATTTGTAAGTGAAATCAAGCGCAATTTCCGCCGATTCAAAGCCGGTCTTGCCCTTTGTCATCATTGCGGCGAGCACTGAGGTGAATATATCTCCGGTGCCGTAATAAATACCGCCGCATTTCGGCGTTGAAAAGTATTTCTTAACATCGGATTTTATATCATATACAAGGCACCCGGTTTTACCGGGAATATCCGAAATCCCGGTTATAACGGCAAATCCGGAAGTCAGCTCTTTGATTGAGTTAAGCAGCAAATCTATATATTCTGTATCATAATTCTCACGATAACTTTGCCCGGTAAGAAACGCCGCTTCGGTAATATTGGGAGTGATAACATCGGCAAGCTCGCATAATTTGCGCATATCATCGGCAAATGAGGTATCAAAACCTTTATACATTTCACCCGAATCGGCCATTGCGGGATCGACTATCACAAGCGTATTATCGGATTTGAAGGTTTTGATTATCTCAATGACCGAATCAATTTGCTTTTTTGACCCGAGATAACCCGAATATATCGTATCAGGTTTCACCCCGATCTTTTCCCAATGGCGGATATAAGGAATAATATCATCGGTAAGATCTCTGAATGTATATCCTTCGATATTACCGGTATGAGTTGAAAGAACGGCGGTCGGAATCGGGTTGCATTCCATACCCGCCGCAGAAATAATAGGTATAGCGGCCGTAAGAGAGCATTTTCCGATGCCGGACATATCGTTTACAGCAAAAATTCTTTTCAAAATCACACCTCGACTTTTATTAAATTATTATACAAGATACATTTATATTTTTCAATCCCCAAATTATAAAACAGTTGAATGTACCGGCATTTTGTTTCAAAGTATTTTTCGCCTGAATTTATGCTTAAATTTCCACTTTACAAAGTCAAAGCACAATGATAGAATATTAAAAAAGCAAGAAGGAGATAATTTTGATGAAAAAAAGATTTATGCCTCTGCTCAGCGTGATTCTTGCGCTGTCGATAATTGTTTCCGGTTTTTCTGCGGTCGGCGCCTCTGCTGCAAAAGATTTAGGCTCCTCGCTCAAGCATGTCGGAGTCGCCGCGCTTGAGGGAATTGTAAGAGGATTGCTCGGAGGTCTTGATTTTATGATTCCCGACAGCAAAAATTTCAAAAAATTAAGCGAATATAAAGATGATAATTTTTACAGCGGTAACAAAGAACTGCTCGATGAGCCGGCGGCTGATGCCTGCTGGAATCTCGGTTATGCCAAAGCGTCGCTTGTGCCGGACGATGTCCTTGAAAAAGGCACGGAATATTATCTCGGCGGATTTATGACCTTTGACAATGGTATGAATAATAAAATAGAAGAAATAATCGACGATATGCAGATCAGGGTCATAGCCCTTGACGACGGCAGCGGCAGAGGTATATCCGTCTATGCCAATGTTGACTGCATAGGATTCTGCAATGGTGATATACAGACTGTCAGGAAGTATTTCAAGGAGCTTATGCCCGATACGGATTTCGCTTCGGTCAATATCACCTCGACCCATTGCCACAGCTGCATAGATACCCAGGGCCTTTGGACAAATCAGTTCAAAAAGATATTCGGCAATTTGTTTAAGGCTTACCTTCCTTTCCTTGAAAAAGAAAAGGGCGTCAATACAGAATGGCTCGATTGGGCAAGCCATGTTATGGCTCAGGCTATGAAGAGCGCTGTTGAGGATATGACTCCCGGCACTATGACTTATGCGGTCAAAACTCTCAATAAAGAGTATTTTGAAAACAGAAACCGTAAATCTTCCACCTCGCTTTGCAGCGATATGTCAAGATTTGTTTTCACTCCGTTTGATGAATCCAAAACTCCCACTATGATCGTCAATATCGCGGCTCATCCCGATGTTACCGGCCTCGCAACAAGCGACCCGGAAGATAACGGAAGACAGCTTTCCGGCGATTATGTTTACTATATGGGCGAGGCCATAGAACAGGGCGGCTACAACTTTATGTTCTTTAACGGTGCGATAGCGGGCATTTACTATGGCAGAGGTCTTACTAATGACGGTCAGGATTTAGAGAGAAGATATATGCAGGCGCTTCGTTACGGCCATGAAATGGGCGCCATTGCTCTTAACCTTACCAATACTTACGATGAAATATCCGCAAATGCAGATTGGGATACCATAAATAAAGAAAAAGCCGCAAGCGAAGAATATTCGCTTTGGTTTGAAGGCTGGGAGCCTGCCGAGGAACGCGAGCTTGATCCTCTGTTTAACGTGAAGATAATGAGTTGCCCGATTCAGGTAAAGAATCCGCTCATGCAGCTTGTCGGAAAGCTCGATCTTGTTGATTATCAGGTTTATAAAGACGGATTTGCAAAGTATTATATGGTATCTGAAATCGGTTTTGCTCAGTTCGGCGATGTAAAAGTTGCTATGATGCCCGGTGAAATCGTTCAGGATCTGGTTTACGGCGGCGGTTCACTCACCGCTGAAGGATCATATAAAGGAAAAGATTTCGGATATAAGACCATCAGAGAGCTTTTCGGAGATGAAACAATAGTTTTCGGTCTCTGCAATGACGCAATCGGATATGTTGTCCCCGATAATGATTATTCTCTCGCTATAGTTGACGATCATTACCAGGAGCTTATCTCTCTCGGTGAGGTCACTGCTTCGGCTATTATGGGAAGATTTGCCGAGCTTGCCGAGGAAATCGGTTAAACAAATTAAATCGGCCTGCCCCTCGGGGCAGGCCTTTTCATTTTACATTTTGCCTTTTATGAATTTGGAAAGCGGCTTGTATATCAATATGCAGATAAGCGCATCGACTATTCCTTTGCCGAATGTGAACGGTACATTAAATATAAGAAGGCAGTTAAAAAGCGCATTTCCTGTCGGTATATTTCCAACGCTTCCGAGAATTGCTTTATACATACCTATAATCGCGTCAAGCGGCATTTTATATACCTTTACATAAGCGGGATAAACGACCCAATAATTTATCGGCAGGCTTATCAGACCCATTGCAAGAGCTCCTGCTAAACAAGCTATGATCGCTCTTTTTTTGCTTTTATTTGACTTATATATGAAGCCTGCCACGATGCAGAATACGGAGCCGAGCAAAAAGTTGCTCATTTCTCCTACAAAAGCGCTGCTTGTTCCTTTGAGCAGTATATGAAGAATGTTTTTGAAAAATTCGATTGCTACGCCGTAAAAGGGACCTAAAGCAAATGCTCCGAAAAGAGCGGGTAAATCCGAAATATCAAATTTGATAAAAGACGGAATGATCGGCAGTGATATTTCAATAAACATCAGTGCAAATGCGATTGCGGAAAACATTGCGGTAAGCGTGATTTTGTAGATTCTTTTTTGTGTCTTGTTCATAATTTCCTCCGAAAAGTAATAAGTTTCGGCAGACGTTATAAAACAAAACAAACCCCGTACAAACGTACGGGGCTGCGTCTGATAACCGTCTGCTCTCTTTCATCCGGACTTTACCGTCGGTTACGGAATTACACCGTATCGGCTCAAAAATGAGTTAGCGGACTTTTACCGCCGGTGAGGAATTGCACCTCGCCCCGAAAGCAATGTAATTATAATAGCGTGATGAAATATTGTCAATAGGAAACTAAAATAAAATTTACTTGATTATCGTTTGTTTTTGGTATATTATAATTTAGCGGTTTGCGGGTATGGTGGAATTGGCAGACACGCAGGATTTAGGATCCTGTGGGCAACCGTGCAGGTTCAAGCCCTGTTACCCGCACCATCAAGTCGCAGGCTTTAGGCTTGCGGCTTATTTCTTTTTAAGTCTTTCACACAGCTCTCTGTCAGGCGTTACCCACATTGTGTTATATGTGTGATAAATTACCTTGCCGGGTTTTCCGCCCGATGGGCGTTTCAGCTCTCTTGCTTCCGTATAATCGACCGCGACCTGAGAAGAATCGCGTGCGGAGCTGTTATATGCGGCTATTATCGCAGCCTGACGGCAGGTAAGCTCCGGAAGAATATCTCCGTTACCTATAACAACAACATGTGAACCTGGGTATTTCTGAGTATGAAACCATGAATCGCTCTTATCGGCGGTTTTGAATGACAGCTGTTCATTCTGAATGTTGTTTCTGCCGACGAGAATACGGTAACCGTCATCCGAAATATATTCAATCGGCGGCAGTTGCTTTTGAGTCTGAATTTTTTTACCGCTTTTCTTTTTGACATATCCCTGCTCGATAAGCTCCGTTTTGATCTGAGCTATATCCGAAAATCCCTCTGCCCGCCTGGCCGAATCAAGCACCGATTCCAGGTATTCGGTTTCGGCTTCACTTTCCGAGATAAGATCGCCGAGCAGTTTTTCGGCGTTTTTAAGCTTATTGTATTCCTTGAAATATTTTTTTGCGTTTCCCGGAGGATTCAGTGCGGGATCGGCGGGAATTCTGAGGGGCTCATTATCATTATAATAATCCGTAACATCATAAAAAGCGGCGCCTTTTTCAAGAGAATACTGATGAGCGAGTATCAGCTCAGCAAAGATGCGATATTTATCTTTATCGGCGCATTTTTCAAATTCCTGACGTCTTGTCAACAGCTTCCTGTTTGAGCGCGAAATCAGATTTGTAAGAGTTTTTTGTAATTCTCTGCTCTGCTGCCCGCTTCTTTCATTTGCATTTTTTGAAGAACAATAATAATCGATAAGAGCCGAAAACGATGTAAATGATTCGGAAATAATCGAAAAACCGTATTGAGTAATATCCGTAAATGATATGTCAAATAACGCTCCGTCGGATTTTTTAAGCAGCGTGGGAACTCCGCCCGAATTGACGATATCTTTGAATCTTTCGATTTTTTGTTTAAGGCTTTCCGTCTGGCTGTCGCTAAGCTCTGATACCGGCTTATCTCCTCCCGTAACAAGGCTTGCTATTTCTCTTGAAATCAAAGGAGAGATCCCTTCGATATTGCAGAGAACGGCTTGGGAAAGCAACTTTCCCTTTTCGCTTATTACTGCGTTAAATAAAACTTCCGTATCTGTGCTCAATAGGTCAAGTTTATTTTGCATAGGCGGCAGTTTATATTTGAATCCCGGCAATACTGCTCTGTCGGCAGCGGGGGAGTAGTCGCTTTTTTTCAGAGATTCGATTATAATTCCGTCTTCGTTAAGTATTATGAAATTTGCGTGCTTGGGCATCGCTTCAAATATTATTGAATATTTAACGGGGTCGCCTATTTCGTTCCTGCCGCTTAGCTTGAATCGGGCTATCCTGTCAAATCCCTGCTGAGATATATCTTCTATCAGACAGCCGGTAAGATGTTTTCTCAAAAACATACAGATCATCGGCGGTGCAGGAGGATTTTCGGGCGATTTGTCAGTTAAATTCATGTGCGGCATATTGGATGAGGAATTTATGACAAGTTTTTTGATTCCGTTTCGCGAACGAAGATGAAAAATAAACTCCTCCGATGCAGGCTGATGGATCTTATCGATCCTTGAGCCGATTATTTCTTTTTTTAATTCATCTATGAGCAGGTGAAGTGTAATTCCGTCGATCGGCATAATCAGCCCTCACAATATTTTACAGGATTCTTCTGATCCAAAAGAATGCAGTCAATGTCAAATTTATCCGCAGTTTTTTCTTTTAAGAAAGGAATAACGGGATATTCTGTCTCATAATGTCCGGCTTTAAAAACAGAAATACCGAGTCTTTTGCTGTCGATAAATTCGTGATGTTTTATTTCGCCGGTGATAAAGGCGTCAACTTTGCCGGCAAGCTCATACATAAATTCTCCGCCGGCGCCGCCGCAGACCGCGACCTTTTTAATAATTTTATTGCTTTCTGAAAATTCGGTATGCGCGTGAAGCCTTGAGGAGATCAGCTTTGCCAATTCTGCGGGGCTTGTATCGGCGATTTTTCCTATCATACACATTGAAGCGTCGGATCCGGAATCAAAGCGCTGTATATCGGTTAAACCCATTTTTTCGGCAAGCACACGGTTTACCCCGCAATCTGATTTATCGAGATTGGTATGAGCGCATATTATGCTGATTCCGTACTTTATGAGGAGCGCCGACGGATCATCAAAGCTGATAGAATGCAGAGGCTTAAAAATTACCGGGTGATGAGTTACGATCAAGTCGCATCCAGATGAATGAGCCTGCTCTATAACATCAGTTTCGGCGTCGAGAGCAAATCCGATTCTGAAGGTTTCTTTTTCCATACTGCCGAGGAGCAGACCGGAATTATCCCATTCGCACTGTGAATCAAAGGGCGCAAACGAATCTATGAAATTGTAGATATCACTGATTTTTACTGCCATTTATTATCGCCTCGGCTTTCCTGATAGTTTCTCTTAATTTATCGGATTTTTCGGGATTCCCGTAATTCATTTCGGCTTCGGCTCTGACCTCTAAATATTTCAGAGTTCTGCTGACGATCCTTGCGGAAACTTCATCGTTTCTGTATAACAAACTGCCGAATTGAATTGAGACTTCATCATCTTCAAGTGATCTGTCGCCTGTAAAAACAGAGCTGAATATAAGATAATCTCTTCCGTCATCGGTAAGAGTGATTTCTTCGGTGACGGAAAAACCGCTGCTGAAAAGAAATCTCCTTAAATCGTCAGCGTGTGATTGGGGCTGGAATATGAAATTATATTTTTCGTTGCATATCCAGTTCGCCTGTGAAAGTATTCGCGCGATAAGAGTGCCGCCCATCCCGCATATTATAATATCTTCCGCTTCATTTTCTTTAAGCTCACGCAGCCCGTCGGATAGGCGAAGAGAAATAAGGCTTTCAAGGCCTTCAGCTCTGACTGCTTCGAGAGCATTGTAAAGCGGACCGCTCCGCAAATCGCAGGCGATCACGCTTTTGCAAATATGATTTTTTATCAGATAAACGGGAAGATACGCGTGATCGGTACCTATATCCGCGGCCGAAGAACCTTGCCTTACAAGAGACGCGGCGGCCTTTAATCTCTCCGATAATTCAGGCATTTATTTCCTTGAGGTGATTGTTGATCGAAGCAACGAGGTCATCTGCATCAACGCCGTGTACCATGCAGGCTTCCTCTATGGTTTCCATAGCGGAAGCGGGGCATCCGATGCAATGCATTCCCATATTCAGAAGGAAGGGGATGATCTCGTTTGCGCAATCCAGCTCAAGTATTTCGCCTATTCTTAAATCCTTTTTAATCTCTGTCATATTTATTATCCTCCTTTTTGGGAATTATCTCACATATCAAATACTTTTGCAATCCGAAACACCGAAAATTTCAATTAAATTCAAATATATAATTCTACTTGTGTGCAACTTTTATAAAATTCAAAATATTTTGTGAAAAACTATTGACAAATCGTATAATCGGTGGTATATTTAAGTCACAGAAAAGGTCAACGGAGCGACCTTCCTGTTAACGATATAGTTGGCAAAGGAAATCAAAACGCCCGTGATTAAGAAAGGATGTGGGCCCAATGTACACAATATCCTCAGTCGGGTTCACAGCCGGCTGCCCGAAGGAAGTTTAACGGCATGCGTGCCGTACATATTATCGTGTAGATTGATGAAGCAGTACGGCTGTGAATCCGGAAACACAATTTAATAGTGATTATCCTCCGATTTTAATTCGGAGGATTTTATTTTTTCTCTTGATTTTTTTATATCTTACTGTATAATAATTTTATAAAATCAGAATGAGAGAGTAATATGACAGAATATTCCGTTTCATTAAAAACCATGATAGAGGCTCTGTCTTTTGAGGTCCTGTTTACTCCGAGAGATATTTCCGAAATCATGATAACCACTCAGGATGTCAACCGTCCCGGTCTGATGTTGGCGGGCTATGAAACATATTTCGATCCCAGGCGAGTGCAGTTTATGGGCCTTGCCGAGATGGAATATGCCAAAAGTCAGGGGCCGGAGGGCGCTCATAACTGCTTTGAGCGTTTCCTTGCGAGGAAACCCGCTCTGGTCATCGTGTCAAGAGGCATAGAGCCGAGCGAAGATTTTATGGAGCTTGCAAAAAAATATGAGGTTCCGATTGTATCTTCTTCCGATTCGACTTCCGGCTGCATGTCCGCCACTATTTCATATCTCGGAGTAGAACTTGCCCCGAGGATCACCCGCCACGGTGTTCTTGTTGAGGTTTACGGCGAAGGTGTTCTTTTGCTTGGTGACAGCGGTGTAGGTAAGAGCGAAACTGCGCTTGAGCTTGTCAACAGAGGCCACAGACTTATAGCCGATGATGCGGTCGAGATTAGGAAGGTATCAAACAATACTCTTGTAGGCTCCGCTCCCGATAATATACGGCATTTTATTGAACTCAGAGGCGTAGGAGTTTTGAATGTCAGAAGACTGTTCGGCGTCGGCGCTGTCAAAATGACCGAAAAAATAGATATGGTCATCCAGCTTGAGATATGGGACGGAGAAAAGGTCTATGACAGGCTCGGGCTTGAGGATGAATTCGTAAATATACTTGATGTCGATATTCCCGTAAATGTTGTTCCGGTCAAACCGGGCAGAAACCTTGCCATCATCATTGAAGCGGCAGCCAAAAATAACCGCGAAAAGAAAATGGGTTATAACGCGGCCAGAGAGCTGCTTAATAAACTCGGCATGAATGATGATGTTACACCAAGTGAAAAAGAATTGGCCTATTGGCATGATTTTTAACAGCGGAGGTATAAATATGTACAGAATAGGTGTAGATCTCGGTGGTCGCCGTATCATTAAAAAAGTAATTTCGGAGGATCTTAAAATCGTCGGCAGGGGAGTTGTAAAGACAAATTGCCCGAGACCGGCAGAGGAAATTTTTGACGATATCGCCAAGGCGATCGATATCGCCGTCTCTGACGCGGGAATTTCAAAGGATGAAATCTCATCTGTCGGCGTCGGCACTCCCGGTACCGTCAATAAATCCAACGGATATATTGAATTTGCCAATAATCTCGGATTCAAGCAGGTTCCCGCAAAAGAAATGCTTGAAAAGAGAGTTGGCATCACCTGCTATATTGATAATGACGCTAACTGTGCGGCTCTCGGTGAGGCTGTAGCCGGTGTAGGCAAGGGGTCAAAGAATTTTGTGGCGATCACTCTCGGCACGGGCGTCGGTTCCGGTATCATTATCGACGGCAAGATCATTAACGGCGCAAACTATGCCGCGGGTGAAATGGGTCATATGGTCATCAGCGTTGACGGCGAGCAGTGTAACTGCGGCAGAAGAGGCTGCTGGGAGCAGTATGCTTCGGCTACCGCTCTTATCAGGCAGACCAAAGACGCCATGAAACATCATCAGGACAGTGTGATGTGGGATCTTGTTGAAGAGAATATTGAGAATACTACAGGACGTACAGCTTTTGACGCTATGCGCAAGGGTGACGCGGCCGCAAAGCAGGTCGTTGACAGATATGTTTATTATGTTGCTGTCGGTCTTGTAAATATCATAAATGCTCTCCAGCCTGAATTTATATGCCTCGGCGGAGGTATCGCAAACGAGAGAGAAACTCTTCTTGCCCCTGTCAGACAGCACGTATTCAGAGAGAGATACAGCCATTATTCAAACATACAGACTGAAATCGTTTCCGCAGAGCTCGGCAATGACGCCGGTATATTCGGCGCGGCTCTTCTTGATTCATGATTATTGATTTTGACGGGTTTTTCAAAGAAAATCAGATAGAATACAAGGTCGATGAGCCCCTTTCTCATTATCTTACGTTTAAGGTGGGCGGTCCTTGTAAATATATGGTTTTCCCTGACAGCGAGGCGAAAGCCGTTGATCTGATTAGCTTTTTGCGTAATAGCGGCGCCGATTATTATATTCTCGGTAACGGAAGCAATCTCCTTGCTTATGATTCCGGTTACAGCGGCGTTATTGTAAACACTCAAAAGCTTGATGCCGTTTCTCTTTCCGGAGAGACTTTGACTTGTTTATCCGGTACACCGTTGATAAAAGTGTGCCGCCTTGCCCTTGAAAATTCTTTGACCGGTATGGAATGCCTTTACGGTATTCCGGGCACGGTCGGCGGTGCAGTCTATATGAATGCGGGAGCTTACGGCGGCGAGGTCAAAGATATTATTGTTTCGGCAGGCGTTGTTGATGAATGCGGCAGCATCAGTTCCGTTAATAAAACGGATATGGATTTAGGTTACAGAAGAAGCTGTTTTTCTGAGAATAATTCATTTATTTTATCCGCTGCGTTTAATCTTCGTCCCGGTGATAAATCTTTGATAAAAGCAGAAATGAATGAGCTTTTGCAAAAAAGAAAAGATAAGCAGCCGCTTGAATATCCGAGCGCCGGAAGCACATTTAAGCGCCCCGAGGATTATTATGCCGGCGCTTTGATCGAAGAATCCGGATTAAAGGGATTCTCGGTCGGCGGAGCTTGCGTCAGCGAGAAACACGCGGGCTTTGTTATCAATAAAGGCGGCGCGACCTGTGATGATATACTCAGGGTCATTGAGCATTGCCGCGAGAAGGTATTCAAAGACAGCGGAGTTTTACTTGAAACTGAAGTTAAAATAATCGGTCAGGTGTGATATGTCTTTTTCATCGGAAATTAAAAATGAGCTTTGCGCTCTTGATAATATCCGGCCATGCTGTTACCATGCACAAGTCTATGGGCTTGTGCTTTTTGCGCATTTCAGCAATTTGAATTTGTCTATTACCACGGAGCACAGGAGCATATATGAATTATACTGTGATTCATTGAGAAGATATGTCGGCATTGAGCCCGAGACAGATGAATCGGGAATTCGCAAGCTTACCGCTTATGTTGTAAACGAAACCGATAAGAAAAAGTTATTTGATAAATTCGGTCATACGGGCAATGAAGCGAGTTTAAGGATCAATTACGCTAATTTAGCTAATGAATGCTGCGTGAGTTCTTTTCTCAGAGGGGTTTTTCTTGCCTGCGGATCGGTCTCAGACCCTAACAGAACATATCATCTTGAATTTGTTGTGCCTTATAAAAAACTTTGCAATGATTTGATAAAGATAATCGGCGAGCTTGATCTTGAGCCTAAATATATCCAGCGCAAAGGCAATCACATCGTTTATTTTAAGGACAGCGAAAGTATAGAAGATTTTCTTGCTTATATCGGAGCGCAGAATTCCTCGCTCTATATAATGAATGTAAAAATCGAGAAGGATATAAAGAATAAAGTTAACAGAAAACTGAATTTTGAATATCACAATCTCGATAAGACCTTATCCGCTTCAAAAAAACAAATCGAAGCCATAAAATATATTAAGGGCGGTGCGGGATTCGGAGTTTTACCCGAAAGCCTTAAAGAAATTGCCCTCCTTCGCCTTGAAAATCCCGATGATTCTCTGACGGATCTTGCAGAGATGTGTGACGGACGGATTTCCAAATCCGGCATTAAGCACAGATTGGATAAAATCATACAAATAGCCGACGATCTTAAAAACAGCGGAGAAAAATAATGCCGTTTACTCATTTGCATGTACATTCAGAATACAGTCTGCTTGACGGCGCTTGCAGAATCGGGCCTTTGCTTGACAAGGTGAAAAGCATGGGTCAGACTTCTTGTGCCATAACCGATCACGGTGTAATGTACGGCGCGGTTGTTTTTTATAATGAAGCAGTTAAAAGAGGTATTAAACCGATAATCGGTTGCGAAGTATATGTAGCACCAAGAAGACTTTCTGATAAGGTCCACGGTATCGATAATGAAAGATTTCACTTGATTTTGCTTTGCAAGAATGAAACGGGATATAAAAATCTCATTAAGCTCGTTTCGGAAAGCTGGATCCACGGATTTTATGTTAAACCGAGAATCGATAAAGAAATTCTTTCAAAATATTCCGAAGGTCTTGTTTGTCTTTCGGGATGTTTATTCGGAGAGGTTTCTCAGCTGCTGCTTGATGATAAGTATGATGAAGCTAAAGAAACCGCCTTGCTTTATAAATCCTTTTTCGCAGACGGTGATTATTATCTTGAGATCCAAAATCACGGTCTTCGCGATCAGATCAAAGTGAATTCATATCTTCTGAAGCTTTCCGAGGAAACAGGGATTCCGCTTGTCGCGACAAATGACGCTCATTACATCAATAAAGAAGACAGCATTGTTCAGCAGGTTTTGATTTGTCTCGGCACTAACCATATTCTCGGTGAAGAAACCGGCATTAACTTTGAAACCGATGAATTTTATATTAAATCCGAGCAGGAAATGCTCGAGAAATTTTCATTTTGTCCTCAGGCGGTCTATAACACAGACGCCATTGCAGAAAAATGTAATTTTGAATTTGAATTCGGAAATACAAAGCTCCCTCATTTTGAGGTGCCTGACGGCTATGACCATATTGAGTGGTTTAATAGATTATGCCGTGAGGGATTTATCGAAAAATACGGAAATAACGCTCCCGCTGATTATAAGGAGCGGCTTGAATATGAATTGAATATAATAAACACAATGGGCTATACGGATTATTATCTGATAGTTCGTGATTTTATAAGCTTTGCCAAAAGCAAAGGAATACCTGTCGGCCCCGGCAGAGGTTCGGGAGCCGCAAGCATCTGCGCCTACTGTATAGGCATAACCGGAATTGATCCTATCAAGTATAATCTGCTTTTTGAAAGGTTTTTGAACCCCGAAAGAGTAAGTATGCCGGATTTTGATATTGATTTTTGTTATGAAAGACGGCAGGAAGTCATTGATTATGTTATCGGGAAATACGGCTCCGATCATGTGGCTCAGATCGTTACTTTCGGTACTCTTGCGGCGAGGCAGGCGATAAGAGATGTCGGCAGAGTTAAAGGCGCCGCCTATGCGGTGGCAGATAAAATTGCCAAGCTTATTCCATTTGAGCTTGATATTACCATTTCATCCGCTCTTGAAAAATCAATCGAACTCAAAAATTTATATGATAACGATATTCTTTCACGGGAAATAATAGATTTGGCCATGAAGGTTGAGGGAATGCCGAGGCACGCCTCAACTCACGCCGCCGGTATAGTTATAACCGCAGATACCGTTGACAGCTATGTTCCGCTCGCGCTTAATGATGATAACACGGTTACTCAGTTCACAATGAAAGGTCTCGAAAATCTGGGGCTTCTCAAAATGGATTTCCTCGGGCTCAGGACCTTGACCGTAATTAAAGATACGATTGATTCCGCAGCGGTTAAGGTGCCCGGTTTCGGCTATGACAGCATTGATTATGAAGACGCCGAAACATATAAAATGTTTTCTCAGGGTAATACTCAGGGCGTATTTCAATTTGAATCCGAAGGTATGAAAAGAGTGTTGACAAGGCTTAAGCCCGAAAGGCTTGAGGATTTGATCGCCGTTATCGCTCTCTACAGACCCGGTCCGATGAAATACATTGACACCTATATTGAAAACAGGCAAAAGAAATCGGATATAAAATATGATATACCCGCTCTTAAACCTATTCTTGACGTTACTTACGGCTGTATGGTTTATCAGGAGCAGGTCATGCAGATATGCCGCGAAGTAGCCGGCTATTCATACGGCAGAGCCGATATTGTAAGACGCGCCATGTCAAAAAAACAGCACGATGTGATGCTGCGTGAGCGCGATTCATTTATCAGCGGGGCTTTGAACAGGGGAGTGGATAAAAAATCCGCCGATAAGCTTTTTGACGATATGGTTTCATTTGCGAGCTACGCTTTCAATAAGGCGCATGCCGCCGCCTATGCTCATGTTTCGTTTCAGACGGCTTATCTCAAATGTCATTTTCCGAAAGAATATTTTGCCGCTCTTATGACCAGTTTTATTGACAGACCCGACAAAGTTTCTGAATACATATCTGTATGCGCTAAAATGAATATTAGAATTCTGCCGCCTCATGTGAATATGAGCTCCGATTCTTTTACTGCCGATAATGAAGGTATAGTATTCTGTCTTTCTGCCGTAAAAAATGTCGGCAGGGGATTCATAACAAAAATGATAAATGAGCGTCGTATGAACGGTAAATTCAGATCTCTTTATGATTTTTGCAGCCGAATGAGCGGCAAGGAGTTTAATAAGAGAGCCTGCGAAAGCCTCATTAAATGCGGAGCTTTTGACGGCCTCGGCGCAAACAGGAGGCAGATGATAGATTCCGTTGAGGAAATTATCAGGAGCGTTGAAAGCAGAAGAAACAGTAATATTGACGGGCAGATAGCCTTCGGCGATCTCGATAATGATTCGTCAAATAACGAATCCGATTATGTTTATTCTCCTGCCGAAGAATACAGTGACGACGAGCTTCTGAGAATGGAGAAAGAGGTTACGGGCATTTATATTTCGGGTAACCCGATGGATAAATATTCGGATATATCGGCTTATCTTAAATGCGATTCGCTCTCTTCTGTTTACGGCGAGAAATCAGCAGGCAAGGATAATCAGAATATCACTTTGCTTGTGAGAATTACCGATGTGATAAATAAAACATCCAAAAGCAATAAAACCATGGCCTTTCTAAATATTGAGGATTCTTCATCACAGGCCCGGGCAGTAGTATTCTCTTCGGATTATATTAAATACAGACATCTGCTGACAGTCGGTAATGTTGTCGTAATACACGGCAGGATCAGCGTTGACGATGATTCATCCGTCAGCATCATTACCGCAGGCATAGAGCCTCTGCCTGATATAAAAAATATCGATAATGAAAAGAAAGATTCTTCTCAATCAAATCATAAGAAAAAAGGCTTGTTCCTTCGATTTGATTCGGATAATTCTCCGCAAATCGGGGTCTGCAAAAATCTGATTTCGATTTTTGACGGCGCCTGTCCTGTATATTTCTATTATTGCAGCAGTAAGAAGTATTATAAAATCGCAAATGCCGATGTAAATGATGTATTATTGAGAGAGCTCAAAAAAATTCTCGGCGATGATAATGTAATTTTCAATCAATAGGTTGATATCCTTGACATTTTATATTAAAAAGTGTAATATATTCTGGATTTGTAAGTAAGGAGATTTAGCGATGAAAACTATAGCTGTTTTAACAAGCGGAGGAGACGCCCCCGGAATGAATGCCGCGATAAGAGCCGTTGTAAGAGCCGGCTGTGAAAGCGGAATGAAGGTTTACGGTATCAATAACGGATATCAGGGCCTTATTGATGATGATCTGAGAGAATTAAATATCAGAAGCGTTTCCGATATAATCCACAGAGGCGGTACCATGCTTCATACCGCAAGATGCCTCGCCTTCAAAAAAGAGGAAGGAATGCAGACGGCGATAGAAACCTGCAATAAATACGGCATCGAGGGTATAGTTGTTATCGGCGGCGACGGCTCATTCAGAGGAGCAAGAGACCTTTCTTTAAGAGGGATCCCGTGTATCGGAATTCCCGGCACAATAGATAATGATATAGTCTGCTCCGATTATACGATCGGTTATGATACCTGCCTTAATACCATTATGCAGATGGTTGACAGGGTCAGAGACACCGTTGAATCTCACAGCAGATGTATGGTCGTTGAGGTTATGGGCAACAGATGCGGCGACCTCACCTTGAATTCAGGTATCGCAGTAGGTGCGACCGCCATTGTTATCCCCGAAATCAGCTCCGATGTTGAGCAGCATGTTATTGACAGAATCCGACGCACGATGAAAACCGGAAAGCGGCATTTTATAATTATGGTTGCCGAAGGAATAGGCGGCGTCAGTGAACTTGCGAGAAAGATTCAGGATGAATGCGGAGTTGAAAGCCGCGCGCTTGTTCTCGGTCACGTTCAGAGAGGCGGTTCGCCCAGCGCGAGAGACAGAGTTGTTGCGAGCCTTATGGGATATGAGGCTGTTCAGCTTCTTATGAAGGGCGAGAGCAACAAGGTCATCGTAATGAAAAATGATGAAATCATAAATCTTGATATATTTGAAGCCCTTAATATGAATCGTGTCGTTGATACCGAGAGGTATAAGATAGCTCACGAGATTTCCATTTGAGGTAATAAATGACTGACGAAAAATTTATCGCCCTCAGAAAGAGCATCATCGAGAGCGATTTCGGAAAGCTTAATAATAAACAAAAAGAAGCGGTCTTCTCCACGGAGGGACCGCTTTTGGTGCTTGCGGGAGCCGGATCGGGCAAAACGACGGTCCTGGTAAACCGCATCGCGAATCTGATAAAATACGGTAAAGCTTATAACAGCACTGTGATCAACGGTGTGATCGACGATGAATCCGAGCGTATTTTATTATCCGCTTCTCTTGATAAAGAGACAGATTTATCGTCTGTCTCTCATTTACTGTCGGTTGATCCGGTTTATCCGTATCATATCCTTGCGATCACATTCACAAATAAGGCGGCTTCTGAGCTTAAAAGCAGATTGGTTTCAAAACTCGGCGACGCAGGTGAGCAGATCTGGGCGCATACTTTCCATTCAGCCTGCGTAAGGATCCTGAGAAGAAATGCGGGATATGCAGGCTTTGATTCCGATTTTACGATATACGATACCGATGACAGCAAAAGGATCATAAAAGAATGTTTTAAGGCGCTCGATCTCTCTGATAAAATATTACCTCCGAAAGCAGTTTTGGCAGAAATCAGCAACGCCAAAAATTCAATGGTCTCGCCGGATGAATATGAATCTACGGCAGCTTCGGATTATTTCAAATCAAAAATCGCGAAGGTTTACAGGCTCTATAATGAGAAGCTGATGAATGCAAATGCAATGGATTTTGACGATCTCATTTATTACACCGTAAAAATCTTTGAGGATAATCCGGAGATACTTGATTATTATCAAAATAAATTCAGATATATCCTTATCGACGAGTATCAGGATACAAACCATATGCAGTATCGTCTTGTATCTCTGCTTGCCGACAAGCATAAAAATCTGTGTGTAGTAGGCGATGATGATCAGAGTATTTACAGATTTCGCGGAGCCACAATTGAAAATATCCTTAATTTTGAAAAAGAATACGGCAACGCAAAGGTGATAAGGCTTGAACAGAATTACCGCTCAACTCAGAATATTCTCGATGCCGCAAACGCCGTTATATCAAATAATAAATACAGAAAAGGCAAAAACCTGTGGACCGATAAGGGCGAAGGTGCAAAGATACATTATCAAAAAACAGATACGGATATAGAAGAGGGCAATTTTGTTGCGCGTGAGATCCTCGATGCGATAAAAGACGGCAGCAAATATTCCTCTTTTGCGGTCCTTTACAGGATGAATTCACAATCAAATCTTATTGAGCAGGCGCTCATAAGAAACGGGATACCTTACAGAATTATAGGCGGCCATAAATTCTATGATCGCAAAGAGATAAAAGACGCCCTCGCTTATCTTAATGTTATCAGCAACCCCAACGATTATGTCAGGCTACAGAGGATCATAAATGAACCAAAGAGGGGAATAGGTGAAGCTTCTTTTGCAGCAGTTGCCGAGATTTCAGCGGCGCTCGGCATACCGATGCTTGAAATAATGAGTAACGCGGAGGATTATCCCAAATTATCAAGAAGCGCTAAAAAATTAAAAGAATTTGCGCTTATGATGTCCGGATTTTCCGAGGCCGCCGATGAAATGAAGCCATCCGAACTGATCAAAAAAGTCCTCGAAGATACCGGATATATTGCTTCTCTCGATTCAGAACCCGATAAAAAGCAGGACAGAACAGATAACCTCGGTCAGCTTATAAGCGATATAGCAATATTTGAAGAGAATAACGAAGAGGCAACGCTCAACGACTATTTGATGCAGATCGCGTTGATGACCGATATTGACAGCTATAATGAAAGCTCCGATTCCGTTGTAATGATGACTGTTCATTCGGCTAAAGGACTTGAATTTGATAATGTGTTTCTGGTAGGTCTTGAAGACGGCATCTTCCCGTCTGAATTATCGCTGAATGAAGGGGAGCAGGGGATAGAAGAAGAGAGGCGCCTTGCCTATGTTGCAATTACCAGGGCAAGAAAAAAACTGTATTTGTCAAGTTCTAAAACAAGAATGCTCTTCGGGATGACCCGTTATAATCCCGAGTCGAGATTTGTCAATGAGATCCCGTCGGAGCTGCTTGAAGTAATATCCTCAAGAAGCGCTTTTTATGACAATTCATCATTATTCTCGGGCAAGCGAAATTCAATCGACAAAAAAACTGCCCCGAAGAATAATGACGGGGGATTCTCAGGCTATGTTAAGAAACCGTCAAAAAATACGGAATCATACAGGGCAGGGGACACGGTTATTCATAATTCTTTCGGAGAGGGAGTCGTCCTTTCCGTAACGCCGGTTGCAAACGATTATCTGCTTGAGATTGCTTTCCTTAACGGACAGACTAAAAAGCTAATGTCAAATTATGCGCCGATAAAAAAGAAATAACAGCAAAAGGGCGGGCAGAGTTAACTCTGCCCGCTTAAAATTTATTCTTCATCATCATCGTCAAAATCAAATTCAATATTATTCAGGGGATTGGATTCAACAGCCTGCCTCACCTGAGCATCATTCAGGTGGGTGTAGATTTCCGTGGTAGAGAGATTCTCGTGACCGAGCAGCGCTTTTATTTGCAACACATCCGTATTACCGTATTGATACATAAGGGTAGCGGCGGTGTGGCGAAGCTTATGAACGGAAAACCCCATATTCTTGAGCCCTATTTTTTCAAGATATTTATCGGTCATTTTTTGAACCGATTCTCTGCTGATCCTTGTTTTTCTGTTGCTTAAAAACAGGGCGTCTCTGTCTTTAACTCCGTCGGCAGGTCTGACCGAAATATAATTTTCTATCGCCTTGATCGTGTTATTATTAAGATAAACTATTCTCTCTTTATTGCCTTTACCGATAACACGCAGGGTATTATTATCAAACGATATATCGGATAAATTTATATTGACAAGCTCCGAAAGTCTCAACCCGCAGTTCAAAAATATTGTAAGGATACAATAATCGCGCTCCTTATTGTTTCCGTCAACGGATTTTAACAGAGAAACACTCTGATCGAGAGACAGATATTTCGGCAGAGATTTCCGACCCTTGGGAGCGTCAAGAAAAGCGATCATATTCTTGCCGGTAAGAATATTCTGTACTTCAAGGTATCTGTAAAATCTTTTGATCGATACAGCTTTGCGCGCCCTTGCGGCGCTGTCATTATTTCTTTTTGATCTGCAAAAAGCGAGGAAGGCATAAGCGTCTTCAAGAGTAACCGAGCAGATAAAATCCCTGTCAATATCATTTACAATAATTTTATCAAAATCCGTTTCCGACGGAACAAGGCGCCTCTGCATCTTGAGAAACCTGAAAAACATCCTCAGATCAGACCCGTATTCCAAAACAGTCAATCCGGATTTATTCAGAGTACCGCTGAGGTAATTCAGATAACTTATAACCAGTGGCGGTAAATCATAAATTTCTTCTTCTCTCACTCGGGGATTACCTCCAATAATGTGTTATTCATATAATAACACACCCTAAAGAAAAAATCAATATAATTACACAAAATACAAATTTTGTGTAAAATAGGGGAGCCGAAATCGGTTTTTTACTGCAAATCTCTTGCGGTATTCGCTATTCGGGAAGTTTTTTCAAATACAGGTATTATTGAGCCTATGTCCTTTAATACACCAGTGTTTAATTCGATTGCGGTTATGCAGTGTTTATTAAGGAAATCAAATATTTTATTATGATCGGTATGTGATTCGATTCTCCCGTTGAATGCGAGTATGTTTTTTCCGATCTTACCGGTGGCTCCTCCTATGAAACCGTATTCTTTTGTTTCAAGTTTTATCGAGCCTTTGCCGATAAGCAGTATATCATCAAAATAATCTGATGCCGATTTATATATCGACTCATCATCCGTAATTATTGAATTACTATCAATTACACACACTGAGCATTTTGTGTAGCCTTGTTTAACATTTATGATCTGAAGCCCGGAATCATACGCACAGTTCAAAATATCTTTTGATACAGTTTTTTCATTACATATAAATTTGTTTCCGATTCTTACACAGTTAAACAAACAATCATTCGGATATTCGCTGCCCTGTGTTTCCGATATAAAATTGCACTCAAAATCCGATAATGACTCCCCTGCCGCTTTATTTACGAGAAAAATCTTTTTATTCCCGAAATGAAATATGTTCATATCCGGATGTTCGGAAATATATACCGGCAGTATATTTATAAAATCGGGTGTAATAATTCTTATCCCGTATTCGTTCAGGGCTTCACAATCGGAGATATATTTTTTACCGATTATTACTGCGGTCACATTATTTTCCGGAAGATTCGGATTCTGGATTATTCTTTCATACGGCAGCATTATATGCCTCGTTTACATTTTTACAGCCGACTATTTCGATGTCTCCCTTGAATGATTCGGTCAGCGTTTTGAAATTGTGTTTCGGTATAATTATCCTTTTAAATCCGAGCCTGTTTGCTTCTTTTATTCTCTGCTCACAGAAAGAAACCGTTCTCAATTCTCCGCCGAGCCCTATTTCACCGATAGCGAGAGTATCTTCACGAATCGGCTGATCCTTGAGCGATGATATAAGAGCAAGTGCGACCGACAAATCGGTTGCGGGCTCATCAAGCTTCAATCCGCCGACAACATTTACGTATGCGTCGGAATTTGCGAAGAAATAGCCGGATCTTTTTTCGAGCACGGCGAGAAGCATGGAGAGTCTGTTATAATCAAATCCGTTGCTCATTCGTCTGCCGTTTCCGTAATTGGTTGATGCCACAAGCCCCTGAACTTCGGCAAGGATCGGTCTTGAGCCTTCCATTACACAGGCAATGCAGGTTCCGGAGGTATCCTTCGGCTTACCCGAAATCAGCATCATTGAGGGATTTTCCACTTCTCTGAGTCCAGAATCCGTCATTTCAAATACGCCGATTTCATTGGTCGAGCCGTATCTGTTTTTAACGGCTCTCAATATACGGTATGATAAATGCCTTTCGCCTTCAAAATACAATACGCAGTCAACTATATGCTCAAGAACTTTGGGGCCGGCGATGTTTCCGTCTTTATTGACATGACCTACTATTATCGTCGGAATATTATATTGCTTCGCGCATCGCATAAAGAAATTGGTGCTCTCTCTGACCTGAGTTACGCTGCCGGGAGAAGAATTCAGCTCGGCTATGCTCATAGTCTGAATTGAATCAACAATAACGAGACCGGGCTTATTGACCCTGATATACTCGGTAATGCTCTCCACATCTGTATTACACATGATAAGCAGATTATCGGTTTTTACATTTAATCTTACGGCTCTGAGCTTTATCTGCCTTGCGGATTCTTCACCGCTGATATAAAGAATAGTATTTGATTTGCCGAGATATTCGCATATCTGAAGCAGGATCGTGGATTTTCCGATCCCGGGATCGCCACTTAAAAGCACGAGAGAGCCTTTGACAATGCCACCGCCGAGAACTCGATCCAATTCAGACAGACCAGTTTTGAATCTGATTTCATCGTCTGCGGAAATCTCGCTG
>CAMVEX010000016.1 GCA_947166625.1 uncultured Clostridia bacterium
TATTCCTCGTCGTCAAAACCTGCAAATCTGCACAAATCTCATCTTTTTGAGGTGCAAAGCAGTTTTCTCGTGAAAAATAAGCCGCAGAACAAGGAAGGCTTGCGAAAGCATACTTTGTGTATGGTAAGCAAATCTGACGATGTTCCGCGGCTTTAGTTTTCCGTGAAAACCAATACTGTTTTACGAATACCCGCCCAACCTTCGTTTTTTATTATTTATCAATTATATCCGTTTTGGACAAGCTCCCATTCGCCGCCTTTAGCACGGGCAAACCACCACTGCCAGTCAACATATTCCTCATCATCTGTATCATCGGTTTTGGGTGAATGAAAATTTGTCAGGAATTCTATACATTCAACATATTTTTTACCGGGGTAAAGATTGTTGAAATAAGCCACATTCGCCTTTGTGTTGCTTTCGTCTCCGACACATATCAACTTATGAAGTTCGCTGCCCTCCCATTTGGCGAGATTTTCTTTTATGAGAGCGGCGGCAGCGGCAATATCCTCCTCGGTAAATGTTTCGGATTTGCCGTAATCCGTCTTGACTTTTCCGTTCCATTTTGTGGTCTTTTCGGGGCTTTCGGTTGTGGATTCCGTTTCGCCCCTATCTGTCATCACGACAGGCGAGCCTTTATTTTCATCCTGTTTTTTTCCGCAGGATGCAAGAATGAAAACGGAGGAAACCGCTGTAATGAGCGCAAGAAGAATTACAAAATTTCTGATTTTCATAACCGTATTCTCCTTTCATTTTACTTCAATTTTATCTCAATATAAGCGCCGGGGAGGTTTTTATCGAGCCATCTGCCCTCGGCGTGGAGCCTCGCGCGTATAATTATTTTATCCTCATACAGGCTGATTATATAGCCCTGCGAATCCCTGCTCATATTTCCGTGATTGACCACTCCGACCGTCGGCACGCTCAGCGCCTTGAAGCATCCGCAATCTTCATAATTATATATGCTGAAGCCGTAATGCAGGTGACCGGTGATGAATATGACATTGTTGTGCTTCTCAAAAATCTCGCGCACCTTATCGCTCTGAATGCCTATCGAGCCGCGCCATTTGCCGTTTCCGCCCCAGGTGACGGGCAGCCCGTTTGTCCATTTTAAGGTCTGGTGGTTGAGGACGAAGGCGGTCTTACCCTCGCTCTCCGCCTGAGCTATCTGCGAATCGAGCCATTCGCGCTGCTGCCTGCCGATATTCGTGCCCTCAAAGGTGTTTGAATCGGAGCCCATCAGGATGAATTTGCAATGCGGATAATCCTTGCTGAAATAGTATCTGCCGTTGTGATTATCAAAGATCCCTCCGCTCACGCTCTTTACGAAATCTCTGAATTTAGCGCGCTGATTGGCATAATTCCTCTTGCGTATATCGTGATTGCCCGTTATGCAGAGGAAATCGCCGTATTTTTCCGAGATCCCGTTGAGAAGGTCGGCGGCGAGCCTGTATTCACATTCGGCGCCCATTTCCGCCACATCGCCCAAAACGGCTATCGCATCGAGCCTGCCGCGCATATTCGCAATATCTCTGCACGCGACGGCAAACCTCACGGAGCGCGACGGGCTGCCGTGAAATATCTGAGGGTCACCCCACGCCGCGAAGGTAAAAAGGGCGCTGTCGTCGATCTCGATCGGCTCGTCGGCGGGCGGCTGAGGTATCTGCGCCGCGGCAAGCGATTTTTTCATTGCCTCATATCTGTTTTTATTGTAAAAATTCATACGGCACCTCTCAGGGAACATCTCTTATTCATTATACACATATTTACGGGATATGCAAACTGTTTCTTTGCGGCGATTCCGTCAAGGCGGATACGCGGCCCCGCCGCCCTTCCCCGATTTTTGATTTTCAGATAAACTTTACCGTTTCGCTGAGTTCCTTTCGCTTGCCGTGAAGGTGAGCGGGGCGGCTCGTTTCCGAAGGGTAGCCGAGCGCCAGGATCATAACGGGGATATGATTTTCGGGCAGGTCAAAAAGCTCAATGATATCGAGGGCGTCAAAACCCCTTATCCACAGTGAACGGAGCCCGAGCTCCTGAGCCTCATACATCATATTTGCGGCGACGATGCTGCAATCCTGCTCGCCGCAGTTATAATTTTCAAAATATCTGTCGCGCGGATTTTTCCACACCTCGTTTATATCATAACAGACGAGCATCGCGACGGGGCAGCCGCAAAGCGAAGCGCCCGACTCGACCGCTTTTTTCATCGCTTCCCCGCTTTGAATCACATAGATCCTCTGCGGCTGATAATTACAGCCGGTCGGGGCGAGCCTGCCCGCCTCGAGGATTTTTTGCAGTTTATCTCTCTCCACCGCTCTCGGATCAAAATGCCGCTCGGAATATCTCTGCTCTGCCAACTCAAAAAAGCTCATTTTCTTTCCCTCACAGATTCATAAATTCATGAATTCAACACAAATGGCAGGATAAGGGCAACAGCCCCATCCTGCCGCAAGTGGATATAAAATTATTTTGCCCAGTCTTTGGAGCGCTCGACCGCTCTCTTCCAGCCTTCATAGAGGGCATTTCTCTGCTCCTCGGGCATCTTGGGCTCAAAGATTTTTTCTACCTGGCGGTTTTTCTCGATCTCCGCCTTATCCTTCCATACGCCTACGGCAAGGCCCGCAAGGTATGCCGCGCCCAGAGCCGTCGTTTCGACCGTCTTGGGTCTGTTGACGTTGCAGCGGATCATATCCGCCTGTATCTGGAGCATGATATTCGATACGCTGGCGCCGCCGTCAACGCGGAGCTCTTTGAAATCTATGCCCGAATCCGCCTTCATCGCCTCAAGCAGATCGGTCATCTGATATGTAATGGCTTCAAGCACGCTTCTCGCGATATGCGCTCTGTTGACGCCTCTGGTCAAGCCGACTATGCAGCCGCGGGCATACATATCCCAATAGGGCGCACCGAGACCCGTGAACGCGGGCACGAAATATATGCCGTTCGCGTCGGGAACGCTCTCCGCAAGCTCATCGCAGCGGCGCGCGGAATCTATCATATGAAGCTCGTCACGCAGCCATTTGATGACCGAGCCTGCGTTGAACGCGGAGCCCTCGATGGCGTATTCCACCTTGTCGCCGATGCCCCAGGCAACGCCCGTGAGCAGGTTGTTTTCGGATCTGACTCTCTGAGAGCCCGTATTCATAAGAAGGAAACAGCCTGTGCCGTAAGTATTCTTTGCCTGGCCGGGCTCAAAGCACGCCTGGCCGAAAAGAGCGGCGGGCTGATCGCCGATAGCGCCGCAGATGGGTATCCCTTCAAGGGCCTCAAGCCCGAGGATCCCCTTTGCCACTCTGCCGTAGATCTTGCTTGAGGGCACGGGCTCGGGAAGGATCGACATCGGTATTCCGAGTTTGTCGCAGAGGGTCTTATCCCAGCAGAGATTATCCACATCAAACAGCATCGTTCTCGACGCGTTTGAATAATCCGTCACATGGACGCTGCCGCCCGTGAGATTCCAGATAAGCCAGGTTTCAACGGTGCCGAAAAGGAGCCTGCCCTTATCCGCGAGGTGCCTTGCCTCCGGCACATTGTCGAGGATCCATTTGATTTTTGTGCCCGAGAAATAGGCGTCAATGAGAAGTCCGGTCTTTTCTTTGATATAATCTCCGAAGCCCTCCGCTTTGAGCTGCTCGCAGTAGTCCGCCGTCCTGCGGCACTGCCATACGATCGCGTTATATACGGGCTTGCCTGTCTGTCTGTCCCAGAGAATGGTGGTTTCGCGCTGATTTGTGATGCCGATACCCGCTATCTCGCTGGGCTTGACGGCGCCCGATGAAATACAGCCCGAAACAGCCTGAAACTGGCTGTAAAGGATCGCGAGGGGGTCATGCTCGACCCAGCCCGCCTGCGGATAGATCTGCTCAAATTCATTCTGCGCCTTTGAAATGATATTGCCCTTTTTGTCAAAGATGATCGCGCGTGAGCTTGTTGTGCCCTGATCGAGCGCCATGATATACTGTGCCATAAATTTAACCAACCTTCCCTTATTTTTAAGTTATCATTCCTTATTTTATCAGCTTATCGAAAAATATTTCACGGCGTTGTTATACGCTATATCGCACGCCGTATCGGCAAGCAGCTCCTCATCATCCGGAAACTGCCCGTTTTCAACGAATTCGCCGAGCAGGTTGCATACGATCCTGCGGAAATATTCGTGCCTCGGGTAAGAGAGGAACGAGCGCGAATCCGTCACCATTCCTATGAATTTGCCCAATGCGCCGAGATTGCCCAGAGCCTTCATCTGCTCGCGCATACCGTCGATATTATCATTAAACCACCAGGCGGAGCCGAACTGGATCTTGCTCTGCGCCTCGTCGGACTGGAAGTTGCCGAGCATCGAGCCGAAAACATAATTGTCGCGCGGATTGAGGGTGAATATGACCGTGCGCGGCAGCGAGCCCTCATAATCGAGCGAATCGAGGAAGCGCGAGAGTTTTCTCGCCACAAGCTGATCGTCTATCGAATCATATCCCGTATCGGGGCCTATCGCCTCAAACATACGCCTGTTGTTATTTCTCATCGGACCGATATGAAGCTCCATCACCCAGCCGCGCTTCGCGTATTCGGCGGCGAGCATCCTCAGCAGAGCGGTCTTGTATTTATCCGCCTGAACGGTCGTCGGCTCCCCTCCCGCTTTAACGGCTTTGAATATCGAATTCAGCTCGTCCGGCTCAGCCGTTTCGTAAGGGATATATGAGAATCCGTGGTCGCTCGCCCTGCATCCGAGAGAGGCAAAAAATTCGATGCGCTCTCTGAGGACCGAGCAGAGGGTTTCAAATGAATCTATCTCTATGCCCGAGCGCTTTTCCATATCCGCAAGCCATTGGGGAAATGACGGCAGATCTATGCCGAGAGCCTTATCGGGTCTGAACGCGGGCATCACCTTGAAGGGCAGATTTTCTTTTGCCAGAAGCTGATGATATTCGAGCGAATCCGCCGGGTCATCTGTAGTGCAGAGATGGGTGACATTTGATTTCGCTATCAGCTCCCTCGGAGTGAAACCGCCCGACCTTATCTTTTCATTCGCCTTTTTCCATATACCGTCCGCCGTCTTTTCGCTGAGGATATCGTAAATATCAAAATATCTTCTCAGCTCAAGGTGGCACCAGTGATACATCGGGTTGCCGATAAGCGAGGGCATACAGGCGGCAAAAGCCTTGAATTTCTCATAACCGGAGGCGTCGCCCGTGACATATTTTTCATTCACTCCGCAGGAACGCATCGCGCGCCATTTATAGTGATCGCCGCCGAGCCAGAGCCCGGCAATATCGGCAGGCTCCGCGTTTTCGAAGATCTCCTTCGGCGAAAGGTGGCAGTGCCAGTCAAATATCGGCATCTTCCCCGCCTTCTCAAACATCCTGACGGCAGGCTCGTTATCGAGCAAAAAATCATTGCCCATGAATTCTTTTGCCATATCATCCCTCCGACTTCCTCATTTTTATATATCTAAATTATTGTAACATATATACAAAATTTTTCAAGTCCAATCGCAAATTTTTATATACTCCCGTTACAGAGTGCAAGAGGGAAATGTGTCGCAACCCGGAAATTCAATTAGCAATTAGCAATGAGTAATTAGCAATTTCGGGTCGCTGCGCTCCGCTTTTATATGCACCTTTTAGCTATTAAATAAGATAAATGTGATTCATCCCGTTTATTCGATTACACCTTCTACAAATCAAGTGAGATAATTGTAATTCATCCCGTGAATGAGAGATTGATTGAAGTGTGTATTTGTTTGCACCTGTTACCGATTACGTAAGGCAACTATACCACATCCCGTGGGTGAAATTCAAATTTTTACTGTGTATTTTTGACTATTTTCAAGTATCTGATACCGTAGGGGCGGATATTATCCGCCCGCCGACAGGATATGCGGAGCATTAGCCCTCTCCGAGACCGGGGGCGAACCGCCGAAGCGCCGCCAGTGGCGGATGCAGCGAGGCGGTGAGGTGAAGAAACAAGGAGCAATGCGCAGCGCTTCAAGCAAGCAGGGCGACTATGTTTCTGAGGGGGCAGGTGGATTGCTAACATTGCGAGCAAGACGGGTGTGGCGATATTTATATTCTCCCGTTACAGAGTGCAAAATAAACAAAAAAATCCGCAGGGAAAATCCCTGCGGACCTTAAATTCTGATTGATGCGCCGGCCGGCGGCGCGATGACCTTCGGAGCCGAAGCCGTTTATTACTCGGCGAAGCCCGTTTCAACAAGCTTTACAAGCTCATCGACAGCCTGCTCTTCATCGGAGCCGGATGCGATAATACGGATACTGGTATCGCCCATGATGCCCAGAGAGAGAACTCCCAGAAGGCTCTTTGCGTTGACCTTGCGCTCATCCTTCTCTACCCAGATGGAAGACTTGAATTCATTGGCTTTCTGAATAAAGTAGGTTGCCGGACGGGCGTGAAGACCAACCTGATTCTGAACTGTAACTTCTTTAACGGTCATAATATATCTCCTGACAGATGAAAGTGTTGATATTCCTGAATACGCTAATTATTATATCATCATTTTTTTATTCGTCAACAATTTGAAAAATTTTCGTTTTCTGTTCCAAATTGAAGGAATAAGATATTTTTGCTTTTGGTTAAAATGACAACAAGATCAAAAATATTTTGGTCAATATGGGAACAAGTATTCACTTTTTTGTAATATCAGCCGACCGTCGCCCTGAAAGCCATATAAGTATATGTGATCCCCGCTTCGTTAAAACACGCGCCCGCTCCCGCGCCGGAGGATGAATCCGTTACCCTGAAGCCGCTCTGCGTTATCTCAAGCCCCTCTGTTGCCCCGCCGCCGAAGCCGAAGCCCGAATAAAACCTGCCGCCCTGCTCAAACGGCATTCCGGGCGCGAATAAGATTATCGCCGCGGGTCTGAATCCGAGGCTTATGCTCCTTGACGCGGCGCCCGTGCCCGTATATGTGCCGCCGGTAAAAGGCTGCCTTAAATAGGCTTTCTCGGCGGACGAGAGGTGGATTTCGTCATTCCTTATGTGGCTGCCGCAGAGAAGGGTCTTGTCGAGGAATGAGGGGAATATCAGATCGGTGGACTGCGCCGGGCAGAGCGAGGTATTCACCTTAGCCGTCGCGGTCAGTACGAGAGCCTGAGTATCTCTGTCGGAGGTGATGAGCCCGCAGCCGGATTCCGTGATATCCAGCCCCGAATCAAAGGTGAGGCAGTCGATTATATCCGCAAACGCCTCGTGGCACGCCTTTCCGCCCTGCGAAAACGGCGCATGGATCGAAAAACGCAGGGTAATCAGAGCGCTCCTGCAATATTCTTCGGTTTCGAGGATCGAAGTATCCTCCGACTGCTCAAAGGTATCGTTTATGATTATCGAGCTTATGCCGACGGCGACCGTCACCTTTTTGAGCGGCACCGCCTTCTTTACCGGCGGGAATTCCGTGAGGAACCTGATCCTTGAAAGCTCCTCCCTGCCCGAGAGCCATTCGGCTATCGCCGACGGCATAGCGCTTATCTCATTCATCGTTTTCCTCCGTTTCCACGGTCCGTCTGAGGACCGCCCAGATATAATAGATCTCTTCGCCTCTATACACCCGCTCCGCCCTGTCGATCCTGTAGATATCCGCTCCGCAGGCTATCGAGGCGTTTTCCGCCTGAGTGATGTCGGGCGAGGGCGGGCCTATATAGAGATAAGTGCCTTCGGGGTTGTAGCCTATCTCGGTATTCACCCCGTAGAGATACATCTTGTTTTTATAGCGAAGGGGAGAGAGAAAGGCGCGCATGACGGCGGGGTACTCGTCATTTTCGCCCGTTAAGAAGCGGCATTCTCTCCCGTATTTTTCAAAGAAATAATTCAACCGATATCCACCTGCCTGAAATCAAAGCCGCTGTCTTTCAGCAGGGGAGCCGCCGCCGAGCGCGCGGATTCGGCCTGAGCAGATGCGAACCGAGCCGCATTTTCAGCCGAGGAGCGAACGGTCACATCGCCCGCCTTAAGGAGAGTTATCCCCTCCGACGAGCCGGACTCACGCGCGCATATCCGCTCAAAGAGCATTGACGCGGCGAGAATGAGCACCCGCGGATCGGTGCAGTTTTCCGCCCTCGCGAGCTGAGGCTCAAGGGTGTAACACACGGCGTCGCATATCGCGCGCACTCCGTCCTCGCGGGTGTTATATAACTCGTGAGCAAGGGCAATCACAGCCTGCCTGTCGATCATATCGAGAGGATTTTCACTGCGCCGTCGTCTATCTTGGCAAAGCCCGCAGTGCAGCTGATTACGGCTCTTTCGAGCTGACGGTCAATGAGCTTGTCGTATTCGGTCATTATGCTGCCCGCCTTCACCATTTCGAGGGCGGCGTTTTTGTCGATCCCGATTATCTTGCCCTGCGGCACGGCGGCGCTTTTGATGAGCTTCGCGCCGAAGGGAGTGACGACCTCGCCCGTGGAATGGAAGGCGAGCCCCGCGGCGGCGTCTCTGAATTCGCTCATATTGAGGATCTTTGCCATCATATCCGGGGAGGCTATCATCGTGTTGAGCTCATAAGGATCAAACGAATTCCAGAAATCCACGAGATCGGAATATGCGAGAGTGCCTGCGGACGCGGTGTTGATAACGGGCGCCGCGTTGCCGTTTCCGTCGCCGTCCTTGAGCACGGAGATCGCGTCTTTGAGCAGGGTGCGCGAAATATATGCGCCGATCTGCCTGAGAGTTATCGCAAACAGGTCGAGGCGCTGGTATCTGACCGCCTCGTAAGAAGCCACGAGAGATCTGCCCCTTTTGTTCAGAGAGACGAGATTTTCTTTGGTGCGTATCTGCGTTTCGGGGATGAAGGCTCCCTCGCCGACCGCCTTGAGCTCCTTGTCGTCATCCTCATTCGCGCAGTAAAGAGAGCGGTAATCCGCGCCGGCGATATTGGTTACGGCTGCCGTGATGTCGGGAAGAATATCCGCCTGCTCCATTCCGCGGCGGACCGCTCTTGAAACAAATTCGGGGAAGAGCACCGAGCTCTGCGCGGTGGAAAAGAATTTTTCCACTATGTCGCTGTCCGCTCCGCTGACCTTGATGCCGAATCTTTTGAGCTGGCGCTGGTAGGCGTCAAGCCCATCAAACGACGAGCCGCGGTAGTTCTCATCCGGGTCGAGCGCAGAGAGGGCGCGGGTGAAGCTGCCCGAAGAATAAAGGCTCTTATCAAGCTTTACATTTTCAAATTCAGTCATTGTTTGCCTCCTTAAAGAATTATTGCGGCGACGGTGCCGTCGGCGGTTTCGGTCACTCCGACGATAAGTCTGTCGGGACCCTCCTCGCCGTAGGGCGAGATCTTGCCTGCGTCCGATACGGTCAGCTTCGCGAAGCCGACCTCGGTGCCGCTCTCGCAGACGAATTCGGCGGCTCCCCTTGTCTGCACGGTGACATAATTGCCGTTTACCGCGGCGGCAATGCCGATAACCTGATCGGCGGGCATCGCTTTCTCCGCCTTAAAGGGCTCTCTTATGGTGACCGGGTCGCCGACCTTAATATCGCCGTTTCTGATGAAAGTGACGGCGTTTGCGTCATATCCGTTAAAACTGATGTCCATTTCTTTTCCTTCCTTATTTCATTATATTATATATTCGCTGTTGGTTTCCTTCTCCGCTTTTTCGGGCGAAGCGAGCTGTATGCAAAGGGGAGAATTGCGCTCGGCGTCCTTTTTGAGAGAATTTCTCAGCTCCCTCAGCTCCGCCAGATGCAGGCTGTCGCAGATCTTATTGATAAGCTCTCTCCCCGTCTGCGGTATGAGCGAAGCGGCGTTTGAAATCACGCCCGATTTGAGCTCCGCTCTGTATTCCTCAAGCTCGCGATCCGCCGCCGCGGCGGGGGTGAACGCCTTGACTATGCCCGCATTTCTCTGCGCGGGGACCGCGACAAACGACCATTCGTAAGCATCCTCGGGGTCGCAGAGCAAGTGGCAGCATTTTTTGCCGTCATATATCTCGCCCTTTTTGTGGGCGCAGGCTCCGCTTCTGATATCCCTGCCACAGACGGAGCATTTTATGCTCTTTACGCTGCATCCCACGCTCGTCTCCTTTTTTATCCCCGCCTCTATCTCCGAGATGAGATCCCTGTTTTTTTCGTTTTTGAGCATATAAGCCTTCGCGCTGAGGAATACATAGGTCTCTCCGTCAGCCGTGAGGCGGTTTTCGGCGCGGGTCACCTTCGCGTCAAATATCCTCGCTATCTGATCCTTGCTGCTCATATTGTGGTCAAAGATACCCGTCTTGCCGATGATGAGAGAGGCGAGCTTTTCGAGAGAATCCGCCGTGAATTTCTCGCCGTCTCTGTCAATATCGTTGTCGCAGAGGATGAGCGAAAAAACATAGAGCTCATCCGGCGACATCTCTTTTTTTGTGAATCTGCCGATCTTTTCAAGATCCTGCTTCGTAATTTTCATTCTGTCTCCTTTTCAATTTTGTTTGCCTGCGCCCTGTAGAGAGCCGCCCTGCTCTGCTCGACCTCATCCTGAAGGGTTATATCGTCCCATACGACGTTTACCGGACAGGTGAATCCGCGTGAGGCGAGAAACGCGGAGCAGATCTTATCTATCACGGGCGTGAGTATGCGCCGGTAGGCTTCAAGCTCGCTTGTGAGAGCGTCTGCCTGCTGTGAAGACATCCTCTCCGTGGTGCTCCAGCTTATGCCCAGCAAAAACGGCGGCAGACCCGTCTTGGCGATTATCTGCTCGAGCATCTGCCTTGCGGGCACCTCGCAATCCGGAATACCGCTCTCCGCTCCGATAACTTTTATCTGAACATCGCCGACCGCCACAAAATCCTTCACTCCCGCGCCCGGCTTCATCGCCTGCGCCCAGCTCTCGGCTATCTGAGCGGCTCTTTCCCTGGCGTAAGCCCTGTCGAGAGAATCATTTTTCGGATTGTAGGTCACGGCAAATCTCAGATTGCCCGCGCGCTCCCAGTTGACGCCGACGCTCTCATAGATTTTGAGAAGGATCCCGCTCACGAAGGGCAGACCCTTGAGGATCGAATTTCCCGTGAGAGCTCCCGGGTCGGGGTTGAGAACGCTCACAAGGCAGAGATCGCGCCTGCCTACCTTTTTCATCCCGCCGGCTCCGTCTGTGTAAATGTCGATATCGAAGCCGTTTTGCGAGCGCTTGAATTCGATATTGTCAAGCGGTGAATTAAACAGGGCGCAGGGCAGTCCGTCTGCGCCGGTCACTATCTCTCCGAGCGCCGTGCCGCAGGTCAGAAGCTGCTCGAGATAAGTCTCGATAAAGGCGTGGAGCCCGTATCTGTTGCCCCCGACGGGAATATTGCGGATCAGCCCGTCAAGATATTCGCGGGCGGCGCCGTCGTCGCATTCAACGCTGAAACCGCCCGTGAGGCGGACCGTTTTGTAAATCGCGGCGTCGATCACCGGGATCGCCTCGCGAAGCGCGTAATACAGCCTTTTTTCGGGGGTGTTCAGCGCCGTGAATCCGTATTCGCGCGGCGGTTCAAATCCGCTCTGAGAGGGGATCGCGAGAGTGACGGCTCCCGTGCGCTCCCGCTCCTTCTTTTTCTTAAAAATTCCGATCTGAAATCACTTCACTTTCTGTCAACGCTCATCGCGAAAAATCCGCTCTCCGCCTTAGAGGAAAATACAGCCGAAACAAAATAGCGGATATCATCCATCGCGTGATCGTTTTCTTTGATAACGGAGTCATCCGAGCTTTTTTCATTCCAGCGGTAGAGCCCGAATTCCCTTATCGTATCCCTGCATGAGGGGCATATCGCGATCTTCCCGCTTCTGAGCGCGTCCTGCACACGCCTTATGCCTCCTATCACATCGTTATCCGCGGGTATCACCGTGAATTTACCCTCGCGCCTTATATACTCTATGAAACTCGCCGCCGAGGGGTCAACGATAACGCATTCGATATTCCTGCCGCGCGCAAGCCCGCAAAGCGCCTCATAATGCTCGCCGTCCGTGCGCCTCACTCCGGTAATGCGGCTGTCGTAATAGTATTCGCCGAGCCTGTACCACACGCCGGAGCAGTATCCCCAGAGCCCGAAGGATGAGGGATTCACCGTTCCGTAATCGCAGGAAATCATAAAGCGCGAGCATTCGCCGGGAGGCTGAGAAACATTGTTTTCACGCGAAAACATCGGGTAAACGCAGCCCCTCGCCGCCACCCATTTGCCGAGGATGTAGCGCTCTCTGAAAACTCCCGTGTAAAGCCTCTCATATCTTGCGAGAACGGCGGGCGAGAGCGAGGGATTGTCGCTCATCACAAAGTGGATATAGAGCATATTCTTTTCCTCCGCCCTGTTTATCCACTCCTCGCGAAACCAGTGCATCGGGTGCTCCGGGTTGCAGTTAAACCAGAATTTCGCGCCCTCGGCCGAGCATCTCGCGAGAGCCTGATCCGTAAAGGAGCGGGGCATGAGCGCGACCTCATCGAGCATCACCCCGCCCAGGGTCATTCCCTGTATCAGCGATGCGGAGCTTTCATCCCTGCCGCCGAAAACAGAGAATTTATTGCGGTGCCCGAATGCCGTCACCTCAAATTCATTCCGGCTCACGCTCTCTTTTATCGAGAATCCGAGCGAGCGCAAAACAGGAAAAACGGGTGTGGTGATATTCCTGCGAACGGAAGAGATCGTCTTGCCGCAGATCGCAAACTGCGCGCCGCTGAACCCGCACATTGCCCAGCTTATGAACGAAACCGTCATGCAGAGCGTCTTTCCGCTCCTCACCGCGCCGTCGCAGATGATCCCGTCCCTGTCCCTGTCCGGTGAAGAGGGCGTCCACCAGTTGAGGACCTTCATCTGCTTTTTTGAAAAGGATCTGAATGAATTACCCGCCGTATTCATCGCAGTCATCCCCGTCATCCGCCGTGCAGGCGGCGCTCCTCGTGAGAGCTTACAGGAATCCACTGCCCGAATCGCCCTGCTCCGCGCTCATTCCCGCAAGAAGCTGAAGCGCTTTGAGACGGTCGTAGAATTTTATCTCGGATATGCCCTGCCCCGTCCTTTTGAGCGAGGCAACGGAGAAGGTGTCGAGCCTCTTGAGCCTGCACGGGCTCAGGGATTCCGAATGAAGCAGCAGCTTTATCGCGTCCGCACAGCTCCCGAAGGCTATCCTCCTCAGCCCCTCCTCGATTTCATTCCGCAGGACGGGGCGCTTTTCATTTTCCATCGAATCACTCCTTTCGGCTGTATGCCCTCAACCAACACCGAAAATCAAAAAAATCGCAACACGAATACATTGCGTTTTTACAGGCACCCTCTACCGATTGCAGGAGGAGAATGTACCGCATCCCGTTTATTCGTTAACACCCTTTATTGATTAAATGGGGGTAATGTGATTCCTCCCGGTAGCGAGATTTGTGTTTTTACCGTGCAATCTTGATTATTTACAAGTATTTCACATCGTAGGGGCGGATATCATCCGCCCGCTTTTTTATTGTCACCCGATACTGATTGCGAAAGGCAAATGCAACTCATCCCGTGGATGAATCTCATCTCATAGCCCTCTCCGAGACAGGGGCGAACCGCCGAAGCGCCGCCGGTGGCGGATGAAGCGAGCATTTGTTGGCGCAGCGGTCGGAAAGCGAGCCGCGAAGCGGCGAGTCTCCGGGCACCGCAAGAGGGCACGAGTGAGGTGAAGAAACAAGGAGCAATGCGCAGCGCTTCAAGCAAGCAGTGCGACTATGTTTCTGAGGGGGCAGGTGCCCCGAAGGGGCGAGTGTGGCGATTGGATATTAAGACAATACATAACAGATTTCAGGTATTACTTATCACAATAATCAATAAAAGTTTCCCTTGAAGCATAAGGCTTTTCGCCTTTGATTGCCGTAGGGGCGGATATTATCCGCCCGCTTTTTATTGTCACCCGATACCGAGCGGGTAAGGGTGATATACCCCATCCCGTAAGCGATCAATATGTTTGGAGTGTGTTTTTCAATGATATGCGGAGCATACATAATCAGTAATTTCGGGTCGCTTCGCTCCGATTATATCGCCACACCCGTCTCGGCTACGCCTCGCCACCCTCTCCGATCTCGGAGAGGGCCAATGCTCCGCATATCCTGTCGGCGGGCGACAGATTGTCGCCCCTACGATGTCAAATACTTGTAAATAGTCAAAATTACACAAAAATGGAAATCTCACGGTCGGGCTGAATCATATTGCTTGGTTTCCAATCGCTAAAAGGTTTAAACGAATATACAGGACGAATCACAATACCCTTACATAATCAGCAAAGGGCGCAAACACATACACCCTCCAACCAACCGCTCATCCCCGGGATGAATCACATTTCCCTCCCCCGCTCGGTAACGGGTGAATATAAAAATAAAATTTGTGTTGACATTTGCGGAAAATACATATAATATAAATTAAATTAAAATGGAGGTGAGCGCCGTTTTGGAGAGGATAAGCGCTGCAAGCAACGAAAAAATCAAATATGCCGCCGCGCTTGCGTCTTCCGCGTCGAAGCGGAGAGAAAACGGCGAGTTTCTGCTTGAGGGCGCGCGAATCTGCGCCGACGCCGCCGAAAACGGGGTCGCGGTAGTCAGGGCGTTTTTCACGGGCGAAGCCCTCGGCTCATATTCCTCCTATATTTCAAAAATCGAGGCGGTCTGCCGCGAATGTTATGAAATTAGTCCGCAGGCGGCGCGCAGGCTGTCATCAACCGATTCAACGCAGGGCGTATTCTGCGTGTGCAGGGCGGGCGTTTCCTCTTTCTCGTTAAAGCCGGGCGGGGTCTATCTCGCTCTCGAAAATATACAGGATCCCTCAAATATCGGGGCGATATGCAGGAGTGCGGAGGCAGTCGGTATCGACGGCCTGATCATCTCGGGCGGATGCGATATCCATAATCCGAAGGCTCTGCGCGCCGCGATGGGCTCCTCTCTGAGAATCCCCATAATGACGACCGACAGTTTGATTTCATATATCCGTGAGGCGGAGGGCTTCACCTCTCTCGCCTGCGTTCCCGCGGCAGACGCCGGGGATATCCGCGAGATCTCGCGTGAATTTCCGCGCGGCGGGATCATCTGCTGCATAGGCAACGAAGGAAACGGGCTGACTCATGAGCTGATAACCGCCTGCGACCGCAGGGTCACGATCCCGATGAAGGGCAAAGCGGAATCGCTCAACGCATCCGCCGCCGCCGCGATAATCGCCTGGGAGCTGAAAAGATGAAAAACGATAAATACTGGATCTGGCTTTCAAGCGCTCTCGGAGCCGGCGCGAGGACGGATGAGATCCTCGGAGCCTATCCCGACCCTGAGCAGCTTTATCTCGCCGGGAGGACGGAGAGGACTGTCTCCGGAGTATTCACAAAGGCGCGTCTTGACCGCCTCGAAGCGGAAAAACTGAGCGGCGCCGAAAGGATCCTCGAGATCTGCGAAAAAAACGGGTGGCGGGCAGTCACCCCCGAAAACCCGGATTACCCCGCCGACCTGCTCGGCCTCACCGATATGCCGCTCGTGCTCTATGTTGACGGCGACATCGCCTGCCTTAAAGGGAAGATCGGCATAGGCGTCGTCGGCACAAGGCAGCCGACTTACGACAGCACCGCCATAGCGAAGCAACTCAGCTCTGATATGGCAAAATGCGGAGCGGTAATAGTCAGCGGAGGCGCGCTCGGGATTGACTCCGCAGCCCACGAAGGGGCGCTCGCCGCGGGCGGAAAGACGGTCTGCGTGCTCGGGTGCGGTCTCGGCACAAAATATCTTATGCAAAATGAGCCGATGAGAAGGGAAATCGCCTCAAGCGGAGCAGTCGTTTCCGAATTCCCGCCGCTGAGCGAAGCGAGCATGCGCACATTCCCGATAAGAAACAGGATTATTTCGGGCATGAGCAAGGGAGTCCTCGTGGTGGAAGCGGGCGAAAAAAGCGGCTCACTCATCACCGCAAACTGCGCTCTCAATCAGGGCAAAGAGGTCTTTGCGGTGCCGGGCAGCATCCTCACATCGTCATATAAAGGCGCGAATACTCTTATCAGAGACGGCGCCGCGGCGGTCACCTGCGCGGATGATATTCTGCGTGTGTTTGACGGCATTTATCCCGGAGCCCTCGATCTGAGCGGCAATTCGGGGAAGCTTCCCGAGGCGCGCAGGCGCAGGGGAGATAAAAAGATAAATTCAAAGCGACCCCTGCCTCCCGATTTCGGGGAGGACGCCGCAAAGATATATTCTCTGCTCGGCATCGAGCCGGTGCATCCCGATGAGCTGTGCGCTGCCGCGGGGCTCTCTCCCTCAAAGGTGAGCGCGGCGCTCACAAAGCTTGAGCTCGGCGGATTCGCAGAGCAGACAGAAGGTAAAAACTATATCCTTTCATAGGAGATTCAATATGTCAAAATTAGTAATCGTAGAGTCGCCCGCGAAGGCGAAAACAATCAAAAAATATCTCGGCAGCGGCTATGAGGTGGTCGCCTCAAAAGGCCATGTGAGAGATCTTCCCGACAGGACCCTCAGCGTCGATGTCAAAAACAATTATGAGCCGAAATATGAGATAATTCCCGAAAAGGAAAATCTTGTTAAGCAGCTCACCGAAAAGGCGCGCAAGGCGGACGAAGTTTATCTCGCGACGGACCCGGACCGTGAGGGCGAGGGCATATCATGGCATCTCGCGAGCGTGCTCGGCCTCGATCTCGGTCAGCCCAACAGAGTTACATTCAATGAGATTACAAAAAGCGGAGTCAAGACGGGAATGGCAAATCCCCGTAAGGTGGATATGGATCTCGTAAACGCCCAGCAGGCGCGCAGGATCCTCGACCGCCTCGTGGGCTATACACTCAGCCCCTTCGTTTCTCAAAAGATAAAGCCCCGCCTCTCCGCCGGCAGAGTTCAGAGCGTCGCTCTGCGCCTGATCGTTGACAGAGAAGAGGAAATAAATAAATTCGTGCCCGAGGAATACTGGTCGGTTGAAGCGAAATTCATGACCGAGGGCAAAAAGATATTCAAGGCAAGCCTCGATTACGATGAAAACGGCAAGGTCAAAATAAAGACCGGCTCCGAGGCGCAGGATTATGTCGATCGCCTCACCGGCTCGGATTTCACGGTGGAATCCGTCAAAAAGGGAGTTAAAAATCAAAAATCCGCTCCCCCGTTCACTACCTCCACCCTCCAGCAGGAGGCGTCCAAAAAGCTCGGCTTCCAGGCCTCGCGCACGATGCGCACCGCTCAGGAGCTTTATGAGGGCGTCGATGTTTCGGGTCACGGCAGTATCGGTCTTATCACCTATATGAGAACGGACTCCCTGCGTATCTCTGAGGAGGCGAGAGCCGAAGGCACAGAATTCATACGCGCAAATTACGGCAGCGAATACATCCCCGCAAAGCCGAATTATTATAAATCCCGCGCCAACGCGCAGGACGGCCACGAGGCTATAAGACCTTCCACCCCGTCCATCACCCCCGATTCGGTCGCGAAGGATCTCACCCCCGATCAGTTAAAGCTTTACACACTTATATGGCGCAGATTCATCGCCTGCCTTATGGCGCCCTGCGTGATGAATACAGTCAAAGTCGAGATCAGATCCTCAAAGAGCGGCGACGAGGGCAGATTCTGCATATTGAACGCCACCGGCTCAACGGTCAAATTCGAGGGCTTTACAAAGGTATATGAGCTGCCCGAGGATGTGCTCACGAAGAACGCCCTGCCCGAAATATCTCAGGGCGAAAAACTGAAGCTCAAAGAGATCTCACCCGATCAGCATTTCACTCAGCCGCCCGCGAGATTTACCGAGGCCTCGCTCATCAAGGAGCTTGAAGAAAACGGGGTCGGCAGACCCTCCACCTACGCCTCGATAATTTCGACCATAACGGGCAAGGAATATGTCGTTCGCCGCCAGAAGCAGCTTGTGCCGACGGAGCTCGGCGTCGCGATAACGAACCTGCTCAAAGAGAGATTCCCCAAGATAGTCAATACAAAATTCACCGCCCGTATGGAGAGCGACCTTGACGAGGTCGGAAGCGGAAAGACGGATTATATCGCGATGCTCGATGAATTCTATCCTGAGCTCAAGGATTCCGTCGATAAAGCGAGGGCGGATATGCGCGGCCAAAAGATTCATCTTTCCGATGAAGAGACGGACGAGGTCTGTGAGATATGCGGCAAGCCCATGACGGTGCGCACCGGCAGATTCGGCAGATTCCTCGGCTGCTCCGGCTACCCCGAATGTAAAAACATCAAGCCCTTTGTCGTGGGCAAGGGTCTCTGCCCCGTCTGCGGCGGCGATCTGATCGAGAAGCGCTCGGGCAAGGGCCATATATTCTACGGCTGCGCCAATTATCCCGAATGCCGCTTCGCCTGCTGGGACGCACCGAACGGCGAAACCTGCGAAAAATGCGGCAAGGCAATGCTCGCCCCCAAAAACGGCAAGCCCTATTGCAGCAACGAAGACTGTGAAAATCACAAACACACCGTAAGAAGAGCTTATGGAAAAAAGAAAGGTTAAAATAATCGGCGCGGGCTTCGCCGGATGCGAGGCGGCGTGGCAGCTCGCTTCGAGGGGCATTGAAACGGAGCTTTATGAAATGAAGCCCGTCAGATTCTCGCCCGCCCATTCAAACGCCGATCTGTGCGAACTCGTCTGCTCAAATTCATTCAAGGCGATGCGCGTTGAGAGCGCCGCGGGGATGATGAAGGCAGAGATGAAAATGCTCGGCTCGCTCTGCATAGAATGCGCGGAAAAAACTTCCGTACCCGCAGGGGGAGCGCTCGCGGTTGACAGAGATAAATTCTCGGCGCTCGTCACCGAAAAAATAAACGGCAACCCGCTCATCACTCTTATCCGCGGGGAGGTCACGGAGATACCCGAAGGCCCCGTCATAATCGCGGCGGGCCCTCTCGCGAGCGAAAAGCTCAGCGAAAAAATCGCGGAGCTCTGCGGCGGAAGCCTCAGCTTCTATGACGCCGCCGCCCCGATAGTGACCGCGGAGAGCATCGACCTCGGCAGGGCATTCATGCAGTCCCGCTACGGCAGGGGCGACGCGGATGATTATATCAACTGCCCGATGAATAAAGAGGAATATGACAGATTTTATGACGCGCTCATAACCGCCGAGAGCGCCGATACCCATTCATTCGATAAGCGGCGCGATGTCTATGAGGGCTGTATGCCCGTTGAGGTAATGGCGTCGAGGGGCAGGGATACCATAAGATTCGGCCCCATGAAGCCCGCCGGGCTGACGGACCCCGCAACGGGTCACCGCCCCTGGGCAAATCTCCAGCTTCGCAAAGAAAACAGAGAGGGCACGATGTATAATCTCGTCGGCTTTCAGACCAATCTCAAATTCGGCGAGCAAAAGAGAGTTTTTTCAATGATCCCCGCTCTGCAAAATGCGGAATTCGTGAGATACGGAGTTATGCACCGCAACACCTTTATCGACTCCCCTCGCCTGCTCGATCCCGATTTTTCATTCAGGAGCCGCCCGGAACTGTTTTTTGCCGGGCAGATAACGGGCGTTGAGGGATATATGGAGAGCGCGATGTCCGGCATTCTCGCCGGGATCAACGCCGCAAACAGGCTTGAGGGCAAAGAGGCGTTCATACCGCCCTCAGATACGATTTGCGGAGCCCTCGCGCGATATGCGGCGGATGAAAGCATAAAGAATTTTCAGCCGATGGGCGCGGCTTTCGGGCTGCTGCCGCCGCTTGAAACCAAGATCAGAGATAAAAAAGAGAGGTATTCCCGCCTCGCGGCGAGAGGGCTCGCCTCTCTGGAAGATATGATCCGCGCCTCCGGCCGGAATTTTAACGGAGAATAAACGGCGGATAAAATTGAAGAATTATAAATCGTAAACCGTAAAATTGTAAGATGAAATCGTAAAACACAAGGAAAACGCCGATTAAACCGGTGTTTCCCGCCGAAAAAGGGAGGTAATCTGTTTGAAAGTTGAAGAACTTATTGCGCTGTTACATGAAGAATTCGGTCTGGACAGCGATGATGTCAACGAAGACACCATGCTTGAAGAAATCGCAAGCGACGAATACGAAATGCAGGAACTCCTCGGATGCATTGGGGAGGCGCTCGGCTGCGAGATAAATATCGAGCCCGCCGAGGATTGGAATTTAGGCAACCTTGCCGAAGCCGTCACCAGGGCGGAAGAATAAGGCAGGTCAAATTCACGGAAGGTGATATAATGGAAAAGAAACTTGAAGCCCTTCAAAATAATCTCGGCTATAAATTCAAGGATATTTCGCTGCTCAAGACCGCTCTGACCCATTCCTCTTACGCAAATGAAAAAAATACGGTCTGCAACGAGAGGCTTGAATTCCTCGGCGACGCCGTGCTCGGATTCATATCCGCCGATTATTTTTACGGCAAATACAATGTGCCCGAAGGGGAGCTCACCAAACACAGGGCGGCGAGAGTATGCGAAAATGCGCTCAGCCTTTTTGCGCGGGAGCTCGATATAGGCTCCGCTCTCTATCTGGGCAAGGGCGAGGAGCGTATGAACGGCAGGAACAAGCCCTCGATGCTGGCGGACGCCTTTGAGGCGGTGTTGGCGGCGGTCTATCTTGACGGCGGGCTTGAGCCGGCTAAAAAGATCGCGCTTCGATTCGTTGCCCGCCACGATAAGCTCGATGAAACGGGCGATTACAAAACCGCTCTGCAAGAGGTGGTCCAGAGAAACCGCGAGGAGCGTGTGGAATATGTGCTCATCGAAGAGACGGGCCCCGCCCACAACAAGCATTTTGTCATAGAGGTCCATCTCAACAGCAACGTCATCGGCAAGGGCGAGGGCAAGAGCAAAAAAATCGCCGAGCAGATGGCGGCAAAAGAAGCTCTCGAGCTTATGGGCATAGTAAAATGAAGCATATCAACGTGGCGCTCTTTGTCGTCCACCGCGGCTGCCCCCATACCTGCAGCTTCTGCAACCAGCGGAGCATTACGGGCTTTGACCGCGAGCTTACCCCCGCGGATGTGGATCGCGCCGTTGAAACCGCTCTCGCTTCTCTTGACAGCGAAACGGCGACAGGCGGTGAGATCGCGTTTTTCGGCGGCAGCTTCACGATGACGGAGCGCGGATATATGATTTCTCTGCTCGAAGCGGCCTATAAGTATGTTTCGGCAGGCCTTTTCAAGGGCATAAGGATCTCCACCCGCCCCGACGGGATAACCGCAGAGATATGCTCGATCCTCAAAAAATACGGCGTTACGGCGATAGAGCTCGGCGCGCAGTCGCTTGATGACAGAGTGCTCGCCCTCAATGAGAGGGGCCACACCGAAAAGCAGATCCGCGAAGCCTGCCGTATGATTTCGGAATATGGCTTTGAGCTCGGTTTGCAGATGATGACGGGGCTTTACGGCTCCGGGGATGAGGACAGCATCGAAACAGCCGAAAAGATCATTTCGCTGCACCCTGCCACCGTGAGGATCTATCCAACCGTCGTCCTTAAAGGCACAAAGCTTCATGAGCTTATGCTCTCGGGCGAATTCACGCCGAAGGGGATCGAAGAGACGGTCGGCCTCTGCGCGAGGCTGATACCGATGTTTGAGCAGGCGGGGATCAAAATCATCAGAGTGGGGCTTCATTCCGGCGGAGGAGTTGACGGCGAAGCAGCAGGCGGAGCGTATCATCCGGCGCTGAGAGAACTTTGTGAAGGGCGCATTTATCTGAACGCGGCGCTCAGAGAGTTCAGGCGTCTCCCCGCAGGGGAATATATATTGACGGTCGGCAGGGGCTGCCGCTCAAAAATGACCGGTCAAAAAAGAGCGAATCTCCGCGCTTTGGCGGCGGAGGGCTTCACCTGCGAGGTTGAAGAAAACGCTTCGGTAAAAAAATACGAGGTCAAGGTAAGGTTAAAAAATGATACTTAAATCAATAGAAATGCAGGGCTTCAAATCCTTCCCCGATAAGACGGAATTCAAGCTCGGAAAGGGAATAACGGGCGTCGTCGGTCCGAACGGCTCGGGCAAGAGCAATATTTCGGACGCCGTGCGCTGGGTGCTCGGCGAGCAGTCCACAAAGGCGCTCAGAGGCTCCCGCATGGAGGATGTCATATTCGGCGGAACAGACAGGCGCAAGGCGCTCGGCTTCGCCGAGGTCACTCTGCGTCTCGATAATAAAGACAGGACCCTTAATATAGATAAGGACGAGGTCTCCGTTTCAAGGCGCTACTATCGCTCGGGCGAGAGCGATTATAAGATAAACGGCGAATCGAGCCGTCTGAGAGATGTCCACGAGCTGTTTATGGATACGGGTCTGGGCAGAGACGGCTATTCAATGGTCTCGCAGGGCAGGATCGCGGATCTCGTTTCCGCCAGATCCACCCAGCGCAGAGATATGCTTGAGGAGGCTGCGGGTATCTCCCATTACCGCTACAGAAGGGCGGACGCAAACCGCCGTCTTGACCAGGCGGAGGAGAATCTCGTGCGTCTGCGCGACCGTCTCGCCGATCTTGAAGCGAGGATAGGCCCGTTAAAGACCCAGAGCGAAAAAGCGGTCAAATATCTCGCTTTATCCGATGAAAAGAAAACTCTCGAGGTCGGCCTCTGGCTGCATACCATCGAGAGATCGGGCAAGGAGCTTCAGGAGCAGGAGAGCAAGCTCTCCATAGCGAACGCCCACTATGAATCCGTTGAAACCGAGCTTACCGAAATCGAAGAAAAGCTTGAGCAGAGCGTCGGCGAGAGGCAGGATATAACCGTAAGGATCGAAAACCTCACCGCGGATATTGCCCGCTCGCAGGAGCAGGCGACCGCCAAAGACGGCGAGATAGCGGTCAAAAAGAATAATATCGAGCATAATCTCGCGACGATCGAGAGGATCAACGCCGATATGGGCGACGGCGCAAAGACCGCCGCCGAAATAGATGAGCAGATAAGATCCGCAAAGGAGCAGATAGAGGAGAAGCAGGCGCAGATCGCCGCCAAAAAAGACAGCCTCTCCTCGGAGCTCGAAAAGCTCAATTCGCTGCTTGAGCAAAATTCCGAAAACAGCGAGCAGGTGCGCCGGATCAACGAGGAACTCACCGCCGCCGCCGTAAGGCTCAGCGATCTCAAAATAGGCAGATCCACCGCCGAATCCGCCATAGCGGAGCTCGAAACGAGGATCGCTTCCATAGATGAGCTGCTCTCAACGAGAAGCGGCGTTACCGACGAGATAGAAAAAGAAATGGCAAAGGTCGGCGCCGAGCTCGCGGCTTTCAGAAACGAGGAGAGCGAGAATGAGAATGCGCTTGACGGCTACCGCCTCATAATCGAAACGAGAGAAACCAAGGCGGCGAAGCTCCACGAGGAGATAGATTCGCTCAATCTCGATATTTATCAGAAAAACGCGAGGATCAAAATGCTCGATGACCTCGAAAAGAATCTTGACGGCTACGCCGGCTCGGTTCAGAAGGTCATCAAAGAGGCAAAAAGAGGCACCCTGCGCGGGATAAGAGGCACTCTCTCTCAGCTAATCTCCACCAAGGGCGAATATTCCGTCGCGGTCGAAACGGCGCTCGGCGCGGCGATCCAGAATGTTGTCACCGATGATGAAAACGCCGCCAAAAAGGCCATTGAATTCCTCAAAGCCAACAGAGCGGGCAGAGCCACCTTCCTTCCTCTCACTTCTGTAAAGCCAAAGCCCTTTACAGAGAAGGGGCTCGATAAATGCGAGGGCTATGTGGATATCGCCTCCGCCCTCGTTGAATGTGACGGCAAATATTCCGATATAATCGCCTCCCTGCTCGGCAGGACCGCAGTCGTCGATAATATTGATAACGGCATAGCGATGGCGAAGCAGTATTCATACAGATTCAAGATAGTCACGCTTGACGGTCAGGTGCTCAACGCCGGCGGCTCAATGACCGGCGGCTCCCGAGGCTCCGGCACGGGATTCCTCAGCAGGATAAACGAGATCGAAGAACTTAAGGAGGATGTAAAGATCCTTCAGTCGCGCCTTGACGAAAAGACAAAGAAGGTGTCCGGGCTCGATTCCGAGATCGCAGCCGCAAGGGCTGAGCTTGACGCGAGCGAGGCAGAGATCATAAAGCTTCAGGAGAGCATAATCCGCTCCGAGAGCGAGCATAAAATGCTTGAAGACAGGCTCAATTCCGCGCGCGGCCATATAGCGGAGCTGGTCGCGGAAAAGGAGAGGTCGGCGCAGAGGATAAAGGATTCCGAAGCCGCCGCGGGCAGCGCGGATAAAGAGATAGACGCTGTCGAAAAGCAGATATCCGCTCTGAATTCCCGTATTGATGAGCTCGATGTCGAGCGCGGTAAACTCGATGAAATGCGCGAAAAATCATCCGAGCTCCAGCATAATCTCAATCTTGAGATACTCGCCCTCAACAAAGAAACCGAAGCATTCGATTCAACCATAGAATCCGCCCTTTTGAGCAAGGAGGCTCTCGCCGGGCGCTCCGATAAGCTTGAGGAAGAAATAGCGCAGTTAAAGGCGGAAAATGAAGAAACCCAAAAGGCCATCGAAGCCCTCGCCGCCGAGGCGAAGGCTCTCAGAGAGGGCGCGGCGGATACTCAGAGCGAGATAGATTCTCTCATCGAAGCGAGAAACGAAAACGAGGCGGAGGGCGTAAGGCTCCGCACCCGCGAGCGCGAGCTCAATTCGGATAAAGAGAAGCTCAGCGGCGAGCTCGCAAGGCTCGATGAGCGCAAAGCTTCGCTTGAAAATTCGCTCGAAACCACCAAAAACAAGCTCTTTGACGAATATCAGCTCACCTTCTACGATGCGCAGGAGATAGGCGAGATACCCGAGGATATAGGCAAAGCCCAGCGTACCCTTCAGGAGATAAAAAATAAAATACGCGGCCTGGGTACGGTAAACCCCGGCGCGATAGAGGAATATAAAGAAGTCAGCGAGCAGTATGAATTTTTCAGCACCCAGCTCAACGATGTCGAGACCTCAAAAAAGAAGCTCGAAAAGCTCATCGCGGAGCTCACGGAAAAAATGGCGGAGAAATTCAGAGAGCAGTTCAGGCTCATCAACAACAGTTTCTCCGAAACATTCAGGGATCTTTTCGCGGGCGGCAAGGCGGAGCTTGTGCTCGACGATCCGCAGGATGTGCTCGAATGCAACATCAATATCAAGGTCCAGCCGCCGGGCAAAAACGTGCAGAATATCGACCTGCTTTCGGGCGGCGAAAAGGGACTTGCGGCGATCGCCCTGCTCTTTGCCATCCTCAAGATCAACCCCGCGCCATTCTGTATATTTGACGAGGTCGAGGCGGCGCTTGACGATATAAACGTTTCGCGTTACGCGCACTATGTCCGCAATATGACCCAGAGCACCCAGTTCATCCTCATCACCCACCGCCGCGGCACCATGGAGGAGGCGGATGTCCTCTACGGCATCACCATGCAGGAGGAGGGCGTTTCAAAAATGCTCGAACTCAAGAGCTACGAAATGGCGAAAAAACTCGGTCTTGATCAGTGATTGACTTTTTGCACCGTTTTAATGTATAATAGAGGAAGAATAATTATGAAGGAGAAAATCATGGATATTCTTGAAGCAAAAAAACTTGTTATAGAAGCCGGCGAAAGACTTGTTGAAACAGGCCTTATCGCAAGGACCTGGGGCAATGTAAGCTGCCGCGTGGATGATAAAACCTTTGTGATCACCCCGAGCGGAAAGCCCTATATCGGATTAAAGCCCGATGATATAGTTGAGGTAGCAATAGAGGATTGCGCGTGGAGCGGCGATGTCAAGCCCTCCAGCGAAAAGGGGATCCACGCCGAGGTATATAAGATCTATCCCGAAGCGAATTTCGTTATCCACACCCATCAGACGGTCGCCTCCTGCATCAGCGTGCTCAAGAGCGGCATCGACTCCGTCACCGGCGAGGCTCAAAAGATAATCGGCAACAATGTCATCCTTGCCGCCTACGGTCTTTCGGGCACAAAGAAGCTCAAAAAAGGCGTTTCCGCCGCCCTCAGGCTCAGCCCGTCAAAGGCTGTCATTATGTCTCACCACGGCGCGCTCTGCTACGGCAGCAGCTATGACGAGGCTTTTTCCGTCGCCGCCATGCTCGAAAAAATCAGCGCGGAATACATCCTTAACGCCGCAAAAAATAAATTCAACATCATCGCCGACGATCTCGACGCCTTCTGCGAGGGTATCGTGAGCAAGGTGGTCAAATCAAATAAAACTATTGCAATTGACAAATCCCAGTTGTATAATAGCTACTGTGACAGAGAAAACGGCAGGATCACCCTCACAAACTGCGAGAGCGGCGAAGAGACCGTTATGGATCTCGAATCCGGCAATGTAAACGGCGCCGTTTCCGATACGGCTCAGGCTCACAGATCCATCTATCTTGCCCAGCCCAAGCTCAATTATATTATCCACAATTCAGATAAAGCGACCGTCGCCGCCTCCGTCATAGGCAAAAAGATGAAACCGCTGATCGACGATTTCGGCCAGATCTGCGGCACATCCGTCAAGGTCGCCAAAACTCCCGATAAATGCGGCAAAAAGATCAGAGGCAAAAACGCCGTCCTTCTCAAGGATAAAGGCGCCCTCTGCTGCGGCGGCGTTCAGGGAGACGCCGAAGCGGTCGATATGATAATGACCAAGAGCAGCCTTGCCCTGCTTACCACCAAGGTGCTCGATGCCGCGAAGCCTGTTAACCCCGTAGCGGCGCTTCTTGAAAGAGTCGTCTATACGATGAAGTATTCAAAACAGGCCACCAAATAACCAACTACTTCTTTTTGTCCCCCGTTTTATACGAGAAAAGTCCGGCGCCCAGTTCCAAGCGCCGGTCTTTTCTATTTTTGAAGAAACTCCGTTTCTTCATTATTCCCTTTATTTTTTCAAAACGGTATGATATAATGATCGGGTAACGGCGGTCGGAGACCCCGACGCCTCCCGTATAATTCTGATCCGGAGTAAATATTGATATGAAAAAAAACGTGTGTATTTTATTCGCCGCCCTTCTGATCCTGCCGTCCCTGTTCGGGATAAGGGCGAAGGCGATAATTTATAATGATTATATAGAGCAGTTTTATTCGGACTGCTATATACTGCTGTGTACGGATAATCACGAGATCCTCTTTTCCAAGGATATAAACAAGCAGACGAAGCCCGCGAGCCTCACCAAAATAGTCACCGCGAGCGTCATTCTCTCCGAGGTGAGCGATCTCAATCAGACCTATGCCGTCCCCACAGAGGCTCTTGATGAGCTTGCGGGTACCGGCAGCTCCACGGCGGGGCTTCAGGTCGGCGAGATTTATTCGATTTACAATCTGCTCTGCTGCCTTCTCATCCCCTCCGCGAATGACGCCGCCACCACTCTTGCGACCTATCTTACCGGCAGCGACAGGCAGGCATTCGTAGATAAAATGAATGCGCTCGCCGAATCGCTCGGATGCGAAAACAGCCATTTCACTAATGTTCACGGCCTTGACGATGAGGATCAATACACCTCTGTCGCGGATATGGCAAAATTCCTCGAAAACGCCATGAAATACCCCGAATTCAAAGAGATCTCGTCAATGAGCCAATACACCCTCCCCGCAAGCAACAAGCAGGAGGAGAGGTTGATAAGGACCACGAATTTCACCCTTCAATCATCATATAAGGATTATTATAACAGATATATAGACGCGGGCAAAACGGGCTCCACAAGCGGTGCGGGCCACTGCCTCGCCGTCCATGCCTCAAATAACGGCTACAACTATATCGCCGTGGCGATGAATGCCCCTAAATACGATATAGACAATGACGGATATGATGAAAACGGCGCGTTTATAGACTGCCGCGAAATGCTCGATTGGGCATTCAAAAATCTCCGCCTCGTATCCATAGCGGATTCTGCAAAGATAGTGGCGGAGGTGCCCGTAAAGCTCGGCAAGGGCGCTGATTTTGTCACTCTCTGCCCCTCCGGCACGGCGTTCAGCCTGCTGCCCTCTACCGTTACCGCAGGCTCGCTCCAGGTCAAGGCGATCCCCGATACAGTGCCCGAATATGTGATCGCCCCGGTCAAAAAGGGAGATGTGATCTGTAAAGGCGAAGTGCTTTACGCGCAGGAGGTGATCGCCACCATCGACCTCGTCGCCTCCTCCGAAATAAAGCGATCCCTGCTCTCATCCATAGGCAGTATGATACTCGATCTGTTCACCTCGTCCGTTTTTAAACTCGTTGCCATCCTCGTATTCGCCGCGCTCATAATCCTCATCATCCTGCGCAGGCGGGGGATCATAAAATCAAAGAAAAAGGTCTATAAGGTCGTTGATTACAACGACTTCGCAAAAAAGAAATAAATTTATTTATAACTCGGGAGGTTATGACCATGATGAAGCTCGGAATTATCGGCGGCTGGGAAGAGAAAGACTTTGAGTATGTCAGGAGCAAAGGTCTCGAAGCCGTTGAATTCACCGTAAACCACAACATTGACGCAGACGAATTCCGCACAAAGGCGGAGGCGATCAGATCCTACAGCGAAAAATACGGCGTTGCCGTAGGCTCAATGGGCCGCTGGGGAATGGACAGGATCGCCGGGGACGGCAGCATTATCGAAAAATCGCTTCACGACGATAAAACCGTTATCGACGCCGCTCTAATCATCGGCTGCCCCGTTTATAATGTGGGCATAAACTATATCGACTCGATGACCTATTATGAAAACTGCATGAACGCGATAAAATATCTCTCCGCCCTTCTCGATTATATCAAGGGCAAGGATATCAAGCTCGCCACCTATAACTGCGACTGGTCAAATTTCGTTTATAACGATAAGGCGTGGAGCGTTATCCACACCGCTCTGCCCGAGCTCGGCATCAAATATGACGCCTCCCACTGCGCCTACAGAGGCGATGATTATATGAAAGAGCTGCGCGATTGGGGCAGCAGGGTATATCATGTTCACCTCAAGGGCGTCGTTATCATAGACGGCGAGAGATATGACGACGCTCCCGCAGGCCTCGATCAGATAAACTGGGGCGCTCTGCTCGATGTGCTTTACACAAAGGGCTATGACGGAATGCTCTCGATCGAGCCCCATTCAAACTACTGGACGGGCGATCTCGGCGAGCGCGGTATCGACTTCACCATCAACTATATGAGGCCGTTCATTTTCTGAGAATTCTCTCTCAATATCAAAAATCCCGCAGGAACCCAATGTTCCTGCGGGTGCTTCATTTTATGCTGTTTAATCAGTCGTCATAATTTTCGTCGCGAAAAACGCTTATATTTGCGTATTCATCATCACCGAATATGAGTTTCTCAAGAATATCGGGTTTCATGGAAGTGATGTTATCCACTCCGTAGCCGAGCAGCTCCTTGGTCTGGTCAATGCGGTTTACCGTCCACACCGAAACATAGAGGTCGCGGCGGTGCATCATATCGCAGAGCTGCTTTGAGCAATGGCCGTAAGGGGTGTTTACCCCGATGGCGCCCAAAGCCTTGACCCTCTCAACAAGGGCCTTGCCAATATCTCTGTCTTTCGCCTCCTCCTCGGTTATCTCGTGATTGAGATAAAAGGGAACTGCGGAGGTCGATTTGACCCTGTCTATCCAATCCTCACCCACGCCCGTGTAAAATGCGCGCTCTTTGAGATTGTATTCCTGTATCATCTCATCAATCGCCGGCAGATTTTTGGTTGATTTGAGGTCAAGATTTATCTTGCATTTCCTGCTGCCGGCTATGATCTTGAATGCCATATCGAGCGATTCGCCCTGCTTCATCGTGGGCTCCGAATTATGGATGATGACCGGCGTTCCGTCCGGTCTGAAAGAAACGTCAAGCTCGATGCATTTCGCTCCGTGATAGATGGAGTAGCTTACTCCTTCGAGCGAATTCGGCTTTTGCCTGAGAGCGCCCGCGTGATGGCATACCGTAAAGCCGTATTGGAGCTCGGGGCATTCCCATTCCTCCGCCGGCTTTTTGGGGAATAATTTATCTAATAAAGACATTTTTCGCAACACCTCTGAAAGCATTGTAGCATACCGGGATAAAAAATTCAATTATTATTTATACCGACGGTAAATGCACCTCAGCCGTTTCCGCCTGCGATGAATCTTTCAAAAGAAGCTTTTACCGAATCCGCCCTGTCCGCGACTATAAGAGCGGCGTAAATTCCGCTCACCGCCACCTTCGCGCCCTCAAGCTTCGGCAGCTCCTCGGGGCAATAGGTCCTGTAGAGCGATTTTCTGTATTCGAGATGCTTTTCGAGCGAGGCCTTCGCCTGCGCGGCATACCGCTCATCCTTAACGGCTATCACCGCGAGCTCGTCTGCGTTTTTGCTGCCATCCGAGGCAAAATACATAAAGAATGAATCGACCTTTGAATAATCGAAATCGGAGAGATAATCGAATTTTTCTTCGGCGTCGGAATCCGCAGAGCTCACATAGGTCATATCTCCGAAGCCGGCACCTTCGCTCATCGCCTCCCTCAGATCATACATACTCACCGTATCGCGCGATGTACCCGCCGAGCAGGCGGAAAGAATTATCGCCGCGATAAGGATAAGGGCGGGAATAACAGATGTTTTTTTCATCATCCACCTCAATAACCGCAGGAATATCCGCCGTTACCGCCGTTATCGCCGTTATCGCCGTAATCCACAAAATCCTCGGGCTGAATATCGGGGAAAAATTCCGCTATGGCTTCATCGGCGGCGTTTTGCTCATCATCGCTGAGCTCCAAATCATCCCCGTTATTGCTTCTGAATACGCAGAGGATATAATCGCCGTGCGAATCCTTCACCCACTGATATTCCAGATAAAAGCCGTTCGTATCATCCCACGAGATCGAATTGATTATGGTTTCGACTATATAGCGCGCGCTGCGCTCATCCTCCTCTTTGATCCCGTCTTTGAATTTACAGCTGAATGATTCGGTCTCTTTATCAATATTATCCTTGAGCCAGCCGGGGATGGCATAAATATCCTTGATTTCCTTCGCGCCGGTGATCATCGGATTGAATTCGGTGCCGTTTGCCGCGGGGAAGAAATCCCTGTTCCATTCGTGGCTCTCGGCAAACATTTCATCCGTCGCGTTGAAATTGCGGTTGTTGCCCGTCTCGGCGTCCATGTAGCAATCGACATGGTACCATTCGTCTTTGAGCTTCACAAGATCCCAGGTATGGGTGAGGTCGGTCGAATGGACCACCTTGCATTCGATGCCGAGCATCTGCATAAACATGCGGAAGGTCGTGGCATAGCCGACGCAGACCGCGGTATGATTTTTGAGAGTGCCGTAGGGATTGTCCGAATCCGCGGATGAATTGGGTATAACCGTCAGCAGACCCGTGTCATTCTTCATCTTTGATGTGAGATACTTATATATCGCGTATTCCTTTTTATACGCGTTCATATCGCTGTTTATCTCGGAGGCGATGACCTTCTTTGCCATTTCGAGAGTTTCCTTCTCTCTGTCGTCAAGCTTTGAGGTGTCTTCATTCCTGTAAGCGTCCGAAATTTTGAGAGTGGATTCTATCTTATATTCATTCGCTATCGTCACGCCGTCCTCGCGGTTTACATCATCGGCCTCTCCGCTCTGCTCAAGGAGCTTCTTCTGACCGAAATAGTTTACAAAACCCATTGCCGCCGATAAAATCACGAGGATCGCCATCAGCGCGCAAAATGCTTTGAAGCCTTTGCCTGTTTTCATTTGATTATACCACCTTACAAAAAATAACGCCCTGCGGCGCCCTATAACTATACCACTTTAAAAGTTAAAGTCAACCGATTCGGCAAATGTTTACATTTCGTTTACTATCTGCACCCTTGCAATATTTTTACTCGTTTGATATAATAAAAATGTTGAGGTGATCTTAATGAAAGAATCGGGAGAAATGTATCTCGAAAATATTCTCAGACTCAGCCGCAAGCTCGAAAAGGTGAGGGCGATAGACGTAGCGGAAACGATGAATTTCTCAAAGCCGTCGGTAAGCCGCGCCCTCTCGATACTCAAAAAGGATAACTGCCTTGTCGTTGACTCGGACGGTCAGATAGTCCTCACGGAAAAGGGCAGGTCTATCGCCGAAAAAATATATGAGCGCCATGTCGTGCTGACCGATATTCTCAAAAAAATCGGCGTGAGCGAAGAAACCGCCGAGGATGACGCCTGCAAGATAGAGCATTATCTCAGCGACGAAACCTTTGAGAAAATAACCGAATGCTGCGCGAAATTCAGCGGTGAATAATGATGAAAAAAAGAATTATTGCATATAAAAACAGGATCGACGCCTGCCTTTCGGGCGAAATCGAGGTTGACGATTGGGAGGCTCTGCTCAAAGAGCATCTCACGCAGATCGCCTTTTTTCAGCATGAGAGGCTGATACATCTGCTCGTCACGATCCTTTTTGCCGCGGCGGCGATAGCCGTAATGCTCGTTACCGTTGTCACAGCGTATCTGCCGCTCACGGCGGTATTCGCTCTGCTTCTCATCCTGCTCGTGCCGTATATCAAGCATTATTATCTGCTTGAGAATAAGACCCAGGAAATGTATGAGCAATATGATGAAATCCTCAAAAAGATAAGACCGGCGGGTAAAAATGATGAAAACCGAGATAATTGATATAAATTCGGCCGGGGAATTCGATTCCTTCGTTGAAAAACATCCGAACGGCCACTTCATGCAATCCTCCCTCTGGGGCAGGGTCAAGGATGATTGGGGCTGGTTCGGCATAATCTGCCGCGCCGACAGCGGCGAAATAAAGGGAGCTATGGCGGTGCTGATCCGCAAGATTTCAAAGCTCCCTTATCGTATGCTTTACGCCCCGAGAGGGCCCGTCTGCGACCTTCACGATAAAGAAACTTTTGACTGCCTTATTGAAGCGGCAAAAAGCGAGGGCAAAAAATACAACGCCTACGCCCTCAAAATAGATAAAGACGCCGATACGAATGACGAAGAATACCGCGGGATCGTTACCTCCGCCGGCTTTAAGATAAACCCCGTCACGGACGCCTTCAAAGGCTTTCAGTGCGCAAGGGTGATACGCATCGACCTTGAGGGAAAGAGCGAGGATGAGGTATTCGCCTCGTTTGATTCGGGCCACCGCCGCAAGGTCAGAGTAGCGCTCAAAAACAATGTTGAGATCGGGATATACGGCAGCGAAAAGGCGGAGCTTTTTTATGATATGATGAAAGAGACGACCGAGCGAGACGGCTTCGAGCTTCGCTCCGCGGCATATTTCGCCAAGATCCTCGATTCCTTCGGCGACAGGGCGCGCCTCTATATAGCGTATTACACTCCCGAGGGCGGCGAAAAAACCGCCATAGCCGGGGCGATCTCTCTCGTTTACGGCGACAAGCTGTGGTATTTTTACGGCGCTTCGAGAAACATCCACAGAAACGTTATGCCCAATTATCTGCTCCAATGGGAAATGATAAAATGGGCGATAGAATGCGGCTGCCGCATCTATGATTTCAGAGGCGTCACCAGGTTTGACGAGGATGACGGTCTCTATCGCTTCAAGATGAAATTCGGCGCCTACAAAGAGGAGTTTATGGGCGAAATGGAGCTTGTGCTCAAGCCCGCCGCGGCGCTGATAGTCGATAAGACCCAGGAACTGATCAAAAAAATGAGGTGAATTTATGGAGCCCCTTAAAATAAAAAAACTCAGAGAAAACGCAAAAATTCCCGTCAGGGCGACCCCCGGCTCCGCGGGGATGGATCTCTGCGCCTGCATTGATTCTCCGCTCACTCTGGGCGGCGGCGAAAAAGCCCTGATCCCCACGGGGATAGCCATTGCCCTGCCCTCGCCTGAGCTCGGCGCATTCGTCTTTGCCCGCAGCGGGCTCGCGATAAAGCACGGTATCGGCCTGCTCAACGGGGTCGGCGTGATAGACAGCGACTACAGAGGCGAGGTCTGCGTCGGGGTCATAAATCAGCTCTCAGAGCCTTACACGATAGAGCCCGGCGAGAGGATCGCCCAGCTTGTGATAATGCCCGTGTCGCTCATACCTCCCGTCGAGGCGATCGAGCTTGACGAAACGGAAAGGGGAGCCGGCGGCTTCGGCTCAACGGGTAAAAGCTGATGAAAAAACTTATCTCCGTAATTCTCTGCGCCGCTTTGATTTTCGGCGCATATTCCTTCTCCTGCTTCGCCGCAGGAGATTACAAGCCGTATGAAAACAGCGAATATTTCACTTACGGCGATTACGAAATACATTACCGCGTGTTCCCCGCGAAGGGCGAAAGGCTCGGCAGGATAATGCTTCTTCACGGCTTCGTCTGCTCCACCTTCTCCTGGAGAAACATGGCGGAAAAACTGACCGAGGGCGGCTGGGAATGCGTCGCGGTCGATCTGCCCGATTTCGGCTATTCCACCCGTGAGACCCCGGATATGAAAATAATCCCGAGGGAGGATATCATCATCGCCCTGATGGAGCGTCTCGGCGGCGATGAAAAATGGGTCCTCGCCGGCCACTCGATGGGCGGAGGAGTCGCCGTAAACATTGCGGAAAAGGTCGATCTCAAAGCGCTTCTGCTCTATTGCCCCTGCCCGCAGGATGAATTCCCCGCGGCGGCCGAAAAAATCGTGAGATCAGCTCCGATGAAGGCTTTTATGAATGCGTTTTTCAAATACGGCACCCGCCTGACCCCGCTCGTGCGCCTGATAATCTGGGCGGCGACAAACAACCCGAAATTCGCCCTTGAATACGATACGGCAGGAGTTACCGCCCCGGTACAGTATGACGGCTTCGGCGCAGGTATGTGCGAAATGATGTATAATGTTTTGCCCACCGATCTCGAAAACGCCGGCAAGATCACCTGCCCCGTCCTGCTCTGTCAGGCTCAGAAGGATATAATTCTCAATTCATCGCAAAAATCAAGGATGAATGACGCCTTCCCCGAGGCGGAGAAACACACCCTCAGCGGCGCCGGTCATCAGATGATCGAAGACAGAGCCGATGAACTCTCTGAGCTCACACTTGGATTTCTCAAATAAATAACAATATAAAAACCTGCGGGTCGTTTTGACTCCGCAGGTCGTTTTTTATCGGCTTATGCCGCCTTCTGGCTGCTTGTTGCAGGTTTGGTCGTTGTCGTCTTGGTCGTGGGCTCCGGTATGGGGGCGTCCGCGGAGAATTTCGCATTGTCTATCCTTGCGATGAATCCGCCGGCGTCGGCTTTTATGATGTTATATCCCACATACATCGCGCCCTCGATAAAGAATATATTCTCAGCCTCGTTTTCATAATCCGGCAAAACGGCGTAGCCCTGCGGATTCCCTTTCAAATCATATCTGAATATGATGTTCGGATTGTAAAAGAGCGAGTAGAGATATTCCCCGTCGCTCCCGAGGCTCTGGCGGGTGTAGTTGTTTTCCGGGTTATCAATAACTCCGAGCTCCTTGAAATTCTCATCAAATCTAACAATATCGCAGGAGTTTGAAATGCCCGCGTACCAGCATTTTTCGGAGCCGACATAGACTATAGAATAGATCTTGCGGCTGATCGTCTTGGTGCCCCTGACCGTCAGATTTGAGGGATCGACAAAGGTTATCGTGGTAAAATTCGGCTTATTGTTGCTCACGACAAGCAGATTATTCGCCTCATCATAGGTCATATCGTTGGCGTGATCCATCTTAAGCTCCTCGGATGCTTCGGTCACCTTCCAATTCTGAATATCGATCTTGACCAGGCGGCACGGCACACCGCTCTGCGCGTCGGGATCGATCAGGATCTGATAGACAAAACGTCCGTCCGTACAGCCGCCCTCAACGGTGCGTATGCTGCCGAAAGGCTCAATGACGGCAACCGTCGTCTGAGAAATTTTGGGCTCCTCGGGCTTCGGCGTCATAATTCCAAGCGCCACCAGGATCGCCGTGAATACCGCCGCGATGTTTTTGAAAAATGCGGCAATGACTTCAAAAAAGTTTTCCAAAATATTGTCCCCGTTTCCGTGCGCCGTTTAGAGGCTGTTCCGCGGCCCCGCGCACAATTAAACTTGATTATACATCATCAAACCGTCATTGTCTTTAATAAACTGTTAATTTTTATTTTCATTTGCACCCACTACCGAGCGGATAAGGGTAATATGCCTCATCCCTAAAATGAGCGGTTATTTTGAGCGTGTATTTCTATATACTCCCGCTAACGATTGCAGAAGATAAATGTACCTCATCCCGTTTATTCGCTTGCACCTTTTACTGATTAAATAGGGGCAGTGTAATTCATCCTGTGGGTGAGTAATAATTCATAGTGTGTATTTTCAAGGATATGCGGAGCATTAGCCCTCTCCGAGACCGGAGAGGGTGGATTGCGAGCATAGCGAGCAAGACGGGTGTGGCGATATTTATACACACCCGCTACCGAATAGATAAGGGTAATGTGATTCATCCCATTTATTCGATTACACCTCTTACTGATGAGTTAAGGGCAATGAGCCTCATCCCGAGGATAAGCGTTGGTTTTAGTATGTTTTTCTATGTACTCCCGTCAGCGATTGCGTCAGGGTATTGTGATTCATCCCGTTGATGAAATTCAAATTTTTACTTTGTAGATTTGTTTATTTACAAGACTTTGACACCGTAGGGGCGGATATCATCCGCCCGCCATAAGGATATGCGGAGCATTGGCCCTCTCCGAGACCAGAGAGGGTGCCCCAAAGGGGCGGGTGTGGCGATTTTTATTTACTCCTGTTACCGATTGGATAAGGGCAGTATGCCTCATCCCGGGAACGAGCAACAACTTGCAATGTGCATTTAATTACTCCCCTTACCGATCGGGTAAGGGTAATGTGCCTCATCCCGAGGATGAGTAATTATTTATAGTATGCAAATTACTGATCACATAGTTAATGAGTCTCTCTCCGTAGCCCTCTCCGAGACCGGAGAGGGTGCCCCGAAGGGGCGGGTGTGGCGATATAATCGGAGCGAAGCGGCCCATAATTGCTGATTGTACATTGCTGATTGCTGATTTTTTTATGCTCCGCATATCCTTGAAATGCACATTTTAAACAATAACTCATCCTCGGGATGCGATACATTCCCCTTATTCGCTCGTTAGCGGGTGTAAATGAAAACGGGTATATATGAAACACAGGTAAATTTTAATCTTTATACTTGATACTTGTGTGCTTTTAATATATACTATACTATGTGTAATTATACTATGTAAAACTTCGGTCGGGGGCGCGGTGCGTTCCGGCCAGTTGAGAAGGAGATTCATTTTGGATAATTCAGCGTTTCACACCGAGCTTGCGGAGCTTCTGTTTCCGCATATTGACAAAACCCCGGAATACTATGAGGAGATGTATCCCGCGCGCGAGCTGCCCGAGGGCGCGAGGGTGACCCGTTTTGCCCCTTCGCCGACCGGCTATCTGCATATCGGCGGGCTTTTCGGAGCGCTTGTGGATGTGCTCACGGCTAAGGTTTCCGGCGGCATATCGTATCTGAGAATTGAAGACACCGATAAAAAGCGCGAGATCGACGACGGCGTTTCAGCCATAACAAACGGTATGAAGGCGTTCGGCGTGGAATTTGACGAGGGGATCACGGGCTTCGGCACCGAAAAAGGGAATTACGGGCCCTACACGCAGAGCCGGAGGGCGGAGATATATCAGACCGTCGCGAAATCCCTTGTTGAGAAAGGGCTCGCTTATCCCTGCTTCTGCACCGCGGACGAGCTTTCCGCCCTGCGCGAAAAACAGGAGGCGGACGGCGCGGCGATAACCGGCTATTTCGGCAAATACGCCAAATGCAGAGATCTCACTCTTGACGAGATCAAGGCGAATCTTGCAGCCGGCAAGCCCTGGGTGCTCCGCTTCCGCTCAGACGGCAGCGAAGACAGGAGGATAATGTTTGATGATATGATAAGGGGCAAGATCGAAATGCCCGAGAATATCATAGACGAGGTGCTGCTCAAATCGGACGGTATCCCGACCTATCATTTCGCCCACTGCTGCGACGATCACTATATGCGTACCACTCACGTTATCAGGGGCGAGGAATGGATCTCATCCGTCCCGAAGCATATAGCCCTCTTTAAGGCGTGCGGCTTCAAGGTGCCCAAATACGCCCACACTCCGCAGGTCTTGAAATTCGATGACGAAACGGGCGACAAGCGCAAGCTCTCAAAGAGGAAGGATCCCGAGGCGGCGGTCAGCTATTTCACGGTCGAGGGCTTCCCAAAAGAGAGCCTCATAGAATATCTGCTCACCATCATAAGCTCGGGCTTTGAGGATTGGCGCAGGGCAAATCCCGGTGTCCCCGCTATGGATTACCCGTTCAACCTCAAAAAGATGAGCTCAAGCGGCTGCCTTTTTGATCTGGTGAAGCTCAACGATGTGAGCAAAAACGTGATTTCGATAATGAACGCGGAGACCGTCTATGAGAGGGTGAGCGAATGGGCGAAGGAATTTGACGGCGAATTTTACAAAATCCTCACCGCAGACCCCGAAAGATCAAAGGCGATCCTCAATATAGACCGCGAAAACCCGAAGCCGCGCAAGGATATAGCAAAATGGGGCGAGGTCAGGGATTATATCTCATATTTCTTCAATGAATATTATGTGAGCGATTATACTCTGCCCGAAAATATCGCGCCCGCCGACGCTAAGGCGATACTCACGAAATATGCGGAGATCTTCTCGCTCGATGATGATAAAGATACCTGGTTCAATAAGATCAAGGATATGTGCGCTCCGCTCGGCTTCACCCCGAATGTGAAAGAATTCAAGCAAAATCCCGAAGCCTTCAAGGGGCATGTGGGCGATGTGTCAAGCGTGATAAGGATTGCGCTGACCTCGCGCAGAAACACTCCCGACCTCTGGTCGATAATGCGCCTTCTGGGCGAAGATGAAATCAAGCGCCGCCTCTCCGACGCCTGCGAAAGGATATGATGACAATGGAAGAATTAAACACAAGCTCAAATTTCATTCACGATTTTATTGATGAAGACCTTGCGGCAGGCAGGAATACGAGAGTTCAGACGAGATTTCCCCCGGAGCCGAACGGCTACCTTCATATAGGCCATGCGAAGGCTATCTGCATTGATTTCAGCACTGCGGAGAAATACGGCGGCGAATGCAACCTGCGCCTCGACGACACCAACCCTTCAAAAGAGGATGTGGAATATGTTGACGCCATCAAGGAGGATATCGAGTGGCTCGGCTACAAATGGAATAAATGCCTCTACGCCTCAAGCTATTTTGATTTCATCTATGAATGCGCGATAAAGCTCATCAAGGCGGGCAAGGCATACGTCTGCGATCTGAGCGCCGATGAGATAAGGGAATACAGAGGCACTCTCACCGAGCCCGGCAAAAACAGCCCGTACAGGGACCGCTCCGTTGAAGAGAATCTCGACCTCTTTGAGAGGATGACAAAGGGCGAATTCAAAGACGGCGAAAAGACCCTCAGAGCCAAAATAGATATGGCTTCGCCCAATATAAATATGCGCGACCCCGTAATTTACAGGATCGCCCATGTGACCCATCATCAGACGGGCGACAAATGGTGCGTTTATCCGATGTATGATTTTGCCCATCCGCTTTCGGATGCGAGAGAGGGCGTCACCTATTCGCTCTGCTCGCTCGAATTTGAAAATCACAGGCCCCTCTATGATTGGTTTATAAATGAGATCGGCTTTGAGGAGCCGCCCAGACAGATCGAATTCGCGCGCCTCAATATCAACTACTGCGTCACGAGCAAGAGAAAATGCCTCGATATGGTGCAGAGCGGCGTGGTCGATGGCTGGGATGATCCGAGGATGGTGACCCTCTGCGGAATGAGAAGAAGGGGCTACCCCGCCGCCGCGGTCAGGGATTTCATAAACAGAGTGGGCGTTTCAAAGGCTTACAGCGTGGTGGATTACGGCCTGCTTGAGGCTTGCGTGAGAGATAATCTCAATGCGAATGCTCCCCGCGCGATGGCGGTGCTGAATCCTCTCAAGGTCATTATCGACAATTATCCCGAGGGAGTTACCGAGGATATCGAGGTCGAAAACAATCCCGATAAGCCCGAGCTCGGCAAGAGGATCGTTAAATTCTCCCGCGAGATCTATGTCGAGAGAGAGGATTTCATGGCGGAGCCCGTAAAGAAATATTTCCGCCTCTACCCCGGCAACGAGGTGCGTCTCAAGGGCGCATACTACATAACCTGCGATTCCTACGAAACCGACGAAAACGGCGAGGTCACCTGCCTTCACTGCTCCTATGATCCCGCGACAAAGGGCGGCGACTCCGCAGACGGGCGCAAGGTCAAGGGAACTCTCCACTGGGTCAGCGCGGCGGACTGCGTTAAATGCGAGATACGCCTTTACGACCGGCTCTTCAAGGCGGAAAACCCCGCCGGCGAAGAGGATCTCAACCCCGATTCGCTCAAAATCCTCGACGGATGTCTGCTTGAAGGGAGCCTTGCGGATTCAAAGCCCGGCGACACCTTCCAGTTTATGAGGCAGGGCTATTTCTGCGTCGATAAGAATTCGACCGCAGACAGGCTCGTATTTAACAGGACCGTCGATCTCAAATCCTCCTGGAAATAATCGGAAAGAAGGTAATTCAGATGAAAATTGCATACCGCGCGGTGAATATCCTGCTCGCCGTGCTGATAGTTTTATCGGCGTTTTTCGTAAATTTTGTCGAGGTCAAAATGGAGACGACCGAGAGCCTCGCGGAATTATTCAAGACCTTTTCAAAGGACGCCTCCGAGGGCGCCGCAGTGTATGAGCAGTTTTCCGTAAAGAGGATGATAGATGTGGCGCGCGGCAAAGACAGCCTGTCATCAATCTTTTCCTCATTGGACGGCCCGATACTCTGGCCCGAGGATTTCAACGTGCTCAATGCGAGGCTTATCACGGTAGGCGTGTCGTTGGTGTTTATGGTGGCGCTGGCGCTGTTTATCATCATTTTTTCGATTTTCAGCGGCAACAAGCTCGTGCCTTTTATCACGGGGATAGTCGGCATTATCGCGGATATAGTGATGATAGCCGCATTCCGCTCCGCGGCGACCGATGTATATAACGGCACCGTCGATCTCTCGGCGTTTCTTTTGGATAAGATCATCGGCAGCAATCTCTTTTCGAGCCTGCTCGGCTCCCTCGCGGGCAACGCCGTTAATTTCGTATTTTCTCTCTGCGGGCTTCAGAATGCTCTGCTCTTTATCTTCATAGCGGTGGTGCTCTGGGCGGCGATAAATTTCCTGGTGAATCTGGGAGACCCCGAGGCTGAGAAAGAAAAGCAGGCGGCGAGAGAAATCAAGGCGGCGAAGAAATCCGCAAAAAAGGCGAAAAAGGAAGGTGCCTGATATGAAAACCGTTTCATTCAAAAATATAAAGCTCGGCGGTTTCTGGGCAGACAGAGCCGAGATAAACAGGACCGTAACCCTGCCGACAGTATATAAAAGATTCAAAGAATCCGGCAGATTTGACGCCTTCAAATGCGATTGGCACGAGGGCAGCGACGCTCCGAGACCCCATTATTTCTGGGACAGCGACGTAGCCAAATGGATCGAGGCGGCTTCATATATCCTCTGCTTCCATCCCGACCCGGAGCTTGAAAAAATCGTTGATTCCACGGTCGATCTCATTGAAAAAAATCAATCCGAAAACGGCTACTTCAATATCTATTTCACCGCCGTCGAGCCCGATAAAAGATTCGCGGTGAGAGATTGGCACGAGCTTTACTGCGCGGGTCATCTGCTCGAGGCGGCTCTCGCCTATAACGAGGCGACGGGCAAGGATAAATTCCTGCGCATCATGATAAAATACATAGATCTTATCGAAAAGGTCTTTAAGATCGAGCATTCGGCTCAGTTTGACACCCCCGGTCACGAAGAAATAGAGCTTGCGCTTGTAAAGCTGTATAACTTTACAAAAGATGAAAAATATCTGAATCTGAGCAAATATTTCGTCGATACGCGCGGAAAAGGCGAAAAAGACGCCGCTCAGAATAACTGGGCGGGTCCGGACTATTATCAATCCGATATTCCCGTGAGAGAATTCACCCACGCCGAGGGTCATTCGGTCAGGGCGATGTATCTCTATTGCGCCATGGCGGATCTCGCCGGCATCACGGGCGACAAAGAGCTTTTTGACGCCTGCGAAAGAGTGTTTGACAACACGGCTTACAGGCAGATGTATATCACCGGAGGCATCGGCTCCGCCTCACGCGGCGAGAGATTTACCGAGGATTATGTGCTCCCGAATTCCGAAGCCTATGCGGAGACCTGCGCGGCGATAGGCCTCGCCCTTTTTGCAAGGAGGATGAGCGCGGTCTGCCCCGATTCAAAATACGCCGATGTTGCCGAAAGAGCGATGTATAACGGCTCTATCTCCGGCGTTTCGCTTGACGGCAGAGCGTTCTTTTATATGAATCCTCTTGAAATCGACCTTGAAAAACGCAGAGTTTGCGAAAAATGGTATTACGGAAAGGATACCTACAAGCCCATCACTCAGAGGGTAGAGCTTTTCGGCTGCTCCTGCTGCCCGCCCAATATCGCGCGATTTGTCGCTTCCATGGGCGATTTCCTCTATTCTTATGACGACGATACCGTCTATATCCATCACTATATGCAGAGCGAGGCGGAATTTGACGGCATAAAGATCACTCAGCAGACAAGATACCCCAACGAGGGCGAAGTGAGGATAACATTGAGCGGTATGAAGGGCAAAAAAGCCGCCGTGAGGATCCCCGGCTGGTGCTCCTATGTTTCGCTCGGCGGCGAAAAACTTGCCGCCCCCGTAAAGAAGGGCTACGCCTATATAGATATTACCGAGGATTCGCAGACTCTCGACCTCTGGTTTGAGATGAAGTGCGTATTCATCGCGGCAAATCCCAAGGTGGCGGCGGATAACGGCAAGGTCTGCCTTTGCAGAGGGCCTGTTGTTTACTGCGCCGAAAGCGTGATGAATGATAATGTAAATCTCAGGAATATTTCGCTTGATATCAACGGCGTGACCGGCCTCACCTTCAGCGATGAGATCGGAATGTATATCGCCGAGACGGACGCCTTTGAGGATGCTCCCTCGGATTCGCTTTATTTCGATGCCTCGCAGGCGGAGCCTGTAAAACGAAAGATAAAAATGCTGCCTTATTTTGCCTACGCCAACCACGGCGAGAGCAATATGGCGGTCTGGCTGAGAAAGGGATAACGATATGAAAAAAATCACCGTTTCCGGAAAAAGATTCATTGATTCATCGGGCAGAGAGAGAATTTTTAACGGAATCAATCTGTGCGACAAGGGATATTATGAAAACGGCGACAGCAAACGTATCTATAAACCCGATGAGTATTTCAGCGATGAGCTGATAAAAACTCTTGCCGATGACGGCTTCAATATAGTCCGTCTCGGCCTCACCTGGGATGCGGTCGAGCCGCAGCCCGGTCAGTATGATGAGGAATACCTCGCAAAAATCAGGCGCGTGGCGGATCGCTGCGCAAAATACGGGATATATTTTTATCTCGATATGCATCAGGATCTTTTCGCGGGCGCTCCCGGCTGCTCGGGGGACGGCGCCCCGCCGTGGGCGTGCCTTACGGACGGCGCAAAATTCAAGCCCGAAAGATTCGTATGGGCTGAGGGCTACTTCTGGGGCAAGGCGGTCCACAGAGCCTTTGATTCCTTCTGGCAAAATAAATCCTACAAGGGCGCTCCGCTCCAAAATTATTTTTGCAATATGTGGAAACACGTTGCGGGCGAATTTGCGGATCATCCCGCTCTCTTCGGCTTCGATATGCTCAATGAGCCCTTCCCCGGCACGGACGGAGGAAAGGTATTCCGCAAGCTTATCGGCGGAGTGGTAAAGACCGTTTTGACCGATAAGAGATGCAAATTATCCTTCTTCGCAAAGCAGATTTTCAAGGGCAACCTCATCGGATGCCTTGAGCCCTTCGCGGATTATTCCCTTTTCCGCAAGGCGACAAGCGGCGCGGATAAGCTGATAAATAAATTCGATACAGGGTATTATTCCGAATTTGTTGACCGCACCGCCTCCGCCATCAGAGAGGTGACGGATAACGGCATCATCATGATGGAAAACAGCTATTATTCAAATCTCGGCATACCGTATTCCACCCCCGCGGTCACGGTAAACGGCAGGCGCGAGCCTCAGCTCTGCTTCGCTCCCCACGCTTATGACCTGATGGTGGATACCCCCGAATACAAATACGCCAGCAACACGAGAGTCGGCGGTATCTTTGACGAGCACAGACGCTCGCAGGAGCGCCTCGGAGTGCCTCTGATAGTCGGCGAATGGGGCGGCCAGAGCGAAGGCACCGAATGGCTCGACCATATCGAATATCTGCTTGATAAATTCGATTCTTACCGCTGGGGGCAGACCTACTGGTGCTATTATGACGGTCTTCTCGAAAATCCGATAATGCGCGACCTTGTGAGGACCGCTCCCGTCGCCGTCACGGGCGAAATAGAGAGCTACTCCTTCGACAGAGAAAATAATGTTTTCGCCCTTGCTTATGATCAAAAAGGCGAATTTGACGAGCCGACGGAGATATATCTCCACTCATCGCCCGCCGAAATCATCGCAGACGGAGAATATGAGCTTGACGGCAAGATCCTCAAAATAAAGACCGGAGCCGGCAGGCACGAGATCAAAATCAAATTCTGACGGCGCGAATAACGCCGCATATATTTCACGGAGGCAGATTTTATGGCAAAAATAATCGGCAGCCCGATCCCTGCCATTCCCTGGGAAGACAAGCCGGAGGGCTTCAGATACCCCGTATGGAGATATTCGGGCAATCCCGTAATAACCCGCGACGATCTGTTTTTTGCAAACAGTATTTTCAACTCCGCCGTCGTCCCCTTTAACGGCGGCTTTGCGGGCGTGTTCCGCGTTGACGACAGGACCCGCGATCAGAATATCGTGACTGGCTTCAGCAAAGACGCTGTTCACTGGGAGCTTGACGAAAAGATAATTTTCAAGGGCTATGATCCGAGGATCTGCGAGATAGGCGGCAGATATTATCTGAGCTGGGTCAACCTCACTCCCCACGGCACGACAATCGGCGTTGCCGTGACCGATGATTTCATATCCTGGGAGCAGCTTGAGGATGCGACCTACCCCGTCGCCCGCAACGGAGTGCTTTTCCCGCGAAAGATAGGCGGCGAATATATGATGCTCGTTCGCCCCTGCGACAGAGGGCACACCCCCTACGGCGATATTTACATCCAGCGAAGCAAAGATCTCGAATACTGGGGCAAATACAGATTTGTGATGGGTCCCGTCAAAAACTGGGAGATGACAAAGGTCGGCGCGGGCCCCACACCCATTGAGACGGACGAGGGCTGGCTCGCCTTTTACCACGGAGTTATCACAAGTTGTAACGGCTTCACTTACAGCATGGGCGCCGCCATCCTCGATATAAATGAGCCGTGGAAGGTGCTCCACAGGGCAGACAGCTTCCTGCTCGCACCCCACGAAAGCTATGAAACGACGGGCGATGTGCCCAATGTCGTATTCCCCTGCGCCGCTCTCGCCGACGCCGATACGGGAAGGATCGCGATTTATTACGGCGCCGCCGATACCTCGGTAGCCCTCGCCTTCACCACCGTTGACGAAACGGTGAATTATATCAAAACCCACGACCTCATAAAATGATCACCGGATAAAGAAAACGGATCGTTTGACGATCCGTTGATTTTTTTATTCTGTTTATACGGATTTTCAGGCGACGGTCACTGTTTTTGAGGGGTTTTTGAATCCGCTGAAAATGAAGTTGAAAAACGCGCGTATTTTGGCGAAAAATCCGTTATCGACATTTATTTTGATGATCTTGCCGCCCTTTATCACTCCGTTGGGGTCAAATGCCTTGACCGTTACCTGACGGCTCTCCGTTACCGTGCCGAGAGGAAACTCGGCGGAGAAAATCTCCTTTGAGCCGTCGCTCACGAAGGTCTTATCCTCGATCGTGAGCTTATAATCCTTCGGCAGATTGCGCACATTTATTTTGAGGGTCACGGTGTTTTTATAATCAGCGCCGTAATTTTCGTTGCCGGGCATTCCGAAGATCCCGACATAGTCCGTTTTAACATATCCGACGCCGTCGCCGAAGCTGATCTTATACCAGCTGCTCTCCGGCGAAGAAACCTCACCGAGGATATAGACGCCCGCGCCGAGAGTGAGCCCGCCGATACGCGCGGAGCTTTCATTCGCCTCTCCGCGGACGTTCAATGCGCCGGTGCTGACCCTGCCGATCTCCATTACAAGAGCGGCATACTTGCTCATAATATAGCCGACGCCGTTGCCGTAGTTTATCTTATACCACGAATCGCTTCCCTCTGTGATCTTTTCCATCACAAATACTTCCGACCCGAGGGTAACTCCGCCTATTCTCGCCGAATCGGTGTTCGGAGCCTCACGAACATTTACAGCGCCGCCGGTGATGATCGCGGGCTTCTGAACGGATTCGCTCTGAGCGAACGCGCTGACCGACAGCAGGCAGAGCAAGATGATCGCCGCAAGGGCTGCGGAAATAACTCTTTTGATGTTTTTCATGACCGTCCCTCCGTTTAATTGATTTGATACTGTAAGTATATTATACCACACGGAGTTTCGCTTATCAACCGTCAGCCGCGCTCTTTATTTTTCCTTTTCCTTAATATAAGTGCTGTGACGCCTCCCGCAACTGCCGCCGCCGCGGCGCATATCACAGCGATCAAAGCGGTTTTTTTGCCCGGATTTTCAGGGGAAGCCGTGTCGGACGGCTCCTTAGTGCTCTCATCGGGCTTTGAAGCGGTTTCGCTCTGCGAAGCGGTCGATTTCGCGGAGGTTTCGGTTTCGGATTCTTCCGTTTCGCTCTCTTTTTCCGTTTCGGTTTCTTCTGCCTTTGTTTCATCGACGGTTTCATCCGTAAAGGTCATAAATGAGATGACCTCGGGCGAAGCGACGCTCTTTTCGTTGCCGTCAACGGTTTTGAGAGAGGTGTATCTGCCCTGAACGGACGGCGAAAAATCCTGCTCCGCGAGCAGCCAGGTGTAATGATTTATGAGCAGGGCAGCCGCCGGTGCGAGAGAGCATGAGGTGAATCTTACGGCGGATTTGTCTGATGCCGCGCCCCTGATATTATTCCACGAGGGCAGGGCGAAAGAGGCGTAATTTGAATAGGTGTCGCCCTTGCAGGCGAATATCCATATCCTCTTGTTTTTCAAGGCCTGCGCTTCGGATGAACTGATGAGGGTCCTCGGCGAAAAGAGCATCAAACCGTCGATAAGCTCCGGATGAGCGAGGGTCAGGCGGGTCGCTCCGCTCGCGCCGATACACCATCCGCCTACGATCACCCTCCGGGTATCTATATTGTGCTTTCCGATAAAATCGCTTATCGCCGCATACATCGGCTCAACGGGGCAGGTGTCGAAATAAATCGGCTCCGGAGCCCGCAAAATCAGAATATACATACCTTCCGCGCCCGGAACCCTCGCCTGAAATTCTTCAGACGACCAGTAGGCAAAATCATTCGCGTCAAGCTCGTGACCCGCAGGAGTGCCCTCGCCCGCGCCCGCCATAAGGATAACGAGGGGGCATTTTTTATCCGTTTCGGGCACGAAATAACTGTAGCCGAGGCTGAATCCGCCCGCTCTCGGCCCCTTGCCCCTCGACCATTGGCCGCGAAGTGGATCGAGCCCCGCGCTTATGCTCATTGCCGAGCCTTTCGGCAGAGCGGCGCAAACGAAAGCGAAAGCGAAAAGAATTAACGGGATTATCCTTTTGAATTTTTTCATAAACAATGCTCCGAAAATAAAAAGGGCAGTATCAAACTGCCCTTAAATTCAAATCTTAGTTTAACGCTGCCTTTGCCTTCTCGGTGAGCGCGGTGAACGCTGCGGGATCGGCGATGGCTATTTCGGAGAGCATCTTTCTGTTGAGATTGATGTCCGCCTTCTTGAGACCGTTCATAAATGTTGAGTAATTCATGCCGTTGAGCTTGCAGGCAGCCGAAATTCTGGTGATCCAGAGCTTGCGGAAATCTCTCTTTTTGAGTTTTCTGCCGATGTAAGCGTAGTTGCCGCTCTTCATAACGGCCTGCTTCGCGGTCTTGAAGAGAGCATGCTTTGAGCCGTAGTAGCCCTTAGCAAGTTTGAGAACTTTATTTCTTCTCTTGCGAGTCATAATCGCGCCTTTAATACGTGCCATAATCTAAATCCTCCGTTAAAATACGATATTATTTGTAGGGTACAAGTCTCTTGATCTGCCTTACGTTTGTTTCGTCGGCGACGCTGACCTTGCGAAGATTTCTCTTGCGCTTGGTGCTTTTTTTATTTAAGATGTGTGACTTGTAGGCATGAGCACGCATGGGCTTGCCGTTCTTTGAAATCTTGAAACGCTTTTTAGCGCCGCTGTGTGTCTTGATTTTGGGCATAATATATATCCTCCTGTAATATTATGTTATTTTGCAGCCTTGGGGGCCATAAACATAAGCATCTGTCTGCCTTCGAGCTTTGCCGGCTTTTCGACGACCGCATTCTCCGCGAGGGCTTCCTCGGCTCTCTTCATGATGCCGAGACCGATTTCGGGATGAGCCATTTCACGGCCTCTGAATCTGATAGAAACCTTGAGCTTGTTGCCGCCTTCGAGGAATTTCTTGGCGTGGTTGATCTTGGTTTCAAAATCGTGGGTGTCGATATTGAGCGAAAGCCTGATTTCTTTGGTCTCGATGATCTTTTGATTTTTGCGGGCTTCCTTCTCTTTTTTTGCCTTTTCAAATCTGAACTTGCCGTAATCCATGATCTTGCACACGGGCGGGGTCGCCTGCGGCGCGATCTTAACAAGGTCGAGATTGCGCTCCTCTGCAATCTTAAGGGCTTCGGCGGCGGACATGATCCCTATCTGCTCGCCTTCATCCGAAATGACTCTGACCTCTTTGTCACGGATTTCTTCATTGATCTGCTGTTCCTGCTTGCTGATGCTAACGCACCTCCCAAAGTAATTCAAAAGCGGGGCAGTCAACACTCTGCCCCGCATAAAATCAACGCACTGCGGCTCTGAAACCGCTTCGCTATTGACCGACTCGGGCAAGCCCGGAAGGTGAGAGGCAACTGCTCTTCTTTGTTGTGACGGTATTTTAATATAATCGGCGCCGTTTGTCAAGCCTTTTTTCAAATTTTATTTTTACGGCATTTTTTGCGGTGCATTTACCTTTCGCAATCGGTGGCGGGAGTATATAGAAATACACACTTCAAACTTAGCACTCATCCGCGGGTTGCGGTGTATTTGCCTCCCGCAATTGGTAGCGGGTGCATATATAATCGCCGCAGAGCGGCAACCGCAATTGCTAATTACTCATTGCTAATTAAACTTCCGGGATGCGGTACATTACCATCAATTTATCAGTAAAAGGTGTAAGTAAATAACGGGTTGCGGTGTATTTGCCTTCCGTAATCGGTAAAGGGTGACAATAAAAAGCGGGCGGATAATATCCGCCCCTACGTGATTAAATGCTTGTAAGTTATCAAATATATGCAGTGAAAATTCAAATTTCACTATTGGGTTGCGGTGTATTACCCTCCCGCAATCGGTAACGGGTGCATATAAATATCGCCACACCCGTCTCGGCTGCGCCTCGCCACCCTCTCCGGTCTCGGAGAGGGCTACGTGGTGAGACTCATTATCTGAATGATAAATAATTTGTACACTCTAAATAACCGCTCATCCACGGGATGAGGCATATTCCCCTTACACGCTCGGTAGCGGGTGCATATAAAACTATCTGACGGAGAAGCGGAAGATAGTGGTGCTTTCAAATTTTTCGCCGGCGTCGAAGGTGCACTGCGGGAACTCGGGCATATTGGGGGTATTGGGATAATACTGGGTTTCGAGGCAGAAGCCGCAATACTGAGTGAGCATTTCGCCGCCCTTGCCGGGTCTTGTGCCGTCGAGGAAATTGGCGCAGTAGAGCTGAACGCCGGGAAGATCGGTAAATACCTCCATCACCCTGCCGCTGACGGGGTCGTAAGCGACCGCGGCGGGTCCGTCGCCCTCATTGAGGCAGAAATTATAATCGTAGCCCCTGCACTGTTTAAGCTGGTCGTCATCGGCGTTTATATCTCTGCTGATGGGCTTGGGCTGCCTGAAATCAAAGGGAGTTCCCTCAACCTTTCTGATTTCGCCGGTGGGGATCGACCTTGAATCCGTCGGCGTGAAGGCGTCCGCATTTATCATAAGCTCGTGGCCGAGGATGTCGCCCTTGCCCGCAAGGTTGAAATAGGCGTGATTTGTCATGTTGATGACCGTCTTTTTATCGCTGACCGCCGAATATTTCACCTCAAGCCCGTTATCCTCGTGGAGGGTGAAAACCACCTTGAAATCCACCTTGCCGGGGAATCCCATGGCTCCGTCGGGGCTGGTGTAAGTGAGCTCAACGCTGTTGTCATCGGTGATTATCGCATTCCACACCGCGTGAGAGAGCTCTCCGCCGCCGTGAAGGCAGGTGACGCCCTTTTCGTTTTTGACAAGCTCGTAGGTTTTGCCGTCCAGCTCAAATTCGCCGTCCGCGATCCTGTTGGCGTATCTGCCGACGGTCAGGCCCTGATAATTTGAATATTTTTCGTGGCCCTCTATGGTGTCGAAGCCCTTGAGGATATCTGCGAATTCGCCGTTTCTGTCTGCGACGCATATACTGTTTATCGCGGCGCCGTAGGTGATGATATCCACCGCCGTCTTTGAGGAATTGGTCAGTTTATATAAATCGACCTGCCTGCCGTCCGCTGTTTCGCCGAATACTGTTTTTACGATCATTTTGTCATTCTCCTTGCTTTTTGATATTCATTATATAGTATCTGCCCCTGTTTTTTGTGAAGGGGCCGAACTGAATTGCCTGCTCGGGGCACCGGTTTATGCAAGCGGTGCAGTGCTGGCATTTTTTATTTATCCAGACCGGTCTGCCGTTTTTTATCTCGATTGCCTTGTCGGGGCAGACCCCGGCGCACAGACCGCAGCCGGTGCATTTTGAATCCGCCTTATAAAACCGCGTTGTGCGGAAAACGCCGTAAAACGGATACATAAAGAAGGTGACGGCGCTCTTTTTGAAATGGGTCTTGAAATAGGTCCCCTGCTGATTTATCGCCTGAGCCACCTTTTCGAGCTTGGAATCCGCCGCGGCGAGCCTTGAGAGCGCTTCACGCGAATCCGAAGGCTCATACGCTATCACGTAATTATCGGGCATCCTGAGCGAAATGCTCAGATCGACGCTTCTGCCGAGGGTCTTTGAGAGCATTTTATCCGCCGCCGCCGTCTCAGCTCCGCAGGTGATGACGCAAAAAACATATTCGCCGAGATTCTCTCTTATCTGCGGATTTGAGGCGAATCTCTTTACCATTTCGGGAAGCCCCGAAAAATAGACGGGGAAAACGAAGCCCGTCACATCGGATTTGCCGACGACGGATTTCACCGTGCCGTTATATATCGAGGCGATATTCACCGCCTTGTCGCCGGTGAGCAGGGCGAGCTTCTGCGCGGCGTAGCGCGAATTGCCCGTGCCTGAGAAATAATAGATCATACGGAAAAATCCTCCTGCGCGAATAAATTCCACGGGAACTTCTCGCAATCGGGAAGCGCCGTAAAAATCATCCTCTCACCCGTTGCCGGATGATCGAAAGCGAGAGAATGGGCAAAAAGCGCAAGCTCTCCGCTGCCTCCGCCGTAGCGCGAATCCCCGTAAACGGGGCACGAGCGGTGTGAGAACTGCGCCCTTATCTGATGGGTCCTGCCCGTGAGAAGGCGGATATCCGTGAGGCAGAGCCCCTGATTCTCCGCTTTTATCTCATATTCCGCCCGGGCGCGCTTCGCTCTCTCGCAGGGCGAATCCGTGACCTCGGTCAGATTTCGTTTGGGATCCCTGATGAGCCAATCCTCCATAAGCCCCTGCGCTTCGGCGGGCGACCCTTTGAGGACGGCATAGTATTTTTTATCAAATCCGCCTGCGGCAATGCTCTTTGAGATAGCCGCCGCCGATTTTTTGTTAAGGGCGTAAACCATGATCCCCGACGTCTCTCTGTCGAGCCGGTGGACGGCAAAAAGGGATATACCGGGCAGCATATCGGAAACTGACCTGCCCGCGCCTGCGCCGCCCGTTTCGCTGAGGACCCCCGCGGGCTTTATGAATACGATGATATCATCATCCTTAAAAAGAATCTGCATCATTCTGCCTTTCGATGGCGCGGTCAACGGTATTTACGAGTCCCTCAAACATGAGCATAAACTCGGCGAGGATCTCTTCGGGAGTTTCTCTCATACCGGTCCTGTACCATTCGGTGAGGCAGCCGCTTACCGCGTAATGATAAAATGAAATGATGAAATCCACCGTCTGCTCGGGGACATCATGCCCCTCAACGAGCTTGTGAACATAATCATTGAGGATCATCTTACTGCTCTTGAACATATATGTTTCAAGATATTCATAGCTTCGGGACGCGCAGATATTATTGATTATCTTTTTGTTGCTGTATGAAATATCGAGCAGATTTGAAAATGCGACAAGCCAGCGGAAGCCCTCCGAATGGGTCTCCACCATTTTGCTCTCTTCTACACTGAATATCTCTTCGAGCAGCTCATATATGTCGCTGTAATAATAGTAGAAGGTGTTTCTGTTGATATTTGCCGATTCCACTATATCCCGGACGGTGATTTTATCAAACGGCTTCTGCCTGAGAAGATCGAGAAAAGTCCGGTAAATCAGTTCCTTTGTGGTCGTAGCCATAAGCGCCGCCTTTCGGTTGGGGAAAGCCGATTTATTCGGCGTTTCCGGGAGTTTTTTCTTCAAGCTGAGCGCGTTTTTGGATCACGCTGTCGAGAATTTCGCGCTTGAAGGTGCCGTAAATCTTATATTTACCCGCGAATATGATATGAGAAATTATCAGCATCACGGGGGGTATCACAAACATCATAAACATAATGGCGCTGTCTGCGGCGGGGTTTGCGCTCGCCTGCGAGGCGCCCTTGCTGAAATCGTATCCCGTCGCTACAAAAGCGGAATACATTATGACGGATTGGAGGGTGTATGCCATCTTTTGAAGGAAGCCCTTCATCGAGAAGGTGAGGCTCTGATTCCTTGTGCCGAGCTTGAATTCGCCGTAATCCACTATATCCGCGAGCATGACCGTCTGATTTACAAACATCGAGCCGATACCTATCGACGCTATCAGATAGCAGATGCCCAGCGCGAGCACATTGCCGCCGAACGCATAGCCGATGACCGCCATCCCGATATAACCCGCCGTCGCCAGAGAGAGCGAGAGGCGGTAGGTCGAGCGGTTTGACATAAATTTATCACATACGGGGATAACGAGTATCGACAGCACCGACCCGACGGAGCCGAGCAGATTGAATTTTGATTGAAGGGTGAAATCCCCTCTGACCTGGAGGAAATAATAGCTGCTGATGCCCGAGGTCATATAATATCCGCAATTTGAAATCATGGCAAAGAGCATGAAAATCAAGAGCTGATCGTTGTGTCTGATAACTCCGAGCGCCTTGCGGAACGAGAATTTTTCATCCGATTTTACCGAGGCAGTCTCTTTCGTTGAGAATACGCTTATCGCGGCAAACACCACGAGCATGGCGGCGGCGATAATGCTCCATTTTCCGAAGCCTCTGCTCAGCCCGTCCGCGCTCAGTTCGGAGAGCTCCTTACCGGATTCGCCCGCAAATTTCACGACTATCATTGAGGTAAATATCGAAACTATACCCTGGCCGAGGCCCGAGAAAGTCCTCGCTATGGTAGAAACGAGGTTGCGATCCTTCTCCTCCGTGGCGAAGGTGGGGATCATGCTCCAGAACGGGATGTCGGCAAGCGTATTCGTCATTCCCCAAAGAACGTAAAACACCGCGACCATCACATAAACGCCGACGGTCTTCATATTGAATCCCGCGATGTTAAACAGGATCGAAAGCACCGCCGCGTTGAATACCGCGCCCGTAATTATCCACGGGCGGTATTTTCCCATTTTGGTGTTGGTCCTGTCAACTATCGAGCCCATCATCGGGTCGTTGACGCCGTCCCAGATCCTCGCTATCGGGGCGAGAATGAGCAGAAACAGCGGGCTCACCTTCAGCGCGTTCGTAAGATAGAGCGACAGGAAGGAATAGAACAGACCGTAACTCAGATCAAGCCCTATCGCCCCTACGCCGTATCCGATTTTTTCTCTCAATGGTACCTTTTTCATAGTTTTATTTACGCCCTTTACTGATAGTTTTAGGGAGATATGATTCATCCCGTGGATGAAATCTCACCTCGTAGCCCTCTCCGAGACCGGAGAGGGTGGCACGGCGAAGCCGTGACGGGTGTGGCGATATGATCGGAGCGAAGCGACCCGAAATTACAGATTGCCGGTTTTTTCTTTTACCCGTTTATCGATCACGGTACAAACGCCGTAAAAGTTTTTATCAATATCGAGATTGCTGAAGCGCAAAACCTCCACGCCGGATTTATTGAGCAATTCCGTCCTCTTTTTATCCTCCGCCTGTTTTTTGGCTGAATAATGACCAGAGCCGTCAAGCTCTATCGCAAGGCGGGCTTTGCTGCAATAAAAATCAACAATAAAGTTTCCAATCACTTTTTGCCTGTGAAACGGAAATTCGTAATTGCGCAGGAATTCATACCAAAGCTTGTTTTCCCAAGGAGTTGATTCTTTGCGAAGTTTCCGAGCGGTTTTTGTCAGTTTATTCATAAAATCTCATTTGTGTCAAGTGTTTCGATAACGGGTGTATATGAGAATAACTGCCCGAAATTATTGCTCACTTACGGGTTGCCGCATATTGCCCATATCAAATCGGTAATGCAGGCAAGTGACTGATCGGCCACACCCGTCTTGCTCACTTTGCTCGCAATCCACCCTCTCCGATCGCGGAGAGGGCCAATGCTCTGCATATCCTGATGGCGGGCGACAGAATGTCGCCCCTACGGCGTCAAACGCTTGTGAGTGATCGGAATTACGGGGCTGAATTCTCTGTTCTCACGCGATCATATCGAAAAATCTGCTGAAGAGGATCATCACGGGGGCGAGCATGGTGATAAACACCTGCGTGATTCTCCAGGTGAGTTTGAGGTTAAGGCGGGTGAGGACGGCGGTTATCGCGCGGTCGAGGACGGTGTTTGCAAATATATCGCCGGCGCTCTTTGCCTTGCCGGATTTGCTTATGCCGAAGGAGTCGGCGAGTTTCGCCTTGCCGTCTATCACCTGATAGGCGTTATAATAGAGATTTGAACCGTCAACGGTTATCGCGGAAAACATCGGGTATTCATTTGATACCACGGATTCGGCGCTCGCGAAATACTTATCGCATTCCTTCTGATCCGCCATCTTGTATTCCTTGACTCCCGCGGAGCAGATTATCGAATATACCGTGCCCTGCGGGTCGAGCTTCATCTCATATTCCCCGCCGTTGTAGGTGACGGTTTCAGTGCGCGTGGGGACGGCGCAGTTTGATTTCATTACGCCCGTGCGGGTATAGACATGATTATGCCCTTCGAGCACGAGATCCACCCCGAGATAGGGAAGCAGACCCGCGAGCTGATTGCGCAGATTTACCGTTTCCTTATCCTTATAATATATTCCGTTGGCGTAGAGCGCCTTGTGAAGGACGACTATATGCCAGTCCGCGTCGGAATTCCTTATATCGTTTTTAAGCCATTCTATCTGTTTGTCGCCGAGCTTCTTATCCTCCATATCGTTGGTGTTGAGCACGGTGAAATGAACATTGTTGTAATCGTATGAATAGTAAACGCCGCTGTCAAGCTCCTGCTCGGGCACATTCGGCAGGGCGAAATATTTGCCGAGAACACCCTGCGCATCCTCATGGTTGCCGGAGGTCGGCATAAACGGGATATTCCTGAAGGTGTCGGAGGAATTGAAGAAATAATTCCAATGCTTCATATTCTCGCCCATATCCACCTGGTCGCCGTTTGAAACGGTGAAGCGCGCGTCGGGATAGAGGGCGGCAGCCGCCTTCATAACTTCTCCGTAGGTTTCGTAGTGGCTCGGTCTCTGAGCCTGCGGATCGGTGATATTAAAGAATGTGAATGCCTCATCCGCTCCGAGCGCGGTCGTCACCGTGCCGGGCTCGCTCCACCATCCGCGCTCCGCGCTGCCCACGCGGTAGCTGTATTTTTTACCGGGCTCAAGCCCCGTGAGAGTTATCGTATGTTTCACATAATCCTTATCGAAGGGGAGGAATGAGAATACTCCGAGATCCGCACCCGGATAGCTGAGAATCACGCTCTCGTGAGAGGCCTTGATATTGCCGCCGGTTGTCGGTCTGCCCGTGAATTCGGGATTTTCGCTGTAATCGACTATCTCGATATCGGTATCCTCCACGCTGTATTTTGTGATCCAGCTTATGGTCGCGCTTGTGGAGGGGTCGGCGGTGAGGGTCATATTGAGATTGTCGGGGAGGCGGTATTCACCCTTCGACGGCTCAAAATCGACCGCTCCGGAATAGGTGACGGTGATATTGTTATCCTGCGCCTCGCCGGGATCCTCATCGAATACGAGGGATTTTATCATCCACGAAATCGTCGCTCCCCACGCCTCAAACTGGCTGGGGGTGAGATATTTATCAATGAGAAGGGTGTTGAGGATATTATCTATCGAGCTGTAATCCTCGGGGACGACCTTCAGCGAAAGCACCTTGTCAACAACATTCACTATGCTGTTGTCGCCGCCGAATAGCCTGATGAATACGGCGTTCAGGATCCTGCCGAAGAGCTCAAACACGCTGTTTTCGGGGAAGAGCCCGCCGGGATTGAGATTTATGTTTTTGAGGATCTCGCCCTGGATCAGATCGTGATCCAAAACATCGATGAGCAGGCGGAAGAATTTCTCGGTGGTGACGCCGCTGTCAAATCCCTCGAGCGCGTCCTCAAGATATTCATAGCCCGCCTTGCCGTAAAGGTCCTCGTCTCCGCCGTAATACAGGAGCAGGGCGGTGGTGGCGTATTCGCCGAGAGTGCAGCCCTTGCCCGTGAGCGGATTGCCGAGAGCCTCGTGATTATATGTGCAGGGATATGAGCTGACCTCAAAATCGAGCAGCTTCTTTATCATCACCATCACCTTGTCAAGCGTTTCGGTCGGGTGATTGATATATACCTCCATAATCTGCCTGTCAATATCGTTGATAAGCCCCATCACATTAGTTCTCACGGTGAGGATATCGAGATCGCCTATGGCGAGCCCGTTGGTGCCGATGAGATTTATGAGAAGCTGCTCAACGTCGATACCCTTGGTCTTGAGGAACGGAATGATCCCTCCCGCCGCGGCTATCTGAGTGAAATATTTATCCACCACGCCCTCGAGGGTCCTGTAAAGGAAATCGTTGATGTCGTTGCCGAAGGTGCGGTCAAATGATTTTGTGAATTTATAGGGTACGGCGAAGGTTTCGCCCTCGTCGGTACATATCGGGGGAAGCCCGAGACGCTCGTCGTCAATATCCCAGTTTATCATATCAAGGGTGGTTGTATTGCCGTCGGTAGTCATATCGACGGTCCTGAAATAATTGGGGTATCCCGAGAGGGTCGGGGTGAGAATATCGGTGATCTTTTCGCCGTTATCATTTACAAGAGAGCTTGTATCGCTCGAATGAAGGTGCCCCGTATATACATAATGGATACCCGCGTCCGCGTAGGTCTCCGCAACTCTCTGCCAGTCGTCAAGCACAAAGGCGAAGAAGGTCGCCTCCTCGATCGCCATGTGGGGCACAATATTGTGATGCTGCATCACAAAGGGGGTCTTGCCGTCTCTTTTTGCCTGCTTTGCCTCGTTTACGACCCATTTGAGCAGGTCTTCGCTCACCATTCCGTCGGTGAGATGCTCGCTGTCCTCCGAGCCGTTGTCGGGGCTGTATTTATTGGTATCTACGACTATGAGCCTGAAAGCGTCGCCGAGGTCGGCGGCGTATGAGAGCATTCCGCCCTTGTTTTCGGGGTATCCTGCGGGGGTGTAGAAGGAATCCGCCTTGTCAAATCCGAGATTTGCGTAAATCTCTCTGAACTGCTCGGGCGAGGTTTTTTCCGCCGGCTCCTCCGTTCCGTTCACAAAGGTGCAGGCGTCTGAATTATTCACATCGTGGTTGCCGTTTGTGACGAATACGGGTATGCCCGTTTTTGCCTGCCATTCCTCGAGCTTCGCGGCAAATTCCTTATGCCCTTCAAGCTCGCCGTCCTTGGTCAGGTCGCCCGGAACAAGCAGGAAATTCAAACCCTGCTCCTCATATTCCGCAAGCACCGTCTCTATACCCCGGAGGGCATTTGAAAGCTGTGAATCATGCTCGTCATATTCCTTGCTTTTGTAGTAGTTCTTTTTGAAATACGCCTCGTTATTCCCGCCGCTGAGGCTGTTGGGGAAATAGTGCGGGTCGGAAAACACGCCGAGATGGATCGTCGTCTCCTCCGCCCGGACCGCGGTGAACGGCAGGGATGAAACGAGCAGAACTATCGCAAGAATCAGCGCCGTCAATTTGATTTTAGGTGAGTTTTTCATCTTTTGTCCCTCGTAAAAACGGTCACGGGACGGAGCCACGCCTTGACGGGCTCCGCCCTGATCGGATCATCTGTCAAATGCTCTTGAGAAGGGGGCCTATGCCCTTGATTGCCTTGGGGATCTGGCTGATTATCTTTCTCATACCGCCTTTGCCGTCGCTCAGATAGGTGACAAGGCCGTCAGCCATGGTTTCATTGAATACGCCTCCGCTCATCGAGATAAAATCTCTGAACGGGGTCTGGAGAGCGATGCCCTTTGCCATTCCGTCCGGAACGAGCTTATTGAGGAGGTTATACATCTTCCTGCCGTGCTTCGTGCCCTTGCAATATTCAAAATTATCCTCGATCGAGAAGGGCTTTGCGGGGTCTCTGTCTTTTGCGGGGATCCTTCTGCCCAAAACCGCGGTGTATTGATTATCGGGAACATCCTGCACCTTGCCGGTGTAATAGATGGGCGCCGTGGCTGTGTAATCGGGGATCTCGACCGGCGCGGCGGTAACCGCGACCTTGGCTTCAAGGCGGATATCGGCGCTTGACGCGCCTATGAGTATATCGAATTCTCCGCTCTCAACGCTCCAGTCATTCACATTTACATTCCAGAAAGCGAACGCCCTTCTGCCCAGAGTGAATGAGATCTCTTTCTCTTCTCCGCTCTCGAGGAACACCTTCTTGAAAGCCTTCAGCTCCTTGACGGGGCGGAAAATCGTGCTCTCTTTATCGGCGACATAGAGCTGGGCGATCTCGGCGCCGGCGAGAGTGCCGGTATTTTTTACCTTGAATGAAACGGTGATCTCGCCGTTTTCATCCGTCTCGCTCTTATCGACCTTGATATCCGAATAAGCGAACGAGGTGTATGAGAGGCCGTGGCCGAAGGGGTAGCGCACCGGAGTGCCGGATTTTTCATAATATCTGTAGCCGATGTAGATGCTCTCTCTGTGCTCTACCGTGGCGGGGTTGCCGGGGAAATTATTCTTTGCCGGAGTGTCATCGTATGAAACGGGATATGTTTCGGGGAGCTTGCCTGAGGGGTTGACCTTGCCCGTAAGTATATCCGCAACGGCGCCGCCGCCCGCCTGACCGCCGAGGTAGCTGTTGAGGATCGCCTTTACGCTGTCATTCCACGGCATTTCGACCGGTGAGCCGCCCGCCAATACGACAACGGTATTCGGATTTGCCTTCACGACCGCTTCGACCAGCGCATCGTGAGCATCGGGGAGCTTCATGTGAGTTCTGTCATAGCCCTCAGCCTCGTATTCGTCGGTAAGGCCGATGAAAACAACAGCCGTATCGACCTTCGCCGCGAGAGCCGCCGCCCTTGCGATGAGAGCGGGATTGTTCTTTGCCTTTTTGGCGGTAAGCTCATAGCCCTGCTCATATTCCGCCTTGACTCCGAGCTTCGCCAGCTCGTCAAAAGCGTTGTCAAGCTGTGTGGGGACTATATGCGATGAGCCCGCGCCCTGGTATCTCGGAGTCTTTGCGAGGGCTCCGATGACCGCGATCTTTTTACCCGTATCGAGCGGAAGAATCCCGTCGTTTTTCATCAGCACCATACTGCTTGCCGCGATCCTTCTCGCGAGGGGCTGATCGTCGAGATCGTTATATTCATAATTTTTCTTTGCGCCGTCAACGCATTTTTTCATCAGGTTGAGAACATTGAGCGCTCTCTCGTTGACCACCGCTTCATCAAGCTCGCCGTTTTTGACGGCGTCAACTATCTTTTTGGTGCCGGAGCCGGAGGATGAGGGCATTTCGAGATCGTTGCCCGCCTTCATGCCGTCCACTCTCTTATTGACCGCGCCCCAGTCGCTCACCACAACGCCGTCCCAGCCCCACTCGTTACGCAGGATCTCGGTCTGTGTATGCGGATTTTCGGAGCCGTGAAGCCCGTTGATTTTATTATATGAATTCATTACCGTCCAGGGCTTTGCCTTTTTGGTCGCTATCTCAAACGCTCTGAGATAGACCTCGCGCAGGGCTCTCTCATCGACCACGGAATCAACTACCATTCTCCTCGTCTCCTGGCTGTTGACCGCGAAATGCTTGAGCGATGTGCCCACGCCCATGGACTGAACGCCGTTTATGAAGCCCGCAGCCATTTCGCCCGCAAGCTCCGGATCCTCGGAAAAATATTCAAAGTTTCTGCCGCAAAGGGGCGATCTCTTCATATTGACGCCGGGCCCGAGAAGCACTCCGACCTCTTCTTTAAGGCATTTTTTGCCGAGCGCCTGACCCATTTCGTAAAGGAGCTCGGGATCCCATGAAGCGGCAGTGGTGGCCGCCGTGGGGAACGAGATAGAGGGAACCGACGCTGAAAGGCTGCTGCCCTTTTTGGAATAGTCCTTCTTTCTGAGCCCGTGAGGGCCGTCGCACACCATCACTACGGGTATATCGTATTTTTCCATACCCTTGAGATGCCAGAAATCGCTGCCGTCGCAGAGCGACGCTTTCTCTTCAAGTGTCATCTGAGCGAGAATTTCTTTGGGATCTTTCATTTTATTCCTCCTGAGTTTTTATATTCACCCGTTACCGATTGCGGCAGAGTAATGTGCCGCATCCCGTAAGTGAGTAATTTATTTTTTCATTAGCACCCGTTACCGAACAGGTAAGGGAAATGTTATTCATCCCGGTGATGATTCAATTAGCAATTAGCAATTAGCAATTTTTTCACCCTTCACCGATTGCGGCAACCGGGATTGCACATTGCACATTGCTCATTGCTGACTGTCTATTCCTCTATCCCGAGCAGGGCGTCGGATTCGGACGGGTCGGCGGATTCGATTTTGCCGAGTTTTTTGCGGATGATGTCGTTTCGTTTATCCGCTTCGTCGAGGGCGCTGCCCGCCTCATCTATCTTTTTGCGCGCCTTGCGCAGCACATCGCCGAATTTTTCATACTGCTGCTTTGCCGCCGCGAGCAGACCTCTGACCTCCGCCGCTTTTTCATTTATCGCCGCCGCCCTGTAGCCGTAAGAGAGAGAATTTAGCAGCGCGGTCACGGTCGAGGGACCTGCGATCATGATATTCAGCCTTGATTGAATTTTCTCCGCCACCGCATTGCGTGAAGAAACGATCTCGGCGTAGAGCCCTTCGGTGGCGAGATACATTATCGCGTAAGGAGTCGTTACCGGCTCGTTGATATATTTCGTGACGGTCTTCGCCTCGTTTATCACCCGCATTTCAAGCGCTTTCCTCGCCGCGGCGAGAGCCTCGGAATCCGCGCGGTCCGCGGCGTCGCAGACCTTTATGTAATCCTCCATGGGGAATTTTGAATCAATGGGCAGGTAAGTTACGCTGCCGTCGTTTGACGGAAGCCTGACAGCGAATTCCACCCTGTCCGCACTGCCGGGGACGCAGACAAAATTTGTTTCATACATTCCCGGTATTGTCTGGTCAAGAATGGAGCCGAGCTGTACCTCCGCCCAGGTGCCTCGCGCCTTTACATTTGTGAGCACTCTGTTGAGCGCGGTGACATTCGCCGTCACCCCGGTGGAGAGCTCCTTCATTTCGCCGAGCGATTTATTCACGCTCTCGAGCCGCTCCGAAACGGTGTTGAATGATGAATCGAGCCTTGCCGAGAGGGTATCGGTCAGTTTTTCGTCAACCGTAAGGCGCATCTGCTCAAGCTTCTTTTCGTTGCTCTCGCGCATTTTTTCGACCGCCTCGGCGAGCGCTCTGCCCTGCTTTTCGCTCTGCTCAAGATTGCCGATCCTGATCTGAGCGAGAGAATCCTTAACCTCGCCCTCAAGCTTCGCGAAACGCTCCGCGCTCTCTGCCTCGCGCCGCTCAAGCCTCGATGTTATCTCGCCTCTTACGGAATCCTGCTTGGCGTTCAGCTCTCTGCGCGAGCGCTCAAATTCATTATCTATCCTTCGCGAAAATTCGCTCACTTTATCTTCTATATCCTCGATCCTGCCGGAATCCGCCCTGCTTCTTTTCACAAAAAGAACGAGCATCGCGATGAGCACGAGCAGCAGAGCCGCCGAAACCGCGGAAAGGATGAGCGTCAATGTATCCGATGGCATATAAGCCTCCACAATATCATATATAATTATAGTAATATTAACATAAACCGATTGAATAATCAACATTTTTTTGTGCAACTTCAAGGAGAGAATGATCGGCTCTTGAAAAAATTCCGCCGATGTGTATAATTATTCCTGTCTGAAATCGCGGCGCAGCTTCCGCGCGCCCGGGAAACGGAGGAAGATCTATGATAGGAATTATAGGCGCAATGAGATCGGAGGTAGAAAAACTCCGCTCGGTGATGACCGATAAAAACGAGAGATTTATCTCGGGCATAAGCTTTGTGGAAGGCGTGCTCAACGGAGCGCGTGTCGTGACCGCCGTATGCGGTATAGGCAAGGTGGCAGCCGCGGTATGCACTGAGGCGATGATACTCGAATACAGCCCCGTCTGCATAGTGAATACGGGGGTCGGCGGAAGCCTTTCGGGCGAGCTTAATATCTGCGACGTCATAATCGCGGAAACCCTTGTGCAGCATGATATGGACACCACCGCGCTCGGCGACGCCGCAGGCCTTATCTCGGGCATAAATATCGTTGATATACCGGGCGATAAAAAGGTGATAGAAGCCCTTCTCGAAGCTGCCCGCGAGGTCGGCGGATTCGGGGTGAGGACCGGCAGGATCGCTTCGGGCGATCAGTTTATCGCGGACCCTGCCAAAAAGCGGTTCATAGTCGATACCTTCGGCGCTCACGCCTGCGAGATGGAGGGCGCCTCGATAGCCCATGTCTGCTATCTCAACAAGGTGCCCGTCGGAGTTGTCAGGGCGATAAGCGATAAAGCGGACGGCAGCGGCCACATGGATTATGAAAAATTCCTGCCTCTCGCCGCCGAAAACGCCGCGAAGATCATTGAGAATTTCGTGAAGATTTACAGCTGAAAATCCGAATTGTTCCGTTAAAACAAAAAGCTCCCTCGGGGGCTTTTTTCTCTTAGGGAAACTTGTCACAATTTTATAGAATTTATCGACATTTCATCATAATTTTGTTGACAGTGCATAGTTTATCTGTTAAAATGATTTTATTATAATTGAGCAACATATATCAAAAATATGCTGTCTTAGGAGGAATTCAAAATGAATGATCAGAAAACCCTCGCGTACATCAACCTCTACGCTGTACTGGGCGCTCTCGAAAACCTCTGCGAGCTTGTGCCCGAGGCGGGCGAGATCCTTACCAATAAAAAGCCCATATCTATCGGCTTTGAGGTAAAGGGCGGCCCGAGCGCAACTCTCACCTTTTACAAGGGCAGGTGCAGAATGGAGCAGGGCTGCAAAAACTGCGATGTAAAGCTCCCCTTCAGCTCCTGCGAAAAATTCAACGGTCTCATCGACGGCACCGTTACCCCGATCCCCTCAAAGGGATTCACTCATATCGGATTCCTTCTCAAGGATTTCACAAAGCTCACCGATCTGCTCAATAAATATATGAGACCTTCGGAAGAGGATATGAAGGATCCCGATTTTTACAGGATCAACACCGAGCTCACCCTCTATGTGGTCGGCGTGGCTATCGCCCAGGTGGGCAATAACGACGAGATTGGCAAATTCTCCGCCGATCATATCCCCGACGGCAGTGTTATGATCTCCATAAAGGGCGGCCCCGCAGTCGAGATAATCGCCAAAAACCACCGCCTGCTCTGCCTCAAGAAGGAGCCCGAAAAATACCGCTGCTCAATGGTATTTGATTCCTACGAAACCGCTAACGATCTGTTTAACGGCAATGTCAACGCCATAGTCTGCATCGGTACGGGCAAGGTCGAAATGCACGGTCTCAACGCAATGCTTGATAATGTAAACCGTATTCTCGACCGCGTAGCGCTGTATCTTGCATAAGGAGGAGAGAAAGATGAGTAAAACATTTCCGCTTTACGATGTAACAAAATCAAACGAGATGTATGCCAGAGCCGTCAAGGTCATCCCTTCGGGCGTTTACGGCCATCTCGGCCCCGCAGAGGGTCAGTTCATCCCCGTCAGCCGCTGGCCCAAATTCTCCGAGAAGGCTCAGGGCTCATATTTCTGGGATGTTGACGGCAACAGATATATTGATTATATGTGCGCATACGGTCCGAGCGTGCTCGGCTACAACGATCCCGATGTTGACGCCGCAGCCATCAAACAGATAGGCATCGGCAACTGCACCACCTCCCCCGGCAAGATCATGGTGGAATGCGCGGAGCTGCTTGTAGATACCGTCAAGAGCCCCGACTGGGCGTTCTTCGCCAAAAACGGCAATGACGCCACGATGGGCGCCATCCTCACCGCGAGAGCCCACACCCACCGCAAAAAGCTGATATTCTTCAACGGCTTCTATCACGGCGTTTCGCCCGTTGTTCAGAAGATAGACTATCCCGGCGTTGTCCCCGGCGATGTTGAAAACAATCTCTATGTGGATTGGGACGATATAGAGGGCTTCAAGAGGATCTGCGAAGAGAATAAAGGCGAGATAGCCGCTCTTATCGCTCAGCCCTACGATCACGGCAACTTCGCCGATAACAAATTCCCCAAAGAGGGATTCTGGCAGGCGATCAGAAAGATCTGCACCGATGAAGGCATAGTTCTCATCATCGACGATGTCCGCGCGGGCTTCCGCCTCGACCTTCAGGGCTCGGATCATTATTTCGGCTTTGAAGCGGATATGATCTGCTTCTGCAAGGCGCTCGCAAACGGCTACAATATGAGCTGCTTTATGGGCAAGGAATTCCTTATGAGCGCGGCTTCGTCGCTCTCATATACCGGCTCATACTGGATGAGCTCCGTTCCCTTCGCTGCCTGTATCGCCTGCATCAACAAGCTCAAAGCGCTCGACGCTCCCAAGCTCTTCAAGGAGCTCGGCACCAAACTGACGGACGGCTTCAAGGCAGCCGCCGCCGAAAACGGCTTTGATCTCGTCGTATCCGGCGCTACCGCCCTTTTCTATCTGAGAATAGCGAATGATGACAGCATGATGCTCCACCAGGAATGGATTGCCGAATGTGTAAACAGAGGCCTCTTCCTCGCCTCTCACCACAATCATTTCATCAACGCTTCTCTCACCGACGAGGATATCAAAGAATCCATCGAAATCGCGGAAGATGCCTTCCACGCTGTTAAAAAGAATCACCCCGAACTCTGATAAATCATCTGTAAAAAGGAGGAATTTCCCATGGCATTAACAAAACAGGAATGGCTTGACCTTGAAAAAAAGGCCAATGAGCTCCGTCATCTGACCCTTCAGACTACGGTCTGGGCGGGCAGCGGCCACCTCGGCGGCGGTCTCTCGGTACTCGATCTGCTCACGGTCCTCTATCACAAATATCTCAACATAAAGGTTGAGGATCCCAAATGGGAAGACAGAGACAGATTCATTCTCTCAAAAGGTCACGCGGCCATTGCCTACGCCCCCGTTCTCTGTGACAAGGGCTTCAATGATCCCGAAATGCTCAAGACCTTCAATCTCTCCGGCTCAAAGATGGGTATGCACCTCGACTCCAACAAGGTCGTAGGCGTTGACGCCTCCACGGGTTCGCTCGGTCACGGCGCTTCCATCGCCGCGGGCACCGCTCTTGCAGCAAGGATCCTCGGCAAGGATTATCTCACCTATATCGTCACCGGCGACGGCGAGCTTGACGAGGGCTCAAACTGGGAAGCCTTCATGACGATGAATCACTACAAGCTCTCAAACTGCATCGTTTTTGTTGACAGAAACCATAATATGATAGACGGCAACACCGAGGATGTCATGGCTCTCGAGCCGCTCGCAGATAAATTCGTTGCCTTCGGCTTCAACACCGTTACCGTTGACGGCAACAATATGAAAGAGCTCTGCTGCGCTATCGACGCGGCGATCGAGCGCTCAAAAGAGGTTCAGGCTCCCACCTGCATCATCATGGACACCCTCAAGGGCGCCGGTCTTACCAGCGTTCAGGGCGATTATCATACTCACTATATGGCAATCGACGACCCCACATTTGAAAAATATAAAAATGAACTTGACGCTTATTATGCCGAGCGCGTCGCTCGCGTAGAGAAGGAGGCTGAATAATATGGCAGGCGGATTTGTATATAACGCAATAGATCAGACCGAGGTCGCCACCGCCGAAATTTACGGCAAGGCTATCGCGGATATCATGCTCAATGATCCCAAGGTCGTCGCCATCACAGCCGACCTCGCCAAATCGACAAAGCTCGGCGATGTTCTCAAGGTTTGCCCCGAGAGAGTCATCAATGTCGGCATTGCCGAGCAGGATATGATGGGCGTTGCCGCAGGTATGGCAAAGGCGGGCGTTATCCCCTTCGTTTCGGGATTCTCCGCATTCTGCTCGATGAGAGCCTGCGACCAGCTTCATACCGACATCTGCTATCAGAAGGCGAATGTCAAGATAGTCGCCACCCATTCGGGCACTTCATTCGGCCAGGCGGGCTCAACTCACCACGCCATCGCCGACCTTGCGATCACCAGATCGCTCCCGAATCTCACCGTTATCTGCCCGGCAGACGGCTTTGAGACCGCAAACGCCGTAAACGCGGCATACAACACCGAGGGCCCGTTCTATATCAGAATCAACCGCGGCTTCGACCTCGTTCTCTATGATAATATGGATTACGGCTTCGAGGTAGGCAAGGCTGTCACGATCAACGAGGGCACCGACATTACCGTTATCGCCTGCGGCTCCTGCGTTGCTCAGGCAAAGAAGGCGGCGGAATTCCTCAAAAACGCCGACGGTCTGAGCGTCAGAGTGCTCAATATGCACACCATCAAGCCCATTGATAAAAACGCGATTCTCAAAGCGGTTCTCGAAACCAGAAGAATCATCACCGTCGAGGATCACCTCACCACCGGCGGTCTCGGCTCGGCGGTCTCCGAAGTAGTTGTTGAGAGCGGCAAAGCTTGCGCATTTAAGATGCTCGGCCACAAATCCTTCGCCATGATCGGCCTCCAGGAGGATATTATGGCAGACGCCGGCATCGACGCAAACGGCATTATCGCTTCCGTTCGCGAAGTTATGAAGAAAGACTTCGAAGAAGACAACGACTGGGACGATGAATATTGATAACGCCCCGGCTGATCCCGACAGGAAAGGAATGATTTATATGGCTTCAAGAGACGATATGTTTACCAATAAACTGTTTCTCTGCGGCGCTCTTCCTCTTATGAAAACCATAGCGACGGATGTTCCCGAGCTCGCAAAAAAATTTGAGCATGTTCACGCCGTTATCCAGATCAGCGCGGATGATCCCGACGCTCCGGACGGGAAATACGCCACTCATTTCGTCATCAATTCGGGCGAATGGGTGGTCCACGCGGATAAGGTCAGCGATAAAGAGCATACCGACATCGAGCTTGAATTCAAGAGCGTTGAGCAGATGAACGCATTTTTCAAGGGCACGATCGGCCCCAAAACTCTGCCCAAAATGCACGGCGTGGCAAAGAAGCCCGGCGTATTCCTCTCATTCATGATGGTGCTTCTCAAGATGAGCTCCCTGCTCACTGCAAAAGAGGCCCCCGAGGATGAGGATACCCAGAGACTTATGGTCAAATGCTTCTTTTACCTGCTCACGAGCGGCATAAGCACCCTCAACAAGCAGGGCCACGAGGAAGTCCACGAATGGACCTCAAAGAGCCCTGACAGAGTGTATGCCCTCGCGGTAGAGAATCATCCCGAGGTATCGGCGTTTATCAGGATCAAAGCCGGCCATTCAAAGGCGGGCAGAGGCGAATACAAGAGGGCAATGCCCTTCTTCACCCTCAGATTCGATTCCTTCAAGAGCGCCCTCGGCACCCTCCTCGGCACCGACGATATGCTCGACGCGACCAAAAACGGCAGGATCGTTATGGACGGCGGCCCCGAATTCGGCGCGCAGTTCGGCGGCTTCCTGCTCACGGTCGGAGGCTATGTGCAGTAATCATACCGAAACTACAGAATATAAACCGCTCCTTTCCGGGAGCGGTTTTCATTATCGTAAAATCATAAGACTTAACCGTATCGTAAACGCACCGATAAATATACATTCCAAATAATTGCTCACCCACGGGATGAGGTATTCTATCAAGCAAACGGAATATACGCATCCCGTTTATTCACTCACACCCGCTACTGATTGCAGAAGATAAATGTGCCGCAACCCGTGAATGATCATTTATTTACAGTGTGCAAATTATTGATTACTAAGTCAATAAATCACACCTCGTAGCCCTCTCCGAGATTGGAGAGGGTGGATTGCGAGCAAAGCGAGCAAGACGGGTGTGGCGATATTTGTTATACACCCGCTACCGATTGCAGAAGATAAATGTGATTCAACCCGTGGATGAGGTTTATATTTTACCGTGTGATTTCTCGCTGTCGGTTTTTAAGTTTTCTATCATAAATCACAAACGAACAACCTGCCTGGATAGGCAGGTTGTTTAAGATATTACGACATATAAATATTGTAATCCGCCATGGGGACGGTGTAGCAGAAATCTTCGGGGTTGCCGATTATCTGACAGCCATGTGCGGCGGAGGTGAATATCCTCATCCCGAGGTCGGGGTCAAGAACTGCGCACGAGCCAGCGCTTGCGTTCGCGTCATAAGCGCAACCCGTTCCCGCTCCGCTCACAAGCGGTATCTGATGAAATCTGAATACCGGAGCGGTGTATTTGAGCTTTGCCATCAGTTAAACGCCCCCTTGAAGATATTCGCTATCTTTGTAAACAGACCGATTATTGCCTTCATCAGCCTTTGGAAGAAGCTCAGCGTTTCTTCTTTATCGCCGTTTTCGGTATTGTCGGAATTTTCGTCGTTCTCTCCGTTTTCGGGCGTTGCGGGATTTTCGGGTGTTACCGGATTTTCGGGTGCTTCGACCGTAAGAAGCGGTGTTTCTCCGTTTACGCTCGAATATCCGTATTTCT
>CAMVEX010000017.1 GCA_947166625.1 uncultured Clostridia bacterium
TGCGGAGGCAGGATTTGAACCTGCGACCTCCGGGTTATGAGCCCGACGAGCTACCAACTGCTCTACCCCGCGATATGTTGTATTGACTATTATACACAATAACTCAAAAAAGTCAAGCAAAAATTGAAAAAAGCGCATTTTTGAAAGTATTTAAGGGATTTTGTCAAAAATGATGCGGCAGGTAAACAAGCGGGAAACAGGCTCGGATTTGCCGGGATGAGGCAATCGAAAATCATGATACGAAATGAAGCATTTTTTAAAATGCCGTTGCATAAGCAATAGAACAAATGCTTCTGCCGAAATGCAGTAAATGTTGAGCTGCGCTCGCTCACCTTACCTCTTTCAGCAGTTTTACATATTTGCCCTGCGAATCTTCGCCGATGAATACTATTCTGTCAAAGCCGGAGCCGGCATAGAGCTTCAGCGCCGGGTAATTATCCAAATCCACACCGATCGACATTTCGGTATATCCCATTTCTTTTGCCTTGCCGGCGGCAAACTCAACGAGCGCTTTGCCGATCCCCTTCCTGCGTTCCCCGGGTTTTACGATGAGGTGAGAAACATACACGCGCCGTCCGCTTATCGTATAATCGGGGTCGTTCATATCAAAGACAAGGGAAATCTCGCCGATAAACTCGCCGCCGCGCTTATAGACATAAGTGATCCTTCCGCCCGAGGTCAGCTCGCCGTAAAACTGCTTTGCGAGCCCGCTTTGGCGCTCCATATCCCAAATATTGCCGCATTTTTCAAAATCCCCGGGAGACAGCTTTATGATTTCGTGATCCATATATCCTCTGCCTTTCTGTGTTTCTCAAATCCTTCGAAACAGCGGCACGGCAGGGCTCATTTCAGCGCATAGCTGCCGATACGCACGCCGCAAACGCCGGAATCCAAAATATGGAGGGACGCGCCGTCCCCGGTATCACTCACGGCGATCCCCTCGCCTTCGGCGTCAAGCTTGCCGGTGCAGCGCACAAACAGTATCTCAACATGACCCGTCCCGAGATCCACGGAATAAATATTCTTTTCCCGTTTGCCCTCGTTGGTCACCATGATCATACGCCCGTCGAGCAATTCGCCGCCCTGGACCTTATACAGGGTGCGGTCAAGCGGGATCGTGCCGATAAACGACATATCGGACGCACGAAGCATACGCAGCTCCGTCACTTCATTGGATTGGGTGAAATACAGCACACCGCTGTCATCTATTTCGCACCACGGGATGCGGCCGTTTCCCCTTGCAACATCGGGGACCGTCTTGAAATCAAGATACTCCAGCGTTTCGGGATCGTAAGTGATTACACCCGGATGGCGAAAACCGAAATCCTCAAGCGCGATATACAGCTTGCCTTCGTGCAGGCACCCGTCCCCGAGATGCGAATAGCCGAGGCGCATCAAATCCTTCGGCAGACACATTTCGTGACGCTCGAGGATCTCACCCGAACGAACATCTATCTTTGTAATGGCGTTATAATTGAGAAATTTGTTGGCGCCGAAACCGTAATAGATCTCGCCGTCGCAGGCAAGCCCCTGCATAAAACTGACTCCGTCCGCAAAATTGTAAATCAGCGACCGGGTCAGCTCGGCGTCGCCGGATGCGATATAAGGCTCACCCGAAAGAGATACGCCGATCGCCATCAAAACGGCAAATAATCCCGAAAGCGATCGTCTTATGAATGACGCTGTTTTTTCCATATCCATCCCCTGTTCAGTCAACATTGTCAAAATAATTTGTCTGCCATATTGCGGTGCAGATCTCTTCGCTCATAAAATCTCCCATTATCCAGCCGTAATACCGCCCTTTGACCAATTTGTTTCGAGAATAAAGACTTTCGTTTACTTTGGACGCGATTTCATAAGGAGTCTGGAGCAAAACCGCGCTCGAATTGGTTTTAAGGACATTGGCGCAGGTCTGATGTTTTTCGGGGTCTTTGCTCATTTCGCACGAAAAAGTATTGATAAACTTTTCCGCATATCTTATCTTTCTGTTTGCCGTAACGCTCCAGTGGTTTTCATAATTGAAAGTCTGCCCCATAAAATCGGTCTGCCCCGCTTTGTTTTCGGCGTTAAGCATATCTCCGAGCCCAAGCGCCTCGTAATACGGGGTCATGAGAATGATTTTCCCTCTCACCTCCGCGAGAGTCGGCATTTTTGAATAGATGCCCGCGCCGTTTTCGGTGTATAAATATTCCTCTTGAGTTGAAGGATTGATCTGAGTTTTCAGATCGGCTGTCTGCTCTTTGAAGAGCTTCAAAAATTCTTCTTCATCGCCGTTTTCTCTTTTTGCAGTAATTATGACCGTCTCGGTCGGATTTTCTTTCAAGAATTCTTTTATCTGAGCCAGGACGCTGTCGCAGGTCATATTGATGGTGCATTCAGCATCCTCATAGGCGTAAAACTCTATATCCAGGCTCAAAAACGGAATATTCAGACGGTTGAGTAAAAATTGCAGAGGATTCAAAAAACTCATGATCCCGGCTGTTTTTATCACGGGCGCGGCCTTTCCGTTATTCCCGTGACAGAGCAGGAGCTTTCCCTGCTTCGGCGAAAAGCGCAGATCAAGATATCTTACACCCGCGTTGAGCTGCTCGGGCAGCGAGAGAGACTGCGTCCCGGCGTATTTCCCCGCGTTGAAAACGGGGATCCCGAATATCTTCACATAATTATCGGTTGAATTTTTGCAGAATGCCGTCGCGCTGTCGTGAGTGCCGGGGAGGTTGATCTCATAAATATATCTGCTGTCTGAAATTGCAGACATCCAGTTTTTTCCGCTCGGGCTGCCGCCGTCGCCGGTATCATCGGCTTCGGAATAAGCGCCCGCGGATATTATCATGCTCATAAATAAAGCCGCGATCAATCCCGCGCAAACCGACTTTCTGATAAACTTCGTCATATTCTGTCCCTCTTTTCAATTTGTCCGCTTCCCTGCCGATAAACAGAATTTCTTACGAGGCTTTGCGAAAATGGAAGCAGTTTTCGCCGCGTGCAATATTCTGAACGCCGCTGATTTCAATCAAAATGTTTTTATCATCCTCACCGGCATAAATACATTTTTCGGTTTCAAACCTGTCAAAATGAAGCGTTCCTTCGCGCAGAACCGTTCCGGAGTCATAATCCCACACGGTATAATAAACATTACATTTCTCATTCACGGGCTTTGAGAGCATAACGGGGATCCTGCCTCCCGATACGGAAGCGGTATCCGCAAAGCCGACCGTTGACGTGCCGTCGTTTTTAAACGGATCTTCGCGCAGGTATTCCGCGTTGTTATCTCCGAGATAAGACAGCATTGTGTTGTAATCACATTTTTCGTCCATAATGCGATACTTTTTTTCAAATTTCATACCGTTTTTCACATAAAAGCGGTTACCGTCGGCATACATATCGTAGAATGATGCGTGGGGCGGCAGATCAAAGATTAACTCGGTCTTCCATTTGTTTTCACAATAAAAAATGTTTTTTGCAATCACTGTATTTTTCCAGGAATACACCGGACCAAGTGCTCCGAAACGGTATTCCATACCCCAGTTGTCAATCAGCGGATTGTCATCGGCAAAAATAATGTTGCCGTCAAGTATCGCTCCCTCCGCGCTTGCAAAGCGAACGCCGCCGTCAAGCACGCTGTTGCGCACGCGAACGCCCGGCACATCAATCTCGATATGGACCGCAATGCCCGAATGATTATTAAAGAAACCGCATTTATCCACATCAATATTCCAGTTGTAATTATCAAACCACAAATCGTTGGAAACATTATCGTCAAAATAACAACCGCGCCAAGTGATATTTTTACAAACCATCATTTTGGTTGTAGCCGGATCGGCAGAGTCGTATTTACCCCAGTCTATCTTTTTACCGATATTTGTGAATGAGCAATCTTCAACCACGAAATTCATGCTTCTGAAGCCGGCACCGATTCCGCTTATGCAGTCATTGTCAAAAGCACAGCGGCGGATAAGAACATCCTCAACCGTTCTGTCATTCGAGCCGTGGTCAAATCCGAGCCCGGCACTGCCGGAATTATTGAATACGCAGTCCTCCACAAGAATATGCTGAGGTTTTCCCATATTTACCATTGCTCTGTCCCAGATGCGGCAGGCGCAGTCCGCGAAGGTCGGCCCGCGCAGCACTACATACTCGTTACTGTTTGTATTGAGAATATAGGCACCCTCACCGTTTTCACCCGGCAGCGCACGCTTTATTTCGCATTTGTCGGGAGATTTTACTGTTTTCAGATAGATTTTCCCTGTTTCTTTGTCAATACAGTAGGTTCCGTTTTTCAAATCTTTCTTTGTCAGAACAGGCTTTATCGGTTTGCCATCAACAATGATAAGATCGCTTCTGCCGATGATTTCGTTGCCCGGCGTGCCGGCTTGGAACGGATAATCATAGTTCCAATCATTTTCATAAATGAAAAATGAGTTTGTCTGCTTCCATCCTTCAAAGGGTACGGAAGCGGATATAACCGTTTCTCTGGGATTTTCGGCCTCTATGATGACAGGGTGATTCTCCGATCCGCTTGCGTTCAGATTGATACCTGTTTCCCGATATACGCCCGGCGCAATTATCAGCTTCGTGCCGGATTCGGTAATGGATTCTACGCCTTTTTTCACAGTCGCAAACGGTGCGGTTTCGGTTCCGGGATTGGAATCGCTGCCTGTTTCGCCGTTGACATAAAACGCAGTTTCGGGGTCCTCCCAATCACCGGCGGTGCGGTTGACCCACATATCCCTCTCATAATCGGCAAGAATATCCATATCCGCCTGTGTGAGCGCCTGCCCGTATAGGCGAATATCATCTGCCATACCGTCAAAATACTCGTTCTCCGCATAACCTGCGCCGATTCTGACACCGCTGAGTACGGGCTTGACCGCTGTTTCAAAATGCTTTGTCGAGTCGAATTTGCCGCAGTGATAGAATGTTACATTGCCTTTTTCAGGCTCATAGACTACGCCGATATGGAACCAGCAGTGTCCCTCGGGGTGAACGACCCAGTCGTCATAATATCCGACGAAATCTTCCCATAAGTCATATTCAAAATCACAGAAGTGAGTATTGTTGCAATACACGCCGCTTTCCTCAAATTCTCCGCCGGAATTACCCTCCACGGAAAAGACGAGACGCGCGCTGTTTGTGCCCATGGTAATCTCTCCGCTGTCGGGATCCTCGTATGTCGGGGTGCCGGTATGCACGAATTTGAGTGTGACGCGGCCCGCACCTGCCTCGGTATCCAGCAGCGTGCTGACGCGAGGCTCATCGGTATTTTCACGGGTTTGAAGATCCCGAATGTTGACCCACATGGAGATTGTCAGCTCATTCTGCTCGCCGAGATCGGGAAGAGTGATATATGTATCCGCAGTCGAGAACTCCAACGCTTTGCGCAGACCGAATCTGCCCGTGACAAGATGGGCGCCGTCTGCATTGGAAATACCGATACCGTCGGCATTCAGCTCGCTTAAAGAATCAATATTATCAAAAGAAACATCGGCAAGCGGATCCGCCTTTACATCGTCAAAGCCGTAATCAGCATATTTTTCAATCGCCCGCACCGCTTCGCCGTATTTTGCCCGGACATCATCGGTAGTAAAATATGTTACGGGCGGCTCTGCGTTAAAAAGTTTTTTGACATTTTCGGCCAAGCCGGTAACAAAACCGGCAACCGCAATTATGATCGCCGTAATTAAACTGATAATTTTTGAAACCATACTGCACTTCCCTATCTGCCGAATCCGGTTATTTTCATTTTTGGGGTAAATATACGGGATTTCCGAAAACTCCCTGCATATAATATCACAATTATCGTTACTGCACAAGATTATGAAGCGGTCCCTATCGGACCGCTTCAGTTTAATTTATCCGTTTTGATTATTCGTAGAGGGGATATTTTGCGCAGAGGGCATTGACCTGCTCGCGGATGCTGTCTTTATTCGCTTCATAATCGGTGACGCAGAGGGCGATGAATTCCGCGATTTTATCCATATCCGCCGTGTTGAGCCCTCTGGTGGTGACCGCCGCCGTGCCCAGGCGGATGCCGCTTGTGACAAAGGGCTTCTGGGGATCGTTGGGAACTGCGTTTTTATTCGCCGTGATGCAAACGGAATCAAGGCGGTGTTCAAGCTCCTTGCCCGTCACTTCGGTGTTGCGCAGATCGACGAGGATGAGGTGATTATCCGTGCCGCCGCTTACGAGATTTATCCCTCTTGAGGTCAGGCCGTCGGCAAGCGCCTTGCAGTTATCTATGATCCTCTGAGCGTAATCTTTGAATTCGGGCTTGAGCGCCTCGCCGAAGCAGACCGCCTTCGCCGCTATGATATGCTCAAGAGGTCCGCCCTGGTTGCCGGGGAAGATTGCCTTGTTGATAGCGGGGGCAAGCTCCTCTTTTGAGAGAATAAGTCCGCCGCGGGGGCCTCTGAGAGTTTTATGAGTGGTGGTGGTGACTATATCGGCGCAGGGCACCGGCGAGGGATGAAGCCCTGCGGCAACAAGGCCCGCGATATGAGCCATATCTACCATAAAATAGGCGCCGACCGATTTGGCTATGGCGGAGATGCGTTCAAAATCAATGATTCTCGGATAGGCTGACGCGCCCGCTACGATAAGCTTCGGATTATTCTCTTTCGCTATCTTCTCAAGCTCGTCATAATCAATGAATCCGTCATCATTCACGCCGTAAGCGATGAAATTATAGAGCTTGCCGCTGGCATTTACAGGCGAGCCGTGGGTGAGGTGGCCGCCGTGGGCGAGCGACATACCGAGGACCTTATCACCGGGCTCGAGGATAGCGGAATAAGCCGCCATATTCGCCTGAGCGCCCGAGTGGGGCTGAACATTCGCCGCCTCGGCTCCGAAGAGCTTCTTCGCTCTCTCAATAGCTATGGATTCAACTACGTCAACATATTCACAGCCGCCGTAGTATCTCTTGCCGGGGTAACCCTCGGCGTATTTATTTGTAAGCACGCTTCCCATAGCCGCCATCACCGCGGGGGAAACGATGTTTTCGCTCGCAATCAGTTCAAGGTTTCTTCTCTGCCTGCCGAGCTCGTCATTCATTGCCGAGGCAAGCTCGGGATCGTATTTTGATACAAAGCCGATCGTATCCATATAATCGGAATACATTTCAATCACCTTCACTTGTTTATTTCCGAATAAATATAACATTAAAGGGCGGTCTGTGTCAAGGATAAATGCGAGCGCTCTTGACTGTCAAAAAAGAATATTATATAATTGAAAAAACTTATGAAATCAAGCGGAGGGACGGTTATGAATAATATCTCTGAAATCATTGCTCAGGGCAAAACAGCCATAGGTATGGAGTTCGGCTCCACAAGGATAAAAGCGGTGCTGATCGATTCGGCGGCGAATCCGCTCGCCTCGGGCTCGTTTGATTGGGAAAACAGCTATAAAAACGGAATCTGGACCTATTCTCTCGCCGAAGTGAAAGAGGGGATGCAGACCGCGTTTGCCAACCTCAAAGCAGATACGGAAAAGAAATACGGCGTGAAGCTCACCACCGCGGGCGCGCTCGGCATCAGCGGAATGATGCACGGCTACCTCGCATTTGATAAAGACGGGAATCAGCTCGCAGAATTCCGCACCTGGCGAAACACCATAACCGCCGAAGCCGCCGAAAAACTCAGCGCGCTCTTTGATTTCAATATCCCCCAGCGCTGGAGCATCGCTCATCTTTATCAGGCGATGTTAAACGGCGAAGAGCACACGGATAAAATAGATTCGATATTCACCCTCGCTTCATATATCCATTACAGGCTCACGGGCAAAAGGGTCGTCGGCGTGGGCGAAGCAAGCGGGATGTTTCCCATCGACAGCAGCATAAACGATTATGACCGCTCGATGCTCGATAAATTCGCAGCTCTCAGCGCAGACTGCCCGTGGAATATCAATGAGATATTGCCGAAGGTGCTCGCCGCCGGCGAAGACGCGGGTATCCTCACCGAGGAAGGCGCTCTGCTGCTCGATCCGACAGGCGAATTCAAAGCCGGGATACCTCTCTGCCCGCCCGAAGGCGACGCGGGCACGGGAATGGTCGCCACGAATTCTGTAGCGCAGAGAACGGGCAACATTTCGGCAGGCACCTCGATATTCCTTATGGTCGTGCTCGAAAAGGCTCTTTCAAAGCTCTATCCCGAAATAGATATGGTCACTACTCCCTCCGGCAGCCCGGTCGCTATGGTGCATTGTAACAACTGCTCCGGCGAAATCGACGCCTGGGCGGGGATATTCAAAGAAATCTGCACCGAAATGGGCGCAGATGTCACGATCTATAAAATTCTCGATAAAATGTTTGAACTCTCGCTCAGGGCCGATAAGGATTGCGGCGGTCTTGTGGGCTTCAACTACCTTTCGGGCGAGGTCATCACGGGGCTTGACAGCGGCAAGCCGATGTTTTTCAGAGGGCCCGATTCAAAATTCGATCTTGCCAATTTTTCAAGGGCTCAGCTTTATTCCGCGGCGGCAACGCTCAGCATCGGCAAAGAGATCCTCGACGCGGAGAATGTGAAGATAGACAGGCTCCTCGGCCACGGCGGATATTTCAAAGCTCCCGTCGCCGGTCAGGCGGTCATGGCGGCGGCTCTCGACGCGCCCGTTTCGGTTATGAAGACGGCGGGCGAGGGAGGCCCGTGGGGTCAGGCGATACTCGCGCTTTACAGGCTCGAAAAGGCAGACGGCGAAACGCTTGAGGATTTCCTCGAAAACAGGATCTTCTCGGAGCAGGAATCGTTTGAAGTAAAGCCCGACGAGGCCGATAAAAAAGGCTTCGCCGCGTTCCTTGAAAATTACAAAAAAGGTCTTGCCGCCGAAAAAGCCGCAGCCGCGTTTTGATATACACCCGCTGATGAGCGGTTAAGATAAATGTGATTCATCACGTTTATTCGATTACGCCTTTTACCAATCAAGTAAGATAAATTTTATTGCGGCACATTCCCCTCCCGCACTCGGTAGCGGTTGCATATAAAATCGCCGCAAAGCGGCAACCGAAATTGCTAATTGCTCATTGCTGATTACTAATTAAATATACGGGATGAATCACATTCCCCTCCCGCACTCGGTAACGGGTGTATATAAAAAAGAAAGGGCGTTGAAAATGATTGAAAAACTTTTGAAAGAAAGAGATCTTCCACCTCTGCTTCCGAGAGAAGAAATGCTCGGGATCCTTCAGCGTGAGATTTACGGGAATATGCCCACGAAGCCGATCAGGACCGAATTCACGCAGGAAGACGATATTATAAAAAGATTCTGCGCGGGTCACGCCGTCGCGAGCAGGGTCACCGCCGAATGCGAGCTTGAATGCGGGCGTTTCACCTTCCCGTTTCAGTTAACGGTCCCGACGGGAGGCGGAAAATATCCGCTGATGATCCATATCAATTTCCGCCCCGATAACCCCGACAGATATATGCCCACCGAGGAGATCATAGACGGCGGCTTTGCGGTGATTTCAATTTATTATAACGACATCACGAGTGACGACGGCGATTTTACAAACGGGCTCGCCGGGATCCTCTTTAAGGACGGAATTCGCCGCCAGGACGACCCCGGCAAAATTGCGATGTGGGCGTGGGCGGCTCAGAGAGCGCTTGATTACGCTTACACCCGCCCGGATGATTTTGATCTGTCTGCCGTTACGGTCTGCGGTCATTCGCGCCTGGGCAAAACCGCTCTTGTGGCGGCGGCGACCGATGAAAGATTCGCCGTAGGTTATTCTAATGATTCCGGTTGCAGCGGAGCGGCTCTCGCGAGAGGGAAAACCGGCGAAACGGTCGCTGATATAGTGGACAGATTCCCTTTCTGGTTTTGTGAGAATTATTATAAATACGCCCATAGCGAGAGCAAAATGCCGTTTGATCAGCATTATCTCATCGCCTGCATCGCTCCGCGCAGAGCGCTCATAGGCAGCGCCTCGGAGGATGCGTGGGCAAATCCCGCTTCCGAATATCTCGCCTGCGCCGCGGCGGCGCCCGCCTTCAAAAAGGGCTTTGTGTGTGAGGACCGCCTGCCCGAAATCGACGATATGTTTTTTGAGGGAGATATAGGCTACCACATGCGCGAGGGTCAGCATTATTTCAGCCGCAAAGACTGGCAGAGGCTTATGAAATTCTGCCGCATGGGCTGAAAGAACCGAAAATAATATAAAAGCAAAACAACCGCCCTATTGGGCGGTTGCCGTTTGTGTTGGCGTCTTCCTATCTTCCCGGGGCGCTGCCGCCCAAGTATTTTCGGCACTATTGAGCTTAACTACCGTGTTCGGGATGGGAACGGGTGGACCCTCAATGTCATCAACACCAACTGAAAACGCTTTCGGCGTTTTTCTGAATGCTCGATTATTATAATACCCGTTATCCGATTTGTCAAGTATTTTTTTATTATTTTTCGGAATAATTTTTAATTGCGCGTCTCAGAGGGTTTCTCGGTCAGTTTATCTCTCGGCGTATGATTTACGGAGTTTATTCATTTTACAAATTGACAAAAGGGTAATATAACTTTATAATAATATGGAATAATATTGTGAGGTGAGATTATGTCCGAAAAATCAAAGGTATATTTTACAAGGGATCTCAGTGCCGAAGGGCTGCTTAAAATCTATGACAGAGTGAGTGAAAATCTCACGGGCAGGCTCGCCGTAAAGCTGCATACGGGCGAAAAGAACGGCCCGAACATCATTCCGCGCGAATGGGTGAAGGAATTATTCGATAAGCGCCTGGGCGACGCCTCGATAGTTGAGACCAACACATATTATGAGGGCGACCGCTACACCACCGAGCAGCACCGCGAGACCCTCAAGGTAAACGGCTGGACCTTCGCGCCCGTTGATATTATGGATGAATCGGGCACTGCGGAGCTTCCGGTAAAAGGCGGCAAATGGTTTGATAAAATGACCGTGGGCAAAAATATGCTCGGCTACGATTCACTGCTCGCGCTCACTCATTTCAAGGGCCACATGATGGGCGGCTTCGGCGGCTCAAATAAAAATATAGGCATCGGCTGTGCCGACGGCAGGATCGGCAAAAAAGCGATCCATACCAGAGAGGGCTCCGACGATATGTGGAGCATAGCTCAGGAGGAGCTTATGGAGCGCATTTCCGAATCCACAAAGGCCACCGTTGACTTTTTCGGCAAAAATGTTTCGTATATAAATGTGATGCGCAATATGTCCGTTTCGTGCGATTGCGAGGGAGTGGAAGCGATGCCCGTCGTCACGCCGAATGTTGGCATAATCGGCTCGCTCGATATCCTTGCCACCGACAAATGCAGTGTGGATATCATCTACGCGATGAAAGAGGAGCATCATCACGATCTCGTTGAGAGAATGGAGACCCGCAAAGGCCTCAGGCAGCTCAGCTATATGAAGGAGCTCGGCATGGGTAGCGACGATTATGTGATAATAGATATCGACAACGGCGATAAGGAGATTTCACCCGCCGACGCCGTCAGGGATGTCGTGCCGTTTGAGGGAAACTGATCGTTAAACTCAGCCGACGGCAGACGTAAAAAGCAAACACTTAAAATGCGCAAATCCCGAATTTTGAAACCCGACCCCTGTCCCCCGTCTATCATCCTTTGCCCCCGGGCAAGGGCATTTGTAAAAGGAGAATGAAAAATGAAAAAAATTATTTCCGTCATTTTGATCGCGGTGATTTCGCTCTCGTGCCTCGGCATTATGGGCTCCGCCGCAAGCGGCCGCTATTATGTCACCTGCAAAACCTCTGCCGATGTGCTCAATTTCGTCCTTGAGGGCGGGAAGCACGCCGTCCCGATGAGGATAGTAAAAGCCGGCCTCAAAAAGGACGGCACAGTCAGCTGGGTTTATCTCGTGACCCTCGTCGGCGTGGAATCCGGCACAAAGCAGAATAACAATATCGAAAACTGCATCAAAGCGGGTTTCGGCAAAACCGGAGAATATTTTGCAGAGAGCAAAGAGACGATTTATAAGATAGTTCCCAAGGGCTCACGGATCGTATTCGCGGGCCACAGCCTCGGCGGTATGACCGTTCAGCAGCTTTCGGCAGACAAAGACATCAAGGCGGATTATAAGATCATCAACACTCTCACCGCCGGCTCGCCCTACATTCCCGTCAGCGAGGAACGCGAGGGCACTCTTCACCGCCTTGCCGATAAGGGCGACGCGATCCCCTGGCTGAGCATCGGTCTCGTTACAAATACCCGTAAAATGCTCTGCGAGGTTTCGTGGGAGGACGGCGGCTATATCGGCGACCCCGACGGCGCGCACAATCTCTCCTACCGCGACAACGGCGTATGGGGCTGCTATGACGCCTTCGGCGAAAAGGGCGGCAATGCCGTCATCACCTTTGACCATTCAAAGGTCGGCATCTACGGCGAAGCGAAATGATTTTACGGGCGGACCGCCCGCACACCCGCAACTAAAAACATAATTTTAAGGGAATACCCGGGCGGGTATTCCCTGTTTTTTAGCTTTCATAACTGTTTTTCCAATTTAATTATCACAATACCATAAAAAACATCGAGTTTCTTGCAATTTAGGGAACAATAATATGTAATTAACCCGTAAATGTTCCCTAAAGAGAAGATCACCGTCAATCCTTATCAAATAAAATTCCTCCCGAAGCTGTTATACGGCTTCGGGAGTTGAATATTATACGGTCATTCCCACTCGCTCCTGGAAACCATAAGCTAAACGATTTTGTATAGGTCATCTAGCACAGATTATCAGGATTATTCGCATTACCTATAAATTTTGGACTGTCAAGATTTTTGTTGTCACTGAGTTGTCAGCGGTGATGATTCCAATGTTCTCAAACGACCAACATTTTTAAATATATGGGCTGGGTAAGATTCCGAAAAGTGTTCCTCCATTGCGGCATACACACTTTCCCAAACATCTGTGAAAATTGATGATACCATTGTTGAAATTTCTGTAGCATCTATGTATCGAGTTTTGAATCCCTCAGTCTGCCGTATTCTGCCAAGTATAATATGCAATAAATATCTATTGCCATGAACTAATACCAAACGCTTCCGTCCAGTAACGGTCGGTTCATTTTGAGAGATACAATGATCGACCGCACGTAGGGTTTGAACATTGTTGTGCAATGAAAAGCTATTGGTCGAATCATTGAATAGTTGTTTGTAAGGTGGTTTTTCAATGTTTTCTGTTAATGCACCAACATTTCTTTTAGCAAGAGCAGTTATCGTCAGATCATCTAACGAACATGCTTGTGCCACAATGGCTTCATCCAAAGAAATCTGTCGATCGGGCGAATCAACCTTCGCGCCGGCTTTATACAGGTACTGAATTCCTTCAAAACTCAACTCCATACGAAGTCGTTCTTGATTAGGATCCAGCGATGCAAAATCTTTGCCCTCAATCTTATTCTGTGTGTTTGATAATTTTGTAATTTGGATGGCCTGTTCTTCATTAGCTTCACCCAAATCAATCATTTGAATATACACACAAGCAGAACTGAGTAATTCCGGCGATTCTACATACACAGCACCTATAGTACCGGTTGTTTGAGCACCGTTTACTAATGACACCCCTTCCAACACAAAAAGTCCTGTATTGCGATCTGTGCTATACGCTGCTTTCTTCGTTATTTTTGTGCAAAGTACTTTTATTCCATTGTTGTAATAAAAGAATTTATCGGGTTCATTTTTCAGGGCCTCTTTAATTCCTTGATTTACTTCTGTGCTTCCTTTATAATAACGGATATTTTTAGCAAAAAGTCTATTTCCATATTGCTTAAACCACTCGCCTATAGCAGCTACTGGTATTGTTCCATAATACGCTTTATACGGTGCATCAATGGTCCCCCAGTTATTCAAGAGAACATCATCGAGTACGATATTATCACCATTCTGTCCATTAGCAAGGTAGTCATATATATCCTGCAACTTGCTTTCAACAAAAACAAGCAATTCTGTAGCATCGTCTTCATTGACTTGCCCGAGCAATTCATCTATAGGTCGAAGCGCATAAGCATCTATGCTTTGACTACCTGTATGGCAAAATATCATTTCAATTTGATAATCCATGTCGCGGATGGCTGCAGTGATTTCGGGCTGTTTGGATACTAACTTTGCATTGCAACCATCAAAGTCAAGGTTAATAGCTCTCTTGATCCCAGCAATAAAAGTGTTCGCTTCATCTTGCGATACACTTCCATTACCGTCTTTGCGCCATTTGCTTTGCACAAGAATCAGCTTTTTCTGTACTGAATCGTTATAGACAGCGTCGATACCCATATCATGGTAGCCATCTGTGATGGTCTTAGCAGCTGAATCAAAATCGATACCGCACCGCATTACTATCGCTAAAGCTGCAATTGCACGTGTATAGTATTTATTTTGCCGTTCCTCATCATTCCCGGCATCTGTAAGGTCGATCTTATTTGCAAATAATTCATCAAGCTTTGATTGAACTCGAATCATTTTTAAGTTTGGCATATTACAAACACCTCTTTTGCTCTATTAAGTTACAAAAAATCACACAATATTAAGCGTATCCTTGGTAAACGATTCCGGATAGTTCATAGTTAAAACCTTGTTTTTAAATACGATGATATATCCAGATATAGTCCCCTCGCCGAATCTGTCATGAAGAAGCGTCAACCCATCTGCGCAGTGGCTTACTTCATCCGGTAGAGACATTAAGTACGGAAGTTCCACACGTGTTTTACCACATTCTGGGAAGTCTGCAACTAGCGCAACAACTTGACCATTGCCCCAATATACATCATTTACAATAGCTCCTGCTGGAACGAGTGGAGCAGTTATGCGCTTTTGTATAGGTAATCCGTTAATAAGATTGTTGGCGTTCTCTGTGACAATTTCGTCGATATATTCTTTCCATGCTGGCGCCCCCAATATATCTCTTCTCGATTCACATTTCGTAATTAGGCTGCGCAACCGCACAGGATCTGCTTTGTTAGCTTCAAACATTGCCACAAAATATTTCTGAAACTGCGCCAACGTCAACGGTACAATATCAAGCCTCTGCTTTATATCGCCTTTTGCATACCAAACACCGTGTCTGAATGTCTCTGCTGTGTTGGTGTCGATATGGACTGCGATAAACATACCATACACGGGTTTGCCATATTTCAAAACTGCATCAGAGACATGCCGTCTAACAGGCTCACCTTCCATCGCCTCTTGACGAGAGGATGTGGACATAGTAACTTCGGTTAAAATTGTGAAGTCGTCGAATTCACAATACAAATCCCCTTTACCGCCACCAGCAGCCGATACGGGCATAAAATCAGAATCCAATTTGAAGCCACGGACTTCATAAGGTTTATTGACCATGTGATCAATCGCTAATGCTGCGCGCCAAAGCGTCCATTCAAGATAAGCGGGCGTTTCATCCTTGGGTACTTCAATGGCATTATCTTCGTCATAAACTAATTTTCCGCCGCCTTTGATCAGCAAAGTCATATAGTCTCTGATTTCTTCCCACTGATTACACTGATCATTGGCATACTGAATTTCGTCTGTTTGAGCAAGGATATTTTCAAGTCTCTGTCTCGCTATATTAATCTCTGCCGGGGTATTTAATGGAAGATCGGAAATATCAAACATGATATGACGGTCTTTCATCTGCTTGATTAGATCGTCCAACAGGGATTTTGCGACATCTGCATTATCAGTGGGCAGGGGAGCACCTGTGCAGAGTACCTTATATTGTTCTATAAGAGGCACCGCGCTTGCAGTCGCTTTGGCAAGTTTTTCGGCCAGGACGTGCTTTGTGGGCACAATAATCAGACCTCTGCCTTTGCGTTGAAGCACACCGGAAATGCGGAGGTATCGCATATTCATATCGCTATAATCTAAAAAGTTATCAGCTTTTTTATCGTAGTTTTCACCTCTTTTGGCGATCTCCTTTTTGTCAAAGGGGCGCTTTGCCGGAGCAGCAGCTCTACGCCGTCTTAGATCAAGAATATTGTCAACCACTTCTTCTAAGTTGTAGCTGGGATTAGTGGTGTGTCCCCACAGTGCAAATTCGATTCGACTCAATTCGGAGGAACCTGTGCGCTTTTCGAGCTCCAACATAATCGCCAGCAGCCATCTCAACGGGGAAAAATAATGTGTTCCGTTTGGCATAGCAAATTGTTCTACGCTCATCGCCCGGAGATAACATTCCTGTACCGCCGGGTATGTATCTGCTTTTAGAAACGATCTGCCAAAAGGCGTAATATCATCCAATGGGCCAAGTTCCTCTTGCTGGCCATTCTTTTTCTGAATCTGAGGATAAATCAGTCCATTCTTAGCAAACATAAGCCGCCATTTACGAGCATGGCTACCGGAACTATCCTTACCTTCCTCATTCTGAATAATGCCTTTTTCGTCAAGCAAGTTCATAAATCCGAGTTCGTTTTCACGACCATGAAGATGCCCGACAAATGCAGAATTCGCAAAGACAGAGAAACCCTCTTGGATCCGATTGGGATTACGCAGACCGGTATTACCTACCAGCCATATTTTAATTTGTTCACTCATGTGATGATCCTCCAATCAGTATCCAACGAAAAGATATTCCTGCACGGAATTTCTATGTGTTTTTGCATCGTTTTGATTTCCGAACGAATATTTGTAGTCAACAGGGATAACTTCCACGTGTTGCTTATACTTCGCCATGATTGCTACCATTTCATCTTGTGTAGGCAGGCTGTTGGAGGAATAGGACACGATCAGAATACTGTTAGCAAATTTCTTAAATAGATGGTCAAAAGCGTCTGCCGCACCTTTTCGAGTAGCAAACGGAGTGGGATAGGATTTGAATTTCTTTGTCTGTGTATGTTGCTGAATTTCAACGCCTTTCCAATCACGGGCAAGACCCTCGACAAAATGGTATCTGCGTACATATTCATTATCTGACAAAGGAGAATAGTATGGGGGATCAATATAAACCAGATCCGCTTGTTCTATCTTCAAATCCATTGCATCGCCCTGCTTAGAGCGATTGACCTGCCCATTATCAAATACTGCCTTGTTGATTGCTTCCACGGCCTCTAAAAACTGCTGTGCAAGCGTCTTTTGCAAATCCTTACGCCCGTCATTATACCTTTGTCCTGTGTAGGTAAAGATGCCACGGGGACGTTTTTTTGTACAGGCACGAATCAACGCAGACATTGCAATCGCATGCTTGTATTGATCCTTAATTGCCGCAATATTGGTACGCAGCGTATCAATCAAATCATTTTCTTCATCGGTGTAGTAAAGATCTTTGAAAGTCGTTGCTACAAAATGGTCTGATTCTTTATGCTCAACCAGCAGCTCTTTCGCTTCCTCTAACGGCAGGGTAATAGAATTATTCTCCACCATTGCCTTAGTAAAGGTTGCAGCCATTGCCATATAGTCATTGCTTACTACTGCTTTGCCTTGTGCTTTGAACATATAGCCAACAATACCGGAGCCAGAGAAAAGGTCAACAACAGTATTCGCCTTGAATTGTGAGGCAACAGACCATATTTCAGACAACAGCTTACTCTTGGAGCCCATAAATCGAGTAGGCGGATAAGCTGATACCTGTTCCGGCAAGGGCTGAGGAAGCAATTTAATTAGCGTTCGCTGTTTAGGCGGAATAGTGACAATGACATCTTCACCCTTACGAGTGCTTCCATTACAGGAGATATGACGCTTTGTCTGAATGACATCTATGTTGAACGGAGCATAGAGCTCATGCACCAACGGATGATTGGAATTTGTTAAAATGACATGACATCCCCGCTCATGCAGGATCATAATCATTTTTGCGAGTTCAACATGATCCTCCTCGTAGAACTGCTCTTTGGTGTATCTCTTAAAATCAGCATATTCAGATATAGGCAAATAAGGGGGATCAAGGAAAACAAAATCTCCCGGCTGAGCATAGTGCTCCAAAACTAACAGATAGTCACCACATAGAATATCTGCTTTTTTTAGCGCTGCGGATGCTGCTCTCAGTCCATCCTCGTCGCAAATTCTCGGATTTTTATATTTCCCGTAAGGTACATTAAACTGCCCCTGTTTATTGACACGATATAGCCCATTAAAGCAAGTTCTGTTTAGGAAGATTGTTCTTGCAGCCGCTTCCGCTTTAGGGAGAGATGTCCATTCTTGGCTACGGACAGCATAAAACATCTCAGATGTATTTTCGTACCGTTTAAGGCATTGAATTACATCTTCCACATGATCGGAAACTTCTCGATACATATTGATCAATTCAGGATTGCTGTCTGCAATAACTGCATGTTCCGGCTGCAAAGCAAAGAACATTGCTCCACCGCCAAAAAACGGCTCAATATATCGGCCATAAGAGGTCGGTACTTTAGGCAAAAGGTCGCCTAACATCTGTGTCTTGCCACCTGCCCATTTCAAAATAGGCTTTGCCTGAACAGGATCTACTTTTCTAACTGCTTGTTCTGCCACTGTACTCGCCTCCTTTCATTCAACAGGATCTTGAGTTAATTCCATTATATCACCAATGTCACACTGTAAAGCAGTGCAGATTTTAACCAGCACATCCGTAGTGACATTTTCGTTTTTTCCTAATTTCGCCATCGAAGCATGGCTAATACCTGCCGCAGCACACAGGTCTTTCTTTTTCATATCTTTATCAATTAACAGCTTCCAAAGCTTCTTATAACTAACCGCCATATTCATCATCACTCCAATAGCAAACCTTAAAGTTCGAAAATCGCTGAAATCAATTCTGTGTTCGCTGAAATCAAATATAGTATAGCATAGTTTGATTCCGCTTTCAACATAGTAACTGCAAATTCTTTCTATTCTTTTCTAAAAGAATTCTTCTGTATATTTTTCCCACCTATCGCTATGACAAGGCGGATTTGTTAAATAGTGTAAGGGAATATTATGGAGGCGAGAATTGTCCTCCCCGCCTCCTGTGCTTTATGCGTAAATCAGATCATTATTGACGATTTCCATTGCCGTTTCCCGTACTGCGTTCATCCGCTACACCCAGAGCATTTGATTCTGAGCTTTGAGTTGTTCTGTGATGTTCTCACGAGCGGCAAGTTGTTTCACCAACTCAAAGAACATGGCTTCCGCCTGCTCGTTCAAAGGCAAGCTGATAAACTAAGCTGAAAAATTGAAAAAGAACTATCTGATCTTCAAAAATCAGGTAGTTCTTAGTTTTTTATTTAGAATAATTCAGATGTTGCCAAAAGCCTTTTCAGAACTTAAATCCTTTATTTCAAGGCTTTTCAGCGCTTTTGACTTTATTCCCACTCTACCGTGGCGGGGGGTTTGGCGGTGATATCGTATGCCACTCTGCCGATGGATCTCACCTCGTTTGTGATCCTGTTTGAGGCTTTGGCGAGGGTTTCAAAGGGGATCCTTGCGAAATCCGCCGTCATAAAATCATCGGTAGTCACCGCTCTGAGGGCGAGCGTATAGCCGTAAGTGCCGGCGTCCCCCATAACACCGACGGTGCGGCAGTTTGTGAGGACGGCAAAATACTGGCTTATCTGATCCGCAAGGCCTGCGGAGTCGATCTCTTCTCTGAAAATCGCATCACATTCTTTGAGAATTTCGAGCCTTTCCCGCGTAACCTCGCCGATTATCCTTATCGCGAGCCCGGGGCCCGGGAAGGGCTGACGGTTTACGAGATCCGCAGGGATCCCGAGCTCTCTGCCGACGGCTCTGACTTCATCCTTGAACAGATCTCTGAGCGGCTCGACGATTTTTTCAAATTTTATCACATCGGGCAGTCCGCCGACATTGTGGTGGCTTTTTATTACCGCCGCGTCGCCCTTTCCGCTCTCGATAACATCGGGATAGATGGTGCCCTGAACGAGCACATCGACCTTGCCTGTTTCTGAGGCGACATCTTCAAAAACTCTGATGAATTCCTCGCCTATCCTCTTTCTCTTTTCCTCCGGCGCAGTCACGCCCTCAAGTTTTTTGAGAAATCTGCTCTGAGCGTTTATCCTTATCAGATTGAGCCCCATTTTTTCTTTCATTACCCGCTCGACGATATCGCCCTCATTCTTTCTCAGAAGGCCGTGATCGACGAATACGCAGATAAGTCTGCTGCCTATCGCTTTGTTGAGAAGCACAGCCGCGACCGAGGAATCCACTCCGCCCGATAGGGCGCAGAGCACCTTTTTGCCCGCAAGTTCACGCCTGAATTTTTCAACCGATGTTTCTATGAAGCTCTCCGCTGTCCAGTCGCCGGAGCAGCCGCAGATACTCTTGACGAAATTTTCGATGATCCTTTTGCCGAATTCGGTGTGGGTCACCTCGGGATGAAACTGAACGGCGTATATATCCCTCTTTTCGTCGGCAAAAGCCGCGCAGAGGCATGAGGGCGTGAACGCCGTTATCCCGAAGCCCTCCGGCAGCGATTTAACATAGTCCGTATGGCTCATCCAGCATATACTTTTTTCGGGGATCCCTTCAAAAAGGCGGCACGGGCAAACGGTAAGCTCCGTTTTGCCGTATTCGCTGATGCTCCCCGCGGAGCATATTTCTCCCCCGGCGGTGTAGGCGATGAGCTGGCAGCCGTAGCATATACCGAGGATCGGGATATTCAGATCCAAAAATCCGGGGTCGAAATGCGGGGAGCTTTCGTCATATACGCTGTTGGGTCCGCCGGTAAAGATCACTCCGCGATACCCCGCCTCTTTTATCTCTTTGCAGGTTATTTTATCGTATGGGATTATCTCGGCAAAAACGCTCAGCTCGCGCACGCGGCGGGCGATAAGCTGATTATACTGGCCGCCGAAATCTATCACAAGAATTTTTTCCATTATTTCGCACCTCGCAGAGAATCTATCGGCTCAACCGAGAAGGTCAGCTCCTCAAGCACATCGAGGAATACGCGCACCGTATCGAGAGAGGTAAACATGGTGATCCCGTTTTCCGTGGCGCAGTTTCTGATGGCTTCGCCGTCTTCATAATGGATCCCGGAGAGCACTGCGCGGGTATTTATCACATAGCTCACATTTCCGCCCCTGATGGCGTCAAGTATCTCTTCGCTGCCCTCGCTGAGTTTTTTCCTTACCCTTGTGCGTATCCCTGCTTTTTTGAGATATTCGGCGGTGAGCGAGGTCGCTTCGATGCTGAAGCCCATATCGTAAAATCTCTTTACAAGCGGGATCCCCTCGATTTTATCCTCATCCGCGAGCGAAACTATCACCGTGCCGTGATTGAGAAGCTTCACGCCTGCCGAGAGGAACGCCTTATACATCGCCCTGTGGATCTTTGAATCAAAGCCTATCGCTTCGCCCGTTGATTTCATTTCGGGCGAGAGGTAGGAATCCATTCCGTGAAGCTTTGAGAATGAAAACGCCGGCACCTTCACATAATATTTATCGCTTCTCTCCGAATATTCACCGGCGAGCCCCTGCTCTTTGAGAGATTTGCCGAGCATCACGAGCAGGGCTATATCCGCGAGAGGTCTGCCCGTCGCCTTGGATAAAAACGGGACCGTTCTTGACGAGCGGGGATTTACCTCGATGATATACACATTCTCATTCTCATCCACGATAAACTGGATGTTGAAAAGACCCCGTATGCCGATACCCCTGCCGAGCCTGACCGTGTAATCAATAACGGTGTTTCTCACCTTTTCCGTTATGCTGTAAGGCGGATAAACGCTTATTGAATCGCCCGAATGGACTCCGGTGCGCTCAACGAGCTCCATAATGCCGGGGATGAACACATTTTCTCCGTCGCATACGGCGTCAACTTCAAGCTCTTTGCCCTTGATATATTTATCCACAAGGACGGGCTTATCCTTATCTATTTTTACCGCCGTTTCGAGATAATGCCTCAAATCACGTTCTTTTGAAACTATCTGCATCGCCCTGCCGCCGAGCACAAACGACGGGCGGACAAGCACCGGGTAGCCGATCTCTTCGGCGGCTCTTACCCCTTCCTCAACATCGGTCACAGCCGTCCCTCTGGGCTGAGGGATCCCGAGCTTTGTCAGCAGTTTTTCAAACTGATCTCTGTCTTCCGCTCTGTCGATAGCCTCGCAGTCTGTTCCGATGATGTTCACTCCGTAATCGGCGAGCGGGCGGGCAAGGTTTATCGCCGTCTGCCCTCCGAGGGTCACAATAACTCCCTTGGGCTTTTCAAATTCGATGATATTCATGGTGTCCTCGACCGTGAGAGGCTCAAAATAGAGCTTATCCGATGTGGTGTAATCGGTCGATACCGTTTCGGGGTTATTGTTGATTATGACCGCCTCATAGCCGTTTTCTTTAATGGTCTTGACGGCGTGGACGGTCGAATAATCAAATTCGATCCCCTGCCCGATCCTGATGGGTCCGGAGCCCAGCACGATTATCTTTTCCCTGCCCGAAAGCTCCGATTCATTCTCCTGCTCATAAGTGGAGTAAAAATAAGGGACATAGCTCTCAAATTCCGAGGAGCAGGTGTCTATCATCTTATAGACGGGCAAAATCCCGTTTTCGCGCCTCAACTGCCTTATTTCACGCTCCGTCTTTCCCCAAAGCACTGCGATCTCTCTGTCTGAAAATCCCGATCTTTTTGCCTTGTAAAGCTCTTTTATATCATTTTTATTTTCTTTGAGTTTTTTCTCCTGCGCGATTATTTTCGCTGTTTTTGCGATGAAAAATTCATCTATTCCCGAGGCGGTATGGATTTCCGAATAATCCGCTCCTCGCCTTAAAAGCTCCGCGACGGCATAGATCCTGTCATCCGTGCCGAGAGCGATATATCCGAGCAGATCGGCGGTGCTCTCATTATCGAATTTTGCCATGTGAAGGTGGAACACTCCCGTTTCGAGAGAGCGGATTGCTTTGAGAAGGCTCTCTTCAAAGGTCCTGCCCACACTCATCGTCTCGCCCGTCGCTTTCATCTGGGTGCTGAGCCTGTTATCGGCTGAGGTGAATTTATCAAACGGGAATCTCGGCATCTTGGTCACAACATAATCGAGAGCGGGCTCAAATGAGGCGAGGGTATTCGCGAGCTTTATTTCATCGAGCCTCATCCCGACGCTTATCTTTGCCGAAACGCCCGCAATGGGGTATCCGCTCGCCTTTGAGGCGAGAGCGGAGGAACGCGAAACGCGCGGATTTACCTCTATCAGATAATAGGCGAAGGATTCGGGGTCAAGCGCAAATTGCACATTGCATCCGCCCTCGATCTCAAGCGCGCGTATTATCTTCAGAGCGCTGTCGCGCAGCATGTGATATTCTTTATTGGTCAATGTCTGCGAAGGGCATACGACTATGGAATCGCCCGTGTGGATCCCGACGGGGTCGATATTTTCCATATTGCAGACGGTTATCGCGGTATCCGCTCCGTCTCTGATGACCTCGTATTCTATCTCTTTGAAGCCCTTTACGCTCTTTTCAATAAGCACCTGATGCACCGGAGAGAGCTTGAAGGCATTTGACGCGATCTCTCTGAGCTCCTCTTCGTTTTCCGCGAATCCACCGCCCGTTCCCCCGAGGGTGAAGGCGGGGCGAAGCACCACCGGGTAGCCTATCTTCAGCGCCGCCGAAGCCGCTTCATCAATGCCGTAGGTGATGACGGACGGGATGACGGGCTCGCCTATCTCCATACAGAGCTCTTTGAAAAGCTCCCTGTCCTCCGCCTTTTCAATGCTGCCGCTTTTGGTGCCGAGAAGCTCGACCGAGCATTCCTCGAGAACTCCCTCTTTTTCGAGGGCTATGGCGAGATTCAGACCCGTCTGACCGCCGATACCGGGCAGGATCGCGTCGGGTCTTTCCTTCCTTATGATACGGGCGAGGAATTCTTCATTGAGCGGCTCCATATATATTTTATCCGCTATGACGGTGTCGGTCATAATTGTTGCGGGGTTTGAGTTGCAGAGGATGACCTCGTAGTCCTCTTCGCGAAGGGCAAGGCACGCCTGGGTGCCTGCGTAGTCAAATTCAGCCGCCTGGCCGATGATTATGGGGCCGGAGCCTATCACGAGGATCCTTTTTATATCGTCTCTTTTAGGCATAGATCCCGCCCCCTTTGATAAGATTTATGAAGCAGTCAAACAAATATCCGCTGTCCTGCGGACCGGGCGCGCTCTCGGGATGATACTGGACCCCGAAGGCTCCGTCGCGCTCGCAGACCGCTCCCTCGGTCGTATTATCAAGCAGATTTATATGAGATATTTCAAGCGGTGTGCCGGCAAGGCTTTCGGGAGCCACGGCGTATGAATGATTTTGCGATGTGATCTCGATTTTGCCCGTGATCAGATTTTTAACGGGATGATTGCCTCCGCGGTGGCCGAATTTGAGTTTATAGGTCCGTGCTCCGTAAGCCAGCGATAAAATCTGATGCCCGAGGCAGATGCCGAAAACGGGAAATTCACCGATGAGCTTTTTCACCGTGCCGATAAGCTCCTCCACATCCGTCGGGTCACCCGGGCCGTTTGAGAGAAACACTCCGTCGGGAGCCAGCCGTTTCACCTCATCGGCGGGAGTATTCCACGGCAGGCAGGTGACCGAGCACCCGCGCGCGTTAAGCGAGCGGATTATATTCTGCTTTATGCCGCAATCGAAGGCGGCGATATTATAAACGGGATCTTCCGCCGGAAATTCTCTGATAAGCTTATGTGAAACGACGCTGACGGAATCTTTGGGGGCGGTGAATTCTCGGAGCCTGCGAAGGCATTCCTCTTTGGGCGTATCCGCGCCCGTCAGCAGCACATTCCTGCTCCCGTTATCTCTGATATATCTTGTGACCGCCCTCGTATCCACGCCGTAAATGCCCGAAATATCATATTTTTTCATAACATCGCCGAGCGTCGCGGCGCAGCGGAAATTTGACGGCTCATCCGTATAATCGCGGGCTATCAAAGCTCCGATGGTCGGAATATCGGTTTCATAATCATCCTCCGCCATCCCGTAATTGCCCGCGAGAGGGTAGGTCAGGCAGACCGCCTGCCCGGTGTATGACGGATCGCTGAGTATCTCCTGATAACCCACGGGCGAGGTGTTGAAAACCGCCTCAAGCAGCTTATCGCTCTCCGCCCCGAAGGCATAGCCGTAAAACTCGGCGCCGTCTTCAAAAACTATTTTTTTATTTTCGTCTGTTAACATAATTTACCCCTTTCGGGGGAAAACCGCAGAATATAATCCTGCGGTTTTCCGAAGTGTGTATGAGTCGAAATAGGGATGATGTCAAATTCAGCAGATGCCCTGCTCGACCATCGCGTCAAGTACCTTTTCAAATCCCGCGATGTTGGCGCCGGCAACATAGTTTTTGCCCATACCGTATTTTTCGGCGGCGTCGGACATATTATGGAAAATACTTACCATTATATCCTTGAGCTTGGAATCGACTTTTTCAAAGGTCCAGTTGAGGCGCTCGCTGTTTTGCGACATTTCGAGAGCCGATGTGGCGACTCCGCCTGCGTTTGCCGCTTTCGCGGGAGCGAGCAGAACGCCGTTTGACTGGAGGTATTTCACCGCCTCTGCGGTGGTGGGCATATTCGCGCCCTCGGCAACGGCGGTGATCCCGTTGGCAACAAGCGCTTTTGCATCTTCTATGCGAAGCTCATTCTGGGTGGCGCAGGGAAGGGCTATATCCGCCTTTACGCTCCACACGCCTCTGCCCTCGTGATATTCCGAATCCGGGCGGTATTTCTTATATTCGGTAAGTCTCTGACGGTTGACCTCTTTTATCTCTTTGAGAGCGGCAAGGTCGATCCCGTCGGGGTCATACACCCAGCCGTTTGAATCGGAGCAGGTGACCACCTTGGCACCGAGCTGCTGAGCCTTCTCTATGGCGTAAATGGCAACATTGCCCGAGCCCGAAACCAAAACGGTTTTGCCGCTGATGTCAATGCCGTTGCATTTGAGCATTTCCTGAGTGAGATAGAGCAGGCCGTAGCCCGTGGCCTCGGTCCTCGCGAGCGAGCCGCCGTAAGCGAGGCCTTTGCCGGTGAGAACGCCCTCGTGGGTGCGCCTGATTCTCTTATATGCGCCGAACATATAGCCTATCTCTCTGGCGCCCGTGCCTATATCGCCGGCGGGGACGTCGGTATCGGCGCCGATATATTTATAAAGCTCGAGCATAAAATTCTTGCAGAATGACATGATCTCTCTGTCCGTCTTGCCCTTGGGGTCAAAATCGGAGCCGCCCTTGGCGCCGCCTATCGGCAGACCGGTGAGCGAATTTTTGAAAATCTGCTCAAAGCCGAGGAATTTTATGATACTGATATTTACCGAGGGATGAAGCCTCAGACCGCCCTTGTAGGGGCCTATCGAATTGTTGAACTGGACTCTGTAGCCGGTGTTTACATGGGCGTTTCCGTTTCTGTCGATCCAGGGCACGCGGAATATTATCTGCCTGTCGGGCTCAACAAGCCTTTCAAGCAGGGCGTCGCGCTTATACTCATCTTCCTTCGCCTCGATAACGGGGCGGATGGATTCAAGCACCTCTGTCGTCGCCTGGATGAATTCGGGCTGAGCCGAATATTTTTCCTTCAGCATTTGGATCGTTTCATCAACATAACTCATACATTTTTCCTCCGTATTGTAAATAAATTGAGTTTGAAATAAAAAAAGGCGCAGTACCCCTGACGGTACTGCGCCTTTGCAGCCTGTTTATTATCCCGTTTATTCTCTTTCTATGATCTCTTTTGCTACCTGCGCCTTTGAGCGCCTTGTATCCATAGCATCCTTTTCGATAAATCTGTGAGCCTCGTTTTCGCTCATATTATGCTTTTCGATAAGGATGAATTTTGCTCTGTTTACGAGCTTTATCTCCTCAAGCTTATCCTGCAGCTTCACGATTTTCTTCTCGTCATTGAGAAGCCTTGCCGAAGTCGCCGTGACAAGCTTCATGGCTGTATATAAATTCTGCTTTGCGACCGGCTTGGGCACTGTCATCACTCCGCAGTCCTCGACCTTCCTGCAAATCATATCATATATCTCATCCTTGACCATCAGCAGCACGCCCGCCCTTGTGGAGTAGGCGATATCGGAAGCGAAATCGCTCCCGAATTCATCCGACAGCGGTGAATCCACAATGATTATGTCATAGTCGGCCGTAAGAAGCCGCCGCTTCGCCTCGCTCGCATTTGAAACGGTATCTATCCGCCTGTATCCGAAGGAAAGGAGCATTGCCGAAAGAATACCCGCGCTCTGCTGTTTCCCCGATACGACAAGGATGCTGTAGCTTCGCTTTTCTGCCGGCATATACTTCCCTCCTTTCTCTCTGCCGTTCGCGGCTCAGTCTCTGAGCGCGTAAGTGTTGATCACTCTTTCGGGAAGTATCGCCTTGACAAAATCGCTTGCCCGCGCAATATTTATCGCCGTCGTAAAATTCTGCGGAAGCTGCCTGATCTCTTTGATCTCGTCATCGCCCGCCGCATAAAGATTTATATCCGTCGGAGCCGGGGGCGCAAGCTTCTTTTCTATCCCGTCAAGCCCCGCGTGAATGAGAAGGGCGTAGGCTATGTAGGGATTCGCCTCGGAATCGGGCGAGCGCAGCTCCATTCGTCTGTATTCACCGGATGCCGCCGGAATTCTGATAAGCTGAGATCTGTTTTCTCTTGACCAGGTGATGTATTTGGGCGCCTTGAAGGCTCCGAGCCTCGTGTATGATTCGGGCACGGGGTTGAGAAACGCCGTTATCTCTTCGATATGGCTGAGCACACCCGCCATAAAGCTCTCAAGATAATCTTTGCCGTCAGCCGAATGAGGCGCCATATTTATATGCAGCCCGTTTCCGCTGCAACCGGGAAGCGGTTTCGGCGAAAAATCAGACCAGAGACCGTGCTGCTCCGCTATGGCGGAAACGACGGATTTGAAGGTCACGGAATTATCTGCCGCCTCCAGAGCGTCGCTGTATTTGAAATCTATCTCGTGCTGGCCGGGTCCCTCTTCGTGATGTGAGCTTTCGGGGAGTATCCCCATTTCGCTCAGCGCGAGGCAGATCTCTCTGCGCACATTCACGCCTCTGTCCGCAGGCGCTATATCCATATAGCTCGCCTTATCGTGTGGGACGCCCGTGGAATACCCTTCCTCGTCGGTCTTGAAAAGATAAAATTCATGCTCGGCGCCGAAGCTCACGCTGATCCCGCGGGACGCCGCAAGGCTCACCGCCTCTTTTAGGATATGGCGGCAATCCATTTCAAAAGGCCTTCCGTCCGGATACTTTATATCGCAATAAAGCCTTATCACGCGCCCGTGTGAGGGGCGCCAGGGCAGAACGGAAAGGGTCGAAGCGTCGGGGAACAGAAACAGATCGCTCTTTTCCTCGCTTCCGAAGCCCTCCACGGCGGAGGCGTCTATCGCGATGCCGCTTTCAAAGGCCCTGTCAAGCTCCGTAGCCATTATGGAAACATTCTTCTGCTTTCCGAAGACGTCGCAGAAAGCGAGGCGGATAAACGAAACGTCTTCCTGCTCGATGTAATCTTTGACATCCTGAACGGTTAATCTCATATCAAGGTCTCCTTAAAAAGTAAAAAGGACGCACACCGACCTGCTCCGAGCAACCGATGAACGCCTTTGTTCGATAAGATTATATATCGTTAAAAACCGATAGTCAATATTTTTTTAGCGCTTTTTCCCATTTTTGTCAGATGCACAAAATATTTTCATCCTTGCAGGACAGTCTTGTAAAAAATGCAAAAAACTCGCGAAAAAATCACAAATTCCCTTGACAATGAATTTTTGCGATGTTAGAATTGCAATATCAAATGGCAAAGGTGCCCGTTCGGGTGCCTTTGCCTCTTTTTTTATAAAAAGGAGGCGGTATATATGTGCTCTGTAATGGGGTTGCTTTCACATCCCGAAGAATATGAAAAATTTGAAGCAGCGTTTGAAAAAACCAAATCCAGAGGCCCCGACGATACAAAAATCATAAAGGCGGGCGACGGTCTGCTCGGCTTTCACCGCCTCGCGATAATGGATCTCGAATCAACGGGCATGCAGCCCTTTGAGCTGGGCGAAAACAAGCTGGTATGCAACGGCGAGATCTACGGATTCCGTAAGATAAAAAAGGAGCTTGAGAAAGAATACTCCTTCAAAAGCGATTCCGATTGCGAGATACTCCTGCCGATGTATGAGAAATACGGCTTTGATATGTTTGCCATGCTCGACGCGGAATATGCGCTCATTATCTATGACGGCAAAAGGGAATGCCTTATAGCCGCAAGGGATCCGATAGGCATAAGACCTCTGTTTTATTCTTATGACGGCAACGGCGATATAATGTTTGCGAGCGAGGCAAAAAACCTTGTGGGGCTCGGGGATAAGATAATGCCGTTCCCGCCGGGGCATTATTATGACGGCGAAAAATTCGTATGCTATTCGGATATTGCCGAAACAAAGGAATATATCGACGGCGATATCGACGAGCTCTGCCGGGGCATTCACGACAGACTTGTCGCGGGCATCGAAAAGCGCCTTGATGCCGACGCTCCGATAGGTTTCCTGCTCAGCGGCGGGCTTGACAGTTCGCTTGTCTGCGCGGTTTCTGCAAAGATTCTCAAAAAACCGATACGCACATTCGCCATAGGTATGAGCGGCGACGCGATAGATCTGAAATACGCCAAAGAGGTCGCCGATCATATCGGCAGCGACCACAGAGAGATAATCATCACCGCAAGCGATGTCACAGGCTCGCTCGAGGATGTTATCGCCGCGCTCGGCACCTTTGATATCACCACCGTGCGCGCGAGCATGGGAATGTATCTTATATGCAAGGCGATCCGCGAAACCACCGATGTCAGAGTGCTGCTCACGGGCGAGATCTCGGATGAGCTTTTCGGATATAAATACACGGATTTCGCGCCCGACGCCGCGGCTTTTCAGAAGGAAGCGCAAAAAAGGATCAGAGAGCTTTATATGTATGACGTCCTCAGGGCGGACAGATGTATTTCCGTCCATTCCATGGAGGCAAGAGTGCCCTTCGGCGATCTCGATTTCGTAAAATACGTGATGTCGATAAATCCCGAAAAGAAAATGAATGTTTACGGCAAGGGTAAATACCTCCTGCGCCGCGCTTTCAGGGGCGATTACCTGCCCGGGAGCATACTGATGCGCGAAAAGGCGGCATTTTCGGATGCGGTCGGCCACTCTATGGTGGATTATCTCAAAGAATACGCCGAAAAGAAATATACCGATAAAGAATTTGAAGAGAAATCAGCCGCATACACTCACGCAAGACCCTTCACCAAGGAATCCCTGCTTTACAGGGAAATATTTGAAAAATACTATCCCGGTCAGGGCGAAATGATAAAGGATTTCTGGATGCCGAATAAAGACTGGGAGGGCTGTAACGTAAACGATCCGTCCGCCAGAGTTTTGTCAAACTACGGCGACAGCGGTAAATAAACGGAAGGAGAAAAAATATGTTCAGCGTAAAACCGTCAGCGGGATGCAACGCCGAATTCAGTATGAAAGCTCCCGAAATGGAAATCGGCGACTATGAAACAGCGAAAACTTCGGAGAATGCCTCGCACGACAGAGAGCGTGACAGCGAATCGGGCGAATGATCCGACAGCGGATGTATGAGAGAAAGAGAGGATGATAAGATGGCAAAATATATCTTTGTGACGGGCGGCGTCGTCTCGGGGCTCGGCAAAGGCATCACCGCGGCGTCCCTTGGCAGGCTGCTCAAGGAGAGAGGGCTGAAGGTCGCCGCTCAGAAGCTCGATCCCTATATAAATGTTGACCCCGGGACCATGAGCCCCTTTCAGCACGGGGAGGTCTATGTGACCGAGGACGGCGCCGAAACAGACCTCGATCTCGGCCATTATGAGCGATTCATCGACGAAAATCTGAATAAATATTCAAACCTCACCACCGGCAAGGTTTACTGGAATGTCCTCAACAAAGAGAGGCGCGGCGAATACCTCGGCTCAACGGTGCAGGTGATACCCCATATCACGAATGAAATAAAGGAATTCGTCTATAATGTCGGCAGGCACAGCGACGCCGATGTTGTCATCACCGAGATCGGCGGCACTATAGGCGATATTGAGGGTCAGCCCTTCATCGAGGCGGTCAGGCAGATCTCACTCGAGGTCGGCAGGGAAAACAGCCTGTTTATCCATGTCTGCCTTGTCCCCTATCTCAAAGGCTCCGATGAGCATAAATCGAAGCCCACCCAGCATTCCGTCAAGGAATTGCAGGGAATGGGCGTAAATCCCGATATCGTGGTGCTCAGATGCGACGAGCCTCTTGAAGAATCCATATTCAATAAGATCGCCCTCTTTTGCAACGTCAAGCAGGATTGCGTGATCGAAAATATCACCCTGCCCAATCTCTATGAAGCGCCGCTGATGCTTGAAAAATCGCATTTTTCGGATGTCGTCTGCCGCGAACTCGGCATCGACGCCCCGCCGCCCGAGCTTTCGGGCTGGCGTGAGATGGTGTCACGGATAAAGAGCAGCGAAAAAGAGGTTAAAATCGGGCTTGTGGGCAAATATGTGGGGCTTCACGACGCATATCTTTCGGTAGCGGAGGCCCTGCGCCACGCGGGATTTTCACAGAATGTGAAGGTCGATATCCGCTGGATAGATTCCGAAAAAATCACCGTTTCAAACGCCTCCGAAATCCTCGGCGGTCTCTCGGGGATCATCGTGCCGGGCGGATTCGGCGACAGAGGCATCGAGGGGATGATACTCTCCGCAAAATATGCGAGAGAAAACGGGATACCCTATTTCGGGATATGCCTCGGGATGCAGATCGCCGTTATTGAATTTGCGCGGAACGCCGCCGGCATAGCGGACGCGAACTCCGGCGAATTTGACGAGCAATGCAAAAACAAGGTGATAGATTTTATGCCGGGTCAGAGCGACAGCATAGATAAGGGCGGCACCCTTCGCCTCGGCGCCTACCCCTGCGCGATAGCCGAAAACACCGTAATGGAGCGCTGCTACGGCACAGACCTCATCAGCGAGCGGCACCGCCACAGATACGAATTCAACAACGATTACCGCGAGATTCTGAAAGAAGCCGGGCTGACCCTCAGCGGGATGTCACCCGACGGCTCCCTGGTGGAAACGGTCGAGCTGAGCGAAATGCCCTTTTATGTCGGGGTACAGTATCATCCCGAATTCAAGAGCCGCCCGAATAAACCGCACCCCCTCTTTTCCGGCTTCATCAAAGCGGCAGTCGATAACACAAATAAATAAAACATCTTAAAGCAACGGCGCTTTTCCGCTATGGAGAAGCGCCGTCTTTGGTTTTTAAGGGGGTTGATACCATGACAATCAACGTTGTCTGCGGTAACTTTTTCGGGGAATGGTTCCCGGACGGAAATAATGAATGTGAAATAATGAATTAAAAACTAAAATAACGGAGGAAATGATCATGAGCAAAATCACAAAAGAAGAAATCATAAAGAGCGCGAAGGAAAACAACGTGGAATTTATCCGCCTTCAGTTTACGGATCTGTTCGGAATTATGAAAAATATAGCTGTTACGGTTTCGCAGCTGGAGAAAGCGCTTGACAATGACTGTATGTTTGACGGCTCTTCGATAGACGGCTTTGCCAGGATCGACGAGAGCGATATGTATCTGCATCCCGATCTTGATTCCTGGGCGATAGTCCCCTGGAGAAAGCATAATGAGATACAGACGGGCCGTCTTATCTGCTCGGCTTATAAAGCCGATAATAAAACCCCATTTGAGGGAGACCCGAGAAATATATTCAAGAGAGTGATAGATGAAGCCGCAGCGGAGGGCTACGGATTCAATGTGGGCCCCGAATGCGAATTTTTCCTTTTCAAACTCGATGAATGCGGCAAGCCGACCATGCAGACGGGCGATGAGGCGGGTTACTTTGACCTCAACCCCATCGATCACGGCGAAAACTGCCGCAGGGATATCTGCCTGGCGCTTGAAAAAATGGGCTACACAATCGAGGCGTCTCATCACGAGGTAGCCGAAGGTCAGCATGAAATCGACTTCCAGTTCGGCGACGGCCTGACCACAGCCGACAGGGTTATGACATTCAAACACGTTGTTAAAACCTATGCCACAAAGCACGGCCTTCACGCGACATTTATGCCGAAGCCGATTTACGGAATCAACGGCAGCGGTATGCATACGAATATGAGTCTCTACGATATCAAGACAGGCAAAAATCTGTTTGACGATCCCGAAGGCGAACTCGGTCTTTCAAAAGAGGCATATTCTTTCATCGCCGGCATTATGGATCACATCAAGGGTATGGCGGTATTCTCAAACCCGACCGTCAACTCATATAAGCGCCTTGTTCCCGGCTATGAAGCGCCGAGCTATCTGGTATGGAGTACATCTAACCGTTCCTGTCTCGTCAGAATTCCCGCTGCAAGAGGCAAGGGAACGAGAGTTGAACTTCGCTGCCCGGACCCGACCTGCAACCCCTATCTCGAAATGGCGCTCTGCCTTGCCGCAGGCCTTGACGGCATAAAGAGAGGCCTTGTTCCCAAACCCGCTTATGATAAGAATGTTTTTGTCCTCTCCGAAGAAGAACTGGCTGAAGAAGGCATCGATTGTCTTCCCGGCACTCTTGAGCAGGCAATTGCCGAGGCCGAGAAAGACCCGTTCATCAAAAAAGTAATCGGCGAGCAGGCTTTTGACAACTATATCAAGGGCAAAAAAGCCGAGTGGGATGATTACAGGACCAAGGTAAGTCAGTGGGAAATCGAAAAATACATGATTAACTATTGATTTCCTCTTCAAATAAAAATACTCCTCTGCATTTTTCCTCAGGGAATGCCCTTTGAAATGCCGAGGGCATTCCCGGCACTTAAAACAGCGGCGGTGTATCAGCTGTGCATTCACCGCATATTTTACGGAAAGAGAGTTATATATATTATGAATGAATCAATATTTACCGCCGTTACACAAAGCGTATTCGGCGTATGGTTTCTGATCGGGGCGGCGCTTGTATTCTTTATGCAGTGCGGCTTCGCAATGGTCGAAAGCGGATTCACAAGGGCAAAAAACGCCGGCAATATAATAATGAAAAACCTGATGGATTTCTGCATCGGCGCCATTATGTTTATTTTGCTCGGATTCGGCCTGATGATGGGTGAAGAGTGCCTCGGCGGGTTTATCGGCATGCCGACTCTCGGAGTTTTCACCGATTACGCTCATTTCGACTGGTCAAATTTCGTTTTCAATCTTGTCTTCTGCGCCACGGCCGCAACGATAGTTTCGGGCGCTATGGCCGAAAGGACAAAGTTTTCTTCATACTGCATCTATTCCGCGGTAATTTCTGCAGTAGTTTATCCGATAGAAGCAGGCTGGATCTGGAATCCGAACGGCTGGCTCGCGAAACTCGGCTTTCATGATTTTGCCGGGTCAACGGCAATTCATATGGTCGGCGGTATAGCCGCATTTATAGGAGCCGCGATGCTCGGCCCGAGAATAGGCAAATATAAAATCGATAAGGCAACGGGCAAAAAGACGGCAAGGGCAATTCCGGGTCATAATCTGACTGTCGGCGCGCTGGGCGTATTCATATTGTGGTTCGGCTGGTATGGCTTTAACGGCGCGGCCGCTACGAATACCGATATGCTCGCCTCGATTTTTGTAACGACAACTCTCGCTCCGTCGGTCGCGACTGTCGTTACCATGATATTCACCTGGATCAAAGACGGTAAACCCGATGTTTCAATGAGCCTCAACGCATCGCTTGCGGGACTTGTGGCAATAACAGCGCCCTGTGACTGCACCGACGCTCTCGGCTCGATAATTATCGGCGCCGTCTCGGGAATTCTGGTTGTAGTCGCGGTTGAAGTGATAGATAAGAAGCTTCATATTGACGATCCCGTCGGTGCGTGCGCCGTTCATCTCGCAAACGGCATATGGGGTACTTTCGCTGTCGGCCTTTTCTCGACCGGCGCGAACGGTGTCGGAAAAGGATTATTCTACGGCGGAGGCTTTAAGCAGCTTGGTATTCAGGCGCTCGGCTTCCTCGCAGTCGCCGCTTGGACGGTTTGCACAATGCTGGTTGTATTCACCGCAATCAAAAAATTCCACGGTCTGCGTGTCAGCGAAGAGGAAGAAATCAAAGGCCTTGACGCTACCGAGCACAATCTTCCCTCAACTTATGCCGATTTTATGCCGGCTATGGCGGTCGCGACCTCCGCTTCAATGAAGGCAATACTGCCCGACGCGAAAGATGTATCGCCTCTCGTTCCCGCTCAGCCTGTGGAAACAGCCGTTCCGGTTGAATCATATATCGCAAAGAGCAAACCCGCCCTGACTAAAATAGTTATGGTCTTCAATCCCGCGCGGTTTGAAGCGGTCAAAGACGCGATGAATGATATCGGCGTTACGGGAATGACGGTAACAAACGTTATGGGCTGCGGCACTCAGAAAGGCCACAACATCAAGAAATACAGAGGCGTTGAGATAGAGGAAATGAATCTCAATCCGAAGATGAAGCTTGAAATGGTTGTCTCGGCAGTGCCCGTGCAGGATGTTGTTGACGCCGCGCGCAGGGTGCTCTATACAGGCAATATCGGCGACGGCAAAATCTTTATCTATGAGGTTGACGATGTCGTCAAGGTCCGCACAGGTGAGCGCGGTTATGACGCTCTCCAGGGTGAGGATGATATTTAATCGCAGAATTCAGGCAATTAAGGGCAGTTTTACGCTGCCCGGATATTGCTTTTTAAGAACAATTATAAAGGAAGTCTGATTATGTTAAAGGAAGGGCAGATAAGAATTCCGTCGGGCTGCGCTATTGCCGCGATTATCGACAGAAAAGGCGGAATGATAAACGGCTCGGAAATAATCAAATCCATCGCGCTTATGCACGACCGTTCAAACGGCCTCGGAGGCGGTTTTGCCGCATACGGAATTTATCCGGAGCATAAGGATGAATACGCTTTTCATATCTTTTTCGAAAATGCTCAGGCGCATCAGGCGTGTGAGGAATTTCTCTTTAAGCATTTCAACATAGATGTTGCCGAGAGGATCCCGACCAAGACGATAGATTCCATAAGCAACGGCCCCGATATCTGGCGCTATTTCGGCAGAGTCAACAGAGTCCGTATGAAAAATTCGCGCCTTGACGAGAGCGAATATGTAGTTCAGTGCGTCACGAAGGTCAACTCCGCCTATGACGGCGCTTATATCTTCTCTTCGGGTAAAAATATGGGCTGCTTCAAGGCGGTCGGTTACCCCGAGGATGTGGGTGAATTCTATATGCTCGATAAATATGACGCTTATCTCTGGACCGCTCACGGCCGTTTTCCGACGAATACTCCCGGCTGGTGGGGAGGCGCACATCCTTTCAATATTCTCGACTGGTCGATAGTTCATAACGGCGAGATTTCAAGCTATGACACCAACCGGAGATATATCGAGCAATTCGGCTATAAATGCACGATGCAGACCGATACGGAAGTTATCACCTATCTTTTTGACCATCTGATAAGGCATCACGGTCTGCCGGCGGATGTCGCCGCGGATGTTCTCACCGCTCCCGAATGGGATGAGATAGACAGGATGGACCCCGAGCGCAAAGAATACTTCACAAATCTGCGCGCGATTTACAGCGGTGCACTCGTAAACGGGCCGTTTTCGGTGATCCTCGGCTCAAACAAGGGTCTGCTTGCCATCAACGACCGTCTTAAACTGCGTTCTCTGACAGCGGCGGTTAAAGGCGACAGAGCGTATTTCGCGAGTGAGGAGAGCGCAATCAGAATTATCTGCCCCGAACCCGAAAAGGTCTGGTCCGTAAGCGGAGCGGAGCCCGTATTTGTTCCGCTTGAAATTGATGAAAGGGAGGATGATTAAATGTCTGTCAATTACATCCCCCGCAGATTCACGGTCATCCGTGATAAGGAGCGCTGTATAAATTGCGGCTGCTGTGTGCGCCAGTGCTCAAATGAATGCCATTTATTTGCCGATGACGGAAAAACAGTTATCTCCGATTCGAATTCCTGCGTTGCCTGCCACAGATGTGTTGATCTTTGCCCGACCGGCGCGCTTAGAATCGAAAAATATGTATGCGATTACAGAGAAAACGCCAACTGGACGCCGCAGTATCAGCAGCAGATCTGCCGCCAGGCGGAGACGGGAGGAGTCCTGCTTGCCGGTATGGGAACACCGAAAGATTATCCCGTTTATTGGGATAAAATTCTGCTCAACGCTTCCCAGGTAACAAATCCTTCCATCGATCCTCTGCGCGAGCCTATGGAAATCCGCACTATACTCGGCAGAAAGCCCGAAAAGCTGACCGTTGAGAAAAAAGGAAAATCTACGGTTGATATGCCGCCGCAGGTTGTCCTCGAAACTCCGGTTATGTTTTCGGCAATGAGCTTCGGCTCAATAAGTCTGAACGCCCAGAAATCACTCGCCATGGCGGCGAAGGAGCTCGGCACGCTTTTCAATATCGGCGAGGGCGGACTTCATCCGGATTTGAAACCCTTTACAGACAGAGCGATAGTCCAGGTCGCTTCGGGCAGATTCGGAGTTTACAGCGATTATCTCAATAATTCAAAATTTGTTGAAATAAAAATAGGTCAGGGTGCAAAGCCCGGAATCGGCGGCCATCTGCCCGGTGAAAAAGTGAGCGTTGAAGTTTCGAACGCCAGAATGATTCCCGAGGGCAGCGATGCGATTTCGCCTGCGCCTCATCATGATATTTATTCTATCGAAGATCTGCGCCAGCTTATCTGGGCTATCAAACAGGCAACCGGAAACAAAAAGCCGGTATCCGTCAAAATAGCGGCTGTTCACAATGCCGCGGCAATAGTTTCGGGCTGTGCGAGAGCAGGCGCCGACATTGTCGCGATTGACGGCTTCAGAGGCGGAACGGGCGCGGCTCCGGTAAGAATAAGGGATAATGTCGGTATTCCCATAGAGCTTGCTCTGTCATCTGCCGATCAGCGCCTTCGCGATGAAGGAATACGCTCCCGCATATCGCTTGTTGCCGCGGGCTCGTTCAGATGCTCTGCGGATATAGTCAAAGCGATTGCTCTGGGCGCTGATGCCTGCTACTGCGCCTCCGCTCCGCTGATAGCTATGGGCTGCCATATGTGCGGCACCTGTAACACAGGCAAATGCAACTGGGGAATCGCTACCCAGCGGCCTGAACTTACAAAGCGCCTCAATCCCGATATTATGTATAAACGCGTTGTGAATCTGATAACCGCGTGGAATCACGAAATTAAAGAGATTATGGGCGGAATGGGTATCAATTCCATTGATTCTTTAAGAGGCAACAGACTGATGCTCAGAGGAATAGGTCTGAGCGAAAAAGAGCTTGAGATACTCGGCATCAGACACGCGGGCGAATAGGAGGCGGCAAAATGAAACCGATCATTGCGGGAATCAGAGGATATGCCGAGGTCAACGACGAGATAAACGGCAGATTCCTTTCGGAAAATAAAATCACCGTGACCGATGTGAACGGTCAGAGGTATCTCGGCTGCGCTCTCGAAAAAGGGAAAACTCTTGAAATTGAGGGCACGGCGGGCAATGACCTCGCCTTTTGCCTTAACGGCGGCAAAATCATCCTTCGCGGCAATGGGCAGGACGCCGTCGGAAACACCATGGGCGGCGGCGAGATAGTAATTCACGGCCACGCCGGAGACGCTCTCGGCTACGGAATGCGTGACGGCAGTATCTATATCAGGGATAACGTTTCCTGCCGCGGCGGGATCCACATGAAGGAATTTAAGGATATGAAGCCCGTCCTTGTTATAGGAAGCAGCGCCGGGTCATTTCTCGGCGAGTATATGGCAGGCGGGACGATAGTCCTGCTCGGTCTCGGTCTCAAGCGGGGCGAAAAACTTTTCGGAACTCACTGCGCATCGGGTATGCACGCAGGCAAGATATTTGTGAGGGGAACATTTCCGAAAGAGAACCTCTCGCCCAATATAAAAATCACAAATCTTACTCAGCAGGACAGAAAAGAACTTGAGGAATATGTAGGAAAATACTGCCGGTATTTTGACGCCGATCATGACGAAATAATGAAAAAGCCCTTCAGAAAGCTTGTTCCCGAAACGTCAAGACCGTATGCAAATCTTTACACAGCCGATTAGGAGAAGTATGTTTAATTCAATTCACGAAGAATGCGGAGTATTCGGAATATTTGACAGCAGAATATCGGAGCTCGCAAATCTTGCATATCTCGGGCTTCACGCCCTTCAGCACAGAGGCCAGGAATCCTGCGGGATCGCCGTAAACAACGACGGCGTGTTTTCCCACTATAAAGGCGACGGCCTTGTTTCCGAGGTCTTTACTCCCGAAAAGCTTGACGGCATCGGCCCCGGAAATATGGCGCTCGGCCATGTGCGCTATTCGACGACCGGCGGTAAAGACATCAATAATATTCAGCCGCTCGTCATACGCCATATCAAAGGAAATCTCGCGCTTGCCCACAACGGAAATCTGACAAATTCCGATGAAATAAGAAGAAAGACCGAGCTGTCCGGCGGAATCTTTCACGGCACTTCCGATACGGAAACAATAGCCTACTCCCTTGTGGATGATAGGCTGAATTCCGCCAATATGCGCGAGGCGGTCGAAAAAACAATGGGCAAAATACAGGGCGCTTATTCCTGCGTTATCATGACGGCGACGTCTATGATCGCTTTTCGCGATCCCAACGGATTCAGACCGCTGAGCATAGGCAGAATGGCGGGCGGAGCTTACTGCGTTGCCAGCGAATCCTGCGCGCTTGACGCGGTCGGAGCAGAGCTAATCCGCGATGTAAAGCCGGGTGAGATTATTGAATTCACCAAGGCGGGTATGCAGTCATTCGAAACACATATCTGCCCGAAGGAAAAAAGCACAATGTGCGTTTTTGAATTCATCTATTTCGCGAGGCCTGACTCGGTTCTTGACGGTGTTTCCGTTCATCACGCGAGAATGAAAGCGGGAGAATTGCTCGCAAAAGAGCATCCCGTTGAAGCCGATGTTGTTATTGGGGTTCCCGATTCGGGGCTTGACGCCGCGCTCGGTTATGCGACTCAGAGCGGAATTCCTTACGGCATCGGGTTTATCAAAAACAAATATACGGGCAGAAGCTTTATTCAGCCCTCGCAGATGAGCCGCGAAGATACTGTCCGCCTGAAACTCAATGTGATTAAAGAAACCGTCAGAGATAAGCGGGTAATAATGATAGATGATTCCATTGTGCGCGGAACAACCTGTGCAAGGATAGTCAGCCTTCTGCGTGAAGCCGGGGCGAAAGAGGTTCATGTCCGCGTGTCCGCTCCCCCGTTCAGGCATCCCTGCTATTTCGGAACCGATATCGACAGCAGAGATAATCTCATCGCCTGCAAATATGAAAAAGCGGAAGATATAGCCGCGGCAATCGGAGCCGATTCGCTCGGTTATCTCTCGGTTGAATCAACTCATAAAATCGCGGAGGAGGCAGATGTCTGTTTCTGCGACGGATGCTTTACCGGCAGATACCCCGTTCCCGTTCCCGAAAATCACACAAAAAATAAATACGATATAAAAATCGGGGATTTCGGTTGACAGCATTTCCGAAAGTACGCCGCAAAGAAGCACGGCACACAAATTTATTTTCACTCTGTATAAATTGGGCAGTGACGACGATGAATCCACTCTCCGGATTATTGCTCATTTAAGGGATAAAACACATGACCCGCCACCAAGGGCGGGTATTCATAAAACAGTAATGCCTCAAAAAGCGATCTTTGCACATCTTGTGCAGGCATTCCTCCTCGGAATACAGACAAGTATTCCTCGTCGTCAAAACCTGCAAATCTGCACAAATCTCATCTTTTTGAGGTGCGAAGCAGTTTTCTCGTGAAAAATAAGCCGCAGAACAAGGAAGGTTTGCGAAAGCATACTTTGTGTATGGTAAGCAAATCTGACGATGTTCCGCGGCTTTAGTTTTCCGTGAAAACCAATACTGTTTTACGAATACCCGCCCGATCGGTGACGGGTTTTATTGTGATCTTTATTTGTAATTTTACTTGCAGATATTATTTCTGATCTCCGCCGACGGAGCCTTCCCATGAATCGACGGCAGCCGCCTTGACCTCTTCGGGGTTAAACCAGGTCTGGGTGACGGTCTTGGTCTCGGTGTAGAATCTGAAGCCATCCTTGCCGAGGGTGTGAAGATCGCCGAAGAAGGATTTCTTATGGCCGTTGAAGGGGAATACGCCCACGGGTACGGGGATACCGACATTGACGCCGACCATACCGCCGTCAGTCCTCTTGGCGAATTCTCTTGCGTAATATCCGCTCTGGGTAAAGATAACGGAGCCGTTTGCGAAGGGATTCGCGTTCATAACGGCAAGACCCTCTTCAAAATTCTTAACTCTCTTTATGCAGAGAACGGGCCCGAATATCTCTCTGGTGCCTACGGTCATTTCGTCTGTCACATGGTCGAGGATCGTGGGGCCTACGTAGAAGCCGTTTTCGTAACCGGGGACTACGGTATCTCTGCCGTCAAGAACGAGCTGAGCGCCCTCCTCGATGCCCTTGTTTATCCAGTCGATAACGCTCTTTTTATGAGCGGCGGTAACGACGGGTCCGAGCTTTGATTCTTTATCATAAGCGGGGCCGATCTTGAGCTCCTTGGCAAATTTGACAAGGTAGGAAACAAGCTGATCGGCTATGCTCTCCTGAGCTACGATCACGGGCAGAGCCATGCAGCGCTCGCCTGCGCAGCCGAAGGATGAATTGATGATCCTGTGAGCGGCGGCCTCAATGGCGGCATCCTCAAGCACAAGGCCGTGATTCTTCGCCTCGCAAAGGCACTGAACTCTCTTTCCGCTCTCGGCGGCTCTTGAATAGATGTGAAGGCCAACGGAGGTGGAGCCTACGAAGGTGATGCCCTTGACATCGGGATGATCCATAAATATCTCAGCCTCATGTCTGGAGCAGGTGACTATATTGATAACGCCGTCGGGAAGACCCGCCTCTTTCCAGAGCTCAGCTATACGCATACAGGTCATCGGGGTCATCGAAGCGGCTTTGAGGACTATGGTGTTGCCGCAGGCGATGCACATCGGAGTCATCCAGCCCATGGGGATCATTCCGGGGAAGTTAAAGGGAACGATACCGGCAAAAACGCCTACAGGCTCTCTGTAAAGAGTGGTGTCATAGCCCGAGGAAGTGTCGCGGATGCTCTCGCCCATAAGCAGCGAGGGAGCCGAGAGAGCGAGCTCAACGGGCTCTTTTACCTTGAGGATATCGCCTCTCGCTTCCGCCCAGACCTTGCCCTCTTCTCTGGCGCAGAGCTCTGTGAGCTCATCCATGTGGGCAACAAGCAGATCGCGGAAATCATAGATGATCTGGACCCTCTTCATTACGGGGACTTCGCTCCATGATTTGAACGCCTCTTTGGCGCATTCAACCGCGTAGTTTACCTCTTCCTTGGTGCAGCAAGGGGTCTGAGCGATGACTTCGCCGGTGCTGGGATTGTAGATATCCATATACTTGTCGGTTTTGGAATCTATCCACTGACCGCCGGCGTAATATTGCAATTTTTTGATAGCCATAGTGTTACCGTCCTTTGTCATTATATAGAGTTTATGTTTCCAAATAGGTATTATATTACATTGTATATCGGCTTGTCAATGAATTTCACGGCGGATTTCCACCGCTATGCCGAAAAATGTGACCGGGAGGCGCGCGACCTGCTCCTTTGTGTAAAAAATAGATTCATATTCGGGATTTTCCGCTATGAGGAGGATCCCGTTTTGCTGTCTTTTAAGGCGCTTGAGGGTCGCTTTCTCTCTGCCTTCGATCGCGACGACTATATCGTTATCATCCGCGTTACCCTGAACCCTGACTATCACCCGGTCATCATCCTGAAACAGAGGGTACATACTGTTGCCGCGCACTCTGAGCGCGCAGTATTCTCCCCTTCTCGCGAGGTCGGGGGATATCGCCACAAATTCGCATATATCCTCGTCGGGGATAAAGGTCATCTCGCCCGCCTGGACAAAGCCCTTGACGGGTATCATTATGGGATCGTCGGGGGTGTCAAGCCCGAGAATGGCGCCTATCGAAGTGTGAAAAATCTGGCTGAGCGCCACAAGCATATCGGTATCGGGATTGGTCCTGCCCTGCTCCCACTGGCTCACCGCCGTCTGATGGACTCCGCATAATTCCGCCAGCTCAAACTGCGACAGCTTCGCGCTTTTTCTCAGTTCCTTGATATTGTTCATAATTACCTCCGGTATTCGGGGATTTCACCGGGACTCCCCTTTTGTCATATATATTATGAGCGAAACTATTTGAAAAGTCAACAAAAATTTCACAAAAATTAAAAATTCTATTGACAAACGAAAAAATCGGGGATAGAATAAATAGTGTCACTACTTAATAAATGACAAGAAAGGGGTGTTTGAATGAAAATTGCTATTAAAAACTATGAACTTGCGCAAAACTATCCCGATGAGGATGAAATCAGGCAGGCGGTCAAGGTCTGCTGCGGCAGATGCTGCGTCGCCTGCGAAACGCCGGTAGAATACGCCTGGCGCAAAAGGGAGACGGATCTTGCCTTTATGCTTGACGCCGCAATAGAGAATGAACTGACCGAAACCGAGCGCGAGGTCATCAGGGACTATTATTTTTCGGGCACAAACTGCGCCGCGATCGCGCGCAAAAGAGGCGTTGCCGCCGCCTCGGTAAAAGCCACCAGGAAACGCGCGGAGCAAAAACTGAGGCAGGCGCTGAAATATCTCTATATGTATATGCGCGACCGCCCCGAAACGGGCGAAAACGAGGTTTGCCTTGATAACGGCTTCTCGATACTCGCGGCGAAAAAAGGGGCTCACGGGGATATTTCGGGGAGAATAAGGGATCTCAGGGTCAAAAGGGGGCTTTCCGACAAAAAGGCGGCAGAATTTCTCGGCATTCCCCTGCCGCGGCTGACTGAGCTGGAGGCCGGCGGCGGCCTGCCCGACGCAGAGGAAATCAAAAAAATCTGTTCGGTATATTCGGTTTCGTTTGACGAGCTTCTCGCAAACTGAAGCCGGAATTTTATTCACGGAGAATACGGGAAACCTGTACGGTCTTTGCCGTATAATCTATCGCTTCGGTTTAATCGGAAAAATCAGGCGAAAAATATGCCATCGAGACGGATGCGGCGGCTTGACCGGAAAAAAACAGGCAAAAAATATGCCGTCGAGGCGGATGCGGCGGCTTGACCGGTGTTTCCCCCAAAAAAGGAGTTGTGATTTTATGAAAAAGAAAATTGAAATCAGAGAGCTGGCGGAGCAGTATCTCGCCGCGGCGGATACCGTGACACTGAGAATCGGTGAGCGCAACGAGGCGCTTAAATTCACACTGCCCCATTCAAAAAGGGCTGCCGCGCTCAAAAGAGAGCTCGGGATCCTCTACCGCGAGCGCAGAGACGCGGTTGAAACCGCCCGCAGGCTCTTTGCCTATTGCGCGTGAGGTGCCGCTATGGAATATATTGAATGTGCCGTTGATTCGGCAAGGAATCTGACAATAGGCGAGCATACGGTCTATGAGGGCGAAAAGAATTGCGCGGCTCTCAAGATCCCGATTTCGTTCGCTCCCGGTGCGGAGTATTTTATGCTGAATTTTTCTTCTATATGGGAAAACAGATCGTTTTCAAGCGGCAGAATAACGGAGAATTCCTCCCCTGCCCGAATTGAAAACGGATATATTATATGCCCTCTCGCCGGCCTTCATACGCGGGGCGAGGCGGTCGCAATCCAGGCGCAGGCCCATATTTTTGAGGGTGAGACAGAAACGGTCATCAAGACGGGGACGGCGATCCTCAAAATAAAGCCGTCGCTCAACGGGGGCTGTGAGGGCGGGAGCGAGCTGCCCGGTCTGAGCGCTGAGGTGAGGAATCTCGCGAAGCGTGTGGATAAAATCGACTTTGCGATCCCGGAATTCACGCCCGCTTATTTCGCCTGCGCCCTGGCTGCCGAGATACTTGCAGACGGCGGCGCGGCAACGCCCGTTTATTTCCCCGGAAGCCGCTCCGAAGCCGAGGCTCTTATCGGCTCGCTTATCGAAAACTACGATTATGAAAAATTTGAAAGGATCTATGCCGTCATCCCCTCCGATGAAAATTCACCCGCGGAGCTTGTGATGATCGGGAGCGACGGCTCGGGCACATCGGCGGCAAGATACGCCGTCACGGATATTATCGCTCTTTTGAAGGAGGCACTGAATGGATAAGAAAAAGATAGTTTTATGCGTCGGTCACGGCACCAATTCCTGGGGCAGATATGACCCCGGAGCCGTCAGCAAGGACGGGAAATATCACGAGCACCGCCTGGCGAAAAAAATAACGAAATACGCCGCGGAATATCTCGGATGTGAACTTATAAATACGGACGGCACGCTCTGCCTCAAGGGGAGGATCAAAGCGGTGAACGCCGGCGGCTACGATTTCGCAGCGGATATTCATCTGAATGCGGGCGGCGGCACTGGCACCGAAGTCTATTATTTCCACGGCTCGCCCACGGGAAAGAGGGCGGCGGACGAGATCTGCCGCGAGATCTCCGCCTCGCTCGGGGTCAAAAACAGGGGCGCCAAGGTGCGCCTCAATTCATCGGGCAAAGATTATTTCGGCTTCATCAGGCAGACCGTCCCCTGCGCGGTGCTGATAGAGACGGTATTCATCGACTGCGACTCGGATCTCAATAAAATCAAGACGGAAGAGGGCTGCAAAAAATGCGGGGAAGCCATCGGCAGAGCCCTCGAAAAGGCTCTTGTAAATTACGGGAAGTGATAAAATGAATTATGAATTGATACTGTCATTCCTCGGCTCCGCCATCGGCTGCGTCGCGGGGATCCTCACCTCGCAGAAGCTCACGGATTACCGCCTGAGCAGGCTTGAGGAAAAGGTGGAAAAGCATAATAACCTGGTCGAGAGGATGACGGTCAGCGAGCTGAAAATAAAAATTCTTGAAGAAAAAACGGGGGAAACGATATGAAAAATCTTATAGACAAAATCGAGAAGGTGGATGCGGCGACCTGGACCCGCCTTGCCCTTCTCGCCGCGGCGCTGATAAACAACGCGCTCGAAATATTCGGCTGCAGCCTTTCGCAGGGAAGGGCGGGCGAAATCTTCGCGGTGATATTCACCGTATTCGCGGCGCTTTGCGCCTACTGGAAAAATAATTCATTCACCCACGCCGCCATAGAGGCGGATGAATATATGAAAAACCTCCGGAGCAACCGGAGGTAAAAACGGGATAAGAAAAGGGCTGTCGCTGAGGACAGCCCTTTTGCTTTATTCAACTATCTGTATGATATTGTGATCTTTTCGGTCATAGAGCTCATAAAAAGCTTCATAATCGAGATCGAGCACATCGGTGTTCTTATAAATCAGGCATCTTGTTTTTTTATCGTGTTCGATAAGCTTCTCGTTGCCGTTATCGCCGAATTCCACCTGCTGCTCGTAATCCTCATCCTTGTCATAATACTTATAGAGCAGCATATAATCCGCAATGCCCTTTTTGAATATCGTCTTTTCATAAATTACAAGGCCGTTATATTCTTTTTTGACGACTATCTGCTTGCCCTTTTCCGTTTTGCCGAGCTCGAGCTCAAGCTCCTGAATATCAGACTCGATTTCGGAATTGCGCTCGGATTCTGCTTCTGCGCTCTCTTTTTCGCTCTCGGCGAGAGCTTTGCTGTATTCTTTGGGATCGGTATAGATTTTTTTATTTTTACCGCAGGAGGCAAAAACAGTCACCGCCGTGAGGACAGATAACAATAATGCTGCAGCTTTTTTCATATTCATCCGACTCTCTTTCGGCAAACGCCGCCGCGGCAGCGCCTGCGCAAATTTTTTATATACCATATCACAAGTGTAATTATTTCACAAACGGCATGAAATGTCAACAAAATCAAATAAAAGTTAACATATTGATAACACCCTTTGCGGGTTCCGAAGCGCCGTTTTAAGAGGGGTCAAAGCAGTTTTTCGAGCCCTTCATCGCTCACCTCTTCGCCTTTTCTCTTCGCGGCGAGCTTCTCGGTGAGGATATTGAAGCGCTTTCTGTTCATCGGGAAGATAATTAGGGCGATGAGCGATATCACAAGACCCACCGCGGGGATGACGGTGGAGATATTTTCCATACCGCCGATTATCGCCTTATCCGTCACCGCTTTTATGAGGCTCTCCTGCCCCGCTATATCGGCGGATTTATTGTAGCCGTAAGCGGTCAGAAGCTGACCGACCATAAAAATTCCGAATGCCGAGCCGAATTTCTGGACGAGCTGGGGCAGGGCTGTGATCGCTGATTCCTTCCTCTTGCCGGTAACATATTCGTCAAGCTCCACAAGATCGTAGCCCATGGGGTAAAAGAAGGTCCAGAATGTGCCTATCGCTATGCCGAGCAGAGCCGGGCAGATTATCGCCATTATTTTGAATCCGCCGATGCTCGCGTCGAGCCCTATCAATTTGCAGACGACCTCGCCTGCGGCGGTAAAAGCGAGGAAGATTATCGAGGTGATGCGGCGATCCGTCTTGACGGCGATTTTTTCAACTATCGGCACGGTCAGCGCCATAAACACAACGAGCGAGATTATCACTATCGCGATGCCCGTATCGTATTCCATGCCTATACAGTCAACCACCATATATGTGAGATTGGATTGGATCATCGAGGTGGATGCAAGGAAGAAAAATACAAAAATCAAAAACCATTTCGTGGGCTTCAGCTTCATTATGCCGCCGTAGGTTTTTACGGTGTCAAGCAGGGTGATCTGAGGCTCGTTTCCGGCCGCCTGCCTCGGGGTATATACGCCGCCGAGGGATTTCACGCAGACAAATCCGCCTATGATCGCAAGGATGCTGACGATCACCGCTATAACGGCGTAGGATGAATTTTTGCCCACATAGATCATTACCGTCGGCACGAGCGCGGGCAGAATATTGCCCAGACCGACCGCGGAAGCGTTGATGAGCGATGAGATGGAGCGGATATTCGTCCTCTCATCATAATCCTCCGTAAGTTCGGCAACAACCGCATAGTAAGATATAGTGTAAAATGTGTAAAAGATCCAGATGCACATCGTTATCAGCGTGTAAACGATGACCTTGGCAAGCTGTGACGAGAAGCCTGCGCCGACCGCAGTCCACGCGAGGATAAAGACGAGCGCAAGAGGGACTATCGAGAGCTTCATCATCTTTCTCTTATCTACGCCGGGTTTATCCGCGTAATTGCCCACCATCGGATCTGTGATCGCGTCCCACGCGATGCTCAAAAAAATGATTATCGAGCTGTAAGCGGGCTTTATCCCCGCGATCTCGATAAGAAATGTGAGATAATATGTGTAAAACATATTGTAAATCAGCGATTCGGTCAAAATTCCGAAGCCGTAGCCGATTTTTTTCTTTTTGGTCAATGCCGTATTCATTTTCGTTTCCCTTCTTTCGGTAGATATTTTACCACCGGGCGAAGTGTATATCAACCAAAAAAAGCAAAATCGAAATATAAAAAATACGGCCGGCGCAAATACGCCGACCGCGTTGATTCAATTTCAGACCAGCTCGATGATGCACATCTCTGCCGCATCGCCCCTGCGGGGACCGGTCTTGATTATACGGCAATAACCGCCGTTAACATCCTTATACTTGGGAGCGATTTCGTCAAAAAGCTTCTTAACAACGTCCTCTTTGGTAACATAAGCGAGAACCTTGCGCTTTGACTGAAGGGAATCATCCTTGGCGACGGTGATCATTTTCTCTGCCATCGCGCGGACTTCCTGCGCTCTTGTAACGGTGGTCTCTATTCTGCCGTTTTCCAAAAGATATGTGACAAGGCCTCTGAGCATCGCTTTACGATGATCGGTGCTGCGGCCGAGTTTTCTGGTTCCGGGCATTTAGTTCACACTCCTTGTTTCTTAGTCGTCGTCTCTGCGAAGGTCAAAGCCAAGCGAATTGAGCTTTGCAACAACTTCGTCAAGAGACTTTCTGCCGAGGTTACGAACTTTCATCATTTCTTCTTCGGTCTTGGTGATAAGATCGCCGACCGTATTATACTGCGCTCTCTTCAGGCAATTGAACGAACGCACAGACAGGTCAAGTTCCTCAATGGTCATCTCAAGAACTTTTTCCTTCTCGTCATCCTGTTTGGTGACCATAACCTCTGTATCATAGGCCTCATCCGAAAGAGTCCTGAAGAGGTCGAGATGCTCGTTGAGAATCTTGGCGCCAAGAGAAACGGCTTCCATGGCTGTGATTGTTCCATTGGTCCATACTTCTATGGTGAGTTTGTCGTAGTCAATTATCTGACCTACGCGCGTTTTCTCGACTGTGTAATTAACCTTTAATACAGGCGTATAGATCGTGTCAATTGCGATAACACCTATAATGGGGCTTAAGAGCTGCTTATTCTTTTCCGAAGAAACATATCCTCTGCCCTTATCACAAGTAAGCTCCATGCTCACGTGGGCGTCCTCATTGAGAGTGGCGATATGCAGCTCGGGATTGAGAATTTCAACCTCGGAATCTGTCTTAATGTCGCCGGCAGTGATTTCGCCTTCACCGGCTGCATTGATATAAATCGTCTTGGGGCCGTCGCCGTTTATCTTGAGGATAACATCCTTAAGATTGAGAACTATCTCGGTGACGTCCTCTTTAACGCCGGGTATGGTGCTGAATTCATGAAGAACTCCGTCGATCTTTACGGAAGTGATTCCGTAACCGGGAAGCGACGAAAGCAATACTCTTCTCAGGCTGTTGCCGAGAGTGCGGCCGAAGCCGTCCTCAAGAGGAGAAACAATAAATCTTCCGTATTTTCCGTCGGCGGTGATTTCGGCAGTATCAATTCTGGGCTTTTCGATACCAATCATTTCAAAACCCTCCTTATATAACGGCAGGATAAAACCTGCTGAATGCATTCAAAAAAATGGCCGAACAACGCTCCGAAGTCCGCCCGCGAAGGGCGGGACTCACAGCAATCGTTATTATTTTGAATAAAGCTCGACGATAAGATGTTCCTCAACCTCAAAGTCGATGTCGTCCCTTGCGGGCATGGCAACGATCTTGCCTGAGATACCATCTTCAGCTTTTTCTATCCACTTCGGAACGAGAACTACGGGTGAGTTTTCGCCTGTGAGCGAAGTGAAGAGAGCGTTCGTCTTGCTCTTTTCGCAGATAGCAATTACTTCACCGGGCTTAACAAGGTATGACGGAATGTCAACGCGCTTGCCGTTTACGGTAAAGTGACCGTGGCTAACAAGCTGCCTTGCCTGGCGGCGGGTTGCTGCAAATCCGAGACGGAAAACAACGTTGTCGAGACGGCGCTCGCAGAGGATGAGGAGGTTTTCACCTGCTTTGCCCTGCATTTTTGTTGCCTTCTCGTAATAAGAAGCGAACTGCTTCTCAAGAATGCCATATACAAACTTAACCTTCTGCTTCTCGTTGTACTGAACGGCATATTCGGATTTCTTTCTTCTCATCTGGCCTTTGGGGTTGCGGAAGGTCTCTTTGCCCTTGTAACCCATGACCGCAGGAGAAATGCCGAGAGCCTTGCAACGTTTGGCGATAGGCTGCATATTTCTTGCCATAATCTGATATCCTCCTTCTTCGAATTATACGCGTCTTCTCTTGGGCGGGCGGCATCCGTTATGAGGAATGGGAGTAACATCCTTAATCATATTGACTTCAAGACCTGCTGTCTGAAGCGCTCTGATTGCCGCTTCACGTCCCTGACCGGGGCCTTTAACATAAACTTCAACAGTCTTCATACCGTGATCGATGGCGATCTTGGCGGCTGTCTCGGCTGCTGTCTGAGCTGCGAAGGGAGTGGACTTCTTTGAGCCTCTGAAGCCCATTTCACCGGCGCTTGCCCATGAAACTGCGTTGCCCTGAGTATCGGTGATAGTGACGATAGTGTTGTTAAAGGTGGATTGGATATGGGCTGCACCGCGCTCGATATTCTTGCGCTCACGGCGTTTGCGGGTACCTGTTGTCTTTTTTGCTGCTTTAGCCATAATATCCCTCCTTGATTATTTCTTCTTATTAGCGATGGTCTTCTTGGGACCTTTGCGTGTACGTGCGTTAGTCTTTGAACGCTGACCTCTTACGGGGAGACCCTTGCGATGACGAACACCACGATAGCAACCGATTTCAATAAGTCTCTTGATATCAAAAGCGGTTTCTCTGCGAAGATCGCCCTCAACCTTGAGATTGTGATCGATATATTCACGAAGCTTGGAAACATCATCCTCGCTCATATCTTTAACTCTAAGGTCGGGATCTACGCCGGTTGCTGCAATAATGTCGCTTGCTGTTTTACGACCTATGCCGTAGATATATGTGAGAGCGATTTCGATTCTCTTATCTCTGGGCAGGTCTACACCTGATATACGCGCCATTTGTCAGTTGCACCTCCAAATTAGGTTTCGTCGGGATTAACCCTGACGCTGTTTGTGCTTGGGATTTTCACAGATAACCATTACTTTTCCCTTGCGCTTAATGATTTTGCATTTTTCGCACATTTTCTTTACAGAAGGTCTGACTTTCATTATAGAATACCTCCTTGATTTTTACTTGGAACGCCATGTGATACGGCCTTTTGAAAGGTCGTACGGCGACATTTCTACTGTCACCTTATCTCCGGGAAGGATCCTGATATAATTCATCCTGAGCTTGCCGGAAATGTGTGCCATAATTCTGTGACCGTTTTCCAATTCAACCTGAAAGGTTGCGTTTGGCAACGCTTCTACAACGGTACCTTCGATCTCGATCATGTCCTGCTTCGACATAAACAACCTCCTAATCGTCGCAGTTTATTTCTGCTTTTACACACGCAAGCGCCTTTTTGAGGGCTCTGTTGCTTCTGAGAGCCGCGTCCGGAAGGACTGCGTCAATGCTCTCGATATGACGTATGTTTTTTGTTTTCGGTCTGCTGAGGGGACGCTCTTTGCCGTCGCAGACGAGCGCGGTCTTTTCATCCGCCGCTATAACGGCGAGCAGATATCCGCTGTCTCTGCCTGCAAGGCTCCTGACCACTCTGCCTCTTTCAAGCATAATCGGTCTCCTTAAACTTTCGTCAGGATGACCGGCCCGTTTGAAGTGATGGCAATGGTATGCTCAAAGTGGGCTGCCGGTTTACCGTCTGCGGTCTTTATCGTCCATCCGTCAGGCAGCTGCCTGATTTTTGCAGTGCCCATATTTATCATGGGCTCTATGGCTATTGTCATGCCGACTTGCAGGCGAACGCCTCTGCCGGGGGTACCGTAGTTTGGTACGCTTGGGTCTTCATGCATCACTCTGCCGCAGCCGTGACCTGTGAATTCACGCACCACGGAAAAGCCTCTTTCCTCGCAATACCTCTGGATTGTTGAGCCGATGTCGCCGATCCTGTTGCCTGCGACCGCCATTTTGATCCCCTCATAGAGGGATTCTCTGGTCACGTCGCACAGCCGCTGAGCTTCGGGTGAAATCTCCCCCGCCGCAAATGTGGCAGCATTATCGCCGACAAAGCCGTTGTAGGTAGCGCCCGTATCAATGCTGACTATATCGCCGGGCTGAATGATACGGCTCTTGCTCGGAATGCCGTGAATGACCTCATCATTTATGGAAATGCATGATGCAGCGGGGAACCCGTTATAGCCGAGAAAAGTAGGGATCGCTCCGTGCTTTACGATGTATTCGTGGGCCACACTGTCAACATAGGCGGTTGATACGCCGGGTTTGACTGCCTCGCCCGCTGCTTTTAATGCTCCTGCCGCAATTCTGCCGGCATCCATCATCTGTTTAAGTTCGCTTGATGTTTTGAGCTCTATCATGCTGTTCCTCCGAGTTTAACGAGCAGTTCTGACCTGCTCCCGAGGGCTTCCATATCAATCAAGGAATCCCTTATAATGTCTCATCATCATCTGGCTCTCGAGCTGTTTTACGGTTTCAAGAGCGACGCCGACAAGAATTATGATTGAAGTACCGCCGAGCGAAACGTTAAGTCCCTGCTCGTAGCCCGCCTTGCCGAGGGCAAAGGTGGAAACCTGCGAAAAGACGATCGGGAAGAGAGCGACAACGCTCAGAAGCAGGGCGCCCAGGAGGGTGATCCTGTTGATGATCTTGCCGATATATCTCGCCGTGGGCTCGCCGGGGCGGATGCCGGGGATAGAACCGCCGTTTTCACGGATGTTCTTTGACATTTCAATCGGATTGTACTGAATGCTCGCATAGAAGTATGCGAAAGCAAGAATGAATACGAAATAGATGATCGCGTAAGCCCAGTGATCGCCGTCGAATAAGTGGAAGAATTTATCCCAGCCCTTGCCTTCCGTAAGCTTGTTTGCAATAAACATCTTGATCGTCGGGGGCAGTGAAAGGATCGATGAGGCGAAGATGATGGGCATAACGCCGCTCATATTTACCTTGATGGGCATATGAGTATTCTGGCCGCCGTACATCTTTCTGCCGACCACTCTCTTGGCATACTGGATGGGGATCCTTCTCTCAGCGTTATCCATCCAAACGATATAAGCTATCATGAGGATGAGGATGATTCCCACTATCGGGGTGAGTACATAGTACGGGCCGCCGTAGCGGATATAGCCCGATTTGGGGCTGTAAAGCGAGAAGAGAAGGGTGGGGATTCTGGCAACGATACCGGCGAAAAGGATTATCGAGATACCGTTTCCGATGCCCTTGTCGTTGATTCTCTCGCCGAGCCACATGATAAGGGCGGTACCTGCCGTGAAGCAGAGTATGATTACGATTGCCTGGAATACTGCGAAGAAGCCCGTGTACTGATTTCCGGCTGCGTCAGTCGTGATATAATTCTGGCTGCGCAGATAGAAGAAGTACGCCGTACTCTGTAAAAGACCGAGAACGATGGTAACGAAACGGGTGATCGAAGCGATCTTCTTTCTGCCCTCTTCGCCCTCTTTCTGAAGTCTTTCAAGAGCGGGGATCGCAACGGCAAGCAGCTGCATGATGATCGAGCTGTTGATGTAGGGAGTGATCGACATGGCAAATATAGTGCCGTAGTTGAACGCATCACCTGTCATCATCGAAAGGTAGTTCATGAAGTTGTTTGCGTTGGGGTCTATGATTCCGGCTTCACCGATGTTGGTGAAGGGAACGGGGATGGCGGAACCGATTCTGAAAATCAGAACGATGAGCGCCGTAAAAATAATCTTCTTTCTGAGGTCCGCAACTTTCCAAGCATTTATAATGGTCTGGAACAATTCAGATCACCTCAGCCTTTCCTCCGGCTGCCTCAATCTTAGCTTTGGCGCTTTCGGAAAAAGCATTTGCCTGAACGGTGAGCTTCTTCGAAATCTCGCCCTGACCTAAAATCTTGACGCCGTCCAAAGTTTTGTTGAGCACGCCTTTCTCAAGAAGAGAATCTACGGTAACAGTCGCACCGTCATCAAAATACTTATCGAGAGTAGCTACGTTTACGATAGCGAACTCCGTGCCGAAAATATTGTTGAAACCGCGCTTGGGAACGCGTCTCTGGAGAGGCATCTGGCCGCCTTCAAAGCCGGCTCTCTGGCCTCTGCCCGCACGGGCAAGCTGGCCCTTATGGCCCTTACCTGCGGTTTTGCCCTGGCCCGAAGCGGGGCCGCGGCCTATACGCTTGCGCTCTTTAACGGAGCCTGCAGCGGGTGCAAGATCATGTAATTTCATTACTTTGCACCTCCTTCAACTTCAGTAACCTCAAGAAGATGTGAAAGCTTCCTGATCTTACCCTTGGTAGCATCGTTATCGGGCTGAACTGTGACGTCGCCGATTCTGTGAAGACCGAGGGCGTTGGCGGTCGCAAGCTGGGGCTTGGTTGAACCGATCAAACTCTTAACGAGTTTTACCTGTAAATCTGCCATTGTTGCGCCCTCCTTAACCTAAAATTTCCTGAGCGGACTTGCCTCTGATTGCAGCGACCTCTTCGGCGTTGCGAAGCTTTGAAAGCCCGTCGATGGTGGCTCTGACTACGTTGCAGGGATTATTTGAACGAAGAGCCTTTGTACGGATATCTTTGATACCTACGGTCTCAACAACGGCACGAACGGGGCCGCCTGCGATAACGCCGGTACCGGGAGCGGCGGGCTTGAGCAGAACTACGCCTGCGCCAAACTTGCCGACGATTTCATGAGGAATTGTGGTGCCCTTGAGAGAGATCTGCATAAGATTCTTTTTGGCATCCTCAATGCCCTTGCGGATTGCATCGGGAACTTCGCCCGATTTGCCGAGACCGAAACCGATGATTCCGTTTCCGTCTCCTACGACTACGAGAGCGGAGAACTTCATGATACGGCCGCCCTTAACAGTCTTTGATACGCGGTTGATGGCAACAACGCGCTCTGTGAGCTCGTATGCCGATGCGTCGATCTTAGCCATAGTAAATTTCTCCTTTCTCAGAATTTGAGGCCGCCTTCACGGGCGCCTTCGGCCAGCTCTTTAACACGGCCGTGATAGATATAGCCGCCGCGATCGAATACACAATCGGTGATTCCCTTATCGGCAGCGCGTTCTGCAATAAGCTTGCCCACTTCGTGAGCTGCGGACTTGTTTCCGCCGTATTCAGCGAAATCCTTCTCAACGGTAGAGGCGGCGACAAGGGTCTCACCCTTAACGTCATCTATGAGCTGAGCGTAGATATGCTGAAGTGAACGGAAAACATTAAGGCGAGGACATTCTGCAGTGCCGGAGATCTTACCGCGGACTCTCTTATGGCGATGAAGTCTTGCCTTCTTGCTGTCCGGTCTTTTAACCATAATATTTCACTCCTTATTCTTCTGTTATTATTTGCCGCCCTTACCGGCTTTACCTTCCTTGCGGCGGATGTGCTCGTCGGCATACTTGATGCCCTTGCCCTTATAAGGCTCGGGAGGACGCTTCTCGCGCACGTTTGCGGCAAACTGACCGACCTTCTGCTTGTCGGCACCAGAGATTACGATCTTATTGGGGTTGGGAACTTCGATGGTAACTCCCTCGGGAGCAGTCATAATAACGTCGTGTGAATAACCGACTTTAAGAACGAGCTCCTTACCCTTCATCTCGGCACGGTAACCTACGCCGTTGACCTCAAGCTCTTTTTTGAAGGGCTCGTTGACGCCGTTTACCATGTTGGCGATGATGGTTCTTGAAAGACCGTGAAGTGATCTGTTTTCTTTATTATCGTTGGGGCGGGTGACCGTGATGGTGTTACCGTCCTTCTCGACTGTGATATTGGGATGGATGTTTGCGGAAAGGGTAGCGTTTTTACCCTTTACGGTAACAAGGTTGCCGTCAACCGTAACATCAACCCCTGCGGGGATAACGATGGGCATTCTGCCTATACGTGACATAGCGTAACCTCCTTACCAGATAAATGCAAGAACTTCGCCGCCGACATTGGCTTTACGAGCGTCCTTGTCAGTCATGATACCCTTTGAGGTGGAAAGGATCGCGATGCCGATACCTTTCATAACCTTGGGCATATTTTCAACGTCTGTATAAATTCTCAGACCGGGCTTTGATACTCTGCGAAGACCGGTGATAACCTGAGATTTGTTGGGGCCGTACTTGAGGGCGATCTCCATGATGCCCTGCTTGCCGTCTTCCTCAACCTTGAAGCTCTTTATATAACCCTCATCAACAAGAATCTGAGCAATTGCCTTCTTCATGTTGGATGCGGGAACTTTCACTGTATCATGCTTTGCCGAATTCGCGTTACGGATACGGGTGAGCATATCAGCGATGGAATCAGTAATTTGCATACCGGTTTACCTCCTTTGCAATCGCTCAATTACCAACTTGCTTTCTTAACACCGGGGATCTGGCCCTCGTGAGCCAGCTCTCTGAAGCAGATACGGCAAACGCCGTATTTACGGAGATAAGCGTGAGGTCTGCCGCAGATCTTGCATCTGTTGTATGCTCTTGTCGAGTATTTTGCAGGGCGAGCCTGTCTGACTTTCTGTGATGTCTTAGCCACGGTATTCCCTCCTTATCTCTCAAACGGAGCGCCCATGAGAGTGAGCAGCTCGCGCGCTTCTTCGTCAGTGTTTGCGGTTGTGACAAAGCAGATGTCCATACCTCTGACCTTGTCGATCTTATCATAGTCGATTTCGGGGAATATCAACTGCTCTTTAACGCCGAGGGAATAGTTGCCTCTGCCGTCAAATGAATTGGGGTTGATACCTCTGAAGTCGCGGACTCTGGGAAGTGCCAGATTGAAGAATCTGTCAAGGAATTCATACATTCTGTCGCCTCTGAGAGTGACCTTGGCGCCGATAACCATGCCTTCACGAAGCTTGAAGTTTGCAACTGACTTCTTGGCCTTGCAGAGAACGGGCTTCTGGCCGGTGATCTGCATAAGGTCGGAAGTGATGGCGTCGAGGACCTTTGAATTATCTCTGGCTTCGCCGCACGCTACGTTGACAACGATCTTTTCAAGCTTGGGGATCTGCATGACGCTCTTGTATTCGAATTTTTTCATAAGAGCGGGCGCAACGTCATTGACATACATTTCTTTTAATCTTGCTGCCATTTGTTGTTTCCTCCCTTAATCAAAACTCTGCAAGGCAGTCGCTCTTTTTGCAAGTGCGGACCTTCTTGCCGTCAACTATCTTGTGTCCTACCCTGGTAGGTCTGCCGCATTTAGGGCAGATAAGCTGAACCTTATCGGCATAGAGAGCGGATTCTGCTTCGATGATTCCGCCGGGCTCACCCATCTTGCGGGGCTTAACATGCTTCTTTACGATGTTAACGCCTTCAACGATGACCTTGCCTTCGGAGGGGCTTACCTGCATAACCTTGCCTCTCTTGCCTCTGTATTTACCGTTAATGACGACTACTTCGTCGCCTGTCTTAACATGAACCTTATTCATCACGCGCACCTCCGATCAAAGTACTTCGGGAGCAAGTGAAAGAATCTTGGTGTAATCCTTTTCACGCAGCTCTCTCGCTACCGGCCCAAAGATACGAGTGCCTCTGGGGCTCTTATCGTCCTTAATGATGACGGCTGCATTCTCATCAAAGCGAATGTAAGTACCGTCTTCACGGCGAAGACCGAATGCTGAACGAACTACAACGGCCTTAACAACCTCGCCCTTTTTAACTACGCCGCCGGGAGTTGCCTTTTTAACCGAAGCAACGACGACGTCGCCAATATTGGCATACCTCCTGCCTGAACCGCCGAGAACGCGAATGCACATGATCTCTTTCGCGCCGGTGTTGTCGGCAACCTTGAGGTAACTCTGTTGCTGTATCACAGTGTTTTTCCTCCTTACATAACAGGCATTATTTTGCCTTCTCGATGATTTCTACCACGCGCCATCTCTTATCTTTTGAAAGAGGACGGGTTTCCATAACTTTTACTCTGTCGCCGATGCCGCATTCGTTATTTTCGTCATGGGCCTTGAGTTTATATGTATTGTTAACGATCTTCTTGTAGAGAGGATGTCTGACTCTGTCTTTAACAGAAACAACTACAGTCTTCTCCATCTTGTCGCTGGTAACTATGCCGACGCGGGTTTTTCTGAGGTTTCTTTCTTCCATAGTCTGTCTGCCTCCCTTTCTTAAGCGTTGGTGCCGTGAAGCTCGATATCGGTCTGTATGGTCTTGATACGGGCGATATCCTTTTTAACGGCCTTGATACGCATCGGGTTGTCGAGCTGGTTTACTGCCTGCTGGAAGCGCAGCTTGAACAGCTCGTCTTTAAGCTCGGCGAGTTTCGCGTCAAGCTCTGCTGCCGAGAGATTTCTGATTTCACTGGCTTTCATTACTGCTCACCACCCAATTCTTCTTTACTTACAAATTTGCATTTGATCGGGAGCTTTGCGGAAGCGAGACGCATAGCCTCTGCCGCGAGCTCTCTGTCAACGCCGGCTATCTCAAAGAGAACTCTGCCGGGCTTAACGACAGCTACCCAATATTCGGGGGAGCCTTTACCTGAACCCATTCGGGTCTCAGCCGGCTTCTCTGTGATGGGCTTGTCGGGGAAGATCTTGATCCAGACCTGGCCGCCGCGCTTGATGTATCTTGTCATGGCGACACGGGCTGCTTCTATCTGATTGGAGGTAATCCAGGCGGGTTCAAGCGCCACGAGACCGTAATCACCGTAAGAAACGGTGTTGCCTCTTGTAGCCTTACCTTTAAGCCTGCCTCTCTGTACTCTGCGGTACTTAACACGCTTGGGTAAAAGCATTATTTGTTACCTCCTTCTCTGTTCTCTCTGGGAGCTCTGTTTTCTCTCGGACCTCTGGAGCCTGCCGCTCTGGGTCTTCTGGGGCGGGAACCGTTGTTTCTCGCCTCGCGGAGAACTTCGCCTCTGTAGAGCCAGACCTTAACGCCGATACGGCCGTAGGTTGTCTTAGCCTCGGTAAAGCCGTAGTCGATGTCTGCGCGGATGGTCTGAAGAGGAATGGTTCCCTCGTGATATGTTTCGCTGCCTGCTATTTCACGGCCGCCGAGACGTCCGCTGCACTGAATTTTGATTCCTCTTGCGCCGAGCTTCATGGTGCGGCCGATAGCCTGCTTGATAGCGCGGCGGTGAGAGATTCTTCTTTCGAGCTGTGACGCGATATTCTCTGCTACGAGCTGAGCGTCAAGATCGGGCTGCTTGATTTCGACGATGTTGAGGGAGACCTCTTTGCCGCCGAGCTTATTCTCGCAGATCTTCTTGAGCTTCTCAATCTCTGCGCCCTGTCTGCCGATGACCATACCGGGCTTTGCGCAGTGAACATAGATGTAAACTCTCTTTGCGTCGCGCTCTATCTCAACCTTGGGTACGCCTGCGGGGGCAAGCTTCTCGAGGAGGTACTCACGAAGATTATAGTCTTCAACGAGAGTATCGCCAAACTTGTTGGAATCTGCATACCAGCGGGATTCCCAGGGCTTAATGACACCGATTCTCAAACCGGTAGGATGAATTTTCTGTCCCATTGTTTAACCTCCTCTTCGTTTATTCCATTTCCTTGAGAACAAGGGTGATGTGTGATGTTTTCTTATTGATTCTGTAGGCTCTGCCCTGAGCTCTGGGTCTGATTCTCTTGAGAGTGGGACCCTGGCCTACGTTAGCCTCTGCAACATAGAGACGGTCAACGTCCATGTTGTGGTTGTTTTCGGCGTTTGCGATAGCCGATTTCAAAAGCTTCTCCAGCGGTTCACACGCGGCTTTGGGCGTGTATTTAAGGATTGCCAATGCTTTGTCTGCAGGCTGATTCCTGATAAGATCAAGAACTATCTGAACCTTGCGGGGAGCAATACGGATGTAAGTGGCCTTGGCGGTTGCTGTCGGCACGCTCATCATTTCGTTATCTGACATTAGTTATACACTCCTTTCGCCGATTAGTTTCCGTTATTGGATGTTTTTGAACCTGCGTGACCTCTGAAGGTTCTTGTAGGCGCAAACTCACCGAGCTTATGTCCGACCATGTCCTCTGTTACATATACGGGAACATGCTTGCGTCCGTCGTGAACGGCAAATGTGTGGCCGACAAAGTCGGGGAAGATTGTGGATGAACGGCTCCAGGTCTTGAGGACCTGCTTTTCGCCTTTATTATTCATTTCCTGAACTCTTTCGAGCAGTTTAGGCTGCACAAAAGGTCCTTTTTTAACGCTTCTGCCCATTATTATCTGCTCCTTTCACTTATTTGTCGTTGCGACGCTTAACGATAAGCTTGTCGGACGGTTTCTTTGTCTTTCTGGTCTTATAGCCGAGAGCGGGCTTACCCCAGGGGGTAACGGGGCCCGGTCTGCCGATGGGGGATTTGCCTTCACCGCCGCCGTGGGGGTGATCATTCGGGTTCATTACGGAGCCGCGAACGGTAGGTCTCCAACCCATGTGGCGTTTACGGCCGGCTTTACCGATCTTAACGTTTTCGTGATCGGTGTTGCCTACCTGGCCGATGGTAGCCATGCACTCTACGGGAACATAACGCAGCTCGCTTGAGGGAAGACGGAGAAGAGCCTTGCCGCCCTCTTTAGCCATGAGCTGAGCCGAGTTGCCTGCCGCTCTCGCGAGCTGGCCGCCTCTGCCGGGATAGAGCTCAACATTGTGTACGATGGTACCAACGGGGATATTTGCGAGAGGAAGCGCGTTGCCGGGCTTGATGTCGGCTGAGGTGCCCGCGATAACGGTGTCGCCGACTTTAAGGCCTACGGGCTGAAGGATGTATCTCTTTTCGCCGTCTTCATACTTAAGAAGGGCGATGAATGCCGAGCGGTTGGGGTCATATTCAATGCTCATTACCTCGGCGGGTACATCAAACTTATCTCTCTTGAAATCAATTATACGATACTTTGTGCGAACTCCGCCGCCTCTGTGGCGAACGGTGATCCTTCCGTAGCTGTTGCGGCCGCTGTTCTTCTTAAGAGAAACAAGAAGGCTTCTTTCGGGCGCAACCTTTGAGAGCTCGGAATAATCTGTAACCGACATATTACGTCTTGCGTTAGTGGTCGGCTTATAGAATTTGATAGACATTTTCTACACTCTCCTTACAGCAGCTTTGCGAAGCGCCGCGCGCTTCATACTTTACCGCCGGATTTGATAGTATAATAAGGTTTATATAATGTTATAGATGTGCCTGAAGAATTACATCATACCGTCGAAGAATTCGATGGTCTTGGAATCTTCGGTAAGAGTAACGATTGCCTTCTTGCGGGAGGGGGTGTAGCCCTCGAAGCGACCGTATCTTCTGAGCTTGCCGTCAACATTGATAACGTTGACCTTGCTTACCTTGACGTCGAAAAGAGTTTCGACTGCCTTGGCGATCTCGATTTTGTTGGAATCCTTGGCGACCTCAAAGGTATATTTGCGGTCCGCGATACCGTCCATGCTGTTTTCGGTGATTATCGGGCGGATGATAATATCCTGCGCTGCCTTGCTCATGCATATACCTCCTCGATCTTGCTTACGGCATCCTTGAGGAGCACGATTGTATCGGCGTTGAGGATGTCATAAACGTTAAGTGTGGTAACAAGAGTGGTCTTGACGCCTGCGATGTTGCGAGCGGAGCGATAGATTATATCGTTCTTTTCGGGCAGTACGAAAAGCACCTTCTTGCCGGTCTCAAGCGAATTGACGACCTTTGCCATTTCTTTGGTCTTGATGGCGTCAAGGGTGAGGGAATCGAGAACGATGAGCTCTTCATCCGCGACCTTTGCCGAAAGCGCCGACTTCATTGCAAGGCGGCGAACCTTCTTGTTGACGTCCTTATGATATGTACGGGGCTTGGGACCGTGAGCGATACCGCCGTGATACCACTGGGGAGCTCTGGTCGAACCCTGTCTTGCGCGGCCTGTACCCTTCTGTTTCCAGGGCTTCTTGCCGCCGCCGCTGACTTCTGATCTGGTAAGGGTAGATTGTGTGCCCTGGCGCTGATTAGCAAGATAAGCAACTACACAGAGATGCATAGCGGGGATGCTGGGGGTGATTCCGAAGATCTCTTCCTTGAGGTCGATATCGGAAACCTTCTTACCTGTCATGTCAAAAACTGATACTGTAGGCATTATTTTCTACTCCTTTCCTTAAGCTTCTTTTTTAACGCTGTCGCGGATAACTACGATTCCGCCCTTGGGGCCGGGAACGGCGCCCTTGATGGCTACGAGATTGTTTTCCGCGTCGATTTTTGCTACCGTGAGATTCTGGATGGTGACTCTTTCACAGCCGAAGTGACCCGCGAGTTTCTTTCCTTTGTAAACTCTGGAAGGATCCGAGCAGGCGCCGAGTGAGCCGGCGTGCCTCGCGACGGGGCCTGTACCGTGTGACTCTTTGAGTCTTGAGAAATTCCATCTCTTGATCGAACCTGCAGTGCCGTGGCCCTTGCTGGTGCCGACTACGTCAACTTTGTCGCCTACCGCGAAGATGTCTGCGGTGAGGGTGTCGCCGACGTTGAGAGAAGCGATATCGTCAAACTTGAATTCTTTGAGATGCTTCTTGGGAGCTGCGTCATTCTTTTTGAAATGACCCATCATGGGCTTGTTGAGGCGCTGTACCTTGACATCGCCGAAGCCGAGCTGGACTGCTTCATAACCGTCATTCTCCATCGTCTTTTTCATAACGACGTTGCAGGGACCTGCTTCAACTACGGTTACGGGGATCACGTTTCCTTTTTCATCAAAGATCTGGGTCATGCCGATCTTTTTGCCGATGAGTGCTTTTTGCATTATTTGTTCCTCCTTTGGTTATTGGTTGACCTAAGCCAACTTGACCTGCATTTGTCTGAAAACGGCAAGCGATTAAAGCTTGATCTCGATTTCGACGCCTGCGGGAAGCTCAAGACCGGTCAGAGCTTCAACTGTTTTTGCCGAAGGTCTGAGGATGTCGATGAGTCTTTTGTGTGTTCTCTGCTCAAACTGCTCGCGGCTGTCCTTATACTTGTGGACGGCGCGAAGGATGGTGACTATTTCCTTCTCTGTGGGAAGGGGAACGGGACCGGAAACCTCGGCGCCTGTTCTCTTTGCTGTCTCCACGATCTTCTCAGCCGATTTATCGACGAGAGTGTGATCGTATCCTTTGAGTCTGATTCTGATTTTTCCCTTAGCTGCCATTGAAATGCCTCCTTAAAATTTGGCGGGCACGCAAAATTTGAAAACCGACCCGGGTGTTTCAACCCACCCGATTCAAAAACCGGAAAACACTTTCCGGGTCACGACCTTCGCCGTTTGCTGATAATATCCGACCCGAACAGGCCTCGTTTGGGAAAACGACGGGTCTGCTGCGCCTGACGGCTTGCTCGTATTTTCCATCATTATGCTCAAACCTTCACAGCATGAGAATCCTCATCGCAAGTTGCCGTGTCTTTGAGCACCATGACGGAAAACCATCGGCAGGCCGCTCGGCCCGGATCGGACCGCCCGGTTTAAAATCGGACATACTCCGCGGAAATTCCCCGCCTCGTGGGCGGCCACCTCCCGCATCATCGCATATCTGCGCGCCTGAAAATGGGCATAATTACCCCCTCTTGACGGCGTGCCCGTGTATATTATCATAAATAAAATATAATGTCAACACTTTTTTTGAAAAATTTTCGGTCTTTTTCGGGCTCGCAAATTCAGCAGTATCAAGGCGGGCGGGGACTTCAGCACGGGCATCTCATCCGCAGGCGGAGCGAAAAACAATATATTGTGGTTCAAAACCGTACTTCAGTCTAAATATGGTTCAAAAATATATTGAAGTCGGGCGCGGAATGTGGTAAAATATCATTGGATTTTCGGTCAATTTTCACGATAATTCGCCGAAAAATTTTTCAAAAAATTTTTTCTTACCATGATTTTTTAATTTCGGAGGCGATAAAATGACAGGTCTCGGCACTTGGAGCTGCCGCATATCCACTCCCCTTGTCAAAGACAGAGTGTATTTCACCCTGGCAGATTGCGACGGCAAATACAAGGTCTCACTCAGGATCAAATCGCATTATTTCGACGATATCCCCGTCATCTCCGCTCAGGAACAGGGCGGCACTCTTCAGCTCCGCCTTTCGGGAGAAATATATAAACCCGGCGCCTACGCAGACGCCGAGCTGAATTTTGAGGGCGACACTTTCACCGGCTCGATAGTCCTGCCGCTGCTCGGCAGGCTCCGCCTTCTTGACGGCAAGCGCGAGGATGAATGCACCTGCGCCCCGACGGAACAGATATGAGATAACGCACGGCGTATCACGGATGATCATCACCGGGATGCGCCTTATTTTTACGGCACAGATTATTAAAGGTTCGCAGTTGCCTGCGAAGGGCGGGTATTCATAAAACAGTAATGCCTCAAAAAGCGATCTTTGCACATC
>CAMVEX010000018.1 GCA_947166625.1 uncultured Clostridia bacterium
TTGGCTGGGGAATAGGGATTCGAACCCCAACAGGCAGAGTCAGAGTCTGCAGTGCTACCATTACACAATTCCCCAATGCTGTCGGGCTACGAACATATATTATACACATTATTTTGATTTTGTCAACATAAAATGCTTAAAAAGTTCGGCGAAATGCGAAATTTATTTTTCGCAAGTGATCGACAGGGAAAATTATCAAATTTCTCTTGATATACACGGCGCGGGTGTTGTAGAATTAAATATAAAATAATAATCCGAAAGGATGACGATATGTTTTATAAAGCAGACGGCTCGCTGACCGAGATCGCATTTGACGAAATTGACGAATCTTTCCTGACGATCGGTATTATCGGCAGCGACGAGCTCACAAAAATCAGCCCGGCTCTCGGATTTTCAAATCAGACCGTCGAGAAATGCAAAAGCGCAAATCCACTCTTTCGCACGGAAGTTGAGGTGCACGGCGAATACACATTTACCGAACTCAAGGTGCCTTCAGAAAACGGCGGAAGCGACCATATCGCTCTCTTTCTCAAAAAGAATCTGATTCTGATAGTTGATATACTCGATACCGACGGCTCCACCGCCGATATTTTCCGCAAGGTTTCAAGCCGGGTGCCCGCAGAAAAAATGAATCCCGCAAAGATAGTGAGCGCATTTATGGAATCTCTTGTTTCGGACAGCGGAGCGATCATAGAAACGGCAAGAAACAAGCTGGTTGAAATGGAAGAAAAAATCGTAAACAACGAAGCTGACGAAACATTCAATATCGAGCTGCTCGATATCAAAAAGGATCTGCTCAAATTCAATAATTATTATGAACAGCTGCTCGATATAGCCGAAACTTTGAGCGATAATGACAACGATATTATCGCTCACGGCGATCTGATATATATATCAAACCTCCAAAGCAAGATGGAAAGAATCATCAACGACATAGATTCGCTTGAAAACTCCGCGGATCATCTGGGCGACGCCTACTCATCGTCGCTCGACTTGAAGCTCAACCATTCGATGAAAATATTCACGGTCATCACCACGATATTTTTCCCGCTCACCATCATAGTCGGATGGTACGGGATGAATTTTGAATCAATGCCCGAATTCAGATGGAAATTCGGCTATATATATGTCATCGCCCTCTCCGTAATGATAGTGACGGCGCTCGTAATCTACGGCAAAAAGAAGAAATGGTTTTGATTATAATAAATCAAACACGCAGTAAACTCAACCCGGTCACAAATTCAAAAACAGTTTGCTGAAGCAAGAAAGGATCGTATATGGCACTGTTATTCAAAAAAATCGCATCGTTTTTTCTGTCCTTAATCATGCTTATGGGACTTTACAGAGGAGGAATTGAGATGAAAAACGAAATACCCGTTTCCGAATTGGATATATCTGCCGAGGATATAACGAACGGTTACACGGTAACGATTCCGCTGAGCTCGGGAACGATGAGATTCAACCGCATTTCATTTTCTTACGAGACTACGGCGGCTGTCCGCGCAATCATCTCATACAGGATGGACAGGGAAACATTTGAGGAAGAACTGCTGCTGAGCTCAAAATCATCCGAAACCTCCATGTTGCTTAACGGTTACCTTGACCGCAAGATCGCGTCGCGGCTCATCTCGGTGCGCTTTGAGCCGATCGCCGAAGAAAAAGACTGTATCCTCAGCGTTTCGGGTTTCACCTGCGGCTTGCAGCAAGCGCCTAAAGAAGACATTCTTTTCATCGAAAACGAGCATTATAAAGCCGGCGTCAACCTGAGATGGGGCGGCGGTCTCTCGTGGTTTGAAGACAAGGATAACGGCGACTACGGAAATCTGCTGAACAGCCACGACACCGGCCGCCTTGTGCAGCAGTCATATTACGGACCGACGGAGATCGAGGGCTATAAAAACGGCGTATATGCAGATAACGTTTGGGGCTACAACCCCGTGCAGGGCGGCGATATGTACGGCAACAACAGCAAGCTTGTAGCCGTTGAAAAAAGCGATGATGAGATCTGTGTTGTCAGCCGACCTCTCGACTGGGCGCAGGATAATATGCTCACGCAGACATATTACACAAACATATACAAGCTGACGGACACGGGGCTGACCGTAAAGAATTCTGCGGTTGATTTTCTTCTTACGCCGTGGACGGACAGAGAGCAGGAGCTGCCTGCGTTTTATTCCGTCAGCGCGCTCGGCAATTTCTGGTTTTACGACGGCGACAAGCCCTGGACCGGCGATGAATTGCGTGTAGAGCGTGATCTGCCGTTTTGGGCAGGGAAACCCGCATTTCAGCTTAAGAACGGAAATAAAGAAACATGGTGCGTTTGGGCGGATGACAGCGGCTACGGCGTGGGACTTTTTACACCGAAAGCGACCGCCCTGCTCGCGGGACGCTATCTGTATGACGGCTCCGCCGACCCGGGAGCCGACTCCACGAATTATGTGGCTCCGCTCGGCGTTTTCAAGCTGAAATTCGACGAGCCGCACACTTATTATTACTATCTGACAGCGGGAAGGGTTGACGAGATAAGAAACACTTTCAGGGGCGTCGGCAATCTGGAGGGCGGCAATTTCAGACGCGTTTTCCCCGATATGGGCGTTTGCGACCCGCACGTGCATATCTTTGAAGGAAAAGCATATCTGTATTCCAGCCACGATTACGGCCCGGGTCAACCGATCTTTCGTATGGATGACTGGCGCGTATTCTCTTCCGATGATCTCGTCAACTGGAAGCTTGAATTCACGCTTCGCCCGGAGGATACCTTTCTCGGAAAAGACCGTGAATGCTACGCTACCGACGCAGCGGAGCGAAACGGCAAGTATTATCTCTATTTCTCCGATCAGCAGAGATGCACCGGCGTCGCGGTGAGCGAAAACGGCCCCGGAGGACCGTATGTCGATGCTCTCGGAAAGCCGCTGCTTCCGCAGGGGCTGGTTGACACAGCCTGCTATGACCCGACGGTATTCACGGACGATGACGAAAACAAGACCCCTTATATAATGTTCGGCTATACTGTCTCGGGCAAAAAATATTATATCGCGCGGCTTAACGAGGATATGATCTCTCTTGCCGAAGAGCCGAGGGCGGTCGAGATCATTGACGGCTGGCAAAATGACGCATGCTGGATCACCAAATGGGGCGACACCTACTATCTGAATTCGCACGGCGGTGATTACGCGACAAGCAAGAATATCTACGGACCTTATACGTATCGCGGCAGGATCTGTGAAGATTGCTTTACCGACCACGGCACATTCTTCACCTTCCGCAATCAGACCTATTTCACATACGGTGTTCCCGAAAACTACGGCAGCGGCGAGCCGCTCGATCGGTATTACAGAACGACGAAATTTGTTTACGCCCACTTAAAAGACAACGGCGATATAGTGACCGATGAATTCATCAAAAAAGTCGGAGTAGGCCAGTATGACGCGGCGTGGGAGGCTATAAACGGCGAATGGTATTTTGACGCCGCCGACGGAATCATTAAAAAAGAAAATGCGAACGGCTTTGAACTGCGCGGCATAAAGGACGGATCATATCTGACATTCCCGAATATACTCAATATGCCTGCCGACGCGCTGCTTAAACTCCGCGTTGCAAACGGAAACGGGCATCCCTGCACGGTGGAAATACATAAAGACGGTCCCGACGGCGAGCTGCTCGGAAGCTGCACCGTCGGCAACACCGGGGGATCCGATCAATTTGAGGTTTTTGACATTGCTCTGAACAATACCGCAGGAACGAACGGGATCTGTTTTGTTTTTCGCACCGAAGCCGACGAGGCGCTGCGGTTTGAGGATTTCAGTTTTGAAAAGGTTGATTGAGCGCGAATAAATACGATTCAGCGGCCGGGTATAATCGTATCTATCGCTTACGCGCTTTTCAAAACAAACAAAAGGATTCCTTTAAGTAAAGAATATCACAAACACTTAATATATCAGGAAAATGCTCGCATTATACTTGATATAGATAAGCCGAAATTGCAGAGTGCTCGAGATAATGAGCGCTAACAAAATGCCCACTACATCATTCAGTCAGATGTGGTGGGCTTATTTTTTTGCCTCTTTAGTGGCAAAACAGCTTCATTGATTTATCAATGTTGGTTGGGGTCTTAGGGGAAAACTCCCCTAACAAGCTGTAATGGTATATACCATTACCTTGCTTGCTAAAGATTAGCAACTAAAAGTACATCTCAACAAGTTCCTTAAAACTTATGTCGATTCCTGCTGCTTTAAGTTCATTGATTCTCATATCATAAAGCAACTTTAAAGCAAAAGTGCGATCTTTCTTATTTCCATAATGAATAAAGCGATGGCAATTACAGCATAGTGAAACAATGTTGGCAGGAACATCAAGACTTGCATCTTTAAAGAGGCCCTGATACGCCATGGGAATTATGTGATGGGCTTCCATATATTGAGTCCCATCTCTGTCTTTAATAAACGTTTTGTGGTTAGAATCAAACTCACAAAGATGGTTTGCTCTCTTTAGCGCAATTGCGCCATTACGTTGATCCCTTGCATATTTTTCAGACTTACTATATGTGTTTTTGGGTAATGGTTTTATCTTTATTGGAGTATATTCTACACCTTGAATATCTTCGAGGTCATAATCATTTACTTCGGTAACATATTGTGCATCTTTATCAGGATGGTACTCCATTTTTTCAATATTTAAACGAATGGTCTTGCCATCTTTATCTGAATGATGCGTTATATCATCTTTTTCTGGAGACCACTTTTCATCAAAGTAAGGATATAAATGATTGTAAATAAATGCTAAATTGTTAAAATCAGAAATGATTTTTCCGCTTTTAATTCCATCATTTTTATTTGGCAAAATATCGTTATTAAAGCAATTGTTCCAAAGGCCAGTAAATTGCCCTTTATTATCGATTATCTTTTTTTCAATTTTAGTAATCAGCCCATAAACATTGCCGCTAATATCAGCAATCACAAAAATTGGGTTCTTTTTATCGGAAAACCCTTCTGAAAATTTCTTTGAATTTATAAGCGTGCTAAAATCGGATAACAAGGAATCGTTAAGCACGATTCTTTCTCCATTTTTAAAATTAATTTCTGAAGAATCTTGTACATTTAGCCTAAATACCATGTTTCCTAATTCGGGAAACCATTTATACACAGTTTCAGCAAAATCCGAATAGTTTTTTATTTTAGATTTGGTTTTTATCTCTTGTATTTGGCCGGCCATACCGTAAAATGAATCTTTTGGTTCTATTCCAAATGCACAAAGTAGTTGTTGCTTCCACATTAAGCTGTGAAATTGTGAGAAGTAATCTGGATACAATATATGGAGATATTTATGAATCCAAATGTGATTTGAAAAGTCCGGTAAGTTTTCATCCATTATTTTCTGAAATCTTTCATAATCTTGGATTGAATTTAATGGATGATATTTAACATCATTTACACAGATGGCAAGTTTATTAATAAATTTTTTTCCGAAATCTACTGCTTCAGCATATGTATTAGCTTTCTTGCCATATATGCGCCAACCGTTTTGCTCACCTTTTTTTGCGTTTCTAACATAGTGTAATGGATAAAAACTAGTGTAACCACTGGATATACTACCAAATTCCCCATGAATTAGAAAATACAGGTAACTTTCAAAGTACTCATTTGTTTTTGCAATATCAAAGAAATAAGTTAGAACCTCTTGACTCTCAAACTTTTGAGCACGTTCTATTGAGTATTTATTTTGGTATTCATTGTATTTTCCATCTAGATAAGATTTGGATTTAAAATACTTAGAATCAGTTGCATAGTAAAGTTTATCTAAAATGCTACCGGCATACTCGTATGAGTTTATCATGTATTTACCTCCTTATCCTATTTCAAAGTGTAGGGTTCCGTCATCCTTGATTTTAACTTTGATGTTTTTCAAATACTTTTGATAATAGTTGTTATAGTCCTGCTTGGTATAATCAAGGCGAGTATCTGTTAATGCCTTTGTAAGAATATCGTTAGCATTGAGCTGTGAAAGATCCGGTAACGATGCGGCTATTGTTTTTACCATACACATTTTTTGAAAGTCTTCGGTATTTCCGGTGCAGAAATCGTCAATGCAGGTATAGCTGTATCCGTTTTCCCAAAGGATATTTTTAGTAGCCTGGCTGACTTTCTCGTCTTCGTACATTACAAGAAAGCCGACGCCTTCAAGCGCAGAAATCAAGGCCCAGTAATCGGAATCACTGCTGAAGAGAATAAATGAGTCAACTTTATTTGTATAATGTTCCTTACAGCAGGCAACGGCAAGCGCCATATCGACCTGGCTTTTGCTGTCCATAACTCTTTCAACTTCAATGTGCTTAACCGGAACCTGAGTATATCCTTGCAAATAATCCCAGCCGACATTCTGATGATAATCATCAAATAGAAGTATTTTATTTATTCTTTTAATTTCGTCCGCTTCAAGATTTTTAAGAACGCTTGCCAGCTTATATACATCGGAATTTTCACAATCAACAACGATTATGGTGTTTTCATATTCGTTTATAAAGTCATAGACATCGCATTTTGTTTCTTCGGTAGCGTCTGTAATTCTTTCGTAATCTTCAAAGATATCACCATGTGAAGCAAACAATTCAGCCAAGAACCTTTTGTCATTCTCAAGCATATTACCGCAGTCATGAGGAGTCCAGTGAATATACATTTGGAACGGATATACCTGCATGCTGTTTTGAAATCTTACGGATTCTGCTTTTACTGCATTTGGATCGGTACATTTCGGAATCATAAACAAATCTTTGATATAATTCCAGTTTTGCCAATCGTAAAACAGTTCTTTGCTTTCGCCGATTTTTTGATTAATTATAGTAGATATATCAACTAAATACTGTTCTGCTCTGTATCCGGGTTTGACAATATTTATTCCCCATTTTGATAACTGCATTATGTTATCAGAATCAAACCATTCAATAGTATCAAGATTCTTTAAATCATAATACATTGTATCATTTGTCTTTTTGAAATATTGCATCAGCTTGGTTCGTAGCTTACATAAATACCGTATAGCAGTAGCATTTTGATTTTGATACAGTTCTTGTAATAGTTCATGATTGTCATTGTCATATCTTGTTTCAAGTAAATCTTTTCGCAGCCCTATCATATAGGCTATGCAGTTCTGCCGTGAACGCTTTTACGAACTGAACGGCGCACCGCTGAACGGAGGCGGGGTATGAGGCTCACGGACGAAACCGGCATACCTGAGACCAGATACTTTCCGGTTATCGCCATTGACGATTCGGACCAGCAGAAAGTAGCCCTGTTCCCGTCAATATCGGCGGATCAGTTCATCCGCTCCGGCAAGCCCTATCTGGAAGAGGTCATGCCTCACATCTACCATCTGCACGGCATAACGGAAACGGCGGAGATCGCCTGTCCCTGCTGCGGCAAGCAGATGGAACACTACTACAATTCACCCACAAATGCGGCCATGTATCTGTGCCGCCACTGTCTGTAAGGAGGACACGAAAATGAATAACGAAATGAACGACAAGCTGTTTCTGACCGGCAGAGCCCATTACGGCGAGGCTTTCTGGAAGGCCATGCGTGGCAATGACGCTGCCTACACCGATCTTGCCGGTGCGAAACATAATCTCACCAACACCTATCTGCTCCCGGAGAGTACGGCCACCAAGTATTCTGCGGCCCTGAAGGAACACGACCTTTTCCGCAGGATCGGCACCGTTATGAACGCCGCCAAGAATGACTCTACCATCTGGATTTCCGACAACGAATTCCAGCCCGAATGGGTGCCGGAGCACGGGACCGTCCCTACCACCGCCGACAGCAATTTCCCGAAGAAAACGGTCTGCGCTCATAAGCTGGCGAATATCACCTCGCTGGATGATGATTTTGTCAGCGATCTCGGCTTCGATCTGGAGCAGTACCTCGTAGGCCAGTTCTCGAAGCGTTTCGGCAAGGCCGAGGAAGACGCCTTCATCAACGGCACCGGCGTGGATCAGCCTCACGGTGTTCTGACCGATGCTGAAACCGGCGTGACGGTATCCGGCAATATCGGTTTTGACGATGTGCTGGCTCTGTACTTCTCCGTGGACAAGCAGTATCGCACCGGCGGCGCATGGCTCATGAACGATGAAACAGCCCTGAAGCTAAAAACGCTCAAGGATCAGAACGGTCAGTATCTCTGGAATCAGAACAGCGATACCGTTCTCGGCAAGCCTGTCCATATTTCCGAATTCATGCCCACGGACGGCAATCCCATCGCCTTCGGTGATTTCTCGTACTACACCATCATCGACCGCATTCCGCTTTCCGTGCGTACCCTTTACGAAAAGTTCGCTCTGGAGCAGAAGACCGGTTATCTCGGCGTGGAGCATCTGGACGGTATGCTGATCCGTCCGGAGGCTGTTAAGATCCTGAGCATTACCGCTTAAACCAATCCGTCCGGGAGGGTGAGCTTCCCTTGCTCTCCCGGACCCTTTTCGGAGGTACGTATGAACACTACACAGAAAGCCGTTATTTTATCGGCATCACACGAAACGCAGGACGGCAGTATACCAATCTGCCCACAGTGCGGAAAACCCGTTACACAGCGGAGCGGTCATAAGAAGAAATTCTGCTCGGACCGCTGCCGAATGGAATACTGGAATTCCCATCAGGATCAGGTTTTGCGAAAGGCCTACTACACGCTCGTCTGCAAAAACTGCGGTCGGACCTTCCACTGCTATGGCAACGCTCACCGGAAATTCTGCTGCCGGTACTGCTACGATGATTATAGAAAGCGAGGAAACCGCTATGATGGATAATTTTGAACGCCGGGAGATAGAGCGGATGTACCGGGACGGATACGGCCCCACGGCCATCTCCTATGAATTGGGCATATCAATCAATACGATCAAATCCTACATTCGCCGCCATCCCAGCATGAAAAAGGCTTCACGTTGCCTGTATTGTGGCAAGGTGATCTCTCAGACGAAGGGCCGTAAGGTCAAAAAGTTCTGCTCGGACCGTTGCCGCAGCGCATATTGGAACTACAAATATCGCAAAGGAGGTAATCCCGTTGGAAAAGGAAGACCGCAAGTCTGATGTGTACGGGCCGGAGAACCTGATCCGCTATCATACGGCCCTGTCCTTTGTGGACCGGCTGGTGAGCGAGGGCTTTCTTCGGCCAGCGGATCGGGCTGTAATCTACACAATGATCGCCCGTAAATACGGGATCGAATTGGACAGTATATTTGCCGAATAAGGCTTGCTATCCGGGCCGTTTAGAGTGATATATACAGTACCCATACTTTGATACAACGGAGGCAGATTATGGCAAGAGAAGTAAAACAGGTCACATTCACGAAAGCGGCCATCCCCAAGCTGACGAGAGTGGCGGCATACGCACGGGTGTCCTCGGCAAAGGACGCGATGCACCACTCCCTGTCAGCTCAAGTCAGCTATTACAGTGGTCTGATCCAACAGCATCCCGGTTGGCAGTATGTCGGCGTATATGCGGACGAGGCCAAGACCGGTACAAAGGATACCAGAGAAGGCTTTGTCAGGCTCGTGTACGATTGCAAGGCCGGGAAGGTCGATATGATCATCATCAAATCCATATCCCGCTTTGCCCGGAACACGGTCACGCTGCTTGAAACGGTCCGGGAGCTGAAGGTCCTCGGCATTGACGTCTTTTTCGAGGAGCAGAACATCCACACCCTTTCCGCTGACGGGGAATTGATGCTTTCGATCCTTGCGTCCTACGCACAAGAGGAAAGCCTTTCAGCCAGCGAAAACCAGAAATGGCGGGTGCGGAAGAATTTCGAGGAGGGCAAGCCTTGGAACGGGACGCTCCTCGGCTACCGCTACCGGAACGGCGTCTACGTCATCGAGCCGGACGAGGCCGAAACGGTCCGGCGCATTTTCCGGGAGTTCCTTTCAGGCAAAGGCGTCATCGCCATCGCCAAGGGCCTGAATGCAGACGGCGTGAAAACCCGGTACGGCAGAGATTGGGGCAAAACCAGCATCGGTGGCATTCTCCGAAATTACGCCTATACCGGGAATCTACTCCTTCAGAAGACCTTCCGGGAAGACCACCTGACGAAAAAGACCGTGGTGAACGACGGCCAGCTCCCGATGTACCATGCGGAGGGAACCCACGAGGCCATCATCAGCATGGAGGAATACGAAGCGGTACAGGATGAAATTGCACGGAGGGCCGCAAAGTACGTGCCGCCTGACCGGTGCTTTACCGGACGGTATCCGTTTTCCAGCCTGATCGTATGCGCTCACTGCGGCAAGCACTACCGGCGAAAGGTCACGGCTACCGGTCCGGTCTGGATTTGCAGCACCTACAATTATCAGGGCAAGGCCGCCTGTCCGCTTTCCAAGCAGATACCGGAGCCCACGCTGACGGCCTTGACCGCTGATATGAATATTGGCGATTTAACGGAAATCGTAGCTGAGAGCGGCAACAGGCTGGTATTCCGCTTCAAGGACGGCACAAAAACCGTTAAGCGCTGGCAGGACCGGTCACGGGCCGAAAGCTGGACACCGGAGATGAAAGAGGCCGCAAGGCAAAAAGCGATAGAAAGGAACAGGCACAATGGCTAATATCACTGTAATTCCGGCAACGAAAACGCTCCATTCCAAAATGCCGGTCAATGCCCGGATCAGACGCAAGGTGGCCGGGTACGCTCGTGTTTCCACCGACAGCGAGGAGCAGCTCACCTCCTACGAAGCGCAGGTGGATTACTATACCAAATTCATCCGCTCAAATCCGGAATGGGAGTTCGTGGACGTATACACGGACGAAGGCATATCCGCAACGAACACCCGTCATAGAGACGGCTTTAACCGCATGATTGCGGATGCTCTGGCCGGGAGGATCGACCTGATCGTCACGAAATCCGTCAGCCGTTTTGCCCGAAATACTGTAGACAGCCTCACCGCCGTTCGCAAGCTGAAGGAACACGGCACTGAGGTCTATTTCGAGAAAGAGGGTATTTACACCTTCGACAGCAAGGGCGAACTGCTGATCACCATCATGTCGAGCCTTGCCCAAGAGGAAAGCCGCTCCATTTCCGAAAACGTCACATGGGGCCAGCGCAAACGCTTTGCGGACGGAAAGGTATCGCTGCCGTATAAATCCTTCCTCGGCTACCGCAAAGGGCCGGACGGCTTACCGGAGATCGTGCCGGAGGAAGCGGAGATCGTCAGAAAGATCTACAAGTTATTCATTCAGGGCAAAACGGTGAACTGGATCGCCACGCACCTTACCAGCAAGGGTATCCCCACGCCTCGTGGCAAGGAAAAGTGGCAGACCAGCACCATCGAAAGCATCCTGACGAATGAAAAATACAAGGGCTCGGCGGTTTTGCAGAAGAAGTTCACGGTGGATTTCCTGTCAAAGAAAATGAAAGTCAACGAGGGCGAGGTGCCGCAGTACATCGTGGACCAGAGCCATCCGGCCATTATCGATCCGGCCCAATGGCAGAAGGTGCAGGATGAGATGGCGGTCCGCAAATCCAGAGGCAAGCACCACAACAGCCTCAGCCCGTTTTCCGCAAAGATCGTCTGCGGCGATTGCGGTGATTTCTACGGTAGCAAGGTATGGCACAGTACGGATAAATACCGCCGGGTAATCTGGCAGTGCAACGGGAAGTTCAAAGGGAAAGACCGCTGCGCCACACCGCATTTATACGAGGAGGACATCAAGCGGCTGTTCCTCCGGGCCGTTGCCCAGCTTACTGAGGACCGGGAAGTGCTGCTGGAAACCTGCCGGATGATCCATGACGAATACCTGAACACGGACGCCATTGACGCAGAGTGCGCCACGCTCAACGATGAGATCGAGATCGTTTCTGGCCTCACGAAAAAGCTGATTGCCGAAAACGCCACCACCGCCATTCCGCAGGCCGAGTACAACAGGAAATACGATGCGCTGGTCGAGCGTTACCATACAGCGCAAGACCGGCTGGATGAACTGCAAAAACTGAGAATTACACGGAGCTTTCAGGCCGATGTGCTGGAATGCTTCATGTTTGAGATAAAGACCATCGACACCACGCTGCCGCTGGAATTCACGGACCGCTTCTGGAATAACCTGATCGACCGGGTGACGGTCTACCACGATGGCCGGATGGTATTCCGCTTCAAGAACGGAACGGAGGTAACGGAAATACTCTGATGCCTAAAAGCAAAACAGCCCGAGACGGGGATCAGCCGGTCCTCATCACGGGCATTTTTTGTGTGAAACGGTAGTCATTTTTTGAAACGATAGGATACGGGCCTCCGGCAGATACCGCCGAGGCAGGTCCATCAAGGAGAAAAACGGCCCATTTTCACCCTCTGGCAAAGCCTCAAATGCACCCGCTATTTTGCAGAAACGGCCTATTTACAAGGCTTTTCGGGAGAAAATGAAACGGACCGGTAATCGACACATTGTATCAATTACCGGTCCAGTTATGGTCCGAGTGGCGAGACTTGAACTCACGGCCTCTTGACCCCCAGTCAAAAATCACAAGCCCGTAAGTCCTTATTTTTCAAGGCTTGCGGGCTTTTCGTGTCGCTAATTTGTCACTAATTAAACCACGGTTAAAATGATTCAAATTGATTATCTACCCGAAAAATTCCTCGATCGGATGAACGATCAAAACGTAAAAATACAGTCCGAATAGCCATAAGAATCTCATTTGATCACCTTCCTGAGATACTGCATTGAGCACCAGCCCGTTTTCACTCTGCCGAATCCGTTTTTGACCTCGGTGACGGTGACGGTTTCGCCGTTTTTGACATAACCGACAACGGTAGAGCTGAGGGACGAATCCTTTCGGATCCGGAGAAGGCTTGCCGTGCAGATGTATTTTGCTGTGTTCTCACGGATCGGCGCGGTCAGATACGGAACGGGGTCAACATAATACCGGGTCGCTCCGAGAAACTGTGCCTTGATATATTTCCCCGTTTTCGGCTTCTCCCCGAGCGAAATATCGAAGTGAAGATGAGGGCCAGTGCTGTTCCCGGTGGTCGGTCTGCCGTAGGTGCCGAGCTTCTGACCTGCTTTCACGGAATCTCCGGGCTTGACCTTGAGGGATCCCGCTTTCAAATGCTGGTAACGGGTCATTGAGCCGTCCGGATGCTGAACCGCGACATAAGTCCCCATTCCGGGCGTGAGAGTTGAAGTATTGGTGCCCGAAACATTACCGACGGCCGCAACGGTTCCGTCTTTGAAACATAACACGGCAGGGGTCTCTGAGGTGCTTCTCGGAATAAGATCGACGCCTTTATGCTTGTCGGTGCTGCTCGGATAGAATCCGCGCGTCATCTTCAGAGTCGCCGTGTTGAGGATCTTTACCGTTGCCTCGATGATTTTAGCCATCTGCTTCACCTCCGCCGGGATCTTCATAGGGAACATCATAGCTCATTGCCCGATCGGAATCATTCAAGCCCTTTGTGGTCGGATCTATAACGACCCCCAGCACCGTGAGGATCGATATGATGGCGTAAAAGCCTTTCACCGCCGTTTCTTCCGCGATCGCCGGCACGATGTCAAGCAGCGAGAGGAGGGCATATATCACCGTTATAATCGCGGGGATCACGGTGAGCCAGAATGTTTTGTTTTTGAGGCGCACTTTAAGATTGATCTTCATTTTCTATCATCCTCCAGGTCTTTTATTCGATGATTCATTACTTTGATCTGTTCTTCCATAACAGGGATTCTGACGCCGAAGCTATTGTGCTTTTCCGTCGCGATCCTCAGCCCTTCGATCTGTTCGGTCATAACGGCTTGTTCGACCTTGAATTCTTCGTGCTGAGCCTTGAGCTCGTCTTTAACCGCTTCGGTCTGTTTCCGGTTTGCTTCCTGAATCATAACGATCTGCTTGTGATTCGATTCTCTGAGCGTCAGAATAACTCCGACAAGTGTGAATATTCCAGCGATCACCGGTGCCAGAATAGTTGCCGCCGCCGCGCTCATTTTTTCACCTCGCACCAGTCAACTTTACCGCATTTCGGACAGTTTTGATATTTTTCCCTGCCCTTCGGATATACCGCCGTCCATCTGTGATTACAGTTTCTGCAGACGACTTTCTTGACTTCGAAGCCGAACAATTTCAAAAGAAAATTCATACTGATACCCCCTTAACTCTTTGCGAAAATGCTTATCTGCGTTCCTGCGCTGACTGCTTGCGAGAAGTGGCAATCGATCCAAGTGATAGCACTCGGCAGATTTGCGGCGATCGTGTTACAGTTGGCGTATGCGGTCATTGCCGTTACCCCGCCCTGATCTATCGTGTTATGGTGTATTCCCCTCGCCTCGCAAGCGACTTCAGGCAAAAGATTGACATCAATGATCTCAAGCGCAGTCGCCGCAGTGCCGAGCGCCCTCTGTGAGATCTGCTGCTCATTGTCAAGGCTCGTGCCTATCCAAAGCAACATATTTGTTGCGGAGGACGGCTTATGTATTTTTGCAAGGAGGATGAAATCAGTGATTCCCTCGTCAAGCGTGAAGTCAATATACTGCGCCGCCTCTGTGAGTGTTTTCTGCGCGATAAGCGTCCACTTTCCCGTTGGCTTGTTCTTGATATAATCGTCCGCCGTGGTATCGGTCTGATCCCAATCGGGCTGAACCGGCTCGGGGATTTCGGGCAGTGTCGCGATTCCGTCAACGACGAGAGAATTGCCGTTGTGATCTCTGACATCATCGACCTTTGAGAGCGAGATGTAAGCGGATCCGCTCCAACGGTAACTTATATTTGAGGATAAATCGACATAGATCTTTCCCGTTTCGCCCGTGAGTGGCGTAGTGTGAGCTGAATCCTCATAAAATGTGCCGTTGTCATAATACCCCTCGATAACATCGTCCACATAAGACGGGAGTTCTGAACTCGGCACTTTACCGCCGACAAGGCTCGCTTTTCCCGCGAGAGCAGTGTCAATGAGGTCGGCGTTATCGTTCAGCACCGCGACATCAACGGGATCACTGTAATCGGGCTTGATAAGATTATAGTTGGGTGTTTGTGTTGCCATTTTAATCCTCCTAATCGTTCGGCCAGTAATAGATGTCGCCTGCCGTCCACTTTACTTCGCCGTTCTCACATTTATAAGAATATTCTCGGGCCGCTTGCCATGTTGTTGGTCTGGTACCAAACCGACATCGGTAGTAGGTGCGTAAATTACCGCTCGCATTATCTTTCAAGGTAATGGTTTGGCTTGTGGTGCGTATCATATAGCCCATCCAGTCCCAGTAAACTAAATATAACTCCAGGAAGAATCTGCGAGCATCTGCATACCGACCGAAGATAACCTTGCCGTTTTTGTACACGGTCTTTGTGTTTTTTTCAATATCAATGGTGTAGGACTCTGTTCCGCTGTAGCTGGTCTTAAGCTTGAAGAGGCCTTCGTCAACTATCGCGTTGATTTCAACATAGGTTTCGCAGGTTAAAGTGACATTGTTAATTCTACTGCTGAAAGTAAGCTTGCCTGCGTCTTCAAGGGTGATTTCGGTTCCTTCGTCTGAAATATTTCTGTACCGCATAAATGTAGCACTTTGCTTTTTGCTTGTTACTTGGCAAATGTTACTCGACTGCCAAAAAGTCGGCGATGATACGCTTTGCAAAGTTGCGTTTTCGGTTGTCGTGATTTTGACAACCGTCCCATCTTTTGTGACCCAGTATATCGCAAAAAACGCTCTGCCATAGAAAAAAGCTGAGTTAAAGCCTCTGTACTGAACTCCGTTTTCAGTTACATCGTTCCAGTTTCTTCTTGTGTTGAGGTACCAACCTTCATCAATCAGAGGATCTTCGGGAACGATTATGCGCATATATGAGGGTGAAGCAACAGGAACCTTCACGGGAACGGCGTTGAGGGTCTTGTTGTGTTTTGTCGTATATGAAGCGTAAACGGTCACATAATCCAGCCCGTTCGGGACTATGGTACCCTCTGCAGGAACGCTCCACACTCGCACACCTTCGAGAGCGGGGATGAGATTTCCGCTCTCTTCATATTTCAGTACCGTGCCGTCCGAAAAATGCAGTTCAGTTCCGCCCGCACTTTTGGTCGCGGATAAATCAATAGTCTGACCCGCCATGAACGGATTCGGCACCTTGTTAATGAATAAAACGGTCGGTTCGGCATAATGACCCCAGCCCGATAATTGAGACTGTCCGACAGACACTTGAATCATTCGCTTCCACCTCCGATAAGTTCTTGTATTTCGGCTTTGTTGAGGACAATACCCGCGTCGGCCACATCGACGCCGGAAATATAAGCCGTGATCAGGTACACCGTGTCAAGCTCACGGTCCAGAATCCCGAACGGTGAGATGAGCGAGGTCGTGTGCTTGCCTCTGAGCGCGTGCTCGGTGCAGGTCCAGGAGCTGATCTGCACATAATACCAGCCCTGTTCCTCGTCGTATTCTCTGCGCTCGATCGTTATCTTGAATTTAACATCAGTGTCCTTGTCAACCTCGAATTCCGTCGTTAAGCCAATAACCCCGAGAGTAAATTCCTGCGTAAAATACCGCTGAAACTGTTCGAGCATTACCCAGCCGCCGCCGTTGAGAAGATCTCCCCAGGTCGAAGATTTGATTTCGCTCCAGGTAACAGACAGCTCGTCTTGCCATACCTGCTCCGAGGTCTGCGCGGTTTTGTCTGAATCGTTGATCGCGCCAGAAACCCAGAGCCAGTCTTCATTTTTGCCCTCGGTTCCGCGCGTTGAGGTTGTCGGCTCATCGGTGGTATTCTGCCCGGCACACTCTATCTTTGTGCTGCCGCCGATTTTATGAACCAGCGAGCAAATCAGCGTTTTTGTATTTGAGGCCTGACCGCCTGTAAGCGTGACAATATCGAACAGATCCAGACACGGATCGAGAGGAATATCCGCCTCAATGGGAATGACTGTGAGCGAATCGCATCTGTCAAGAATATTCTCGAGCATTGACGAAACCGAATGCGACGCCGTGACATTCTGCGTGATCTCATCGAACGAATAACCGGGCTGCTGAAGGAATGCGTTCTCGCCGAGATCGAAGAGAAGCTGACCCGCTCCGGCGCTTGAAACCGCTCCCGTGTCCTTATTGTTGACGTAAAACGCCGCCGGGGACCACTGCGTATGAGCAATATCGGAGCCGAATCGGTCGCCCGCGTCGATCGTTGCAACCGAGGCTTTATTCATCAGCGGAATGAATTCAAGCTCTCCGCTCCGGCTGAAATGAGCAGAGCAGCCGAGAGCGGCTGCGAGATGAGAAATAACATCGCGGTAAGTGTTTGAATCGTCTCCCCAGTTCATACTGAGCCTGTAAGTACCGTTCGGGAGCGCTTCGATTTGTTCACGGGTATTGCCGAGAGTGACACCGCAGGCCTCGCAAAGCTGAGAGAGCCAATCATAAGGCGTCGCCTGCCCGGCTGTGATCGGAAATTCCGCGTCAAACAGAATCATCCGGTCATAAGCCGTGATCGTGCAGATTTGACCGCTCTGTGTCGCTTCAACGATCTTGAAGATTCCCATCGGAACCGTGCCGGTTGTTTCGCCGTGGGTGACGGTGCAGTTTATCGCTATCTCTCCGCCGTAAAGCAGCGAGCGGTCAATGCCTATTCCGTCCACATAAAGACCGATCTTCAGCTCAGACGAAAAGACGGTCCCGATCCTCATCGTAGAATCGGCAATTTCGTTCGTAATCGTGCCGGAATCTTTGACGATATCCTCGGCCGCAAAACTGTGAGCTGTGCCGTTGGAATCCGTAACGGTCCCGCTCCAGGTAATTCGCCTGACCTGCTGCTGAATCGCCAGCGCGTAGAAGTTTTCAAAAGGCTCGTACATTACGCCGCCTCCAAATCCGAGAAAGTCGCCTGAATATTCCAGTAAGTTGCGCCGAGGGTGTCCCTGACAAGACTTGCGGAATAATCCGAGATAAAACATACCCACGAGATCGGAGCGGCCTCAGAATCGCTGTATATCGTCAAAATCAGCGAATCCTGTTTGACTGCCGAATCAAAAACTGCTTTGACCGTGCCGACCGTGGTGATTTTTATATTCAGCGCCGAGAGGAAGCCGACCCTGACCGTGTCTCTGTGAGTCGTTCCCGCTTCGGTCTGCTGACTGTATTCAACCGAGGAATATTTTTCACTGTATTCCTCATCATTGAGCGTGACGGTGGTACCGTTAATTTTGAATGCGTCAATATGCATCTTAATGACCTCCGCTTCTCATTGCCGTTCTTTTTGTACTTCTCTGAATGATAGCGTCGAGCTGCGTGTCGCCGATATAAACATAGACATCGCCGCCGTTATTATTCCCGACCGCTTCGGCGATCCTGTCTTGCAGCGTTTTTTCACCTATGAGCATTTCGGGCTGTGATGCGTCGCCGACGCCGATGATCTGAGGAGAAGTGAAGAGCGCGCCCTTCTCCGCTGCCTGAGCGTACCAATCAACCGAAACTTTCGGAACTGATCCGCTTTTTGCGTCAAAGTTTCCGCTCATTTTGAAATGCGGGAGCTTTATGGCGCCGAACTCAAATTTTGTGCTCTTGAATGACTCAGTCATCTCTGCAAGACTCTGCTTTACGGTCGCTTTTGCTTTATCCATAAGCTGAGAGAACGCGGGAAGAGTTGCGGCCGCAGTCTGACCGAACGCCGAGAGAGCTGTTTGAAGATTTGTGATCGCTTGCGAAGTAGTGCTGATTTCTTCAGAATGAGCGCTGATCTTACCGATTCCTGCGGCAACGGACGCCATTGAGGCACCGAGGTCGAGAAGGTTGAGCGAAACAATCATACTCACACCTTCGGCAAGCCGTCTGAAGCCTTCACCGCCGTTAACTGCTGCCTGGCCGATCGAATCAATAACACCGGCAAACGAGTTGAGCACTCCCGACATCGACGAGCCGACCGAGGTGATTATCCCTTCAATTGAGGTCCCGATCTGGCTGATAATCTGATTTATGCCGTCGGCACTCGCCGCCGACTGAGTGACAAGATTCGTGAATGAATCCGTCAGCCTTGCTATTCCGGTACAAGCGAGGTCGATTCCTCCGCCGATTGCCAGCACCGCCGCTCCGAAAACTCCTATTCCGAGCGCTCCGGCTGTGAGTGCGGGGCCGAGAGCTGCAGCGAGACCCATCAGAGCACCGAGCGACACTACCAATCCGGCAAGGGCTATTCCCGCGGGTGCTCCGCCCTGCCCTATCATCACGGCGCCCTCTGCGATCTGTTTCAAGCCTGCTCCGGCTAATGCCAAAGCAGCGCCGAGAGCGACGATCTGAAGAGCTCCGCCGGCCATTGCTCCGAATCCCGAAGCAGCTGATGCAGCGCCCGAGGCTGCGGTTGCCGCTGTGCTGCCGACCGAAGCGATTCCGCTTGCCGCACTTGCCGCAGTACCGCCGATCGAGCCGAAATGACCGGCGACCGACGATATTGCTCCGCCGATCTTTCCGCCGATACTTGCGACGGGTCCGGCGGCTGCCGCTACACCCGCAAAGCCCAAAACCGCTGCCTGAGCACCTTTCGGAAGATTGCCAAACGCTTCTGCCGCCTTGGACAATACCGGCGTAACAGTTTCGGCGATTGCGCTCAGAGCGGGCGAAAAGGCTTCTACAATGTCAGCACCGACACTCTTGAGAGAGTTCATCGCCTGTTGGAACCTGTCGGTCGGGTCAAGTGTTGCTTCGAAAGTTGAGGAGACTAAACCGCCGAATCCGCTCATTGAGCTTGTGAACGCTTCAATGCTCAGCGTACCGTTCGCGAACGCGTTATATATTGCGGCGCCGGCTTTGGCCCCGAATAGATCTATCGCGGCTTGCTGTTTTTCGGTCGCGGACGCGCTCGAATTCATCGTCTCGCCGAACTCCGCTATTGCTTCATTGAGAGACACACCGTCTTTCGCCGCGTTCTTCCAGGCTGTTCTCAGCGCCACAGACGCATCGGCAGTCATCAGACCCGCCTTGTTGAATGTTGCCATCAATCCGGCAGCGTCCTCAACGCTCATTCCGAGCTCGTTGAATGTTGCAGCGTTCTTCTGCAGAGCGTTGCCCAGCTCATCCATTCCGATTCCGGTCGCCTGCCCCGCTGCCGTCATAGCGTCCAGAACAGCGGAAGCGTTGGAAGAATCTTCACCGAATGCCGCGAGGGTGTTTGCTACCGTGTCAATTGAAGTGCTGACATCTGTGTTGTTTATCGCCGCAAACTTAATGAACTGTGTAGAAAGATCCTCGAGCGTGTCACCGGTCAGCCCGAATTTAGTATTTACTTCGCCGATTGCGTCGCCGGCAGCCTGGAAGTCTGTGGGGACGCTCGTCGCGACCCTCTTCATAGAATCTGCGAGGCCTTCAAGAGCTTCGCCCGTTGCGCCCGTTTTCGTTACGATCGTATCGGTCGCCGCATCTACTTCTTTCCAACTGTCCGCGATTCCCTTTCCGATCTTTGCCGCTATAGCTGTGCCGGCGATAGCTTTGCCGATTCCCTTCGCCATGTTTGTGCCGGCAGCGGCGCCCGCTTTGGTTCCTGCCGAAGAAGCTACACCCGTGAGTTCTTCTGTGATGGTTCTCTGGGATCCTTCCATATTCGGGACAATGGTGACCGTCGCTTTTGCGACTTCAATCATACCCGGCATTTTCTCACCTCTTTAATCGCCGAAGATTCGCCGGTGAAGCTCTTCGACCGGCATCGGCGTTCCTATGTGGCTCTCTGTCTTACTGGGAACGGGTCGGGGATAAGGTTTCGGCCTCTTTGCCCTTTTACCGGTTCCCTTAGCGCAAAGATTCGCGTTAATTGCATTGAGAATGTCGTATATATCTGCCAGCAGCGCGTTCGTCTTTGCGGGTTGGACCCAGTTGTATAGGTCGGGATTCAGTTCCCGCATCAGTGCGCTGTCCGGCGTCAGATTCTTAATTATTGAATTGAGCGCAGACCAGTTCAGCCTGCGCCCGACATCTTGTAGGCTGTTGCCCGTTTTCGTCAGAAGGTCATATTCGACCGCCTCTTTGTGCTCGTTGACGAAGCGAGCGAGGCTCATTATTCCCCCGGGTTAACTCCGATCTGCTCGTGAGTTGCCTGTTTCCAGGCGGCGGTGATCTGATTGATCTCCGATATCGTCAGAGACTTTATGACTTCCTCGGAAATATGTTTCTTGAAAAATTCAACAGTTCCCTCAAAGGTTTCGATCAGTTTCCACTCTTCGATCGAGAGCGAATTACCGAGAGGAATTTCAAAAGCGTCTTTGCCTATATTCACTCGAAGCGTTTCGACTTCGGGCTTCTTGAGAGTAATTTCCATTTGTTATCCTTCTTTCTTCAGGTTAACCCTGAGCGGTAGTCTTGGTGATTGTGATCGAATCGGCCGAAATCGTTGCGGGCCACTGAATCACGCTGCCGGGTGCGAAAACGGCGTCGCCGACTTCGGTCACAACACCGTTGAGGCAGGAAACCGTGATAGTGTCGTTGCCGTCCACTACCTGGAAGATGAAGCTGTGGGGCTCGGGGACTACCGCGGCGTCGATTGCATTTCCGCCGAATATCAGCGTAAAAACATCGGTGTCCGTGGTGATGAAGTTCGCCTGAATTGTCGGAAGATCTTCGCCGGGCATCGCTCTGATGATCTTGTTTGCCCAGTCCTTGAGCACTTCATGTGAGGGTGTGGTGATGGTGATGCCTTCGTCAGATATGAGAATAGTATCACTGAGGGTCGCAGCTGTGCCGGCAGTGCCGTAACCGAAGTAACCGGTCGCGTCGCCAATGCCTATATTTGCCTTCATTGAGTTTTACCTCCGTTAATTGATTTTTTCGGGGCGCGCAGAGACGATCAGGGTCGCCGAGCAAAGTGCCAGATCAGGCCTTGATCCATCAGTCCCCCAGGAATAAAGAGAATTGACCTGCACCCGGGCGAATGTTGCACCCTGTGCGGTCTGGAGCACACCGATAGCAGTTCGGAGTGCTTCGAGTGCAGAGGCTTCGGTTTCGCCCCTGCTGGTTAGATTAACGGTGAAACTGTCGAGAACATCGGCCCCGCGCCAGTCTGTGTCCTGGCTTCCGCCTACCGCCGAGACGAGGATGTTCGGCAGGGCGTAGTTTTTCGGGAGCGGTCGGCAGTATGCTGTGAGCGAGTTGCTCGCCAGCACGGTCCGCACCGCGTCCTCTATGTCAATAGGTCTGTTCATCAGTTCACCGCCTTTGATAGAACATTATCGAGCTTTTCAGCCTGCATCGTCGCCGAATCCGTAGTATATACGAACTGCATCCAGCGCTTCGAGCCGTAAGCTTCGACGATTTTGCCGTCAGTTTTGAAGCCTTCAGAGTCTTCCGAGGTTAAGCCTTCATTTGCGCGGGCTTGAATTTCGAGGCCCTGAGCTTCGCAGACTCGCCGAGCGCCTTCGGAGCAAAGAATCTCCTCAAAGCCCTTGCTATTCCATTCGGTGATTTTGATTTTGACTTTTTTCAACCCGACCACCTCTTGAGATTGAGCAGAATATGAGAAACTCTTCCGGTCGCAGACTTCCAACGCCGAGGATCCCCGTCAATCGTGTAAGTCTGACCGTTGAATTCGATTCTGTCACCGGGCTGAACATCTGCGTCAGGTGGTAAATAAGCCGTGAGACCGTCCATCACCCCGAGCACGCGCCCGTCTTGTGACAGCGAGGTCCCTGCCGGCTGAACCGAACACCCGGACACCTGTGTCTCCGTTGCCCTTGACCAGTCCGGAACAGTCGAGCCGCGCGATTCAATAGAAGCCGGTCGGATAATTGTGACCGTGTCATTTGCCCACGAGGGAAGCATCAGAAAAACCCCCTCAGACTGTAGGGCTCGAGCGCTGCCGTCTCAGCTGACTGAAGCAGTGAGGCAGAAGTGTCGGTCGCCCACGCAGAATTATAAGATATCGAAAGACCGCCGGCCGTCTCTGAGTTAACGCCGAAGGTCTGAGCGAGAGGTTTAACCGCTCTCGTGGCCGCTATGTCCTTGATCGTAGAGAGTAGACCTTCCGGAAGTCCCGCGGTGTACTCAATGACGATCGCCGAGTTAAGCCGGCAGCCTGCGTTGTAAACCCTGAGGATCCCCGACGTCTCAAGCGAGAAATTTGTCAGATCGATGCCGTCAATATTCACGCGCGAGACCGCCGTCACATACCCGGCAGGAAGCTGAATCTGCAGGCCGTACAGGGTCTTGGTGATCCTCTTATCGATGCCGACCGTTTCGAGCTTGCACGGTGCCGTCGGATATAAGTGCCAGCCGACGCGATCCCGTATGCCCTGGCTCGCCGCTGCTATTGCCCCGGCGATTCGGGCATCTCCGGCATACTTGTTTCCGGTGTAGGCACTGAACTCTTCAACCGTGATGAAGTCGGGCAGCGCCTCAAGTGTTGTGAGCGTATAGCCCCAGTTCGTCAACAGGCTCATTCCTTCACCGCCTTCTTTTTGGCGGGTGGTTTCTTTGCCTTGTTTTTCGGCTCGACTGCTTTGTTCTTCGGGATATAGGCTTTCGGCTCTTCGGGGGTTTCCTTTTTGGCCTTGAGCTCAACAGCACCTTCGGGCGCTTTGTCCTCTTCAAACTGAAACTGTCTGCCTTTGTAAATATAGTATTTAAGCATACCTTCACCTCCGTAGGGGTTTGCAGGGTGCCCACCGTAGCGGGCTGCCCTGCGATATTTGGAGGAAAACAAATGGTTTATTAAGCCGCCGTTTTCTTATGAGGCCTTGACGAGCTTCTTGAATGCGCTCGGAACTCTGAGAGCGAGAGCGATTCTTTCCTCTGCGCGAATGGTGACGAGATTCTTGATGAAATCGTCCTCGTTGCTGTTGGACATAGCGACGGAAGTACCGCCCTTCGAGAGAACGGTGCCGCCGGTGCGGAAAGCGCCGACGAGGATGGTGCCGGCTGCTATGTCAGCAGTAACTACGGTGGGAAGACCCCAGATAGTGGCAATTCTGCCCTCGGCGTAGTAACCACCGCCGTAGTATTCGCCGCCCTGGGTCTTGCCGACGCGAAGGGCGTACCAGTCTGCGGGGTTCATAACGACTGCATCCGCTGCTCTGCCGGAAACGGCCTGAACGTCCATCATCGCATCGAGGATGAGGTCTGCGAGACCGGTTGCGGTCGTGGATGCCGTCCAGGAAGTGGTGTCTGCCTGGATGCCGCTGTTGGTGAGAACGCCGGTGATAAGAACCGTCTGGATCGCGTGGTTGAGATCATATATGAGCCTTCCGTTTACTGCGGACGCAAGGAACGCATAATCAGAAATGTACTCATCCGACTCCTTGATGTAGCCGGCGATCTTTGCGAGAGGAACGATAACGGCGTCTGCGGGCTCGTAAGTGACCGCTGCCTTTTCGTTTCCTTCCTCGATGGGAGTGAAGCCGCTACCGAGCGCACCCTCAACGAAGAAAGTATAAGCAGCGGTGCTGATTGTCTGGTTGTCGAAGAGGTTGCGGACCTGGAGAGCTACTCTCGCAGCCTCAACGACTCTGGTGTCGATCGTGTTTGAACCTACAGGATGCTCACCGACGTCGGCAGCATAGAGGGTGTTTGAAGGGGCTTTGAATTCGGAAGCCGTAAACTCGAATCTCTTCTCGAGCTTTGCTTCCTTGAGATTGCGGACAAAGTGCTCGCCCAGAGTACGGGCAGCCTTTTCACTGACCTTTGCTTCGCCGGACTTGCCGACCTTGCTGGTGCCGAGAGCCTTGAGCTTCTCTTCAACGTCCTGAGCGGCTTTGATTGCCTCGTTGAGTTTGTCAATTTCGGCGCGGACCTCAGCGCTCTTCGCTGCGGCTTCCATGTCGCCTTCCTGAAGTTTTACATTAAGAGCCTCGAGCTCTTTGAGCTTGGCGTCAAGTTTTTCTTTGAACGTCATTGAAGATTACCTCCGTTTAGTTTTTGAATTTGTTGATGTATTCGAGATTCGCCACTTTCGCCTCGTTGAGAGCGTTCAGATCCTCCGGTGCCCCGTTGTCTTTCTGCTCTTCCTCCTTAGCCGGTTCGTCTCCTTCAGCTTCTCCGAGAACATCCTGGAGAAGACCGATTGCCTGTTTGATTTTGTCTTCGTCTTTCTGCGAATTTCTCTTGCCGGCTTTGACTCCGATAACCTGAGCGTCATCGTTTGCCGGAATCAGCACACAACTGATCTCGAAGATGTCGAGCTCTCTCAGCTCGTTCGCTGTTTCTCCGTCTTCCAGCTCAACCGTGCCCATATCGAGAACGTCATACGCGAACGAGAAGCGGCTCATCCTGCCGTCCTTGTAAAGTTGGCGGGTTCTCTGCGCTTCGGGTGTGTCGTCGAGCTTAGCAATGAAGTGCAGACCCTTTTCGTCTTCGTCCGCTTCGGCTGTGCCGATAAAAGCGTGAATATCGTCGAGCCTGTGAGAGAGAAGCAGGGGGATGCCTTTGCCGCCGTTCCATCTGTTTTCGAGGCTGTTCTTAAACGCGCCTTTTTTCACAATGTCACCGTATGCGTCGGGCTTCCGAATCCAGGTCGATGCGTAGCCCTCGATGATTCCGTTGCCGTCTTTTTCTTTATACTGGACTTCAAATTCCTTGAATTTTTTCATAATCAGACCTCCACATTTATTTCAACGCTGCAATTACAGCCGCATGTCTCGTCCGCGTCGAGGTTATCGTCCCCGACCCAGAACGCGCCGTTTGAGAATGTGCCCTCATAGGGGACCGTTTCGCCGTCCATAGCCGCGTGGCTCGGTCTCGGATTGTCGCCGGTCACCCAGGTCTTTGTTATCATCGGGAATTTCCCCGAGTCATTCACCTGGCTGATTGCTTCCTTAACCGCCCAGGTGGCCGCAGCTGTCGCGACCGCTCTGCCGATTGCGTCCGATCTTGACTCGCGCTCTTCAAAAACCTTGGCGGGATCTTTGCCCAGATCCCCGAGTTCTGCGTTCTCGTCGAGTTGTCGCTTTGTCGAGTTATTCACGCCCTCGGCTTTGCTTTCGCTGATCTTCCGAACATAGTGGTCGATGATTTCGTCGTTGAAATCTTCACCGAGCGCCCTTGAGGCAGTTTTTCCGTGCCTCTTTGTGATTTGGATCATCACCGGCTCAAGATCGTCCGCAAGTTCCTTATTCCAGCGTTCTTCGTCCCACCATTCGTCCGTTGCCGTGATTTTTGAAACCACGGATCGCGCCTGCCTTTTGAGGAAATTCACGATTATTTCCGATACGGCCGCGTCCTCTTCGTCTGTCGATTTGCTTTTTATCTTGACCGGCGCGGACTTTTTCTTCACCTTTGAAGCGTTCAGCTCGATGCCGTTCTCTTCTGGCTCATCCTCGACGGTGCCGCCCTCGGTAACATTGAGCGGAACAATAATCTCGTCGCCGCCGTCAATCGGGGGAAGGTTGTTGTCTGCTCTCGCTTCGTTTCTGGTCATCCAGGGACCGCCGACAGCTGCCTGAAGGATTGAAGCTCTCTCCTCAAACGAGCCTTTGAGTTTCTCTGTGAGATCAAACTCGACGTATGTGCTCGGGTCCGCTCCGACTTTCGGCAGCAAGAACGCGTTGTATCTCTGCTGAAGCATTTGCAGAATAGGCCCGAGGCACTCCGAATAGAGCTGTCTCGCGTTATCTTTCGCACTCGCATAGGTCTGCGCCTCGGTGTGCCATATAAGCGAGGGGTTGACACCGTAAGCTGCCGCAACTGTTTCCCTCGAGAGTCTGACCGATTCAGCCCACTGATTTTCTTTGAACGAGGTCTGGAACGGCTTGATCTCCATGCCATCTTCAAGCAGCGGGATAGATCCGGCCTTGTTTCCTCCTGCTCCCCAGGCTTCGCGGAACATTGTGATGAACTTTTTGCGCGTTTTATCGTCCCAGGGCTGAACGTTCGCCGGTCTTATAATCTGCGCGTTGAGTCTGCCGGAAGAGTGCCACAGCTCTTTTCTGAAGTTGCCGGCCTCAATCTGCTCCTGCAGTGTCGCCCTGAGCGCTGAGATCGGAGTAATGAAGCCGCCCGGATTGCCGGGGCTGTAAGTGCGAAAAAATGTGAACTCCTCAGCCGGGATCATAAACGATTCTCCGGTGCCGTCGTTTGTTCTTATCCAGATGCCGTCCGGCTCGTAGGGGTTTGTGCTTGTCACATCCTTGTCAATGAGCCACTCGGTCGGCACGATAAAAGCCTCATACCCGGACGGGCTCTCGACACTCGGAACCGTCCAGACATAGACAGCACCGAAAACGAGATACTCCGTAGCAAGCGCCCTGTTGAATTCAAATGAGGTCTGCCAGCGGTTTGGCTTCCAGATAAGAAGCGCCGCCGGGCTTGTTCTGTCTCTCTCGCGGATGTTTTCATCAACCCGCCTGTAAACCTTGAGCGGCAGCTGTGCGATGCTGTTCGCGAGATAATTGACCACCGCCTGAAGGTTGTCCTGTGTCTGATACAGCTGCTGGGCCGTATAGTTGAGCACATGAACCGGCGCGTCGATTCCGAAGCTGTAACGAATATCGCTCGGCTTGAAGAACCGGCTCAGTCTCTGTCTGAGTGTCAAGTTCGACCACCTCTTATATGAACGTTAATTCTGCGCCGTTTTGATAGGCGCTCTCGTATATCTTTGACTCTGTTTTCTCGATTTTTGTCAGCTCGGCAAAAGCCACGAAGCACGCCATGAGCGGCGCAATGTCGTCCGGGCTCTTCATCCTGTCCGGGAGCAGAATCCCCGCTCCGATGTTTCTCATCTGGCAGGTTTTTCCCGGAGCGTCGAGAACAGGCTGACTCAGGTGGAATATTCTCACGCCGCCCCTGTTCGGTTCGCCCTCTTTGACGGGTGCGCCCGCTGCTATTGCATCATAGAACCGACCCCAGCCGGTTGTCAGGTCGTTTCCCTCGATGCCGGCGCGTTCGATTCCTTTTATCGTGCAGATCTGTTCTGCGAGACCCGAAACCGGTGCGCCTCTGACCTGAAACGCCAGCGTCATAGGTTGAACCGCTCGGGCTTTGAACCAGTCTATGGCCCACTCTGAGCCGATTCGGCGGGCGACCACTTCAATGTGATAATTGCCGTCTTCACGCATCCCACACGCTGCTATTGAAACCCAGCGCCGGTCTGCGCTCATATCTATCCCGTAAACGATCGACGATTCTGCCGCGATAAATGAAGTATCATCGAGTGAGCCCTCCCACGCGCCGTCCGGAAACGGTGAAGGAAGAAGCGTCTCAACCTGCTGGCACATACATTCGGAGCGGAATTTACTCTCCGGATAAGTGGCGCGGGTGCTCATCAGTGCCCTTTCGGTGAGCCTTCCATAGCCGAGAGCGGGATTTGCCTGGGCGAGGGCGTTCCAATCATCGGTCGCCGCCCCTTCCGGTGCAGACCACTCGAACAGACCGACCGAGCCGTCTATTTCACCGCCGAAGTCCGCATCCTTACCGAGTGCCGTCGCTCTGAGCTGACGGAGCACGACCGAATCCGGATCGCCGGCGTTTGTAAAACAAATAATCATTCCGTTCGGCTTCGCTACCGTCGAAGCGGCAGCAGCGCTGAACGTCTCCCAATCTCGGTGCTCGCGGATCTCATCGAGCATCACAAGATCGTTTGAATCTCCACGGCCGGCTCTGCGTGTCGGTGCTCCGACCTTATACTGACGGAGCCCTGTGAGAATAAGCCGTTTATTTCCGTTTGTCCGGCAAACGCGATCTATATCGGCCGCGAGTGTCGGAATACTTTCCTGGTCTTTGATGACTTCTTCCCAGACCTCTTCAGCTTTATCCAAGGAGAGCGAAGTCCCGAAAATTGAATCAACGCCGAGCACGTTGAGAAAGAATGAGGCGATAACCTCAGAAAGCACGGTTTTGCCGTTCTGTCGGCTGACCTCGATGAGAGCAACGCGAAATCTGAAGCGCCACTCTGTCGATAGATCTCCCTCGATTTCGAGTAAATGAATCAGCGCCCATTCCTGCCAGGGGTATAAAGTCTTACCGAGAACATCATTTGCGTACTCTATGGCAGCAAATCCGAGGGAAGTTTCTTTTGTTAGCTCTCTGAGAGGCGGTGTGAATAATCTCGCCTCTGTAACGCCTTTTATCATTTCGCGATTTTGAACTTCTTTCTTAGATCTTCAATGCTGGGCAGATCGCTCGGGGTCTGTCCGCTCGTAAGTTCCTTTTGAACCTTCACGACATAGCAGTAGTCTTTGAATGCAGCGCGGATTTCCTGAGATGCCGGGTTCGCCTTGAGGACCTTCTCACCCTGCACAGTGGTCATCGTCTGCGCTGCCTGAAGTTCCTTATAAGCAGGGATCTGCTTTCGGATCCATTCGCGCATCGCGCTTTCGATCTCGGCAACAGTTTTCTCTTGTTCGGTCATTTCTTCACCGCCTGTTCTTCTTTCTTTTCGGACCGATAAAAAAAGTTTGAGCCCTTCGGAGGGAGAAAGCACTGCCGGCGGGTGGGGTACGGCGCGGCCGGGGTCTCCAAGATTTTAAGGGCCTACCCCTTCACCAGACACGCGACTGTCTTCCGAGGATGTTCTCGCCATTCGTCCCGTCGCCTCGAGAGCGATTGCAACGAGCGTGTGAGGCTGCGACGTTCAAAAGGTCGAGCTCTAAGTCAGGACGCTTTGAGACCGGAATGATGTGATCAGGCTCGTAAGCGTCAGGCTGACTGCTCGGCTCAACCGCATAATTTATTGGCTGACCGCAGATGTGGCAGGGCGCTTTCGCCTTGTAGTCCCGCTCCCACGCCAGCCGCCTCACCTGGTTCCACCGACTTGACCGTCTCATTCTTGCCGCCTCTTTCGCTTTTTTGATTCTTTGAGGAACACGGCGTACCCGTACCGGGTGTTGTATGCCCTACCCCCGACCCTAACGGAGCCCCGCTATTGCAGGGATTTATAATTCATCCGCTCGCCTAATTAAATTTAAGTCACAGTCTGAAAAATAAAAAAAGACCGCGAGGGTCTGTTTGTGGTTGCAAAGGGTTGTTTGTGGTTGCGAAGGGTTGCGAAGGTACACCCCCGGGGCATAAAAAAAGACCCCGCCGAAGCGGGGCTGTGAGAGATTATTCAGATAAGTTCAAAACCTATGGTTTCATATTCGTCTTCGTCGATCATCAAATATACCGGACGAAGGTCGTGGCTTTTATCAACAGTATAAACTTCACCGTTCCAAAAATCGGCGCCAAAAGCTTCAAACCACATACCGAGTCTGTAAAGATTTTCTTCTGTCGGATTCTTTAGCGCGGCGCTCGAGATCTCATCATAATGGTAGTAATCTTCTTTTGCAGGTCTGCACCTTTCCCTGAGGATGATACCGTTCGCGCGTTTCAAAACATCGGCATCGGTGCCACCAGAATTGATGAGATAAATTTTTGTTAATTCATTGATAACAAGCCTTTCCGCCCAAGGGGAAGGATCACGGCGACCGGCTTCCCATTCTTCGAGAGTTCTCAAAGGTATTCCGAGAACTTCAGACGATTTAATTCTGGTCATTTCTGTTTTTTTCCTGGCTTCAAGTATTGTCATTTTTTTAATTCTCCTTTTTAATAAATCCGTAGATGAGCTTTACAGTCCCTGCTACAATCAAGAACACACCGAAGAATAGTAACGCAGATTTCATAATTTTCTTGACAACGTAAAGAAAAAGTGGTAGGATTGAGGTGCAAGGAGAGGATGTCGCCCTCTCCCGCACCGCTGCTCTTTAATCGAAAAGTTTATCGATAAGGATGAGCAGCATTCCCACAACGAGGTCTATCAAGCCACTTATGATTAGCGTTTTGTAATCGGGCTTGGTGGGCTTTTTCTTTTTCTTTGCCATTGCCCTGTTTCCTTTCATAATACTCGCTTGAGGTTTTACCCCCTCGCTGTGATTATATTATACCACCGTTTGTGTGGTTTGTCAACACTTTTTTTCAAAAAAAATCGATTTTTTTCAAATTTTTCCGTCTCGGTCAGGCATCGAGGCGGATTATTTTGCACAAACATAAAATTTGCAAATTTCCCCTGTCCCACATACTTGTGGGGCAAAATCGACCTTCTGAGCCCTTATTTATCAAGGTGTCCCACATGCCCACGCTGAAACGCAAGGGGGGTCACATTCGTGCGCGTATACGCGCGCGCGCACATGAGGGGGTTATCTGTTTCGATGTGGGATTGTGGGACAAATAGAAAATTATTAAATTTTAAGGTATTATAAATCCTTATTTTTCAAGGCTTTTCGGCTTCGGTGAAAGTGTCCCACATAAGCCCGAAAAATGTGGGTCACCATGTGGGATTGTGGGACAATCACTGCACTCACGGTATAAAAAAGACCGCCCCGGAACGGAGCGGCATAGTATATTTTATAAATTAAGAGATTTTCCCGAGCAGATCCATCCCCTCTCTGAGCTGTTCGTCGTCGATGTGGATATAGACCTTTTCGGTGACATCCGCCTTCGGACTGTGACCGATGATCTTTTTCAGCACGAGCGGATCCATTCCGGCTCGGTGCGCTATCGAAGCGAAAGTGTGGCGCGTGGCGTGCGGGGTGAAGTCTGAACCGTCGGATCTGTGGATGCCGAGAGCGTCAAGGGTCTGTTTGAAGCAGAATTTTCGGAAATAATCCGAAGTGATCGGCTCCCACCCGTCTTTTCCGGGCTTACAGATCAGACGCGGACCGTGATGAGCTGCCTGCTCGTCAAGATACGGTTTAATGCCCAACTCAACCGGCACGGTGCGGTTCTTCCCGTTTTCGGTCTTTTTCCCGCCGATCAGAGTCAGATCCGTGAGGTTGTAGTCTTCGCATTTGAGTTCCAGCAGCTCTGAGATTCGCCACCCGGTGCAGATCAGAATCATTATCACGCGGCTCCAAAGGATATTTTCTCTGGCGGCCTGCTCAATAATTCTGACCTGTTCTTCGCTGAAACATTCTTTTTCGGCTTGCTGTTTCGGCGGCAGCTCGATGAATTCGGCATAATTCTTCTCGATGACATCGTACTGCATCGCGTAGGATTCAAGCAGCCCGCACAGAACCTTGATGTTATGCAGCGTGCTCCAGCTCTTCTCGGTGCCGTCAATTATATCCTGGAAGTGCCCGGTGCGGATCTCTCTGACCTTCATCGAGTGGATCGGCGCCAAATAGTTCCAGGCGGAACGGTAACAGTCCGCGGTGCTTTTTGATATTTTTTTGTAAGCTTTTTTACTCCACTCCTCATAAAGTTCCTTGAGGGTGTAATTCGTTTTCGTTCCTCTCGTCTTGTTCCAATCATTGAGAGCCTGCATCGCTTCTTCACGGGTCTCATAATATCCGATCGGCTCTTGACAGTAGCATCCTTTTTCCGTATTTCTCAGCGCCGGCTTATATGCCCCGAAAGGCCGGACCCGGCGCCCGCTTAGCTTTTTAACGCTGCCGTATTTATTTGGATTTCTTTTCATCGCTTTATCCCCTTGATTTTGTTATAAAAAGGTGATAAAATGAATCATCACCCTGCGGAGTTCCCCTCTGTTCGGTGGTATTCAGGCCGTCGGTATGTGCAAGATACCGGCGGTCGTTCTTTTTATTTTGCCCGAATTCGTGCGAAATTGAGCTCCTGAGCCCGTTTTGCCGTTTTCGGGTATATTTTTGCCGGAAAGATTAAAACGCGCTTATTTTGCATTATTTAAGTAATTTTTGTAATAACCTGCTTTGCGACACCGAGTATCTGCGCATATCCGCTCTCAAAATCAGCCGCAGAAATGATTATCGGCTCATACTTCGGATTTTCCGGTGAGAGCAGAATCGTATCGCCCTGCTGCCTGAATCGCTTCAGGGTCGCTTCGTCTCCGTTCACCCTGCACGCTACTATCTGACCGTTTTCCGCCGTTTCCTGCTTCAAAAAGACTACATAACACCCGTCCGGAATACCTGCATTTATCATCGAATCACCCTTGACTTTCAATCCGAAATATTTGGACGGATTTTTTACTACCGTAGGGATATAATCAATTACTCTCTGCTCTGCAAGGTTAGATATTCCTGCAGCAATTTCGCCATAAACTGGAATCACACCCGTTATCGTTACCAAATCGTCTTTATCAATATCTTCGTCAATTTCTACTCGTAATGACTTAACATTATTTTCAGAATCATTATCGGGGATTTCAAACTGTCCGATAGAAACATCAGCGCCCATAAGCCATGGTATAGAAACATTCAAGGCCCTTGCTATTAATTCTAATTTATCCTGCTTTGGAGCATATTTCCCTTTCTTATAATTACTAAGTGTGCTTTCATATATTCCCGTTTTTTGAGCAATTTGTGCACAGGTGGTGTTTTTCAATTTTAGGGCTTCATTAAATCTATCCTTAAAGCTTTTCACAATAACACACCTCACTTTGTTCGCATTATACCATAATGAAAAGCGTTTCACAAGTGTTTTTTGAAAGAAAATTAAACTTTTCACAAGTTTTTTTCAAAAATCCCTTGACTTGTGATTTTCACAAGCGTATAATGGGCGATGTTAGGAGGTGATACTAGTGTATGATTACAGCAAACTTTTGGGACGCATTAAGGAAAAAGGATTAACTCAAGAAGCTCTTGCAAATAAGATAGGTATAAGCGGAACAACTTTAAGTAAGAAGCTTAATAACATCGGCAAATTCAGTCAAGCTGAGATGTTATCTATCTGTGAAGTATTAGATATTCCTGTTTCCGATATTGCGTCTTATTTTTTTGCTAAACAACTTGTGAAAAACACAAGTGTAGAGGAGGTGAAAAATTGAAAAGTGACAGACCGGCAAGCGTTTATGCGATACGGAATAAGGTGACAGGAAGAATTTATATAGGTTCTTCGGTCAATGCCAAAACGAGAGTTCAAACGCATTTCAGCCAGTTAAAACATGAAAGTAAACGAAAAAGCGGAGGGTTTGGGATCGTTGTATCATCATTCACTCAATGGCAACTCGATTTTAACAAATACGGCTTCGATTCGTTCGAGTGGTATATCCTCGAAGAAAACATACCGCCCGATAAAAGAGCAGAGCGGGAAGAATATTACATCAAACTTTATCGCGCGACGGAAAAGGAATACGGCTATAACCACAGAGAGCTTGTCGGGGCGGCTTATGACAAGCATTTCAAGACAGGAATGCCGCCGCTGCCGATGTCGGAAGCAAAAACAAGTTAAAGGAGAAAAATCATATGAAAGAAATAACAATCAAACAAGGAGACATACTCCGTGCAGCCATTAAGGCTCCTTTCAGCGAACACTTTAAGGATGTTGCCAACGAACCCGGCTTTATGACAATAATCCTGACGGCGCCCTTAATAGGTAAAGCAATTGAAGACATTTTTTTCTCAGAGCAGGAAAACGAGGTAACTTACTCGGAAGAAGGTGACTGAAATAATGCAAATCTACTTATGCAAGCAAGGCGAACCGGGGCAGCTCACCGAGGTTAAGAACGAGCTGAAGGACCTGCAGGAAACGGTCGGCGGTTACATTGAGGTGGTGCGGCTTCAGAGCAACTTGATTCTGATCTGCAATGATGAAAGCAAGCTGAACGGCTCACTGCCGAACCGCTGGTGCCGCGGTGACATAATCTGCGGTGATTTCTTCTTCTGCGGAGTTGACGGGGAAGATTTCTGCGATGTTCCGGAAGATCTTCTCCCGGTGATAAACGCTTTCTACGGTCCGCCTCAATACGACAAGGAAGGAGAGCGGATAGGATGTCGGCTGAAGAAGACAAAATCCTGAGCTATAAAAATGTGCCGGTCAGAGTGGCGGCGGAATATCTCGGGGTATCGCTCGAATTTGTCCGGAGCGGCATTGAGCGCGGTTCCCTCCCCTTCGGCGTTTGCGTGACAGGATCGAGCGGCCGCAGATCATTCTTCATCAGCCCGAATAAGCTGATTGAATTTGCCAAGGGTAAAAAGAATGACCGCCCCGGCGCGGCAACACCGGAACGGTCGGGCGGGTAAACCCCGTCAACTGCAAAAACATAATATCACACTTAAAAATAAAAATCAAGTCTTGCCTTGAATCGAAGGCTGCGGGGTCTGTTCATTGAACTACTCTCCAAATGATTTGCTTAAACATCAATCCGCGGCGGCTTTTACGGTTCCCTCCGGTTTTCACCGCCGTTCCTGCAGTCTTCGGCTCAGGGCAAGACGAAGGAGACAAAATGGTTAAATTTGACATTGATTATATTAAAAAAATCTACGGCAGCTATTACGACAAATATTATGCCGTCCGAAAGCTCGCCAAGGAATACGGAGTGAAGCCGGCGGACATTTTTCAAGTGCTCCAGGATAACGGCGTCATAGGCGGCGGAGTGAAGAAAAAGTCCGGGAAAGAAACCGCATACACTCAGAGCGAGATCGATATGCTCATATCTATGAGAAGCTCCGGCGCTTCGTTCGGCGAGATCGAAAAGATCCTCGGCAGAAGTGCAAAAACGCTCAGTGCAAAATACCAGAAGCTCAAACGAGAAGGAAAAATCCCGGAGAACACCGATCCGGAACCGGTTGAAAAGATCGAAGAGAAAGACGAGCCGATACAAAGCAACCTGATTCTTGACGGCGCCGAAATCAAGCCGGTAGAAGATGAAAAAACCAAGCCGAAATTCACCGTGGTGGATAAGATCCCGACCGGCTACATTCTCAACCTCGTGGCAGAACTCAGATTTGACACGCTTGAAGAAATCCGCGACTTCTTCCATTCCGACGCGATGTTGTCGGCGCTGGTTGATGATTACAGCGTTACGGAGGAAAGCACAGTCGTGATCGAAGGAGATTTTTTATGATTACATTGACAGTAAATCTTGCGCTATTCAGCTTCGGAGTCGCGTTCACCGTGTATCTCATTGCCGGTGTCCTGGCTTATGCAGCCGTCGAAAAACTTTGGTTTAAGATCCGCCCGAAGGTGGCGCTCTGGATCGGGCAACACATATATCACGAAGATTGGAGAGTAAAAAAATGACACACTGGAAGAAACTGACGAATCCGGATTATCTCGGGGCTTACGCTCTCGAAGAAGGGCAGGAGCTCGTAGTAACGATAGATTATGTCCGAGAGGAAACGGTCATCGGACCCGACGGCAAGAAAGAGGACTGCACCGTCATTCACTTCAAAGATAAAGTCAAGCCGATGATCCTCAATGTTACCAACGCGAAAACGATCGCGAAGATCTATTCGACCCCGTATATCGAGGAATGGGTCGGCAAAAAGATTCAGCTCTATGTCGCTCAGGTCAAAGCGTTCGGCGAGGTGGTCGAAGCGCTCAGGATCAGGCCTTATATGCCGAAGGAAGACACTTATATCTGTGCAGCGTGCGGCGAAGAGATCACGCCGGCAGGGCAACTGACCGCTCGCGATATCGCAATGAATACGCAGAAAAAATACGGAAAAATGCTCTGCGCCACTCACTGGGCGGAGCTGAGAGATAAGGCAAAGACGGAGGAAAAGACGAATGAAAATAACGAAAATCAGAATTAAAAACCTTTTCGGCATCAAGGAATGCGAGCTCGACGGCAAATCGGTCGAGATAACCGGCACAAACGGCGCCGGCAAAAGCTCGGTGATCGACGCGATCAGATACGCGCTGAAAAATGACAGCGACAGAGATCTGATCATCAGAGACGGCGAGGATCAGGGCGAGATCCTCATTGAGACAGACACAGGGCTGACGATCAACCGTATGAAGAGACGAAACCAGGCGGATTATAAGTCGGTCAAAGAAGGAAAATACGCAGTGACGAGCCCCGAGAGCTTCCTCAAGACGATTTTCACCGAGTTACAGGTCAATCCCGTCGCATTCATCGAGATGCCCAAGAAAGAGCAGAATCGCACGATTCTCGACCTCATTGAATTTGACTGGGATCTTAACTGGATCCGTGAGCAGTTCGGCGAGATCCCCGAGGGCGTGAATTACGATCAGAATATTCTCCAGGTGCTCAATGACATCCAGGCGGAAAACGGCGACTATTTCCGACGCCGCCAGGATATTAACCGCGATATAAGAAACAAAGAGGCGTTCATCGAGGAAATCGCGCAGACAATACCCAAGCATTATGACGCGGATCATTGGGAGCATTTTGACGTTTCCGGAGCCTACAGGCGCCTCAACGAAGCCCAGCATAGTAACAACCTCATCGAGAGGGCAAAAGCGTTCAAATCGAGCTATGATGGCAAAATGAGAGGGCTTTCGGCGGACCGCGACCTTGCAATAAGCCATCACAGGAAGTCCATCGAGAAGGAACGCGCGAATCTGACGGCCGAGATTGCCCGCCTCGAAGCGGAAATCAAAGCCGCAAACGATAAAATCGGATCTCTCGACGGGATCCTTGAAGATAAGATTGAAATCGAAAACCAGAAATATGAAGCGGCCGTTGCTCAGCTGAATAAAGACATCGGTACCGCCGAGGAATATATCGATAAAGAACTCATCGACACCGCGCCGATCCAGGAGGAAATTGACGGCGCCGAAAAGATGAAAGCGCACCTCAACGAATACAGGCGGATGATGTCACTCGCGGAAGATGTTGAGCAGCTCGGTGAAGCGAGCAAAGAGCTGACCCGCAAGATCGAACTCGCCCGCACTCTTCCCGGCAAGATCCTCGAGACGGCGACAATTCCCGTTGACGGTCTGACGGTCAAAGACGGAATCCCGCTTATCAACGGTATGCCGATATCAAATCTTTCAGACGGTGAGAAGCTCGACCTCTGTGTCGATGTTGCAATATCGAAGCCGGCAGGCCTGCAGATCATTCTCATTGACGGTATCGAGCGCCTGAGCGACGTCAACCGCAAGAGGTTATACGATAAATGCAAGGCAAAGGGTATTCAGTTCATCGCCACCAGGACCACAGACGACACAGAAATGCAGGTGACGGCATTATGAATTTGAATTCAGGCAATTATTACGGCCGCGAGGCAAGCCGTGAATATATGTCCGTCTCGCAGTTTAAGGCATTCAGTAAGTGTGAATTCGCCGCGCTGGAAGAAGTTAACGGCAATTATTCACGCGCTGAATCGACGGCGCTGCTCGTTGGATCTTATGTTGACGCTTATTTTGAGGGCACGCTTGATCTTTTTGTCGCGCAGCATCCGGAAATCAGAAAGCGCGACGGCTCCCTCAAAGCCGATTTTGTTCAGGCCGAATCCATTATCGAGCGGATCAGCTCCGACCCGATGTTTATGGATTATATGAACGGCGAGAAGCAGGTTATTTTTACCGGAGAGATCGAAGAAATCCCCGTCAAATGTAAAATCGATGCGTTCCACGCCGGCAGAATGATCGTCGATCTCAAGGTGATGAGAGATTTCAAGCCGATCTATGTTCCCGGAGAAGGCCGTCTGAATTTCATTGAAGCGTGGAAATATGATCTGCAGGGCGCGGTCTATCAGGAGATCGTTTTCCAGAACACCGGCAAACGGCTCCCGTTCTTTATTGCGGCCGCCACAAAAGAAGTTTCGACGGATTTCGGTATCTTCGAGGTACCGCAGGAGGTTCTTGACGTTCAGCTTGATCTATTCAAAGCCGATGTGAGGCGATATCAGTTCATTAAGGACGGGATCATCGAGCCGGAGCGCTGCGGGCATTGTGAAGTCTGCCGGCAGACAAAAAAACTTGAAAAGCCTACAACCTGGGAGGAATTAAACGCTTATGAGTTATAACAGAGTGATTCTGATGGGGCGGCTCACTGCCGCTCCGGATATGAGATCAACGAGCGAAGGAACAGAATATTGCAGATTCACTGTGGCTTGCGACCGCAAATTTGCCAAAAAAGGCGAAGAGAAGCAGGCGGATTTCATAAGTTGCACCGCCTGGCGTCAGACCGCCGTTTTCGTCTATAAGTATTTCGGCAAAGGCTCTATGATTCAGCTCGAAGGCGAATGGCGCCACGAGAAATATGATAAAGACGGCGAGACCCGATACAGCGACTACTGCCTTGTTGACAGCGTGTCATTCTGCGGCTCAAAGAATGAGAGCGGAACTGTTACCGATAAGCCGCAGACTTATTCGACATCGGCTCTTGATATCAAACCCGATGAGGGAGATTTCCAAGAGATAGACGATGACGATTCGTTGCCGTTTTAACGCAAGGGCAGAAATGAGCCCATAAGCGATACGAGGGCGGCGTCAGGTGAATTGTGCACAGATCGAATGTAGCTCACCCGAATGCCCGGCGCCTGCTCCTCACTTTTTGGAGGTAATAATGAGAATTCAAATCGACACCCGCGAAAAGCCGAAAGCAACCGTACTCATCGAGAACGAATTCAGGAAACGCGGGGTTAATTTTATACGCTCGAAGCTGCCTTTCGGCGACTACGCAAGCCCGGATACTCCGGATATTGTTATCGACCGCAAGCAGAATCTTCTTGAGCTCTGCAGTAGCCTTTCGGACGTCCCGAAGAAAGACACAAACGGCAAAATCAAAAAAGGCGCCGACGGGCTGCCGCTCACAGATAAAAAGCGATTTATCCACGAGCTTTCCGGAGCGCGGGAGTTCGGCCAGCATCTGATAATTCTCTGCGAACACGGTGAAGGGATCAAAACTCTTGAAGACGTAAAAAACTGGGAAAATCCCCGGCTTCAGGAGTCTCCCCTTGCGATGAGCGGCTCGAGGCTCTTTGTTATTCTGAGCCGGATGATGCTCACTTACGATTTCGAGATTGAATTTTGCGATAAAAATCAGACCGGTAAGAGGATTATAGAACTGCTGGAGGGTAAAAATGGCGGCTCATTATTATGAGAACATCGATAGACTGAAAGATTCCGTCACGGTCACCGAGCTTGTCAATCATTACGGATTCGAGGTCGGGCGCGGAAATTATATCAAGTGCCCGTTTCACGGCGAAAAAACGGCATCGCTCAAAGTCTGGGACGATCATTTCAAATGCTTCGGCTGCGGAGCTCACGGCGATGTTATTAAATTCGTTCAGCTTTACCAGCATCTTGATTTCAAGCAGGCAATGGAATGGATAAATCGTGAATTCGGCCTCGGTCTCCCCTTCGATGAGCGGCTCGATCTCGCTGCAATGAGAGCGGCGAACAAAACAAGAGCCCGAATCCGCAGTGAGCGGACTCAGGCCGAGCGGATCAGAGCGCAGCGCAGTATGCTGAATGACCTTTTTGCCGAATGTGACCGGATCGTAATAGATCACCCCGTTCCGGACACCATTGAAGCGGCAAGAGCGAGAATAATGAGGGATTATTACAGTTATTTAATTGATAATTTCAACGATAAAGAGGGCTATCCGGATGGCGTCTTATGAGCTGGTCGGCATCGAAGCCGCCGAAATAAAAAATCTTACAACCGAAGATCTCTACAGCGAAGCTCTGACCGACGCCCTCTATGCCATTGAGAGCCGTTCGGAGTTTCACCGGGTCAAAGGTCTGATCCTCAACCGTGCCAGGGCGCTGGATATCGGCGCGGAGTATAAGGCTTACCTCGAATCCGTTGAAAGCGATCTCGACGAATATAACGACACAGCCGAATTCAATCATACGACGAATTTCGGGCTTGACGGTTGGCAGTCACTCAACTGCGGCCAATGGATTGCTGATCGGAACGGGATCCGAAAAAAGACATCGAAGCTGTTCGCCTCGCGCAGTCCGATTCAGCCTGTTGAGATCCTCGAGAATCGAAGCAGCGGTACCGAGAAGGTTCGGCTTCAATTTTGGAAAAACGGTAAGACAAGATACATAATCGTTGACCGAAATCAAATCGCCGCGAAAGCAAACATCGTGAAGCTCGCCTCTCAGGGCATTGAGGTCACTTCCGAATCGAGCGGTCAGCTCGTGCAGTATCTCAGTGATGTCATAAACCTGAATCCGCTCCCTTTTTCAACGGCATATTCCCAAATGGGGTGGCATGAGAATTTATTTATTCCCTACGATAAAGAGGCGGTTTTTGACGGTGAAGAATCAAACCGGTATCTTTTCAAGGCTTTTACCAAAAAAGGCAAAATCGGGCCCTGGTGCGAAAATACGGCAAAATACCGTAAGAATATCGCAGTCCGTCTCGCGATGGGTGCATCGTTTGCCTCGGTACTGCTTGAAAAGATCGGAGCGCTGCCGTTTGTTTTTCATCTCTGGGGGAAGACCGGGACCGGCAAAACCGTCGCACTTATGATAGCAATGTCAATCTGGGGAAACCCGAAGATGGGCGCTACCGTGCGCACTCTGAATATGACGCAGAACGCTCTGATCGGACAGGCAGCTTTTCTTAACTCGCTGCCGTTTGCCGGTGACGAGTTGCAAACCATTAAGGAGCGATTTGATAATTACGATAAACTCATTATGCGATGCACCGAGGGCGTTGACCGTGGCAGGATGATTGACGGCCAAAAGGCAGCCGAAACCAAACGGTGGAAATGCGCCTTTTTATTTACCGGGGAAGATAAATGCACCCGTCCGAACTCTGGCGCCGGTGTGAAAAACCGTTGCATTGAGGTCGAGGTTGACTCGGAGCTTATCGAAAACGGAAACACGGCGGTAAACTTCGTTGAGGATAATTACGGCCACGCCGGAAAGCTCTTCATTGAGAAACTGCAAGCGATAAATCCGGAGTCGCTCAGATTCGAGTATAACAATATGATGACATCGCTCGCCGAAGCGGCAGAAACCGAGCCAAAACAGGCCGCGGCAATGGCAGCGATTCTTCTGGCGGACACACTCTCCCGAGAACTGTTTTGGCAGGATGAAAAGCCGCTCAGTTTCAGAGAGGTGATGCCGTTTATTGCTTCGCGCGAAGAAATCAGCATCGCAGAAAGGGCGTATTCGTTCATTATCGATATTATTGCGAAAAATTACGCTAAATTTCACCTTGATGATAATCGCGGAGAGATATGGGGCGGTGAGAAAGACGGAGCCGTGTATTTCAACGCTACCGTGCTCAAGGACGAATTACAGCGAGCCGGATTCGAGTTGTCTTCGGTAGCTCAGACCTGGGCGAAAAAAGGATATATCCGGAAGGCAAAAGATGGACGTACAACTCATTCAACAAGGGTGAACGGTATCAAGTGCCGATACGTAATCATAGAGCTGCCGGATGATCCGGAGCCGGACGAAACCGATTATGACGAGGTAATTGACTTATGAGAATGGAAAAAGCTGAACTCGAAGAAGCATTGAGACGGGCGAAATTCTGTATGAAGCGCCGAGTTATGATTCAGTATAACGGCGCCGAATACATTCCTCACGGTCTTTATCTTCAATATTCGGACAAAGACGGATTCTTTTATTCCATTGAGCTGATCCAAAACAGCCGCAGGAACTGTCTCATAATAGTCCCTCTGGACGATGTTGACCTGCCGGCAGAAGGAGGCGGATATAAACTTGCAGATTGAAGAAGTAAAAAAGTATCTATCCGGATACCAGGTCGCGGCACAAAATATCAAAGCTATGTCCGTGCTGCCCGAGAACGATTATGTCAGAACTCAGATTGCCCGGAGCCGAGCGCTTCAGTCCGATATCGAAAGAACACTGAGCAAGCTGAAGATAAGCCAAAAGCGGACCATTCTCGAGGCTCATTATATCGGCGGTCTTTCACTCAGAGCGATCGAGCGTAAACTCCTGCTATCGAAGAGCACAGTGCAAAAATACCACCGGGCGGGGCTCGAAAAAGTCGGTGAGATTCTTGAAAAGAGGTCAATATGAAAACTGTTGTAACTTTTTTAATCACTTTTACGCTGATTTTCGCTCTTTCCTGTCAAAAGGTAAATGACTATGAGGAAACCTCACAGCTGCGGACCGAGACTACCCTGCAAGCGACTGCAAGTTACACGCAAATTACAGAAGCCTTAACAGATAAGGAATCCGAGACGGAAACAACCAAAATTGAAAGCTCTGTGCAAGTAAAAACAACGGCAAAAATCAGTGAAACCTCACAAAATCCGGCTCCGACCTCACAGATTAACTCGGCAGCGTTCCGATATGATGACGGCGAAGAGGTTTATATCACGGCGGCGGAATACAACGAAATATGCGGCGTCGTTATGAATGAAACGGGCTACGGCTCCTACGAGGGATGTGTTGCTGTCGCTCAATGTATCCGCAATCAGATCATCCGAGAGAAGCGGAAGGGCAACCCCTACGATATAGCTTCAATCAGAGCGCTTTATGGTGAACACTACACGCGGAAGCCGAACGACCGAGTAAGGCGGGCTGTTACCGATGTATTTTATAGTCATGTCGTGGTAACCACCGAGCCGATCATAGCGTGGTGTAACGGCGGCTCATCGTGGCACAATCAACAGATTAAAGTGTGTTCTTATGACGGGAACGATTTTTACAAATTAAGTGTAAAGGATTGGTGAAAATGATAATGAACGGACAATTTGGAGAAATGAAAAAACTAATAAAAATGTTGCTTGAAGCAAAAATTCCGTTTCAACATATAGTTCAATATGCGTATACAGAATTTATGGCTGACAATATTAAGATGTTCGGCGAAGCTGGCAAATATATGCGAAATCAAATCAACTATTATAGAGCTGACGGGACGAGAGCTTTCGATTGTATTCTTCACTATGGCTCTTATGGTTGTGAAAAAGGATTGCTTGAATCATACAGCGAGCTCGGTGCAGATGAAGAAGGCAATCCGAGGGTTATGACGGCGGAAGAAGCTTTTGAAATTATCAAAAAAGATTGGGAGAATCAAAATGCCTAAATACATAAACGCAGAAAGGGTTCACGGTAAATGTTCTTTCTGCCGCAACCGTGAAACTTGCCCCGAAAAAAGAGGAAGTCACTGGCATTGCTGGCATTTTGACGAAAAGTTTGCCGCTGATGTTGCAGAGTTAAAACGCGGAGAATGGATAATTAAAGAAACCGCTCGGCAAAAAATTACTTACACAAGAAAACAAATCGCTCACTGCCCATATTGTGGTCATATGGAAGATAGAAAAATTTCCAAATTCTGCTCAGAATGTGGGGCGGATATGAGAGGTAAGTTAGAATGAATTACTATTGTGCAATTCGGCGAAAAAAAGACAATCGCTTTGTAAGCGGGACGGATTATCGCTATCATCCACCTCATCAGATTTTTGCTGACGAAACAAGACCGCCGCTGTTGATTCCGCAAAATTCGTTAGAAACTGAAATTGCGGTTAGACATATAAACCTTAAACATTATGAAACTATTTTTGTGTTTTTATGCGAGGTGAGAAAATTCAGTAAATTTGAAAAGGCGGTCAAAAAATGACAATATATTATAACAACGGCAAGACCGAAAAGCGGATCAGCGGCGTTATAAATATTGAGGTCATTGACGGTGAGCACCCGATTGTCGCCCTGCTTGAGAACGGCAGAGAATTGACAATAAGGCTTGATAATATCGAAAGTATTTATGACGAAAGGATATTAAACGAGAAATCATGATTATTTATTTGAGCGGAAGGATAACGGGAAATCCCCGGTATCATGAACAATTTGAAACAGCGGAAGAGCTTTTGAGTAAGCAGGGCGAAATTGTTTTGAACCCGGCGGCGCTGCCGGAGGGACTGTCTCGCGAAAAATACATGCCGATATGTCTTGCAATGCTTGAAGCGGCTGACGCCGTGCTTCTGCTTCAGGGCTGGGAAAATAGTAAAGGCGCACAGGTTGAAAAGGCTTATGCAGAATATCAGAGAAAACATATTTATTACGAAAAGGAGAGTCTATGAATAAATCAGTCCGTTATGTCGGACGGAATTTGTCGCTAATTTGTCGCTAATTTTCTTAAATCTTCTTGAATTTTCTTGATTTAAGTCTAAATTCGGCCACAAAGCAAGAAACAAAAAGACCGCCCCGAAATCCTTATATATCAAGGATTCGAGACGGTTTTTTATGGTCCGAGTGGCGAGACTTGAACTCACGGCCTCTTGACCCCCAGTCAAGCGCGCTCCCAACTGCGCCACACCCGGATATTCAATTTATCGCGGCGGATGATCCGCCTGTCAACAAATGGTATTATATCACAGATAAGGAAATTGTCAAGCATTATTTTCAAATATCGTGATTATTCGGGAAATGATTTTTGAGAGAGTGAAAATATAAATAGATTTCAGATATCAGATATCAGATGTCGGATGTCGAATCAAATTTTTCGCCGTTTCACTCCTCAAAATGACAGTTGGGAGAGGGCAAATGCTCTGCATATCCTTGTGACGGGCGACAGATTGTCGCACCCTACGATGTCAGGTGTTAGGTATTAGATTTGCACGCTCTTAGCGATTGCTCACTATCGGGATGAAACACATCACCCTTCCGCAATCGGTGACGGGTGTGTATAAATATCGCCACACCCGCCCCTTCGGGGCACCTGCCCCCTCAGAAACATAGTCGCACTGCTTGCTTGAAGCGCTGCGCATTGCTCCTTGTTTCTTCACCTCACCGCTTCGCTTCATCCGCCACTGGCGGCGCTTCGGCGGTTCGCCCCCGGTCTCGGAGAGGGCCGATGCTCCGCATATCCTTGATGACGGGATGCCGTGGGGTGCGGGTCTCCGGTGGAGACCTCTGCCGCAGGCAGAAGCACCGACCGAGCCGACAGGCGAGACCATCCCCTACGATGCTCTGTATATCCTTGAAAATACGCACTTAGAATAATCGTTCATTCCCGGGATGGGGCACATTTACCTTTCGCAATCAGTATCGGGTGACAATAAAAAAGCGGGCGACAGGTTGTCGCCCTACAATGTATAAGATTTGCAAATAATCAGAATCACAGAGCAAAAATCATATTTTATCTGCTGAGGTCACATTTTGCAAAATCCGGCGGGCGACATATATGCCGCTGGCGGAGGCGTGAGAGAGCGAATGAGTGACGCCGCTGCCGTCGCCGATAACATAAAGACCTTTATGCGGGGATTCAAGGTTATTATCGACCTTGACCTCCATATTATAGAATTTGACCTCGACCCCGTAAAGGAGGGTATCGTCATTCGCGGTGCCGGGCGCGATCTTATCGAGGGCGTAGATCATCTCGATTATTCCGTCAAGAATCCTCTTGGGAAGAACGAGGCTCAGATCGCCCGGAGTGGCTTTGAGGGTAGGATTGACGCTGCCCTCGATTATCCTCTGCACCGTGGAGCGTCTGCCTCTTTCGAGATCGCCGAATCTCTGGACGATGACACCGCCGCCGAGCATATTGGAAAGGCGCGAAATGCTCTCGCCGTATTCGTTGCTGTTTTTGAAGGGGAACGAGAAATGCTTGCTGACAAGCAGGGCAAAATTCGTATTTTCCGTTTGCAGGGACGGATCCTCGTAGCTGTGACCGTTTACGGTGATGATTCCGTTTGTATTCTCATTGACAACTGCGCCGTGAGGATTCATGCAGAAGGTACGCACTCTGTCTTCAAATTTTTGGGTCCTGTAAACTATCTTGCCCTCATAGAGCTCATCGGTGATGCCTTCAAAAACGACTGCGGGCAGTTCAACGCGGACTCCGAGATCGACTCTGTTGGATTCGGTGGGGATCTCAAGATCTTCGCAGACCGTCTGCATCCATTTGCTGCCGCTCCTGCCGACCGAAATAATGCAGTATTTCGCCTGTGCCGAGCCGCCCTCATAATCCACCTCATAGCCGTCATCAAGCTTTTTGACGGATTTAATGGGGGTGAGGAAATGAAAATCGACTTTATCCTTGAGTAGAGAATAAAGATTTTCGAGCACCACATAATTCTTATCCGTGCCGAGGTGGCGAACGGAAGCGTCAAGCAGGGTGAGTTTATTCTCTATACATTTCTTTTTGAATGAGGTGCCGGCGGTGGAATAAAGCTTGGTCCCCTCCCCGCCGTTTGCCATATTTATCGAATCGACATATTTCATAAGCTCTATGGCTTTATCTCTGCCGATATATTCATAGAGGGTGCCGCCGAAATCATTGGTGATATTATATTTACCATCCGAAAACGCACCCGCTCCGCCGAAGCCGCTCATGATCGAGCAGGTTTTGCAGCCGATACAGCTCTTTATCTTATCGCCGTCAATGGGGCATTTACGCTTTGAGAGGGCGTTGCCCGATTCAAACACGGCAATCTTTATATCGGGATTTTTTGTAATCAGTTCATAGGCGGAATATATACCGCCGGGGCCTGCGCCGACAATTATCACATCATAAAACATTGAATCAATTCCTTAAAATAGGGAGGTTTTGAAAAACCTCCCGTTCAGTTTATTATTTAAGATTTCCTATCTGTCTGATAAGCATTACGCATTCGTCAAATCCCATAAGCTTGGGCACGGGATAGAGAGGATTGCCCTCTTTGAGCGCCCTCTGAGCAATGGTGGGAACATCCTTCATCTGGATGCCGTCAATATGCTCGGGAATACCCATAGCGGCGTTATACTCTCTGACCTTGGCGATGAAGCCCTGAGCCTTCTGAGCCTGAGTGAGACCGGTGGAATCAAATCCGGCGACATCGTAGAGCTGAGCAAGGCGCTCCTGAGCCTCTTCACCGTAATAATCGAGGACATAGGGAAGAATGACCGCCATGGCGAGGCCGTGAGGAATATGATAGAATCCGCCGAGATTGTGGCCGATGGCGTGAACATAGCCGACATAAGCTCTGGTAAACGCCATACCCGCGTAATAGGAAGCTTTGAGCATATTGCCGCGCGCCTCGATATTCTTGCCGTCATTATAAGCGGTCTGAATATTATCAAAGATGAGCCTTACGGCCTTCTTGGCGAATTCCTCGGTGTTGGCAACGTTGCTTCTGCCGATATAAGCCTCAACGGCGTGAGTGAGAGCATCCATACCGGTGGTCGATGTAACATGTGGAGGAAGCCCGACGGTGAGTTCGGGATCGAGCACCGCATAACCGGGACGAAGCTTCGGATCGTTTATGGGATTTTTTTCATGAGTTTCTTCATCGGTAACTACCGCCGCGAGAGTGACCTCGGAGCCTGTGCCCGCGGTGGTGGGAACGGCGAAAAGAGGAGGAAGGGGCTTGCGGATCTTAAGCAGGCCGCGCATCTTGCGAACACTGGTATTGGGATTGGCTACCCTCGCGCCCGCAGCCTTGGCGCAATCCATCGGGCTGCCGCCGCCGAACGCGATGATCGCTTCGCAACCGCCTCTTAAATAAGCGTCTCTCGCCGCCTCGATATTCTCTATGGACGGATTGGGCTGAACATCATCAAACACTTTATACTGAACGCGCGCGTTATCAAGCTCCTCATAAAGAGAATCGAGCAGATGAAGACCGGTGAGGCCTTTATCGGTGACAACGAGAACGCAGCTTATCCCCTTTGATTTGACAAGAGCGGGAAGTTTTCTGATCGAGCCGGGGCCCTCGAGAAGAACGGGCTCTTTCCAATTGAAGAAATCCGTACCCATTACAAGCTTGAAGCCTGCCTGATAAGTCCTGCAAAAAACCTTTGAAATCGGTGATACCGGCATAATAACTCTCCTTTTCATTTTTCACCAGGTTATTCTAGCACATTATTACAAAATATGCAATGATTTTGAAGATAAAATCCTTCTCTTTGCATAAATCATTTAATTGACTTTTGAAATTTTCCCGGTTCATCTGAGGATTTATGCTTTAATAACGTAAAATAATGTGATATAATCGTGACACCGAAATAATGAATCAGCAGGAGCGCCGGGAATGAAAAGACTTATTTCATTTGTAATGATACTCATATTGCCGCTCACTCTGTTTTGCGGCTGCGGCAATAAAGCTTCAGGCAAAAAAACACTGTTTATATATATGTGCGGCTCCAATCTGGAAACAAAGCAGGGGCTTGCCGGGAAAAACATTGACGAATTGCTCACGGCGTCAGTCGGTGACGATGTAAATATAGTTATTGAGACCGGCGGCGCCGCGACATGGCGCTCTCACGATATAGACAACAACGCTCTTCAGCGTTATGAAGTTAAAGACGGCAGCTTAAATCTTATCGAATCGCTGCCGAACGGCAATATGGGCGAGAGCGAAACACTCGGCGATTTCTTAAAATGGGGATCGAAAAATTACCCCGCCGAGCGTAATATGCTCGTGCTTTGGGATCACGGCGGCGGCTCGGCAAAGGGCGTATGCTTCGATGAAAATTATTCCTTTGATTCTCTGTCGCTGAGCGAATTGAAGGAGGCGCTCGATTCTGCAAAGTCCGAAGGCAAATTTGATTTTATCACCTTTGACGCCTGCCTGATGGCAACGATCGAGGCGGTCTCTGTAATGAAGGACTATGCGGATTATATGATCGCCTCCGAAGAGATCATACCTGCGGGCGGAATGGATTACAAGGCGATGTGTGAGGCGTTTGCCTCGGATGATTCTCGCGAAGAAACAGGCAAAAAAATCTGCGATTCCTTTATGGATAAATGTAAAAAAACAGGTAAAGACACTTACTCCACCCTGTCTCTGATAGACCTGTCAAATTCGGATGAGCTTGTGAAACAGTTTGACGCCTGCTGCGCCTTTATGAACAGAATGGCAAATACCGAAAACTTTTTCTCTCACCTGACCGCCGCAGCAAAAAACTGCGAAAAATTCGGCTTGGATAATCCGTTTGATGACAGTTCAAATATGGTAGATATGGTAAATTTCTTTGATCTGGCGTGGGATGAAGGCCTGTCTATGGTAGATCTGATGAGCGCATTCGACAAGGCCGTTCCTTATATCGTAAACAGCGGCAACCGCTACAATGAGGGCGTTTCATTCTACTATCCGATAACATACAACGAGGCGGAGGTCGAAGATTATATATCGCTCAGCGTCAGCAAAGAATACACCGAATTCCTCAAAAATCATTTTTGTGATGTGCCGGATATCCCGATCGAATTTATCGACAGGGGCAGCGTGAGCGAGAGCGGAGCTTTTTGCGTATCGCTTACCAAAGAGAGTTACTCCTACCTCTCTGCCATTGATTTTATGCTGATGAAAACCGACAGCGACGGGACCCGCCATATCCTGTGCACAAATAATGATATTGATAAAGATTATGACAACATGGTTTTCAAAAGCAATTTCAGAGGCGTGACCCTTGCCTTCAAGGGCAGAAGAATGTATTGCACCGCTCTGAGCAATACAAATGATTTTCTTAAATTTGAAACGCCCGTCAGGATCAATTACGATAAGGAACCGTTCAAGGGCGTTGACAGCGCCGCACTTCAATACGGATTTGTGTGGGATGAAAGCGTATTCAACAACGGTTACTATGTGGGCCCCGATATACATAAAGGTCCGGATGAGAACGGGATACCCGATAATACGAGTTACAATATCAGCGAGGATGTAAAGATCAGGCTGCTGACCGAAAAAATAATCAAAGACGGATCAGTAAAGGATGTTTACGGCGAAGAGTTTGAATGCGGGAAGCTCACTTTTGACAAAGATATTACCGAAATGCCGCTGGACGGCAGCGAGTATCAGTATGTATTCTTTGCGACGGATATTTTCGGAAATGTCTATTACTCCGATATGGCGACTATGCGAATGAAATACACATACGACGAGCTTCTTGAAAACCCTCTGCCCGACAGAACACCCGCGGCGGATGTAATAAACATCGAGCCGTTTGATTTGGAAATTCCGACAGAATAAAAGATAAGGAATCAGCCCGCCGCAGAATGCGGTGGGCTGTACTGTTTTACCACGGTTTTAATTAATCATTTCAAAAGTATAAAAATCATCTTTACCGTTAGCACTTCGTGAGCTGATAATACCAAGATGATAAGGACTTACGCTGTAATAACTCTTATCAATTATAGACAGTGATCGTTCAACCTCTGTGTTTGAGTCTTGCGGAATAACACTGAAAACCGCATCATACGATCTTTCAGATATATATTTGCCGTTGCTTGTAGTTTCACTGAGGTCTTTCATATTTTTAACATTATTATCGCTTTTTATGGCAAGAGGATAATTTGCCGGTAAGCCGGCCGACTCAAATTCATTTTTCAGAGTTCCGTGAATTCTGGATTTAAAAACGGTAAGTTCATGAGAAGTCCAAGTTCTGGTTGGCAGCATATCCATCACTGCTGTATATTTTGAAACATCAACCTTAGGATCTACCAAAGGACCGAAGTACAGGAGTCCAAAGTTTTCTGCAACGCTGATAAGTTTAACTTTAGAACCTAATACATAACAATACGGGGAGTACTTATCTTCTCCGAGATGCGCCTGAACATCTTTGGCGCTGAGAACATTCTCGTTTAATTTGTCAAGTTCCGCTAATGAGGCTTTATATTTTTCGATTACACCCGTAAAATTTGCATTGTCATCGTCATTAACAGCGTCATATCTGACGGAAAGTGCCGCTACAGCCTTTGTCATTAAAGTTTCGGCCTCTAATCTTTGAGAAAGCCTTATGTCAAATGCCTGAGAATCAAACATATAACGTACGGAACACAATTCATCATATATTCTGATGGGATTGTTGTCTCCGCCTCTCCTTATAGAAGAGGCAACGGTTTCAAAGGCTTCCTTTAACTTTTTGGAATCGTCTTCATAGTCCTTGTAATTTGAATTTGAAGGATCTTCTTTAATCTTTTTCTCTATAAAAGTATATAATGCATGATTGTATTCGGCAGCTTCCCGGTCAGTCAAATTATCCCAATCAATATCGGCATATTTTTCATTCTCTTTTGCCATATCCTTTCTGGCTCTGACAAAAACATTATTGACATCATCAAGCTTGTTTTCAAGATACTCAAGATTTTCCTGATAACCCATGAGCATCGTTCTGTACTGATTATCCTCTAATTCGATAAGATCCATTCTTACATCTTCAATGCTGTCTAAAACGGCATCAAGCTTTTTGTTAATTTCCGCAAGTTCTTTCATAACCTTGGCGTGGTCGGACTCAACAATTCCCGTTGCCTCTAAAACGGACATTGCGATAGAATAAACAGAACCCGCCATTTGTCCGTAATAACAAATCTTACCAAAGGTAGTGTTCAAGCCACGGGTGTATTTTTGAATTTCAAGTAACGTATCGGCATTGAGAGAAACGCCGCTTGCCCCTGCATCTCTTCCGAGGGATTCACCGGAATAATTACGGCTATATGAGGCTTCCTTTGAGGTCTTATCGCCCCACGCATTTGTGAGTGCGCCTGCAACAAGTGTAACGGTGCCGTTCATTTTGAAGGTTTCCGTAGTCTGACCGTTTGCGGGAACGGAAAGAATAAGGGTAGCAACCGTGTCGCTGTCAACCTTAATTGACTCAACCTTTGCGTCTTTGAAATCGTCAGCAAAGGCAACAGCCTCGGCTTTGATATTTTTATCAAACGTACCGCTGTTTGCATAGAGCTTGAGCGTTAATTTTAGATTATCGCCGTCCGCTTCAACATAGTCGAAAACGGGATAAAAGCTTGCCTGTGAAACAGAAACAGTGGTTTCGTAATCACCAATCGTCATTGCCTTTTTGCCAAAGAGGTCGGCAAAATCGTTCACACTCTTAACGCCGTCTGCCGAGAGAGTGAGCTTAACGGTGTTGTCGTCTGCCTTTTCCGCAGCTTCAACGGCAGCGCCGTCAATTTTAAT